>NZ_JBQNAZ010000035.1:0-26126 GCF_052170195.1 Tannerella sp. | reverse complement strand
AGGGTGGGGTATCGACATCCGGACCTTGTTCGGAGGGCTGAAGGCCTGAATTAAATTCATTCTTATTTCTTCTATTGCGTAATCTGGGTTTATTCCGGCATCTCATCGCGTCATTTGTTCGAAGGAACCATTTTTTTTACCTATCTTTGAGGCGTAATTAAATAACCATTAATCATAAGGAATTATATATGATTCAGTTTTTTCAATCGTCGGACAAGAGCGTCTTAGCGGTAGAGACCTCCCATACATTCTCGAAGAACGATATCGAAAAATTAATCTGGCTGTTCAGCGGCGCCACTCCGGTAGAGGCGGATGTGGTTAAGGGACGATTTGTCGGGCCGCGTCGTGAAATGATCACGCCGTGGAGCACGAATGCTGTCGAAATCACGCAGAACATGGGCCTGGAAGGAATTTCGCGTATCGAAGAATATGTTCCCCTGTCGCCGGAGAAGGGACATGACCCGATGTTGCAACATGTCTATGACAACCTTGACCAGCAACTGTTCACGATCGACCGGAAGCCTGATCCGATCGTGTATATCGACGATATTGCGGCCTACAACGAGCAGGAAGGACTTGCGCTGAGCGCCGACGAGGTGGGCTACCTCAACGAAGTAAGCAAAAAACTGAAACGTAACCTGACCGACAGCGAAGTGTTCGGGTTTTCGCAGGTGAACTCCGAGCATTGCCGGCATAAAATCTTCGGTGGTACCTTCATTATCGACGGCGAAGAAAAGGAGCATTCCCTCTTTGCTCTGATCAAAAAAACATCGGCCGAGAACCCGAACAAGCTGGTGTCGGCCTATAAAGACAATGTAGCATTCAATGCCGGCCCGACCGTCGAGCAATTCGCTCCTCTGTCGGCCGATAAGCCCGATTATTTCTCGATCAAGAAGATCGATACCGTACTGTCGCTGAAAGCCGAAACGCATAATTTCCCGACAACCGTCGAGCCGTTCAACGGTGCCGCTACCGGCACGGGAGGCGAGATTCGCGATCGTCTGGGCGGAGGCAAGGCTTCTCTTCCCATAGCGGGAACAGCCGTGTATATGACCTCCTATCCCCGCACCGAAGAAAACCGCTCATGGGAGAACATACTCGATCCGCGTCGATGGTTGTATCAGTCGCCCGAACAAATCCTGATCAAAGCATCGAACGGCGCCTCCGATTTCGGAAATAAGTTCGGACAACCGCTGATCTGCGGGTCGCTGCTCACTTTCGAGCACACCGAGAACGAGAAGAAATATGCATACGACAAAGTCATCATGCTGGCCGGAGGCGTGGGCTACGCCAACAAACGCGACGCCCTCAAAGGTGATCCGAAGCCGAAGGAAAAAGTGGTGATCATCGGAGGTGATAATTACCGCATCGGTATGGGGGGAGGCGCTGTCTCGTCGGTCGATACGGGACAATATACAAGCGGTATCGAGTTGAATGCCGTGCAGCGTGCCAATCCGGAGATGCAGAAACGGGCGGCCAACGTGATCCGTGCCATCGCCGAGTCCGAAAGTAACCCCATCATCTCGATCCACGATCATGGAGCGGGGGGACACCTGAACTGTCTGTCCGAGCTTGTCGAAGCGACCGGCGGACATATCGACATGTCGAAGCTCCCCGTCGGCGATCCGACCCTTTCGGCGAAGGAAATTATCGGGAACGAGAGCCAGGAGCGTATGGGGTTGTTGATGAAAGAAAAAGACGTTGAGCGTGTGCGGCGTATCGCTGAACGTGAACGCGCTCCGATGTACGTTGTCGGTCAAACGACGGATGACATGAAGTTTGTTTTCGAGCAGCAGGATGGCGTACGCCCCATCGATATCAAACTCGAGTACATGTTCGGTAAGCCGCCGCGTACCATCATGGAAGATCAGACGGTCGACGAAGCATATTCTCCTGTAAAATATAAGGAAGCCGATTTGCACCGCTACCTCGAAAATGTGATCCAACTCGAAGCCGTAGCCTGCAAAGACTGGCTGACGAACAAGGTCGACCGCAGTGTAACGGGTAAGATCGCCCGCCAACAGTGTCAGGGAGAGTTGCAGCTGCCGCTCAGCGACCTTGGCGCCGTGGCGCTCGACTATCGCGGTCAGGCCGGTATGGCTACCTCCATCGGCCATGCTCCGCAAGTCGCGTTGATCGACCCGGCCGCCGGATCGGTGATGGCGATTGCCGAAGCACTGACGAATATTGTTTTTGCCCCGCTGGCCGATGGGCTTACCAGTGTTTCGTTAAGCGCTAACTGGATGTGGCCCTGCCGAAATAAGGGCGAGGATGCAAGGCTCTACAAAGCTGTTGAGGCGGCATCGGATTTTGCCTGCGCACTCGGTATCAACATCCCGACCGGCAAGGATTCGCTTTCGATGACCCAG
The DNA here is from genome assembly GCF_052170195.1 of Tannerella sp. Taxonomy (GTDB): domain Bacteria; phylum Bacteroidota; class Bacteroidia; order Bacteroidales; family Tannerellaceae; genus Tannerella. The sequence goes on along the minus strand of NZ_JBQNAZ010000035.1, from coordinate 23,757 downwards.
AAATACGGCACGGACAAAGTCTTTTCGCCCGGCACGGTGATTATCTCGGCTGCAGGTGAAGTGAGCGACATCCGCAAGATTGTTTCGCCCGTACTTGCGCGCGATAAACATACCTATATATATTATATCGATTTCTCGTTCGATGCTCTCCGTCTCGGCGGTTCGGCTTTCGCACAGTCGCTCGGTAAAGTGGGCAGTGAGGCGCCGACGGTCAGAGACTTCGATTACTTCCGCGACGCATTCAATGCCGTACAGGAAGCGATCGACAAAGGGTTGATACTTGCCGGACATGATATTTCGGCAGGCGGGATGATCACCGCACTGCTCGAAATGTGTTTCGCTAATGTCGAAGGCGGACTGGAAGTGGATTTGAACGCCATAGCCGAAGAAGATATCGTTAAAATCCTGTTTGCCGAGAATCCGGGTGTCCTCGTTCAGGTGAAAGAGAAGAGCGTCTTCGAGAAGCAGATGCGGGCGGCCGGTATCGGATTCGCACGTATCGCACGGCCGACAGACGAACGGCATCTCATCGTGACGAAAGATGATACGACTTATCATTTCGGTATTGATTATATGCGCGATGTCTGGTACAAGTCGTCGTATCTGCTCGATATGCGGCAGAGTGGGAACGAATGTGCCGGCAACCGGTACGAGAACTACAAGATGCAACCGCTCGAGTACAAGTTCCATAAAGATTTTGTCGGGACGCTCGCATCTTACAAACTAACGGCTGACCGTCGTAAGCGGAGCGGTGTCCGTGCGGCTATTCTGCGCGACAAGGGCACAAACGGTGAGCGCGAGATGGCTTATACGCTCTATCTGGCCGGCTTCGACGTGAAAGACGTGCATCTGACCGACCTCGCTTCGGGGCGTGAAACGCTCGAAGATGTGAACTTCATCGTCTTCTGCGGCGGATTCTCCAACTCCGACGTGCTCGGTTCCGCCAAGGGGTGGGCTGCCGGTATCCTTTATAACGAGAAGGCCAAGCAAGCCATCGATCGTTTTTACGCACGTAAAGATACGATGAGCCTCGGCATCTGCAACGGCTGTCAGCTGATGGCCGAACTGGGACTGCTTTATCCTGAACACGAAGAGAAGCATAAGATGAGGCATAACCGTTCTCACAAATTCGAATCGGGATTTGTAGGATTGGATATTCCGAAGAATCATTCCATCATGCTCGGCTCACTATCGGGCACGAAGCTCGGAGTCTGGATTGCGCACGGCGAAGGGCGGTTTGAGTTCCCGTGCGACGAAAAGCAATACCACATTGTGGCGAAGTACAGCTACGACGGTTATCCCGCCAATCCGAACGGTTCGCCGTGGGCTGTTGCCGGCGTTTGCTCGGCCGATGGCCGACACCTCGCCATGATGCCTCACCCCGAACGATCCATCTTCCCGTGGCAATGCGGATATTATCCCGCCGACCGCCTCGGCGACGACGTGACGCCATGGATTGAGGCGTTTCTCAATGCCCGTCGATGGATTGAAGCACACTGATTCTGCACCCCGCTATCGGGGTGTTTGAAACAGGAAAATAGACACACTAAAACGATTGAGAGACCGAAGAATCGAGAAATCTTTGGTCTCGGTTTTAACAATTAGATAGATTGGTGAAAGTGTTCTTTAGTTGTTGATAAAAAAAGATTTATATTGTTTTTGGCGGAGGAGAAGAGGAAATTTTAATTTGTCTTACTAATTATTATTAACGGTTGGGCGTCGTATTTTTTACCTTTTTTGAGTAAATATTAAACTAAAACGCACGTTATTTGTTATCATTAAAACGAGGAGAAGCAAAAGACAATGAAGAAGTCAACGATTTGGATGCTTGCGACCGTCATGGGATTTGCATTTGCAGGCCTGCTTTATTTGCAGGTCAGCTATATCAGTATCATCATGAAGACGAGCAACGAACAGTTCGACACTACGGTACGTCGCTGTCTGGAAAAGGTGTCCGGCAGTATCGAACGGGATGAGGTCTATCGGTATCTGGAGGAAGACATCAAGTCCGGTGGGAACAGCTTCATGTATAAAAGTCCTCCCAATCAGATGGAGATCAATCAGAAGATTACCCAAAGCGAAAGCTACCAGTTGCATGTACAAAATGCGAATGGCAGCATCCAGCATATCGAACTCAATCGTTTCAGCGCAACGACTTCTGCGCCGTCGAAGAATACGATTATCCGCGCATCCGAAGAACAGCAGAAGAAACTGTTGAAACGTTACGAATATCAGGCCGGTGTGATTGATGATGTTTTGTACAGTATGATTTATACACCGAACCTGAAGCCTATTGACGAACGGGTCGATTTCAAGGTGTTGAACAATTACATCAAGTCGGAGCTGATCAGCAGTGGGCTGAATATTCCGTATATTTTTTCGGTGGTCAACAAGGATGGCGTAACCATTTATCAGAATGAGGCGTATGAGAAACCGCCGAAGGCTGCCGATGTCGTCACCCACGTGTTGTTCCCGAACGACCCGCCGTCGAAATGGAATTATCTTAAGATCTATTTCCCGACAAAAAGGGACTATATATCGAGTTCGGTGACATTCCTCGTGCCGTCCGTGCTGTTCTCGTTTATTTTGCTGGTGACGTTCATCACAACGATCTATATTATTTTCCGTCAGAAGAGGCTGTCGGAGATGAAAAATGATTTTGTGAACAATATGACGCACGAACTGAAGACGCCGGTATCGACGATCTCACTGGCCGCACAGATGCTGCGTGATACGGATATTACGAAAAGTCCGGACGTCTTCAAACATATTTCGGGAGTCATTAATGATGAAACGAAACGCCTCGGCTTCCTCGTAGAAAAGGTGTTGCAAATGTCGCTGTTCGAAAAACAGAAGGCGACGTTAAAACTGAAAGAAGTCGATGCCAATGATTTGCTGGTCGGTATTGTCAGTACCTTCGCTCTGAAAGTAGAGAAGTACGGCGGGACGATCGACGTGGATTTACAGGCCGAAGATTCGTCCGTTTATATCGACGAGATGCACATCACAAACGTATTGTTCAATCTGCTTGATAATGCCGTTAAGTATCGCCGTAAGGATGTGCCGCTGGAACTCATGGCGCGCACGCGTAGCGAAAACGGCAAACTGATTATCTCGATCGAAGACAATGGTATCGGTATCAAAAAAGAACACCTGAAAAAAGTTTTTGACCGGTTCTATCGTGTGCCCACCGGGAATGTCCACGATGTGAAAGGCTTCGGACTGGGGCTGGCCTACGTGCGCAAGATGGTGGAGGACCATGGCGGAACGATCCGTGCCGAACAACAACAGGAATCGGGAACACGATTTATTATAACATTGCCACTCATTAAAAACTAAACATTAAAAATCAGAAATTATGGACGAAAAGTTGAAAATCTTCTTTTGCGAAGACGATGAAAATTTAGGAATGCTGCTAAGAGAATACTTGCAGGCCAAAGGCTACATTACCGACTTGTTCTCCGACGGAGAAGCCGGTTATAAAGGTTTTACGACAGGGTCTTACGACTTGTGCGTGCTGGATGTGATGATGCCGAAGAAAGACGGTTTCACGCTGGCTCAGGAAATACGTTCCATCAATCCCGATATCCCGATCATCTTCCTGACTGCTAAAACAATGAAGGAAGATATCCTCGAAGGATTTAAGATCGGTGCGGACGATTATTTGACCAAACCGTTCAGCATGGAAGAGCTGCTGCTGCGTATCGAAGCGATTCTGCGCCGCGTGAAAGGCAAGAAGATGAAAGACGTGCCTTTCTACAGACTGGGTAACTTTATGTTCGACACGCAAAAACAGACGCTGACCATCGGCGAGAAGATCACGAAACTTACGACGAAGGAATGCGAACTGCTAAGTCTGCTCTGTGCACATGCCAACGAGATTCTGGAGCGTAACTACGCCCTGAAAACGATCTGGGTCGATGATAATTATTTCAACGCTCGGAGTATGGACGTGTATATCACCAAGTTGCGTAAATTGCTGAAAGATGATCCCGAGATCGAGATTATCAACATCCACGGAAAAGGATATAAGCTGATTACGCAGTCGGGCGAAGAACAGGCTCGCGAAGACGGTATCATTTAAATAAAATGACCGGAACAGGGTCGGGGCTGTCTCATAAAATGTATGTTTTGTCGGGGCGGCCTCGTTAAGGCGTGCCTTTTCGGTACGCCGTTTTTTACCACATCGATTGCCTGCGCAGCTCTCTGCGCAACGCTTGTGCCTGTCCGTCCGTGACGCGGTCCATCAACTGCCAGAACCGCTGGCTGTGATTCATTTCGACCGTATGGCACAACTCGTGCAGCAGAACGTAGTCAATCAGATGTTCCGGCAGCACCATCAGCGAAAGTGCCAGACTGATACGCCGTTCCGAAGAGCAGCTACCCCAGCGTGTCTTCATATCGCGCACTGTTACCCCAGTGTACGAGAACCCGTGACGTGCGGCCAGTGCCGCGAGTCGTTTGGGAAGCACGCGAAGAGCCTCGTGACGAAGCGCACGACGAATCATCGTGTGTAAGACTTTTTGTACCGATTCACTCCTGAAATCTGTCGCTTCCGGACAGGCCAAATGGAGTATGCCCTCTTTTAAGGTCATATAAAAATCCGTCCGTGGACAGCGGAAAATCCGTAGGCGAAAAGTCGACGTCTGCCAGTCCGTCTGTTCGTCGAACCGTCGTGTCGTGTTGCGTGTGAGCAACTCCTGTAACTTCGTTCGCTGCTGACTGATGAACGCCAGCATCTCACGTTCGCTGCCACGTACCGGCAACGTTCCGATCACCTGCCCGTTCTCGACTCGTAACGTATATCGGCGGGCCCTCGGATGACGACGCAACCGTATCATTCCTAACACCTCGTCGAAAATTTCTTTTTCATTCATACGTGTTGTTTTGTCGCACAAAGATATCGATTCTCCCGAGTCTCCGAAAACCGATCTGCTGACAAAAAGTGCGAGGCTTTTTGCGTTTTCAGCGATTATGTATGAACGAGAATGTACATACGTACGAAGGTTTAAAAGCAATAAAAAAATATCCTTATGCATAAGATTAAATAGAGATATGTCGTATATTTGGACGTCATTCCGGCGCTATTACCTAATCGTCCTTGATAATGAAACTGACTGTTAAACTGTATATTAATATTGTGAATTGTTTGGCATGCGTAACAGCAAGAAGAAATAAATTATCGGTACTTACCATATAGAGGAACCGGTGAATAAAATATCATAATGAAGATGAATATAGACCTGATATGGCAAAAATTCCTGCAAGGAGGCGATGACCGTTCTTTCTCCGCTATTTACAACGAGTATGTGGATGAACTATATTCATACGGCATTCAATGGGGATTCCGGGACGAGATATGCAAAGACGCTATTCAGGACGTATTCTATAAAATGTATATTTCAAGAAATAGCTTGAAACAGATCAAAAATCCGGCAGCTTATCTGCTCAAATCGTATAGGTACCGGTTGATAGATATTCTTCGTAAAGAAGTAAAAACTCAATATATCGATTTATCGGACCATTTCTTCATTTCGGAAAATAACATCTTAGAGCAGATCATTGACGCGGAAGAATCTAACCTGCTGAAGAATAAAGTCGAAAAACTGTTAAACCGTTTGTCCGGACAGCAACGCGAAGCCCTGTATATGAAATTCTCACTCGGATTAGGGTACGATGAGATCGGTGAGATCCTTAATATCAACTCCGATTCCGTAAAGAAATTAATATATCGTACGATGAAGAAATTGCGGGAGCAATTTTAGAAGATAACCGGAGGCTTTTTTGCCTGCTGATGTAACGTATAGACAGGGGAAAAACGGGGGAGGTCAGGTTGACCGAATCAGGTCAGCCGAACAGACGAAATGTTAAAATTGTCGTTTATTGTTTTTTTTTGTCCACGAAAAGAAAACAGACACGTCATATCCCCAAAAAAGAATCTAACTGTGGACAGAAAGAAAGAACATACCTTGAAGGAAAACGAGAAGGAGGCGATATACTCCCTCATCATGCAACGTATCCGCAGATATAAAAGGCGAAAACACATGCTGCAAATAGGTTCGGTAGCCGCTGTCTTGTTGATCGGGATGATATCCGGCCTGTCCCTCCTCTTCCATTCAAACAGGCCGCAAGAGACAAGCCATATTGTCGGGCAAACATTACCTGACAAGGAAATTCATTTGATCAACGGAGAGAAAATCGTTTCGCTCATATCCGATGCCGAAATCAGGTTCTCGGCAGATGGCGACGCCTTCGTAACCGACGGTATGAACAGGAACAAGACACTGGGCCTGAAAAAAGACCAAACGAACAAATTAATTGTGCCGTTCGGTAAACGCTCTATCCTGAGATTGGCAGACGGAACAAAAATATGGCTAAACTCAGGCACCGAACTGGAATTCCCTTCGCAATTCAACGGTGAGAGGCGGGAAATACGCATGCAGGGAGAACTATATTTGGAAGTAGCAAAGTCGGGCGAAAAGCCGTTTATTGTCCATACCCCCCGAATGAGCGTTTGGGTATACGGTACATCGTTCAATATTTCGGCCTATAAAGAAGACAGCGAACAATCGGTTGTACTTGTCGAAGGCAGCGTACAAGTAAATAAAAACGACAAATCGCTAAAACTCGCACCCAACCAAATGGCAAAGATCACCCGTACGGGGATGGAAAAAGCGACTGTCGACGTCTCGGAATATATAAGTTGGAAAAACGGCGTGCTGATATTCAGAAAAGCCCCGATCTCTGACATCCTACAAAAGGTGGGAAGATTCTATAATATCGATTTCGAATATCCCCCCGGCCGAATGAACGAAATGACATATTCCGGTAAACTGTTTCTGTCAAACAGTCTGGACAGTGTGATGACTTCCGTATCTATCCTCACGTCTACGACCTATACAAGGAACGACCGGATGATCAGTATAAATAAAAAACGATAATGCCTATGGAGAAAAACATTTGAAGTAACCGGAAAAGACCGGACAATGCTGCCCCGTCGCTCGGGTCGTGAAATTCATTTACTAATTTTAATGTGTAAACAAATTCATAACAAAATTATGGTAGAAAAAATAAATCCCAATCATATTGTTGCTTCCAATTGCATTCATATGATAAGAATCATGAAAATATCCGTTGGGTTGCTTTTCCTTGGCATTTTCTCGCTATATGCCGAAAACTTCTATTCTCAGCCAAGGGAGCTATCCCTTAATTTGAAAAATACGACAATCAGGCAGGCCTTTTCGGAGATTGAGAAACACAGCGATTATGTCTTTATGGTTTCGGACGAGGCTGAACGTTCGCTTGATAAGAAGATAGACATTGCCGTACAAAGGGGATCCATTGACAAAATCCTTTCCTTACTTTTGGATGATACCAATCTGGATCATGCAATTGTCGAAAGGCAAGTCTCCGTTTTTAAGAAGAAGGCAAGTGCCGTTGCAACAAGAACAATGGTTTCGCAGAAAAATCCCGTAAGTCAGCAGACCGCCAAAAAAGGAATAACAGGAGTTGTAAAAGATTCGAAAGGAGAACCGGTCATCGGGGCCAACATTATTGAAAAAGGTACGCCGGCAAACGGTACCGTAACGGACATCGACGGAAATTTCTCGCTAAGTGTCGATAATAATGCAGTTCTCCGTATTTCTTTTATCGGTTATACCGATCAGGAGATAAACACTGCCGGCAAAACCCGATTCGATATCACGCTTCTTGAGAATGCCGAGGCATTGGATGAGGTCGTTGTGGTTGCATACGGGACGCAGAAAAAATCGACACTGACGGGAGCTGTGGCTGCCATCAACACGAAAGAGATCAAGCAAAGCCCTATGGCAAATTTAGCCGTCACCCTGACCGGTCGTTTGCCGGGGTTGATCGCTATTCAGCGTAGCGGTGAGCCGGGACGTGACGCGGCAATGCTCTATATGCGCGGACGCGGTACGGTCAACGGACAGAATCCGCTGATACTCGTCGACGGCGTAGAGCGAGAAATAACCTCTATCGATCCCAATGAGGTAGACAATATCTCGATCCTGAAGGACGCTTCTTCGACAGCCTTGTTCGGTGTCAGAGGCGCTAACGGCGTGATCCTTGTTACGACGAAAAGAGGAACGAGCGAAATACCCGATATCAGTCTGAATGCCGAAACGGGTTGGCAGACGTTCACACGCTGGCCTTCATCGCTAAACGCTTACGACTGGGCGACCTTGAAGAATCAGGCCTGGCGCAACGACACGCCGAACCCGGGTGTCAACGACAAGCCGCCTTATTCCGACTATGCATTGGAAAGATACCGGTTAAATGACTGGCCCGAAGTATACGGAAACCATAATTGGGTACGGGAGCTGATGAACCAATGGGTACCGCAAAGCAGATATAACCTCACCTTAAACGGAAAAGGCAGCAATGTCGGATATTTCGTAAATGTAGGTTATTTGCACCAGGGCGGACAGTGGAAGATTGATCCCGAGCCTAAGAGCTACGATCCGAGCAACTATATGGATCGGTATAATTTCCGCGCCAATATAGATGCGGCTCTGAACAAACAGAAAACATTGAAGGCTTTCCTGAATGCAGCCGGTACTTTCGAATCCGTCAACGGACCGAACAGTACCTCCGAGAAAATCATTTATCATACCCTCACCTTGTGGCCGTCTATCCAACCGGGGCCTTTGACACCGGACGGACAGGTATTGATCGGATCGGGCAGCTATCAGGAGTCGCCGTGGGCACTTATCAACCGTTCCGGATATAAGAAAGAATCGAGAAGCAGCGTGAATGCCTCGTTCGGCATGCAATATGACATGGATGCATTCGTTAAAGGTCTTTCGGCCAAGATTATTGCATCGTTCGATACGAAATCCGTTAATACGCTGACCGGAAGCAGAGGATATCAATATTGGGAACAAGTGATCGATCCCAATCAAAAAGGGGCTGACGGGCGCGACAGTATTTCATACCATCGTATTCGCTCCGATTTCGATAACACGCCGCTCTCGACGAAGAAAGAGGCTACCTTCCAATCGTTCTACGACATACAGTTTCAGCTGAATTACTATCGTGTCTTCGACAAAAAACATTCTGTCACGGGTCTGCTCCTGGCACAGCAGCAGTCCCTAATCAAACCGAACGACCCCTTGCCTTTCAACGTAAGAGGGCTGTCGACCCGTCTGTCGTACGGATATGACGAACGATATATCCTTGAGTTCAATGTCGGGTATAACGGTTCCGAGCAGTTCGCGCCCAAGAACAGATACGGGCTTTTTCCGTCTGTCTCGGGGGCCTGGAATCTGTTCAACGAGTCGTTCTTCAAGTCAGCTGTCAGGACGATCAACAAGCTGAAATTAAGAGCCTCGTACGGTACGGTGGGTAATGACCGAATCGGAGATACGCGCTTCCTGTACATGGATAATATTACAAGACCGGGTGCAGGCTATTCGCCGGGCATCTCGAACAATCATACCATAGCGGAACAGTTCTTCGGAAACCCTAACCTCAAATGGGAAACGGCGAGAAAGTTCAATGCAGGACTGGAAATCGGACTGTTCAACGCCCTCAACATCACGATTGACGTCTTCAACGAGAAGAGAGATAACATTCTTATCACGAAAGAATCGTTACCGAGTCTGATCGGAGTGCCCAGATCGACCATTGCTCCGTTCAACCTCGGCAAGGTAGAAAACAAAGGGTATGAAGTTGAAATGACCTATTCGAAATCCATCAATCGAGACCTGTTCGTTATCGTAAAAGGAAATATCAACTACAACGATAACAAGGTACTCTATATCGACGAGCTGCAACGCGACAATACTTATGCCTATCCATATCGCCAGACAGGCTACTCGATCGGGCAGCAATGGGGACTGAATGCTCTCGGATTCTTCAAGGATCAGGCCGAGATCGACAACTACGCCCGCTACGACGGAATACAGCCTCGCCCGGGAGATTTGAAGTTCGAAGACCTGAACGGCGACGGAATTATCAACGACAAGGACATGAAACCGATCGGATATTCCGATGTCCCCAAATACACGTGGGGACTGGCTTTGAGCGTAACGTATAAGAATGTCGACATCTCGGGACTGTTTCAGGGAGCAGCCAAAGTGTCGGGTATGGTAGAAGGAAGCGGCGCCTGGGAATGGTACGATTTCAGAGAATACCATTTGAAAGCGTGGACGGCGGAAAGAGCCGCAGCAGGCGAAGATATCAAATTTCCTGCACTGTCGCGCGCACAATCGGCCAGCGAACTCCGGTCTAACACATTCTTTAATCTCGATCGCTCGTATGTCAGGCTTAAGAACCTTGAAATAGGATACAACGTGCCTAAAAAATGGTGTTCGCAATTCCACGCCAAATCGGTCAGGATATACCTCAACGGATATAATCTGTTCACGTGGGACAAGATGAAATTCAAAGACTGGGATCCCGAAGTGACCGACAATCGATCATATCCCATTTTAAAAGTCGTAAATTTAGGGGCTAACGTTACATTTTAATTTAATCTGTAAATGCAAATTGCTATGAAAAAGAAAATAACGAAAACGATACTCATTGTTTTAGCATACATTGTATGTACGGGATGCTCGGACGTACTGGATATAACGCCCGACGGGAGGATGACGCTCGACGATGTCTTCAAGAACACGGACTATACGGAATCCTATCTCAATTCGATCTACGAATACGTACGGAAATACGGGCACGGCTATCATTATTATTCGTTCCTGTCGTCATACACCGACGATGCGACCGACAGCCAGGTGCCGCAGGATACGTGGATGCAGCTCCACCAGTGGAACCAGGGCAATTTCAGTTCAAGCAACCTTCCTTTTATGCACGGAAGCGAAAAAGAGAGGCGCAACGATCGGGATTTCTGGGGAACGGCCTACGGAGGTATCCGCAAAGCGAATGTTTTCCTTGCAAGGGTGAACGAATCGAATGTGCCCAACGCCGAGAAACGGGGACGATACATTGCCGAAGCCAAAGTGTTGAGGGCACACTACTATTTCGACCTGATAAAGAACTACGGAGGAGTGCCGCTTATCGATAAAGACATCATATTGGATAAAGATTATGAAAAGATCGAACGTGCTTCTTTCGACGATATCGTACAATTTATCGTAAAAGACTGCAACGAGGCTATTGCCGAGCCAAATCTGCCGTTCAGAACCAAGTTCGCTACGGAGCAAGGACGGATGACGAAAGCCGTTGCGCATTTTATCAAAGCTTCTGCACTGCTGTTCGACGCAAGTCCGCTGTGGAATCCGGATAATGACGTCCGGAAATGGCAGGCGGCCGCTGATGCCGCCAAAGAAGCTGTCGCCGCCCTTGAAAGCAACGGCTACGAACTGTATCCCAAATATGAGGAATATTTTATCACCCGCCCCGACAAGTCAGACCATCCGAACGACAGGGAAACGATACTCGAAGCGATCGATACGTGGGGGTACGGGGGCCAGGCATACAGACGATTCGGAACAATCGTTTTCCTGATGCACATGATCCCTTCGTTTCCTTCCGAGAAGTCCGGCCTTTGCCCATCGCAGGAGCTGGTCGACAGTTACGAAATGAAAGACGGCTCGATCCCGATTCTGGGATATTCCGATACCGAACATCTGCAACCGATCATCAATCAGACGTCGGGATATGACGAAAACAAACCTTATGTCGACAGAGACCCGCGCTTCTACGCTTCCGTCTGGTATAACGGCGCCTATTTCGGAAAAAAAGACAGTAAGGATATTTATATCGAGTCTTACGTCGGGGGTACGCATGGAATCTCCGGTATCAAACAACGGTCTCCGACGGGATACTACACCCGTAAATACATCGACCCGGCGCAACGCTCGGCAGGAGCGAGCACGACGTTATGGCGTATATACCGGATGGGAGAGCTTTATCTGACGCTTGCCGAAGCAGAGAACGAAGCAAACGGACCTACGGCCGAAGCCTACGCGGCGGCCGACAAAACAAGGGCGAGAGCCGGTATGCCCGGTCTGCCGAAAGGACTGACCAAAGAGCAGTTCAGAGACCGTATCCGCCGCGAACGGAGAATAGAAATGGCACTCGAAGAAAACCGCTTCTACGACATCCGGCGATGGAAGATCATGCCTGAAAATTCAAAACTTAAAACAGGCATGCGGTGGATAAAAGCCGAAGACGGTACGCTGACTCATACGCGCATCGTATCCGTACGGTGCGAGCCAACTTCCGACGAGAAGTATTACGTCTTGCCGATCCCCTTGAATGAAACGATGCGGATGCCGCTCTTAAAACAAAATCCCGGCTGGTGACTTTTACAAAAAAAATGTATCATTTTCCAAAAACAATCATCATGAAATATCTCGAAATCAAATTTCAGGTAGCAGTTTTCTTTCTCTTCTCGTACGTTTTATTTTGTGCGGGATTCGTATCCTGCACAAATGCGCCTTCAAGTGCGAATAACGCCGACGGTGGCCAAACAGAGGAGAGAACAGACAACGGCTATTACGTAGCGGCATATATCTGGCCGTCGTGCCATCATGACGAGCGCTTCGGTGACATGCTCTGGCCCGAAGGAAAGGGCGAATGGGAAGTCATCAACAAAGGCAATCCGCGGTTCGACGGGCACTACCAGCCCCGACGCCCGCTGTGGGGCTGTGAGATGGACAATGATCCGGCTGTCATGGAGAAATGGATCGAAACGGCCGTTCGCTACGGCGTCAACGTCTTTGTCTTCGACTGGTACTGGTATGACGGAGGGCCTTTCCTCGAAAGCACGCTGAACGACGGATTCCTGAAGGCGAAAAACAATGCCGACATGCAGTTTTATATTATGTGGGCCAACCACGATGTGAAAAAGAACTACTGGAACGTGCACAAATTTACGAATGATACAACCCTCCTGTGGAATGCCGTTGTTGACGAGGCGAATTATAAGACGATCGTGAAGAGAGTGATCGAACGGTATTTCAAACAACCGAACTACTTCAAGATAGATGGTTGTCCTGTGTTCTCGATATTCAGTGTCGACAAACTGATGGAGAGCTTCGGCGGAGACGCGACGAAAGCGCGGCAGGCGCTGGATTACTTCAGAGAAGAAGTCAAAAAGGCTGGTTTCCCCGATCTGCATATCCAATGGAATCAGGGCGGGGGGGCTCTGATGTCGCCGGAAAATGCGAAACAATTCTCCGACAGGGTGAACGAGATGGGTTTCAATAGCGTAGCCATGTACAACATGGGTGGGACAGACGAAGATTACATCGTCTACGGGAATAACGCCATCGACATCAGGGCGCAGATGGATTCACTTCTTGACATCCCCGTGTTCCCCTGCGTATCGATCGGATGGGATGACACGCCGCGCTTCCCGACCAAAGGCATCCGCGACGTGGTGCATTATCACAACACGCCCGAGAGCTTCGCAGCCCTGCTGTACAGGGCCAAACAATATGCTGACAGCCATCCCGAACAGCCGAAGCTGATTACCATAAACGCATGGAACGAGTGGGTGGAAGGAAGTTATCTCCTGCCCGATATGCTCAACGGATACGGATATCTGGAAGCCGTCAGGAAAATCATGAACGGGACATTCGATTCATACGCAAAAAAATAAGGCGATGAACGATAGCTCACTCCCATGATGGAACCGGCAGAGAGAGCCCAAGACTTCAACGTGCAGGCTTACTCTACTACGCAAGTGTCAGATTAGGAGCCAAACAAGGTGATCTTGACGTTTAATCGATCAAGACCACCTTGTTTGTCTTCAGTTTTTATCCTTTCATCCGGTGAAACATCTTTCCGTCGGCCTGCGCCGCGGGCAGCACGAGCACATCCTGCACATCTACATGCTCGGGTTGTGACAGGGCATAGCAGATGGCTTCGGCGATATCATCGGCCGACAGCGCCCGGTATCCTTCGTATACCTTGTCGGCACGGTCGCAGTCGCCCTTGAATCGCACAACGGAGAACTCCGTCTCTACGGCACCGGGACAGATTTGCGTCACCCGGATACCGTAGGGCAGGAAATCCATCCGCATGCCTTTACTCAAGGCGTCGACGGCATGCTTGGTGGCGCAATAGACGGCGCCGCCGGGATAGACGTCTTTGCCGGCAACGGAACCCAGGTTAACGATGTGTCCCGACCGTCGGCCGACCATACCAGGTGCAATCGCTCGCGTGACGTAGAGCAATCCCTTGATATTCGTGTCGATCATACGTTCCCAGTCGTCCGCGATACCCTCATGTAGTGGTTCCAGTCCAATAGCCAGTCCGGCATTGTTTACGAGCACATCGATCCGTTGCCATTCAGCGGGCAACTGCTCGACGGCAGCCTGTACCTCGTCGCGTCGCCGCACGTCGAAGCACAGTGTGTGTACCTTACAGCCGTATCGTTGCGTCAGTTCGTTCTTCAACTTCTCTAATCGTTCGCCGCGTCGGCCGGTGAGGATCAAGTTGTGCCTCTCTCGCGCTAATCGTACGGCCGTCGCCTGACCAATCCCTGATGTAGCGCCTGTAATAAAGATTGTTTTTGCCATATTGCTGTAAAGTGAATTTATATCCCGACAAATCTACAAAAATCAGGGGAGGTGACAAAGTTGATTTTCGTTTTTACAAAAAATGCTATGGCGAAGTTTGGGTTAATAAGGACTCATTGCCTTAAAATAGGATGAAGTTTTACGTCTTGTCCGGTTGAAATCGGGGGATGAGCAGCGGTTAGTCGTTCGGAAATTGGGGAATTCAAAATTATCGTGTAGCTTTGTCCTGTGATGGAAGAGACAGGATATCGCTATTTTAAACGTGACGTCAGTTGGCTGTCGTTTAATTATCGGGTATTACTCGAGGCCTCAGACGAAACGCTTCCGATCTATGAACGGATTCGTTTCCTGTCCATCTATGCGTCGAATTTAGAGGAGTTTTACGAAATCCGGGTGGCCGAACATCGCGGTACGATTATGAAGGGGATTTTTACGGCCGGAGACGTAGGGTTGGCGGAAGAAACGCTGAGCGAGATTACGGATGAGGTCAACCGTCAGCAGCAGGCCTTCTACCGGATTTTCAACGAAGGCATCCTGCCTGAGTTACGTCGGCAAAAGATCTGCCTCTATCAGAGTGAAGAGCCGGAGCCGTTTCATCGCGAGTTTGTCCGCAATTATTTTAACGAGGAAATTTTTCCGTATCTTTCTCCCGTAACGATTCATGCAGGTTTCCGCACCTTTATTCGTGACCGGCGTCTATATCTGATCACCCGCATCATCCGGAAAGAGACGGGGGAATCGCTTTACGTACTTATTAAAGTGCCGCATTCCAAGGTGTCGCGTTTTATTGCCTTGCCTCCGCATAAGGGCATGCACTATTTCATGTTTATCGACGATGTGATCCGTTACAACCTGCCCAGCATTTTTCCCGGCTATGAATTGGACGGATGCTACAGCATCAAGATTTCGCGCGATGCCGATATTTACGTCGAAGAGGAGACGTCGCAGACTATTGTACAGGCCATACGCCGTAAGGTGGGGAAGCGCAAGATCGGAGCTTTGAGTCGTTTTATGTACGACCGTGCCATGCCGCGCGATTTTCTGGCGTATATTTGCGAGGCTTTCGATATCGCTGATGATGATCTTGTTGTCGGCGGCCGTTATATGAATCTTCAGGATATGAGCAAACTGCCGAATCCTGTCGGTCAGGGGCTCGAACAGCAGATTCCGTCGCCCATGCGCGTGCCGTATCTCGAAGAGGCAGCGTCGATGTTTGGCGCCGTAAAAGCACGTGACGTATTGCTGTATTTCCCTTATCAGTCGTTCGACTATCTGTTGCGTTTCCTGATGGAAGCGGCGTTCGATCCGGATGTGGAGGAGATCAAGATCACGCAGTACCGCGTAGCCGAAAACTCGGCGGTGATCCATTCGCTGATCAGTGCCGCGCAAAACGGAAAGAAGGTGACGGTGTTCGTCGAGCTGAAAGCGCGTTTCGATGAAGAGAACAACATGAGTACGGCCGAAAAGATGAAAAAAGCCGGCATCAAAATCATTTACAGTATTCCGGGACTCAAGGTTCATGCGAAGGTGGCTGTCATTCTGCGTAAAGGAGAAGCGACGGATTTTGCCTACGTGAGTACCGGCAATTTTAACGAGAAAACGGCGAAAATCTACGCCGACATGGCTTTGCTGACATGCAACAAGGCGATTGTCGACGATATCAACCGGGTCTTTTCCGTGCTGGAAGGGACGCTTCAGGAGCCGCAATTTAGTTGTTTGCTTGTCGCGCGTTTCAACATGGTGCCGGAACTGGTTCGTATGATTCGTCGCGAGACGGAACATGTGAAAGCCGGCAGGAAGGGTCGAATTGTTTTGAAGATGAATGGTCTGCATGACCGGAGGATGATCGACGAGCTGTATCGTGCCGGTTCGGCGGGTGTAGAGATCGATCTACTGGTGCGTGGTATCTGCTGTCTGGTGCCCGACCAGCCGTATAGTCCGAATATCCGTGTGACGCGGATTGTAGACATGTTTCTCGAACATGCGCGTATCTGGTATTTTTATAACGATGGGGCGGAAGATCTGTATCTTACCTCGTCGGACTGGATGAACCGTAACCTAAATCGTCGCATCGAGACGGCTGCCCCCGTGCTGTCGCCATCTGTCAAACGTGAAATGATCGACATCCTGCATATCCAGTTGCAGGATAACGTCAAGGCTTGCCATATCGATGCGCAGTTACGGAATGTCTTCGTCCGTAACGACGCGCCGCCCGTACGTGCCCAGCAGGCTATTTACGACTACATCAAAGCAAAGACCGAGGGCTGTTAGCCGTTCTTCTTACGTATCCGCCACTCGTTGGGATAAAGATTGTTGGCACGTGTGCCGAGGTTTTTCACGAAGCCCAGCGGGACATCCCGGTAGGATATCAGCGTAAAACCGCGCGGTACATCGCCGGGCAGTGTGAGTGCTTCGTTTTGCAGGTAGCGGATGGCTTCCTCGCGCGATACGTCGACATATACGAAAGCATCGCGCCGTATTGCCGTGCTGAACGCCAACGCCGGTGACGGCAGTACGTCTTTCCCTTTGACTTCGCCGATCGTCACGCCGGCCGACAGGACGTGCAATTGTTCGCCGAGAAGCTGTACCGTTTCCCGATAGGCTGACGGTATGCCTCGTACCATATCCCCGATTCGTTCGAAATGATAGGCTTCCGGTTCCGTAAGCCATTCTTTCGCCTGCGCAGGGATCGGTTGTGGAATGTGTTTCTGTCTGAGCTTACGACGGGTAGCATGTTCTTCCTCGCCCGGCTTGCGCAGTACGGCCAGACAGAACCCTTCGCCCTTTGTGCGGTGCGGGAAAAAGCGATAGAGGGGAAGTGTGCCGGACAAAGCCCCGCAGACGCCCCACTCGGAAGGTACGTCAAGAGGTACGGCTTCCGCTCCGAAAGTTTCGGCGATGTATGCGATGTTTTCCTCGTTTTCTTCCGTGTTGAATGTGCACGTGCTGTAAATCAGCAGTCCGCCGGGTTTCAGTGCGTCCCACACATCGTGGATGATCCTCCGCTGACGGACGGCACAGTGCCGGACATTCGCGACACTCCATTCCTCGCGACCGGTAGGGTCTTTGCGAAACATCCCTTCGCCCGAACAGGGCATATCAGCCACGATCAGGTCGAACAGTTCGCGTAGAGCGCCGAAATCTTTCGGGTCGTTATTCGTTACGACGCAGTCCGGTATTCCCCATTTCGTGATGTTTTCGGCCAGGATGCGGCTTCGGCTTCGGATCACTTCATTCCCGACCAGCAGGCTGCCTGCCGGCAATACGCTCAGCAGATGAGTCGATTTGCCGCCGGGAGCGGCACAGAGGTCGAGCGTGAGGGCAGGGGAGGAGAGGAGTTGTTTGACAGCTTCTCCGACGAACATCGAGGCAGCCTCCTGCACATAATATGTGCCGGCGTGAAACAACGGGTCGAATGTAAAGGATGGACGTTCGCGTAGGTAGTACCCCTGTTCACACCACGGCACCCGCTCTCCGTCGACGTCCTCGAATTTCTTCGACGGGTTCAGGCGGATGCTTACGGGCGGATTCGTTTGCAGCGCCTGTTCAAGCAGATCATATTCGTCATCGAGTAACCGGCGGGTACGTGTTGTAAATTCGGAAGGAAGTATCATATTGCTTTAAGTGCTGAAACAAGGTTGAAAAGTACGTATTTTTGAGATTCAACGCGCAAAATAGTCGTAACGGATGATCGCGTCGGAGACTTTCCATGCGTCTTTGAGATGCCGGATTTCCTTTTCCGATACGTGACCGGTTTCACCGTAAATATTTCCCTGTGCATCGATAGCTACTCGTTTGTTATTCGTATCGATGATGCTTAAACCTAATCCCTGCCATGCGTAATCGGTCAGTCCCAAGAGTTGCAGCAGGGTCGGATAGATATCGATCTGTCCCATCACCTGCTCGTAACGCATCCCTTTCGGAGCGTTGAGGATGATGAGCGGTACCATCGGATCTTCGGAAACAAGTCCGTGTCCTCCTTCGCTTGCACACCATTCGCTTCGCATATCGACAAGTCCTTCATGATCGCCGGTGATGACAATGAGCGTATGTTCGTAGATACCGTCAGTCCGTAACTGCTCAACAAACTGTCCGAGTGCACGGTCGGTATAGTTCGCCGTCATCATGTAATCACGCATCCGCGGAGGGAAGCGGTCGGAGAATGTGACTTGTCGCAACCGTTCGGGCAGGACGAAAGGGAAATGTCCGGAGTACGTGACACATTGCAGCAGCATCTGTCCATTGTCGTCCCACACTTTTCTGCGACGTATCTTATCGGCTATCTGGCGCATCAGTGCCCCGTCTCCGATCTGTGGCCGGTAACGCGGGCCTACCGGTTCGTCGTTCACAAAGTCGGCTTTCGAGAGCAGGCCGTCGTAACCGAAAGCCGGTTCGATAACGCTCTGGTTCCAGACCATCGGCTTATCGCCGGTCAAGGTATACGCCTTGGCCGAACTCCCGTATTTCTGCTTCATCGCCCTGGCCAGCGAGGGATAGGTGGAGTGAGGATATTTCAGGCTGTAGACGCCGTTATCTATGGGTAACAGCCCTGTATTCACCATCAGCTGGGCATCGATCGAACGTCCTCCTTTTACCTGCGATACGACGTATGGAGCGTAAATGGTGGTCGAGTCTTTCAGCAGGCGATTCAGACAAGGGGTCAGCTCCTGCCCCTCGACCGTCTGCTCCAGCACCCAGCTTTCGAGCGACTCGGCAAGGATCACGATGCAATGTATGCGGGTCGTCGTATCGGTGTGAGCGCTTATCGGCGGGTGTTGCCTGAGCCAATCCTCGATGTGTATGCCGACTTCAGGCGTATAAGTTTCCGAATCTCGCATGTAATCATAACAGATGGAACCGAATACGGTGTACATCGGGGTTCCGCACGTATGCGTGTAAGAGTCCTGCAATGCTTCGTAAACTTTTTTGAAACCGCCTTGCAGCCAAAGCATACTTCCGGTAATGAGTACAAATCCTCCCGTGAGTAATGCGTAGACACGTATCTCTTTCATGCTTCGGGACAAGGTGGCAGGACTTTTCATTCTCCTTCGAGCGATGGCGGCTGCTACGGTCGACAGCGGAAACACAAGATCGGTTATTCTGAACGATCCCCATACGCTGTCCGTAAAATCTTTCAGGTTGCCTACGAGCCAGTAACTGTCCAGCGGAATCGCCGTGTAATACGTTCGGAAATACATCAGGTTACAGACGAGCAGTATATCGAGCAGTATGGCTGTGACCCAGGTTGTCCGTTCCATACGCCAGACTACGAGAGGAAACAGCAGGATCAACATGGCCAGCGCCGCGTAGAGGTACGTTTCCGGCGATGAAAACGGCCGGAAGGTCGAAGTCAGGCACCAGCAGAAATCAAACCACAGGAATTTGAAAAACAGCAGTCCTCCCAAAAGGTAAAGCAAAGCATGCTGCCCTTTGACGGAAGGGGAGGAGGATGACGATAACTTGCGGATCACACGATGCTCACTCATTGGGTATGCCTGATTTCAGTCTATGTTTTTAAAAATGCGCAAAAGTACGAATAATTAATGAATATAGAATGATAGGATATTCGTTTGCCTTTTTCCTCAAATCTTTCTACCTTTGCCGCTTCACGATAAAATAAACGAACAAAACAATGAGAATTTCAAAGAATAAATTTGTAGCAGTGACCTACGATCTCAATGTAGGAGAAGACAATGAGCACGAGCTGATGGAACGCGCCACCAGAGAAAACCCCTTAAAGTTCATTTTCGGAACCGGGATGATGCTGAAAGACTTTGAAGATAATTTGAGCGGTCTGGCAGGAGGGGATACATTCGACTTTTCGCTTACCCCCGAGCAGGCATACGGCGAACGAAACGAGGATCATGTGATGGAATTGCCGAAACATATCTTCGAGATTGACGGCAAATTTGACAGCGAGCATATCAAAGAGGGCGAAACCGTACCGATGATGAGTTCGGACGGTAATCGTATGAATGGCTCCGTGCTGGAAGTGAAGGACGATATCGTCGTGATGGATTTCAATCATCCGCTGGCCGGTGAAACGCTTCATTTCAGTGGTGAGGTTATTGATGTGCATGATCCTACTGAGGAAGAAATTACAGAGCTGAATCGGTTGATGAGCGGTGGCTGCGGTGGCGGATGCTGTGATTGCGGAGACGACGCGTGTGGCTGTGGAGACGACTCGTGTGGCGACCATGAGCACGGGAACGGCGACTGCTGTGGCGGCGGGTGTCATTGTGGATAACGGTAGAACCTGCCCGACGTGAATACTTTCGGAACATACTATCGGTTGACCTCGTTCGGTGAATCGCACGGTGCGGCTATCGGTGGCGTCATTGACGGCTGTCCGGCAGGTGTGGCGCTCGACATGGATTTTATCCGGCGTGAATTGAGCCGTCGCCGTCCGGGGCAGTCGGCGCTTACCACCCCACGCAACGAAACCGATACGGTCGAGTTTCTTTCAGGGGTCTACGAAGGTAAGACGACGGGGGCGCCGCTCGGCTTTATCGTTCAAAACAAAGACCAACATCCGGCCGACTACGATGAGATGAAGAACGTTTTTCGTCCGTCGCATGCCGATTATACGTATCAGACGAAATATGGGATTCGCGATCCGCACGGAGGCGGCCGGAGTTCTGCCCGGACAACGATCGCGCAATGTGTGGCCGGGGCTGTCGCCAAGCTCATTCTGCGACACGGGGGAGTTGCGATACAGGCTTATACTTCGCAGGTGGGGCATATACGTCTGGAAGGAAGTTACAAGGAGTATGACCTGAACCTGACGGAGAGCAATGCCGTGCGTTGCCCCGACGTCGGGAAGGCGGCCGAGATGGAGGCGCTTATTCGTGAGGTAAAAGCCGACGGCGATACGGTGGGAGGAATTATCACATGCGTGATCACGGGTGTTCCGGCAGGTCTTGGCGAGCCGGTTTTCGGTAAGCTCCATGCGGCGCTCGGTGCGGCGATGCTCAGCATCAACGCCGTCAAGGGCTTTGATTACGGCGACGGCTTCGATGGCGTCTTTTATCGCGGTTCGGAGCATAACGATCTTTTCTTTAACGATAACGGAAAAGTGAGTACGCGCACGAATTATTCGGGGGGCATACAGGGAGGGATTTCCAACGGTCAGGATATCTATTTCCGTGTGGCGTTCAAAGCCGTGTCTACCGTTTTACGCCCGCAGGCTACCGTCGATACGGATTATAACGAAACGATATTGGAAGCAAAAGGACGCCACGATCCGTGCGTCCTTCCGCGTGCCGTTCCCATCGTTGAAGCGATGGCGGCGATGACTGTACTCGATTACCGGTTAGCGGCAAACGCCCGGTCATTCAGCCAAGGGGGAGTTTAAGAGTTCCATCCCCGATGGCAGGGTCGAGATCATTTTTTCGTTCAATGCCCGGCGGTCTTCTACCGGCAAAATCGTATAAGGAGGAATCTGTTCCTGCGAACGAGCTTTCACCATGGGTTGGCCTGTAATCAACGAAACCGCTTTACCGAATAAAAGGTCGCGCTCATCTCCGAAGGGGTAGAGTGCATGGTAATTTTCCTTTTCTGCATGCTTGGGTACGATACCGTTTATAAACTCATCGTTGTTGATGTTGGCAAATCGGTATACCATCATATAAATTCCCCAGTCTTTGATATCATTGACTTTTCCTTTGCCCCACAAATCTTCGGGGTTCACCAGAATGCCTCCACAGAATTTACCGCTTGTCGTATCGCCGATCTGTACCAGATCGAGGTAAGGATGGAGGCCGGTAATCGTTGATTCCGAGGCTGATGCCGTGCGGCGTGTCGTTAAGACGTACAGACGGTTGAGGTTCATATTGACGGATAGCGTATCAATGAAATATTCGGTAATCCGGTCTTCCATCTTTTTTTCTTTCCAGTATTTCATATACTTGTCGTTCCAGACTTGCGACAGCAGCTTCGCCTTCTTCTTCACCGCCGATTGCGGGCCGAGTATGCTGCAAAGGAGACGCGAGGTGCGTGCCGTTCCGCCGCCGTTGTAGCGAAGGTCGAGTACTACGTCGGTAACTCCTTGTGTCTTGAATTTCGAGAATATTTCGAGCAGACGAGGCTCCGAATCCATCGTGTAGTCCGCATAGCAGAGATACCCGATTTTATGCGCGCCTTTTACGATGACGGAATCTTTCAGAATCGGGTCTTCGTACATCTTTACAGCTTTCATCGAAATATCGGCCGGCTCGGTGCTTATCTTTCCGTCTACCAGAACTCCTTTTTTTACGGAGATAGAAGAGGCGTAGGAGAGATCCCGGTAGTTCGTTTCTGTGATGTCTCCACCGTTTAATCCTACCAGAAAATCGCCGCGCTTGATACCGGCCTTCTCGGCCGGCGTGTTCGGATAAACGAATAATACAATCGCGAATAAAGCGTTTTTGTTTGAAAACCTGCCAAAAATCAGTTGATAACCGAACGTAGTCGAAACACCCTGAAACGCATTTTGGAGTTCTGATACGCGGTCTGTCAACATCGACCAGCGGTCGTGCTTATGACGTATTTTCTTAAAAAGCTGCTGCGAGTTTGCTTCGGTTTTGTAGTCAATCGCATCCCAATTTACCGTCTTGGTCCATAAATAAGCGTCCGACATCATATCGACAATGAAATGGTTCACCCGCTGGGTCTTTGTTTCCACTTTCGGTTTATTCGGATCGTCGATGATGCCTTTCCCTTTGTCCGAGCATGCGCTTGCTATGCAGAGCCACCCGATGCTCCATACTGTTATCCCATATTTCCACTCTTTCTTTTTCATCATGCAATTGTAGTTTAAAATTAATTTATAAGAATATTCTGTTTTTTCGGTCGTAATCGTCTCAACGATCAGCGACGGAACGAGGCAAAGGTAAGAAAATGTATCGGGAATGCAGTATCCTCTTTATCTCCAACCAACGTCTTATTTTATTTCTTCGTAATCGACGTATTCGCCTTCATCCTCCGCAATTACTTTCTTTCGGGCAGGCATCCGGGAAGTTGAGGCTTGGCCGGATCGACGGGAGGAAGAAGCGGTATGACGTTTGGATTGCGTGGGGTTCGAGTGTCCGAAGAAAAATGTTTTCACCGTACGTATAATGGAAAATCCTGCCAGCAGAAGCAGCAAAATGACGAAAAAGACGATAAAGAAAAGAATCTTGAACATAGTCAGGTCTGTATTTATATTTTAAAGATACAAAGTTACTACAAAAAAGTGAAATGCGGAAAGATATAGTGATAGAATTGA
>NZ_JBQNAZ010000034.1:0-27033 GCF_052170195.1 Tannerella sp. | reverse complement strand
TTCCTTTATCTTAAGGAAGCATTCCTTCATCTTAAGGAAACGATCCTTTATCTTAAGGAAGCATTCCTTTATCTTAAGGAAGCATTCCTTCATCTTAAGGAAACGATCCTTTATCTTAAGGAAGCATTCCTTCATCTTAAGGAAGCAATCCTTTATCTTAAGGGAGTGTAAAAACAAAATGTTCTTACACACCGTCCTCAAGAATACGTTTTAAAACGGCTCCGGAATTTTATCGATGCGCCGCTGATGGCGTCCGCCGTCGAATGAGGTCGAGAAAAAGATATCGACCATGGCTTTGGCTTCGTCGGGAGTGATGAAGCGTGCCGGCAACACCAGAATATTGGCATCGTTGTGCGCGCGCGTGAGCCGTGCCATCTCTTCGTTCCAGCTAATGGCAGCGCGAATCCCCTGATGCTTGTTCAACGCCATGGCAATTCCGTTTCCCGTACCGCAGAGCGCTATTCCACGGTCTACCTGCGCTGCTTCGACCGCTCTGGCCAGTAAATGCGCAAAATCGGGATAGTCGCAACTCTCCTCCGAATGAGTTCCGAAGTCTTCGCACGTATATCCTTTAGCTTTCATGTAATCCAACAACGTGTTTTTAAGGGAAAATCCCGCATGGTCGCTTGCAAATCCGATTGTTTTTGTCTCCATCTTACGACTTTACTTGTTCAGCATCTTTTTCACCAACCGACACACGTTCTCACCCGTATAGCCCAGTTTCTTGTCGAGCACTTTGTAAGGCGCCGAGTAACCGAATTCGGGCAGCCCGTGAATAACTCCGCTATCGCCAACCAATCCCTGTAATGCAACAGGCAATCCCGAAGTAAGACCGAATCGTCGAACTCCTTTGGGTAACACACTCTCTTGGTAATCGGCCTTCTGATCGCGAAACAGTCCTTCGGACGGCACCGACACAACCCGCGTCTTAACCCCCGCTTTCGCCAGTTTAGCCGCCCCTTCGACAAGGGTAGCTACTTCCGATCCGCTGGCCAGCATCACCACGTCGGGTTCGCCTTGGCAGTCACTGACAATATATCCGCCTTTCACAATCCGGCGCGCTTCTTTACGGCGATCACCACTTGCGGCTGGCAGGTTGACGATATCTTGACGAGAGAGCACGAGCGCTGTCGGACGACTCTCTTCGATAGCGATTTTCCACGCGTAGATTGTTTCTTCCGCATCGGCCGGACGCAGAACAACCATGGAGCGTTTGCCCTTGTGATTATGCAGATGCTCCAATAGGCGCAGTTGAGCTTCGTGCTCAACCGGCTGATGGGTAGGTCCGTCTTCGCCGACACGGAACGAGTCGTGCGTCCAGACATAAATGACATGCAGTTGCATCAGTGCAGCCAACCGGATAGCGGGCTTCATATAGTCGGAAAAGACAAAGAACGTGCCGCAAACGGGAATGATGCCGCCATGCAGCGCCATACCGTTCATGATGCAAGCCATGGTCAATTCACTGACTCCCATTTGCAGAAATTGTCCGGAGAAATCACCTTTCCGAAAAGCATGCGTATGCTTCAGAAAACCGTCGGTTTTGTCCGAATTACTCAGGTCGGCCGATGAAACAACCATATTTTCAACCTGCTGTGCATAGAGCCCCAGCATCGCAGATGATGCGGCGCGCGTCGCAATATGTTCCTTCATCTTGATCGATGAATAGTTGATCTTCGGGAGCTTTCCGCTAAGGAAAATATCTAATTTAGCCGATAAATCCGGTTGGTTTTTGCGGAATTTTTCTTCATCCTTCCGCTGCGCCAAAAACCATGTCCGGAGCTCTTTCCTGCGATTGGCATAGATCTTTTGCGCTTCGGGAAAGATCGCAAACGGCTCCTTGGGGTCACCGCCAAGATTTCTGATTGTCGCATCGATATCGGCGCCGGCAGCCGAGAGCGGCTGACCGTGAGTCGATACTTTGTCTTCATAGCTTGCTCCTTTAGCATCGACAGCTCCTTTACCCATCACCGTCTGTCCGATAATCAGCGTCGGACGTTCTTTTTCCGCATTCGCCGCTTGCAGGGCTTTGCGGATTTCTTCGACCGAACTGCCGTCGATAGAGAGGACATTCCAATTCCATGCACGATACTTGGCGGCAATATCCTCCGAAGTCACCTCTTCAACTTTTGTCGAGAGCTGGATATTGTTTGCGTCATAATACATAATAAAATGATGCAGTCCGAGATGCCCGGCTACTCGCCCTACACCCTGAGATACTTCTTCCTGAATCCCTCCATCGGAGATATACACGTAGGTTTTGTGCGCCATCCACTCACCGAAGCGCGCCGTCATAAAACGTTCGGCAATAGCTGCACCAAGCGCCATCGCATGTCCTTGACCGAGCGGGCCGGAGGTATTCTCTATCCCATGAAGCACATCTACTTCGGGATGGCCGGGAGTCTGACTGCCCCACTGGCGAAAATTCTCCAGCTCTGTGGCAGGCATCAGTCCCGCCAACGCCAAAACTCCATACAGCATGGGAGACATATGTCCGGGATCGAGAAAAAATCGGTCACGATAGGGGTAATCCGGCTGATCCGGATTATAATTGAGAAACTCGGCGAAGAGTACGTTTACGAAATCGGCTCCGCCCATTGCACCTCCGGGATGTCCAGACTTTGCTTTTTCTACCATCGATGCGGCAAGAATACGGATGTTGTCTGCCGCACGGTTCATGTTTTTAATTTCGTTCATTATCCTTTGGTCGATTAGTTATGAAGAACTGCATGGCAAAGGTAGATGATTTTTATTAGAAATACTAATCGGCATGTCCTTCTCCTTTCCACAGTGGACAAATTTCTCGGCTTCATGTCTGGCGCCCAACACCTTTCCATCTCAAAGAGTATCCGTATAGCGTTCTCTTTAACAACAAATCGTTTTCTTCTCCGGAGAGGTCCGGAAACAATATGAGGGTGTGTCAAAACGCAATGTTTGAGCACACCCTCTTTAGGTGTGTAAAAAAAGATGAAAAGCAAGGCGTATCGCTGCTTATGCGAACTTCACGCTACGCATATCTCCGCTTTTCGCGAACTCTTTGTGGAACGCAAAGCAACAGTCAAGATTCTGCGGCGTATGTCCTTTTATGCCCATGTTGAGGTATTCGTTCAGCAGTGGGCGATAGTCGGGATGTACGCAGTTGTCGATAATTTCGTGTGCGCGTTGTATCGGCGACTTGCCGCGCAAGTCGGCCACTCCGTATTCGGAAATAATAATCTTTACAGAGTGTTCGCTATGATCAAGGTGCGATACCATCGGAACAAAAGCACTGATTTTTCCGTCTTTTGCCGTCGAAGGCGTAGTAAAGATCGAAAGGTATGCCGAGCGCGTGAAGTCTCCCGAACCGCCGATCCCGTTCATCATCTTCGTGCCCAATACGTGAGTGGAGTTAATGTTTCCGAAGATATCGGCTTCGAGTGCGGTATTGATCGTGATCAGTCCCATACGGCGCACGAGCTCAGGATTGTTTGAAATCTCTTCGGGACGGAGCAGAAGTTTATCCTTGAAGAAGTCAAGGCGCGAATAAATTTCTTTCATAGCCTCCTTGCTGACGCTCAATGAACAGCCGCTTGCGAACTTAACACGTCCTTCCTCCATCAACTTGATTACGGCATCCTGAATCACCTCCGTATAAATATTAAACGCGGGGATTTCCTTATTCTCCCCCATGCATCCGAGTACAGCATTCGCTACATTGCCGACACCACTCTGCAAAGGCAGAAACGATGCAGGGATACGTCCGGCTTTCATTTCGTTTACTAAGAAGTTCGACACGTTACGTCCGATGGATAATGTCACGTCATCGAGTGGAGCAAAGGTGCTTCCGTCCGGCTCGTTATTCGTCTCAACAACCCCGATAATCTTTTTCGGATCAACCTTGACATAAGGCTTGCCGATGCGGTCGGACGGTTGATAAATCGGAATCTCGCGGCGTATCGGCGGGTCAGCCGGCTCGTAGATGTCATGCATTCCACGGATTTCTTTCGGATGAAACCGGTTTAATTCAATCAATATCTTATCGGCCATACGGCAGATGGTCGGGACAATACCAACGCCTTCGGTCGGGATAATTTCACCATCTTCCGTCACTTCGGCAGCCTCTACAACAGCCACGTCCACCTTGCCTAAAAATCCGTAACGCAACGACTGTGCCAACTCGGAAAGATGCATATCGAAATAGTGCGCACCGCCGGCATTAAGCAAGGCACGCATATCCTTATTCGACTGGTAAGGGGTACGGAATTTAACGGCCTGGGCACGCGCCAATGCTCCGTCAAGGTGGTCGCCGGTCGATGCACCGGTAAACATGCCGATTTGGAAAGGATTTCCTTTACGATGCTCTTCTTCTGCTCTTTTTGCAATGGCTTCCGGAATAACTTTCGGACAGCCTGCAGGCGTAAATCCGCTGAATCCGACGTTATCGTCGTTGTTTACATACGAGGCAGCCTCTTCGGCCGTGATGAATTTAAATGACATGATATTCTTCTATTATTTATTGGGTTAATGTTCTTATGGGGGCAAAGATAACAATAATATCAAACCGAGGCAATGATTTGGAGGATTTCTTCCACCCTATGCGCCACATGCTGTGCGCCACATGCATTCAACTCGCTAAGAGGACGGAATCCCCATGTCACGCCCACAGACGTCACACCAGCGTTTGTTGCAGTCTGCATATCCACACCCGAATCACCCACATAGAGCGTCTCGGTTACCGGCCGGCCGGTAATTTTCAGAATATCGTGCACGATAGTCGGATCGGGCTTAACCGGCACCCCTTGACGTTGACCGAAGACTGCTGCAAAATGAATTTCCGGGAAATAGGCACGCACAAGCTTTTCCGTTGCCCGCTGGTACTTATTCGACGCTACCGACAGCATAACGCCTTGCTCCTGTAGAACATCAAGCAGGTAAGAAATACCTTCGTACGGACGCGTGTAGTCGGCATTGTGCTCATCGTAATAAGGAAGAAAAACTTCACGGACACGCAGAACGTTATCCTGCGTTCGCTCATTTTCGGGCAATGCACGTTCAAACAGCTTATTAATCCCATTCCCAACAAAATACTTATAGGCTTCAACAGGATGTGTCGGAAAACCTGTCTGTTCAAGCGCATGATTCGTACTGTGTGCAAGGTCTGCAATCGTGTTTAGTAAAGTGCCGTCAAGGTCAAATATAACCGATTGAATGTGTCTCATAAATATTCTCGTTGATTTTTTGTCGGCCAAAGGTACGTGATATTTTTTAACTGTCGCCTCTTCCGTTATTTTGGGGCCGCTTGACTACACTTAAATAAACTTATATACAGCCAATCAGATACAGTTTATAATCTAAAAACGGACGATAATCCGGAAATCAAGACGTCTTTTAATCATAAAAAAAAGAGCTGCTTCGTTTTGAAACAACTCTTTAAAAAAGTCGGGATGAGACGACTCGAACGTCCGACCTCCACGTCCCGAACGTGGCGCGCTAGCCAACTGTGCTACATCCCGTTTTTTTCGGCTGCAAAGGTACAAATATTTCCCAACCTGCAAAATTTTTTTCTCTTTTCCGATAATCAAAAATTCAAGTTTCGTATAAATCCTGTCTTAACAAGCCGAAATAAATAACCGCTCCCGGCGATTACATCACGCTTTTCCGAACAGTATCCTATGTATTCCTTTTCATCTTGCGAAGCCGTTTTATCATAGCGAGATCTTTCGTTTTTGGAAGAAGAAAAGGTAAACCAACATTGGCAACCGATGTATTCATGAATCTTTTTTTTGTAAATTTGCCCGACAAATGAAAACGCAGTCAACATTCAAAGCATATCATGATGAGCTTTCCGGATAAGCAGGATGCTGCTTTTTCTCAGCTATACACTAAATATGTAAGTAACCTGCATGCTTATGGTACGAGTCTTGGATTCGCATCCGATGTGTGTATGGATGCCATTCAGGACGTTTTTTGTAAGCTGTATCTCCGAAAAGATGAACTACGGCATATCTATAACATTGGATTTTACCTGTTTCGTAGCCTGCGCAATCGCCTGATTGACCTGCAAAAACAGCAATACACAACCGAAAACATTGACGACGAATCCCTTGCATTTTCGGTCGAAGTTTCTGTAGCTGACCTATTGGAAGACGAAGAAGAACGACTACTACTGAAAGAAAAAGTTGAACGGCTGTTAAGCATACTCACCAATCGTCAGCGAGAAGCTGTTTACTTGCGCCATATGGAAGAACTCGATTACAACCAGATTGCCGAAATCATGGGAATGAATGCCGCATCTGTCCGCAAACTCGTTTATCGCGCTTTAGAAGTCATACGTAAACATACGACTGAAATCTCCAAACGACAAAAAACGAATTAACATTCAGCGAAATAAGTCCCTCATCAGAAGTTATTCGGAAGCGCTTGTTACAACAAAATAATATTTTTCACCGCTTTTTGTCTACAAATAGTTATTATTGTCGTCTTATTTGTAACATTCAGTTAGTCACATGAGCGAAAAACAACATTTTTCATCCATCGCCGACTTTTTAAACGACGATATGTTTATTGTTTGGCGACTTTTCCGTACTGACGAGACCGAACAATATTGGCGGGAATTCGTACGTGAGCATCCGCAAGCCAAGCCTTTACTGCTCGAGGCTTGCCGACGCTTTGAAGCTGTACGGTTAAACGAAAAACGTCGGCTATGTCCTGAAGCCCGGGAAGCGATGTATCGACAGCTACTCACTCGCCTGCCTGTTCATAAGCCGGTTCGCCGCCGACCAACCGTATGGAAGATAGCTGCGGCATCCGTCATATTCGCCGTCGTTTCTACAATGTGTATGGTATGGTTTACGCGCAGCCGGCAACAACCCATAGCCCTCAACGATAAGATTGTCGGGCGTACCTTGCCTTCGGAACAAGTACAATTGATTGCGGGAGACCAGACGATCGAATTGCCATCTTCCTCTGAGATAACCCTCTCGGAGGAAGGAAAAGCCTCTGTTTTAGACCATACGAGTGTCGATGCCCAAGCCCTTCAACTGGCAGACGATAAACCGAACAAGCTACTCGTTCCTTACGGGAAACGCTCGTTTATCACGCTCGCTGACGGTTCACGTATATGGTTGAACTCCGGTACGGAGTTGACGTTCCCTTCGGTGTTTTCCGGTACAAGTCGTGAGGTATACCTTCAAGGTGAGATTTATATTGAGGTCACTCCGTCTGATCGTGCTTTTCTGGTGCATACCCCGAAAGCGGTAGTACATGTGAAAGGCACACGATTTAATGTGTCGGCCTATGCCGACGAGCCAACCGAAGTGGTGGTACTGGTATCGGGAAGCGTGCAGGTCGAAGTGCAAAATCAGCTGCCACTTACACTTGCTCCGGATGAAATGGCAGCAATTTCGTCCGAAGGAGTGATCAAAAAGAACGTAGATGTTTCGGAATATACCAGCTGGCACGATGGCGTGATGAAATTTAATCGTACCCCCCTGAACGAGGTGCTGAAGAAAATCGGACGTTATTACAACGTTTCTTTTGAAAACAGTTCCGACATTGCCTTGAATGAGAAAACTGTTTCCGGTAAACTACTCTTGTCGAATAATCTGGATAACGTCATGACGTCGATATCTGTGTTATCGTCCACCGAATATAAGCGGGAGGAAAACAATATCTCCATCCGCAAAAAACAATTGAATCCTATGAAAGAAAAAGAATTACATTAAAAAGATATTACCTGTTTCAGGAAGCTCTTCCCAAGAATACATGAATAATGATGACATAAATATGCATCCAGAACAAAGAATATAAGAAACATATCTGTGAGAAAAATAAAGAACGTGATTTATATTGCTCGCAAACAGCGCAGTAAGATAACGTTGAAAATTTCGTGTGTTGGAATAAATCCGCAAACAATTTCCGTAAATGGCCAAACGGTCTTCAATATTGTGATGAAAGATGATATGTCAGTTTTAAATGAACTCGTTGTGACAGACCATCAAACCTTGTCGATTTCTCTGTCCGGTGGTACACAAACGAACCGTTACATAACTACGCTGAATTATCTTGAAAAATATGGGAACCAGAAGTTTCAAGAGAATAAACGGATAGGCTTTAGGTTGAAAGGCGATATTAATTTCTTTAAATGGCTTTCGTCCGATATCAGGGTAGCCGGGAGCTTCTATCGTAAATCGGGAGACATTGGCGTACAAAATTATGCGGATTTCATGCCTGCATACCCCGGCTATTATCTGTTAGAAGACGAAGCGGCGAAACATCTGCCTGAATCCGAAATACATCCTTCTTATTCCTCCGACCGTATTGCGTTCAATTCGAATATAACACTGAACAAACGATAATTAAACTATTTATAAATTATGAAACAGAGAACGATTTTACCATTTGCAGCATTATGTTGCTGCTTGATTGCCTGCCAGACCAACAAGAAGCAGGACGAGACACCTTCTACCGTCCATCTTAAAGGACAGTTCATTAATGTCGGCAAAGACGTCGTACGAATGGGATATAACGGAGCGGCATCCCTTTTAGGCGACAGCCGAGACATCATGCTTCAGATTGACTCCGAAGGTAATGTCGACACGACACTGGTACTGACCGAACCGTCTTATTTCAATGTCGGACGGAATATGTTGTATCTTACGCCGGGGGATGACTTGACGTTTAAAATCACCGACAAAAGCGCAGAGGCAGAATTCCATGGAAAAGGAGCGGAAGCGAACATTTACCTGAAAGGCCATTTGTACCCTGAGAGCGGATCGTTTTTACAAGCCGGCGAGAATGTCAGAGAGGATCTTGCTTCTACGATGAAATTAGTCGATAGTTTGGCTGAGGTACGTATGCGCGAATTGGAAGCTTTGACGAATGTGTCGGATGAATTCAAAAAGTTGGAAGCGGCACGTATTAAAGGGGATGTGGTAAACAGTTGGGTCAACTATGCGAATTACTCCGATCTGTTTGCCGAAGCAAAAAACAGAGATGAAATGTTGGCTAAGTGGAATGATTTCACGACATCTATCGCTTCGCAAATCAGTCCGAAGATACAGGAACTGCTGGGTGAGGACTTGCTTGATGTAGCCGTTGTTCGCGATGTGCTATCTAAT
The DNA here is from genome assembly GCF_052170195.1 of Tannerella sp. Taxonomy (GTDB): domain Bacteria; phylum Bacteroidota; class Bacteroidia; order Bacteroidales; family Tannerellaceae; genus Tannerella. Next base: position 17,935 of record NZ_JBQNAZ010000034.1, on the reverse strand, counting down.
CAGACAGACTCGACGCTCAATGAGAAATGGTTTAAGGGATTTACCTTGCCTGTCCGTACGCAGGAGCTTTTTGCCAGTTTCAAAATCATTAATGAGCTACGCATGGGAGAAGTCTCCGGTGAAGCCATCGAAGAAGCTCGCAATTTCCTGCAGACGATCAAGAATAAGGATTTCGCAACAGAGATCGATACTAAGATATCTCAGAACATGAAGCTGTTACCCGGTCAGCCCGCTATTGATCTTGAGATGACCGATGTGGATGGCAATGCGAGAAAATTGTCCGACTTTAAGGGCAAGCTGATTTACGTTGATCTTTGGGCTACATGGTGCGGCCCCTGTCTTCAGGAGGCTCCTTTCTTCGAAAAAGTAAGCAAAAAATATGCAGGAAAGGATATCGTATTTATCCCTGTCTCTGCGGATCAATCCCGTGAGCCATGGCTGGCCTTCCTGAAGGAGCACAAAAAAGAATTGGAACAATTTCACTGCACCGATGTGGCGATGAAAGACGGTTGGTCGTTATATGGTATTCCGCGCTTTATCCTTATTGATAAAGATTTCAATATTATCAATGCTTTTGCTCCCCGCCCTTCGGACGAGGCAACAATCGCATTAATAGACAGCTGGCTCACAAAATAATTAGCCAACAGATACCCTCGTTCCGTTTCGCGGCAGATTGCTTTTCGATTTGGGCGAAGCGGGAAAAGAGGGACTCCTGCAGATCATGCGACAGCTATTGGTAGGATATCCGCTCGTAACGAAACATTCGTTGGGGCTGATCTCAGGAGGCAAAAAAATCAAGTAAACATTTATTTAAAGCACAAACAACATATGAAAGAAAATTATACTCCGGTCAGTTGGGCATGTAAGGTATTCAACCGAACATTACGAGTTTATAAACTGACGTTTTTAGTATGCCTGTTTGGCTTGTATACTCTGCCGGTAGACGCCAAACATTCGCAACAAAAAGAAATTTCCGTTCATCTGCAAGATGTAACAATTCATCAGGCCTTTTCGGAGATCGAAAAGTCAAGTGACTATGTTTTTCTTGTGGCTGACAATGCCTCGTCCGAACTGAATCGGCGAGTTAACCTGAACCGCAACAAGGAAACTATTCATCAGATATTAGATGCTTTATTTCACAATACCGATCTGGGATACCATGTCATCGATCGGCAAATATCTATCTATCGCAAAGAGCATCGAACGACGACAGTGAAGCAGCAAGCGCCGAAAGGGATTACCGTGAAAGGTCGTGTGACCGACAAACAGAACGAGCCGCTACCCGGCGTATCTATCCTGATCAAAGGTTCTACACAGGGTGTCGCCACCGATATGGACGGACACTTTATCTTGTCCGATTTAGCTCCTAATGCGATACTTGAAGTATCGTATGTAGGTATGAAACCATTTTCTATTGCCGTTAATGGGCGTACAGACATTGCGATCGTGATGGAAGACGATGAGGCCATGTTGGGAGAAGTGGTTGTTACCGGTTACCAGACCTTATCGAAAGAAAGGGCTACCGGTTCGTTTACTCAGGTAAAACAAGACAAGCTGGATCTGCTTCAACTCGGCGCCACTTCTGTCAGACAAGGGCTGGCCGGTGCTATTCCGGGCGTCTTTGTCGGTAAATCGACAATCAATATACGAGGTGTCAGTTCGATTTACGCTAATAAAACGCCGCTCTTCGTGGTTGACGGAGTACTTGTTAACGATATTGAAACCATTAATCCCAAAGATATCGAGACCATCACGGTACTAAAAGATGCTTCGGCCGCTTCCATTTGGGGTATACGGGCGTCGAACGGTGTTGTCGTGATTACGACTAAATTAGGGAAATTGGATGACGGAAAAACGTACTTCGATATCAGCTCTAATATCGTGATCGACGAGAAACCCGATTTCGGTTACTTGCAACGTCCTACGACTTCGGAGTATATCGATTTTGAAACTGAAACTATTGCACGGGGAAGAGGATGGTTTAACCCTGCAACGGCCGAACATAATGGCTATTCGATGGTAGAGGAACTTTACTACAAAAAGCATAAAGGTCAAATAACCGATGCACAATTGAACGAGGGTCTGGAACGACTGAGGCTGAATGATTACTTATCGGAGCAGGACCTGTTCTTCCGCAACAGTATACAGAAACAAGTGAATCTGTCTATTGCAGGTGGAACGAGCAAGTATAAATATTACACTTCGGTAGGATATACGGGTAGTCAAGAAATGGCAAGAGGCAACAGCGGCAATGCGATCATCATCAACATGAAGAGCCGACTGACCCTGCTGAAAGGACTGGAGTTGGAAATGGGTGTCAACACAGCATTCCGGAAAAACACAAACAATGGCGTTGATTTGACTGCTTTCCACGGACAGCCCTACGAGTTGAATGTGGATAAAAACGGTAATTATCTCTCTCGTTATACGAACATTGCCGAGCATCTCAAACAAGAATACTACAACAAAGGTTTTCTGGATTGGACCTATAATTTGAAACAAGAAATTGATAACAATGATATCACGTCGAACAACGCCTCCGTCAGGTTCAATACAGGACTTGAATATACCCTTATCAAGGGATTAAAAATTAGCACGAAGTTCTTGTATGAAGCCGGAAGCGGTCGCTCACGTAATTATCGGAACTTGAATAATTATTACCTAAAGAATTTGATCAACAGTTGGACGGTATATGATGCGACTAAGATGGAATACAAGTATATGTTTCCGAAAGGACCGCTCCTGGATCTGTCGAAAAGCTGGTCAAGTTCATGGACACAACGCAACCTCTTGACGTTCGATCGTGTCATCGACGAGCGACATAGCCTCAATGCGATTGCCGGTACTGAAATACGCGAGGATTTTACGATTTATAATAAAGAACGGTATTATAACTATAATGATCGGGCATTGTCGGTAAATAACTTCGATGCCTATTCGCTTTCGCAGTATACGGCCAATTACCGGGGCGATTACGATTCTTACAGCTGGGATCCGGAATTCTCGGAAGTGAGGAATCGTTTCTTTTCTGTTTTTCTCAATGCATCGTATTCGTATCAAGGGAAATATACCGTTTCAGGAAGTGTACGTGTCGATCAGTCTGATTTGTTCGGAACCGACCCGAAATATCGTTACGATCCGACATGGAGCACAGGATTTAGCTGGCGCTTATCGGAAGAGGCTTATATGAAAGATATTTCGTGGTTGAATCATCTTTTATTGCGCTTAACATACGGAATCAATGGTAATATCAGCAAATCGAGTCCTTATTCGTTGGCGAGATATGGCAAAAACTCCAATACGCAGGAAGATATGCTGACCATCAGTACACCCGAGAACCAACAGCTCCGAAAAGAGAAAACGGCTGTGACGAATTTCGGAGTCGATTTCATGTTGTTGAATAACCGGCTGTCCGGTTCAATCGATTTCTACAACAAATACAGCTCTGATTTGTTGGGCAATCACCGATTGGACCCTACGACCGGGTTTAATTCGGCACGGATTAATACAGCCGAAGTCTCCAATCGAGGAATCGATATGCGCATCAACGGAACGATTCTGCGCGGAACTTTCGGGTGGGACTTGACGTTTAACTTCGGATATAATGTGAACCGTGTCGAGAAGGTACAGAGTCCGAGGGAAATCGCCGAATACTATGTATCTGGCGGAAGCCCGATCGAAGGCAAACCGTTAAGTTATTTGTACAGTTATAGATGGGCAGGGCTCTCAGAGAAAGGGGAACCGCAGATATACAACGCCCAAGGAGAAATTGTGGGTTGGAAGACGAAGATGAACGATGTGGAAGCATTGAAGTATGTCGGCACGCTTACACCTCCGGTGTACGGTGGAATCATTTCCACGTTTACCTATCGTAATTTTGCCCTGACACCGGTCTTTTCCTACCAATTGGGACACGTAATGCGTTTGCCCAGACCGGAGATGGTATCATATGGGTTAAATACCGATATTGCGAAACGCTGGAAAAATCCGGGCGATGAGAAGATCACGAACATCCCGAGAATTTACTCGTCGAGCTCTATGGATCCCAAATGGCGGAATTACTACCTCTATAACGATACGTGGGATGAAGATGCTTCGTTCATCAAACTCAATACGCTGACTCTATCGTATGACTTTGCCGGATTGATCGGACGTAAACTTTTCACTCGTGCACAACTCGTTATGCAAGCAAGTAATCTGTGGATGTGGACAGCCAATAACAAAGATATCGATCCGGAGTATTATGACCTTGCAGAGGGGCAATTCCCTTATCTGCCACCTGTCAGAACTTATACGATCGGAGTGAATCTGAATTTCTAACCATGTGAATTATTCAAAAAAACAGACAAAATGAAAAAAATAATATGTTATGCGATCATCGCATTTTTCGCGTTATCTGCCTGCGATGATTTTTTAGATATAAAACCCAAGGGAGTCGTCGTTCCTTCTACACTTGGCGACTTTGAATATTTGCTTTCGGAACCGTATGTTTTCTCCAGAACTTCGAACATGTCGGCCTATATGACCGACGAAATCACGTTGCCTGACGAGAATCGGGGAGATGTGCGATTGGTCGGGATATCGGCTATTCGGGCTTACGACTTCGAACCTCTCTTTTTCGAGTTGGATGAAACCGATTCGGACTGGGAAAATGCGTATAAAACGATTTATACCTGTAATACGATTTTGTCAGGTATTGATAAAGCAGAAAATAGCCCCGGTATAGACCGAAATCGTATTCGGGGAGAAGCACTTGCACATCGCGCGTTTACGTATCTGCAGTTGGTGAACGCATACGCTAAACATTATCACCCTGCAACAGCGGATACGGATATGGGGGTACCGATGCCCATCAAACCGGATATCAACGCCTTGTTACCGCGTTCGTCGGTCAAAGAAGTATATGGTTTAATCGAAAGTGATTTATTGGAAGCGGCCGAGCTCCTTCCCGATAAAGGGAAATATAATTATAAACCGACGAAGAGTGCGGCCTATGGCATATTGGCACGTGTGTACCTGTATAAAGCCGACTATCCGAACGCACGCACGTATGCGCAGAAAGCGCTCGACGCAAACAGCTATCTGTACGATTACAACCATGATACGGCATGGATAGATCCGAAGGCTAAACATCGGGGGCTTAAAAACTTCCCTAATGTGGCAAACGATATCAAGGATATTATCCTCTACAAGTATCAGAATAAAGCCGGTGCGTATGCTTTTACTTTCTTCATGTCGCCTGAATTGGAAGCGTTGTATGTACCGGGAGACTTACGGTTTACGCTCGGAACGACTCAAGAGGACTGGTACGGAGCATCGCTGAAAGGTACGGGAATCCTATCGTCTAACGTCTTTGTAGGGAATTATGAATATGGAGGTATACAGACGAATGAGATGTATCTGATACGCGCTGAGGCGAATGTACGAGAAGGAAAAATAACGGATGCCTTGAGCGACTTGAATGCAATTCGGGTAAAGCGTTTTACGCCGGAAACGTACACAGATCTGAAAGCATCAAGCAAGGAAGAGGCCCTGCAGCTTGTATTACGTGAGCGACGACTTGAATTGGCGTTCACGGGACTTCGGCTGGCTGATATCAAACGCTTGAATCAGGAAGGACATAACATCGTTATCAAGCACGGTAAAGTGACCTTGACTGCGGACGACAACCGCCTCGTCATGCCTATTGCCAATAAAGTGCTTGCAAGGAATCCCAATATCAAACAGAATCCTCGTTAACATACAAATATGGGTCTCAGAAAAATGATACGAAAACGGTGGATCATCATGGTCGTCGCTGCCCTGTACGGGGTGGCGGCAGGCCATGCTCAATATACGGCAGGTATAAAAGGCCTGATTACATTGAAAGAAAAGCATCCCGTTAATATTCAACTATTGGAGATGCGACCTCAGGATGCAACGGGAGAACCTCTTTCGCTGGTTTTGGAGGTAGGTGAAGACATGACATTCGGAAAAGAATTTCATTTGGAACGTCCGGGCTTCTTCTACTTGATTACGCAAGTAGGTGAGCACGGCGATAAATACATTAGCCAGCATATCTGTTACATCTGTCCGGGGCATACGCTCGAATTGAATTATAGCGAAACCGACGAGTATTCGTTTGTTCCCGAAACAGACCGGATGACAGATTCGGCAAATAAATTGCTATTTGAAAGCGATTTGTTCTATCATCGGTTGAGCCGTACAGCTTGGGAGAATCCACCTAAAGATGTGGAATCGTGCCAAACCATTTTAAGGCAATGGCAAACATATTATACCGAAAGTTTGCAGAAGTGTACAGTTAACAACGCCGAAGTCAAAGCCTTTGCAAAGATACAGGCCTACGAACGCTATCTCTCGTTACTCTACCGGCTTCCTCTGATCGAGGAACAAAGTAATACAGGGAGAATGAACGTCCCCGAAACGTATTATACCCTTCCGTTCGATGCGTCGGAATTCTTTGACGACGAACGTGCGATGCTTTTTGCTTCGTCCGTCTCGCATTTACGAAATTATCTAAACACGCTCAACGGATTCCACCCTTATGCTCGGCTGACGCTTGAGCAGATCGAACAGAATGTGAAGTTGCTGAGAAAAAACGTATCTAACCGTGCGATGAGCGATAAAACCTTAGAATCCATGTTGGAGATTTATCTCTCCGGTTATCGGATGCGTGAAAGTTATGAAACTGATAAGGCTTACTTCGGAAAGCTGGCAGATCACCTTTCGAGTAAAGAGCAACGCGATCGACTGTGTACGCGATTCGACTACTTGAGATACACGGCCGTCGGAGCCTCTGCACCCGATGCCACGCTAAAGAATGAACAGGGACAAAGCGTTACCTTGAAGCAATTTAAAGGACGCTATGTGTATATCGACCTGTGGGCTTCATGGTGTATCCCCTGCCGCAAAGAAATACCCTCCCTCCAAAAATTAGAGAAAGAATACGAAGGGAAAAATATTGCGTTTGTCAGCATCTCGCTCGATAAAAAAAGCAGCACTTGGAAAAATACGCTCGAAACCTTGCAGATGCACGGTCATCAGCTTTTCGGCGGCGAATCGACGCTGACCGAACAACTCAATGTGACTTCCATCCCTCACTTCCTTCTTTACGATCCTGACGGGAAATTACTCTTATATAAAGCACCTGTACCAAGCTCAGAGCAGATCAGACCTCTGCTTGACAAACTGTTAAGCCAATAGCGCACAAACGACAGAAAAGACTATGCGATAGTTATTTGTTAAAATCGACGGAAGTTCAAAAACTTCTCTTTATCGATATGGACGGGAGGATAGGAATCAGTACGAAAGCCTTATACCTCCCGTCTTTTTTATAGACCGCATACGGATTAGCACGGTTTGTTATGTTCAACAGCGAAAATTGCCATGTCAGCCCGCCGTGTTTCAATTTCCTTTCGACCGTGTAATTGATATCGGCCCTGAAATAGTTTTTCAGCCGGATATTCGGGTAGTGAGGAACGTGATGAACTTCAAAAAGATCCCCATTCGTTTCAATATATCCGTTCGGGAACGTAGGTAAGCCCATGCCCGGATAAGATATTTCGGGAACATAATACGGATATCCGCTTTTAAACTGCATTTGCAGAGAGAGCGTATGAGTATTCTTGGACTTCTTGCGTACCACGTATCCGGCAAAAGCCGATAAGTCGTGAGGCGCATCGTATTTAAACGGATACGAACGGCTGCCGAAGGTGCGTTGCGATCGAGACAACGTATACGACATCCATCCGGTAAATGCCCCTCGGCCATATTCGGCCATAAACTCTACCCCCATCGAAGAGCCTTTTCCTTGTGTATAATCCGAATGAGAGTCCAGATAATATTCCAGATCTCTGATCAGCAGAAGATTCCGCATGCTCTTATAATAAGCCTCAACCGACAGTGTCAGGTGCTCGTTCGTGTAATTTTTCCAGCCGACGGATATCTGGTCGGATTGCGGCAAAATGTTTTCGCGAAATGGCACCCAGTAATCCGTTTTTGCATTGTAATCGATCTCATTAATCGTATGTACGGGCTGATACATCCGGTCGTAAGCCAGCATCAGTTTATGCTTCTCGCCGATAAACGTGTTTACTTTCAACCTCGGCTCCCAAGCAAACCGGCTGATGTTTTCGCTGCGGTACAACGAGGCGCGAAGCCCTGCGCTGAAAAGCCATTTCCGGTACTTGAACTCATCGTACACGTAGGCCGATATCTTGAAACGTGTCAGATGATCGCTATGATATACGGACTTGTGTTTATTGAGGGATTTATATACGTAATCCGGCATATATTGTTGATATGCCCCTTCCCATCCGTAAAAAAGCGTATGATGGTCAGCGTTCTCATGCTTTAACAAGAACCTTGCCCCCAGTTCGTTCATACGCGAAGCATGTTCGTTTTTCATCGCCTGTTTCGACTCCGGAGACTCTTGTTTATTCCTGTAATAGTTGAAGGGTATTGTTAAATTTATATAGTACTATTATCTTTGCTGAAAAAAAAACTATGGATTGTCCAAGATGTGGAAGCATAAATCATCGTAAAGATGGCATTGTCGGTGGTCGTCAGCGCCATTATTGTAAAGATTGTCATTATCGTTATACTGTTCAACAGAAATCTAATACAAAATCAGCTGCTACTCGTAGATTAGCTTTGGAGATGTACTTGGAGGGCTTAGGTTTTAGAGCAATCGGACGCATATTGAAAATAAGTCATACAATTGTTTACTATTGGGTAAAAGAATGGGGTGAAAGGGTGGCTTTACCACAAAAAGAGGAACCTGTTTCAGTTGTTGAATTAGATGAGATGCACACATATATAGGTTCAAAAAAAACACTGTTGGGTATGGATTGCTGTTGATCGATTTGGAAAACGATTTATCTCTTTTGTCTGTGGGGACAGAAGCACAGATACAGGGATGAAGCTTTGGAAGAAGATAAAAAACATTCCTGCATCTGTGTATTATTCTGACTATTGGAAGAGCTATAAGGAATTTCTTCCTAATGTAAAACACATTCAAACGAAGGCAGAAACTTATACGGTCGAAGGTTATAATAGCAGAATAAGGCATTATTTAGCAAGGCTCAAACGAAAAGGGAAGTGTTATAGTAAGGCAAAACATATGATAGAAAAATCCCTAAAATTACTTTTTCTAAAACTAAACAACGAACTGGCTATATATGTTTAACAATACCAAAAACAGAACTATAGTTACCAACAGTCTTAATATAACGTAATAATGTATAGACTCAATTATCCCCTTATGTTGTATTTGATACAGTATTATTATTCTTAAATAAATATAAAAAGCAGTCAATCACCGTCACATTTACTCCTCTTTTGCATCATGCTTATGAAACCGTATCTCAATGGATTGTGTTAAATATTCTAATTCTCTTGCTTGGAATACGGAAAAAACTGTATGTTTGTCTTCAAAGAAAAAAGTGTTTTATTTCGAACAAAGATAGGCAAACATTAAACTTTAGCGGTAATATCAGGTCTAACCATAAAATAATGACAGGCATATATAAACTAAAAATAGAGGAGAAACGAAAATGAAAACAATGAAATTAACTTCCATTATGGTAATGCTTACATTAGCATTCGGTGCAATGGCACAGGAAGAGTTTTACGATGATGTGTATTTCTCTTCCGGAAAGACAAAGAAAAAGGAGAAAGCGAGTCGTCAGAACACGTCTTCGGCCTATGGTTCTTCCGATTCAAGAACAACCGCAAGGCAAACTTCGATCACAGAGATGGATGTAGACGCATATAATCGCCGATACAACGAAAGAACGGACGAAGCATACGACGATATGGCAGACGATACGATCCAAGTGAAAGAGCGTCGTTCGGATAATGAATATTCGGAACGGATCGTCCGTTACCATTCGCCCAGCAAAATTACCGTTGCCGGGGCGGATAATGTGGAACTGAATCTGAGCGACGGCTATTATTCCTACGGATACGACACCGACTATTCAGACGGAGAGTCCAATGTGAGTATCAATATAAACATCGGCAACGGATGGGATAGCTGGTATTCGTGGTATGATCCGTGGTCATACTACTCGCCATATTCGTGGCGATGGAGACGCCCTTATTGGGGCTGGAGCTTCGGCTGGGGCTGGGGCGGTTTTTATACCGGCTGGTACGACCCGTGGTATGATCCATGGTACGGAGGGTATTACGGTGGCTGCTGGAGCTGCTATCACTATCCTTACTATCCATATTACAGAGACAGCTATTACAGCTGGGGATCGAGTTATGGGCACGGTCGGATGACAGGAGGCAGCAACCGCTCAACCAGTTACCGTACTTCTTCATCCTCACACGACGGAATCGCCTCATCACGTTCCTCGTCATACGGAGACAGATACTCTTCCGACCGAAGTTCATCGATGCGCAGCAGCGATCGGTCGGGCCGAAATTCAAGCTCACTGAGCCGTTCCGGGCGTTCGGATGATGCGTATGCAGGCAGCAGTCGGTCGGGCAGTTACGGCAGCAGCCGTTCTTCAGGCAGCAGCCGGTCGGGTTATGACCCGTATTCGGGCAGTTCAAGCCGTAGCAGCAGTATACGTACGACACGTACGACACGCGGTTCCGATTCTTACTCGGGCGACAGAGGCTCGAGCATGCGCGGCAACTCCGGTGGAAGTTATTCGGGGAGTAGCCGTTCCGGCAGCTTCGGGAGCAGTCGTTCGTCGGATGGAGGCTATTCGGGTGGCAGCAGTCGTTCGAGCAGTTATAGCGGCGGTAGCAGCACACGCTCGAGTGGAAGCTACAGCAGCGGCGGTGGCTTTGGCGGAAGCAGCAGTCGTTCGAGTGGCGGCAGCTATGGCGGTGGCGGCGGTGGAAGCAGCAGCAACCGTTCGGGATCGGGCGGTGGCCGTCGATAAAACAACGCTTTGCAGAGAAAAAGAGAAAACAGCATAACATGGAACGCATTAAGGGTGCATTTTGCACCCTTAATCGATTTACTTAAAAACAGACAAATAAAATTATGATGGCTAAAGGTTTGTATATAGGCATATTATTTTTAAGCAGCGGATGGCTGTTTGCACAGAGTGAGATGGACGCGTATCGCTTTTCGCAGACCGAATTAAACGGAACAGCACGGTCGATGAGCATGGGCGGAGCATTCGGAGCTTTGGGCGGAGACATGTCCGCCATGTCTCATAATCCCGCCGGGCTCGGTGTATATCGCAGTTCGGAAGTGCAGACCACCTTGAACCTGTCGATGGCCAATATGTCGTCGGACTGGACAGGGGTTAATCGATCACAAAACCGCACCCGATTCAATTTCGACAACTTGTCGTATGTCGGATATTTTCCGACAGGATATGATACGGGAATAAAAGGATGGAACTTCGGAATTTCGTACAACCGAGTAAAAAATTTCTACCGTACTTATCAGGCAGTCGGCAATCCGAAATATTCACTGGCTGACTATACGGCAGCTATGGCAACGAATGCATTTAATGATGGCGGAATTCCGGAAAGAGACTTGAAGGCCAATGATCCTTATCAGAATTCGAAACTAAGCGCTCACTGGCTGTCTATTCTGGGATACCAATCCGGTTTTTTCGGACTTAAATACAAAGACCAATGGAACGATGTGTATCATAGCGCTTTTGGCGAATATAACGGAAACGGCATCTGGAATCCTGCTTCACCGAAAGAAGCGATGATGAATATCCGGGAAAGCGGCTGGATCAGTGAGTATAATTTTTCGGCTTCACTAAATATTTCCGATTATGTCTTTTTAGGTGCCACCTTGGGACTTTCCGATATCAACTACCGATTACATTCGAAACATGATGAGGACTTCGGTGGGGGAGATTATTTGTTTATGGAAAACGCTTTGGAAACGAATGGAACAGGTTATTCGCTGAATACGGGAGTCATTGTTCGTCCGGCACAGGCTTTCCGCTTCGGTATCGCATACAATTCGCCCAAATGGTATAAAATGACGGATTTTGCATTTGGCCGAGGCGAGAGTTATATCAAGGCTTATACAGACAAGCCTAAAATGGAAGGAAAAACTCCTACCGGAACATTCCATTATTCGTACCGTTCGCCCGATCGATGGATTTTCAGCATGGCAGGAATTATCGGAACATCGGCGCTCATCAGTGTCGATTATGAACTGACGAATTACAAAGCGATGCGTTTGGGCAATGAAGATGCGACGGAATACTACGCCGATATTACAACGCAGGTAAAACGGGATTTCAAGATGGGACAGACGCTTAAAGTCGGTGCAGAATACAGGGTTACTCCTCAATTTGCGATACGTGGCGGTTATGTATGGCAGCCGTCTCCCATGCAAGAAACATTGACGCTGGGTAAACAGGAAGTCTTTACCGCCGGCACAGTAACCCACTATACGACGGCAGGGCAGACTGATTATTATACGGCAGGACTGGGCTACCGTTTCACACCGAACTTCTACATGGATTTGGCCTGCATCTACCGTACCCAAAAAGAAAATCTCTATCCGTTTTCCAGTGTTTTTATCGAAGACGCCAAACATCATATCAAGCCGGTGCATGCAGAGCCAGCCAAAGTAACGGCGAACACGACACGGATAGCCTTGACGCTCGGTTATAAGTTTTAATAAATAAGGAATTTGTCTAAAGAAGACTCTTTCGTCCTTAAGAATCCCCATTTTGTACAAAAAAACACGAAATGGGGATTTTTTTAAGATGAAAATTTGGTCACTTCTGTAATTCTTCTTTTCTTTGTTCCGTAAAAAAATAAAAAAGTATCATTTTAAAATTCAAATTGCCTATTGCATAGACATTACTCTGAAACCAATATTTAGGACGTAATGAAAAATTTAAAATCGATGGCCGACGAAGAGTTGGTCGTGATGTATGCAACAGGAAATAATGCAGCATTCGATATTTTGTTGAACCGTTACAAGAGTAGCGTACACGCGTACATCTATTATATTGTGCGTGATCGCGACTTGACGGAAGACATTTTTCAGGAGACATTTGTGAAAGTGATCATGACGATCAAACAGGGACGTTATACGGAAAACGGTAAGTTTAAAGCCTGGATCACTCGTATCGCGCACAATCTGATTATCGACCATTTCCGTCAGGAACGGAACGAAAATACGATCTCCAACGATGAGGTGGAGGTTGATCTGTTCAACGATATGCGTCTCTGCGAAAAGACGGTTGAAGATGCTATGGTGGAGACTCAGGTATTCTCCGATGTAAAAAAAATGGTGGAATATCTGCCGGACAACCAACGCGAAGTATTGGAGATGCGTTACTATCAAAATATGAGCTTCAAAGAAATCGCTGATCGTACGGGAGTAAGCATCAATACGGCGTTAGGACGGATGCGTTACGCGATTCTGAACATGCGTCGGATGGCGGAAGAAAACCGGATTGAGCTTTCGATCGCATAGCTTTTAGGAGCTTTCTACGTTTGCAAAAAATAAACGGACGGGAAACAATATTTTATCTTAGGCCTCGTTCTTCTTACAGTACAATAAAAAAGAAGAATGCCTATGAAAATGATTACACCGTATGTTGCAAACGAGAACCAGGGTATGAAAGTTAAGGGAATGAAGGCGGAAACTTCCGGGCCACGCCAGAATACATTGGAGTGGATACGCCAGTTCGCACGGGTTTATGCCTATGAACCCCGATTAGGAACGGACAACTTAGGTTCATTTATTGTGAATTGAGCATATCACTTGCTTTACAAAACACGGTCGGTTAGTATCGAAGTATATTAACCGACTGCGTAAATTCAAAATAGCGAATGCAACTATTAAGAGAATAGACAGGCATTGATTTTATCGGATAAAGGAAGTTAAATTTCACCTCTAAATTACAGCCGTCTGTGCTTCGAGCACGCGAATAGAACATCAATCAAGTCCAGAGGGCTTGATTTTTTTATTACACCGGCATAAAAAAATGAAGTTTTTTATGTAAGTTTGCAAAAAATAAGAGATATATCATGAGTCATAAGATTGCCCCCTCCTTATTGTCTGCCGATTTTCTGAACTTGCAGCGCGATATCGAAATGATTAACCGGAGCGAGGCCGACTGGCTTCATCTGGATGTGATGGACGGAGTGTTCGTCCCGAATATTTCGTTTGGTTTTTCTGTGTTGGATGCCCTGAAAGGAGTATGTACGAAGCCGATGGATGTGCACTTGATGATTGTGGAGCCCCAGAAGTTTATCCGCGAAGTGGCAGCGGCAGGCGCATACATGATGAATGTACACTATGAAGCTTGTACCCATCTGCACCGTACGATTCACGCGATCAAAGATGCCGGTATGAGAGCCGGTGTCACGCTGAATCCGCATACGCCAATCGGTTTGCTCGAAGATATTATTCAGGATGTGGATATGGTGTTGCTCATGTCGGTTAATCCCGGCTATGCCGCCCAGTCGTTCATTAAACATTCGGTGCTCAAGGTAGCCAAGCTCAAGCAGATGATTACAGCTCGAGGATTATCTACGCTCATCGAGGTCGATGGCGGGGTGAATAAGGAAACAGCCCGTCCGCTACTTGATGCCGGTGCCGATGTGCTGGTAGCAGGTAGTTACGTCTTCAAGTCTGCGGATCCGATTGAAACCATTCGTGAATTAAAGACTTTATAGTCTTACCAAACACTTCCCTTTTATGATAGAAGAGATACAGAGGCGACCTTTTGTGAGGCCGCTTTTCTTTTGGATCGCAGGAATATTGGCGGAGATTTGTTTTCCGCTCGAACGTTGGTCGTTCGTTTTATTGCTGCCGGTTATTCTCGTTGTATCTCTTTCCTTTTTTGCCAAACGAAGAAATGCCGAATATTTATATGACGCTCGCTGGTTAGGAGGTGTTCTGATTGCTTGCTGCTTTGTCTTTATGGCAATTCAAGCCACAGCCTTGGCCGAGCGCCGGTTATCAGAACCTCCCCCAACCTCCCGATTGCAAGAAGAAGCACAGAAAATACAGCTTCGGGTAGTTGAAAAATTAAACCGGCTACAACTGTCCGACAGCGAGAAAGCAGTCCTGTCAACGATTACGGTCAATTATCGGCGGACGATGACACGGGAGATACGTCATCGCTTTTCCGTTATAGGAGTAGCCCATTTACTTTCGGTCAGCGGGTTTCATGTTGGCATCGTATGCGGATTTTTAGTGTTCTGTTTTTCTTTTTTTCCCGATCGATCATTTTTCCGATGGCTTCGGTATATACTGATGGTAATCTTGATGTGGACATTTGCCGCGATATCGGGATTTTCTCCTCCGGCAGTACGGGCAACGCTGATGCTAACGATCTTCGTGACCGGACAGACTTTTATGCGTTCACCTGACAAGTATAACACGCTCGCAGCAGCTGCGTTGTTGATGCTGATTTACGATCCGTTCTACCTGTTCAATGCAGGTTTTCAGTTAAGCTTCACCGCCGTTTTCTTCATCCTGTATATTCAACCTCCTTTATACCGCCTGCTTGAAATCCGAAACCCGTTGATTGCCGTTCCTTGGGGAATATTAACGGTTACCGTTGCAGCTCAAATCGGTACACTTCCGCTTTGTTGCTATTACTTTGGGCAAACCTCGACCATTTTCCTGTTGGCCAACCTGTTTCTGTCACTCATCGCCACCCTGCTAATTCCTCTATGTCTGATCTGGATCCTGCTCCCCGTTTCCGTTCCGGGATCAACCATGCTGCAATCATGGGTCGAACAGTTGACGCATGGCATGATGTGGCTGGTAAACCGTTTCAGTCAGATACCGGGAGCTACATTTACACTTCGTTTTGATGAGATTACACTACTCGGAATCTATGGTATAATGTTTCTGTTCATTGGCTTTTTCCGTTCAAAGAGAAACAGCTTATTATTTGCCGCACTGTTTCTCCTTCTTCTGCTGTTATGCCGGCAGATTATCTGAGACCTCTGCAAAACTATTTCCATTTTTTATATTGTCATTTCCCTCTTTCTTCGTATCTTTACTCCATGAAGAAGCTCTCCCATACTCAACTTGGTTTTGCCGACCAAATCGTTGTCCGGCGCAAAGTAAAAAAAGTAAAAGATGTGTTCTTTGCCCAAATCAATCAACTCATCGATTGGAAGCCCATCCCCGGCTTGATCGACAGGGCTATACCAAAATTACACTTTCCACTTATTCGAGGAAAAGATTATTGCCGAAATAACACAAGAAGAATCATTCCATGATCAGATAAAAAACTCAATCGGGGCAGGATTATCAAGATTGAGTTCCCGCAACAGCAATGGGTTGAGTTCGGCTTTGCTGACAAGCGGTAATTTCCGGAAAGAAAAATGAAACGGAATGACTGCCAAGGTTGTTGATCAACTCCGGCAATATGATTTAGCCGGGAGGGCTGAAGCCTCAACAAGCCGGAAAAGGGATCATTTATTTTTGAGAGGATTGTTGTCTCACCAAGATTCGAACTTGGACAAACAGAACCAAAACCTGTTGTGCTACCATTACACCATGAGACAAACGAAACATTCGGTAAAAACGTTGCAAAAGTATACGAAATCTCTCGTATTTGCAACTTTTTGCCCGAAAAACTATTTTGCGATCAGCAAAAAGTAATTCTTCTTGCCGCGCTGCACGAGTAAGTATTTTCCGTTCAGCAACGCACCGGCATCGATCGTCGCATCAAATTCGTTCAGTTTCTCTTTGTTGATGCTTACGCCACCGTTCTGCACCATCTTGCGCATCTCGCCTTTTGAAGGGAATACGGCGGCTTTCTCGGTGCAGAGATCAACGGCTTTGATGCCGGCAGCCAGCTCGTCGCGCGAAATTTCAAACTGCGGTACGCCTTCAAACACGGAGAGCAGCGTTGCCTCATCGATCTTTTTAAGCGTCTCGGAAGTGGCTTGACCGAACAAAATATGAGAGGCTTCGACAGCCATTTCGTAGTCCTCGGCCGAATGTACCATGGTAGTGATCTCCTGTGCCAGACGTTTCTGTAAGGAACGCAGATGAGGAGCGGCCGCCTGTTCCTGTTCGAGTGCGCCGATTTCTTCGCGGCTCAGCGCCGTGAAAATCTTGATGTATTTGGCAGCATCGGCATCGCTTACGTTGAGCCAGAACTGATAGAATTTATACGGCGAAGTGTAATTCGGTGCCAGCCATACGTTGCCCGTCTCCGTCTTGCCGAACTTCCCGCCGTCGGCCTTCGTGATGAGCGGACACGTAAGCGCATAGGCCTCTCCGTTCAGCTCGCGACGGATCAACTCGGTGCCCGTCGTGATATTGCCCCACTGATCGCTTCCTCCCATCTGAAGTTTGCAGTTCTCGTGCTGATAGAGATACATAAAATCGTAGCCCTGCAAGAGTTGGTAGGAAAACTCGGTGAACGACATCCCCACATTCGAATCGGCACTCAGGCGTTTCTTGACCGAATCTTTGGCCATCATATAGTTGACCGTGATATGCTTGCCGATGTCGCGGATAAAGTTCAGGAACGTATAGTCCTTCATCCAGTCATAATTGTTCACGAGCTTGGCCGCATTCGGAGCGTCGGAATCGAAATCGAGGAATTTAGCCAACTGTTTTTGGATACATTCCTGATTGTGCCGGAGCGTATCCTCGTCGAGCAGGTTCCGTTCGGCCGATTTCATCGAGGGGTCGCCGATCATGCCCGTCGCACCGCCCACCAGCGCAATCGGACGATGTCCCGCACGCTGGAAATGCCGAAGCATCATTACACCGACCAGATGTCCGATATGCAGCGAATCGGCTGTCGGGTCTATTCCTACATACGCGGACGTCATCCCCTGCCGCAAACATTCTTCCGTTCCGGGCATCATGTCATGCACCATACCCCGCCATTTCAGTTCTTCAATAAAATCCATCGTTTTATAGCTATTGTGTATTTTTAGTCGTGCAAATTTAGATAAAATCCTCGAGATTTTACACCGGGCAGATAAAAACACAAGG
>NZ_JBQNAZ010000033.1:0-31074 GCF_052170195.1 Tannerella sp. | reverse complement strand
CGAGGGACTTAAAATCCCTTGGCCAGTAATGGCTGTGCGGGTTCAAGTCCCGCTTCGAGTACACCCCCCCTTTTTAAACTACTAATTCAGAAAAAGAAAACCCGTGCAAGAACAATCCTACACGGGCAAAACTTTGTCTAAAAGTCTTTGATTATAGTGAGGCTGCACTTAATTCAGCCCCCATTTTCTTTATAGCTGCCAATATTTTGTTCGTAGTTCTTTCTCCTGCAAAGGCTACACCGCTTTTATATTGCCTCATTTTGCTTTCATTGATACCTGCATACTGGGCAAACTTACTAACATTAATCCAGTCAAAGTAATTAAAGAAAGAAGCTATATCAAATTTAAACGTTACCTGTAAATCGGTAAATCCATTGGGTATTGTGCCTGTTTCTTTTTTTATCATTTTTTTTGCCTCATGTATGCTTAGCATAAAATCAGTCTTTGCAGCCTCAACGCTTTCACCATACCCACCAAAGCTATGATTATTTATCTCCTGCTCTGAATAGATGGAATAAAGCCCGTCACTGCCTTTTTCTACAATAGCCGTTACTTTCATATCCTTTGCTTTTTTATTTGGATTAAAACGAAAAGTTCCTATTGATATTGGAATACAGAATGCAAGGAAGTGCTGGGGATTATACCCCTGCTTTCTTCCTGATACTCTTTTCTGTGCCTTTTGGTATTTCTTGGCTGTCATGTCGTGGAACTACAAAAGTTTTACCTGTTATAGGTGAAAACCATTGGTCGTGTCTCCCTCCATGACTGACAAAGTAACAACCGTTTGCACTTAGCACCCTTTTCAGTTCTGATGTTTTCATATCTCAAAGAACTTTTAGACACCACAAAAGTAACATATTTGCTACCATACACCAAATAACAAAGTAACAATTTTGCTATTTTAACATAGATAAGGCTTTCAGATGTAAGTTAACATATTCTACAAGAATACGTTAAAAAATGAGTAGTATACCCGCTTCGAGTACACCCCTACCCTACCGAGAAACTCTTTTTGGCTCTATGTTGATTTGAGTGGGTAATGGAAATTCCTTCCTCCGTTTATGTAGTATACCATATCCATAAAGTTATTCACATTTGCGTATCCTCTAGCTCTTCTTTTGGCCAATTGCACTTTAGCGTTAAGACTTTCCAATACCCCATTTGTGATAGTTCCTTCCCGATGCTGATTTATGGGTTACCCACACGATTCAACACAGACCCCTCTTTTTCTTCGCCAAAGAATACTTCCTTCATACTACAAATATTTTCATCCACACAGTAAAGCAAGGTTTAAGCGATTGGAATCTGATTGTTTTTTTTTAACTTTCCCAGAGCACAGCAATCCGCTTTATTCATTACTTTTACCTCGTTAAATTTTTAAATTATAATAAAATGAAAACGTTATTTTATCAAATGAATCTAATGAAACGACTATCCATCGCAGTATGTCTGTTATGTTTGGCTCCTTCTTTATTTGCACAAATCATACATGGCTTCGGTGAATCACCTGAAGGTCCCGGCCATCCCTTAAATCCCAAATTAGGACAACCGAGAATTTTAGCAGACACGATACGTATAAAAGAATATGTAGGGATTGCGGACCCACCGTATCCCTTAACCGTTTCCATTACTAAATTCAATAAAAATCTTTTAATCGATACGGTGTATACTTTTTCAGCAATGGGAATGATCACTTCGTATATCTACAAATATTCGGATAAAGGCCGGCTGCTTTCCTTGTCGAGCTATTATCCGGGACATAAAGACCCGGTTACAGGCGTTTTTATCACAGAACCGAAAGAAGATCTGGTAGACAAATACGAATACGGTCAAGACGGACGGTTGCTGAAACATAAAACATACAAATTGGAGGGAGGTTCTAGATCGCTTGATAAAATCTTTACGTACAAATACGTAATGACCGACAGCGGATATATCTCCAATGATTCCATCGAATACATCCTTGACAAAAAAGGTCGGCTGTCAAAACTGAAGTTTCTGAAAGCAAAGAATGAATATGTTGTCGACTCAGTAGGTAACCGATACCGGGTAGGCGATTTTTATTATTCCTATTTCGATGGCGGTTATACTGAATTGCGGTATTATCACCGTGGAAAAATGATTTGGGGAGCGCCGGACGCATGGGTAAAAACAGATTATTTTTTCCAGAAGAAGGGCTATCTGTCTAAAGAGATTACCTATCTGAAAGAAAAAGGTGAGACGAAGTGGAAAAAACTGAGGCATGACGAATATGCCTATTCTTACAGAGCCGGAAATCCGCACTCGAACTTCCTGATCGAGAAGCCGGGCAAGGTCTATGCGGCAGATGGCGCCGTCGTAATCGAAAACGAACAGCCTGCTCTCGTAGCTGTCTATACGTTCGGAGGACAATTAGTCGAACAGCGGCGCATGGCCGCCGGCATTAATCGGATTCCTCTGCCCAAAGGGCTTTATATTGTCGTTGTCGGCAGACAGGGACATAAAATCGTCGTAAGGTAAACCCACGACGCGAAACTTATACTTTTGCGCCCGTTGCGGAAGGTCTTCCCTTCTGTAACGGGCGCAAATTCATAAAGTCGTTACCTTTCTTTATCCCAAATTACGCGATACACTGTTCGGCGTTTACCATTAATCATGGACGTACGAATGCACGACAATGGTTACGTCAGGCTTACAGCCCTCCGCCGGGATGCGATGCCTTTTTCCCCAACGCTTCGCATTGGGCTGAATTATCTCGCCCTTTCAGGGCTCTTTCTGCAATCAGCAGTCAGCATTCGGCAATCAGCAGAGCCAACAAATCAACAACTAAACATCTCAACAATTCAACAATTCAACAACTCACCGCCTCTGCGGGGTTTACGAGGGCTGAAAGCCCGAATTATTTCAGCCCCATCCCGCAAGGGTGGGGTATATCGACATCCGGACCTTGTTCGGAGGGCTGAAAGCCTGAATTAAATTCATTCTTATTTTTTCTATTGCGGAATCTGGGTCTATTCATTCTTCAGGCACGATGTTCTCCATCTCGTTCAGACATCGGACGGCAGCCGCCACATTCGTAACGTTTTTGATGACCACGCTTCTTCTTCCGTTTTGTTCGCGCAGGTTGCAGACACGCGGATAGCGTTGCACGTAGCCTAACAGCTTGCCGAACGCGCGACTCTGGTAATAAGGGCTCTCTCTGTCGGTCGGCAGATAGAGCGCCATCATGCCTTTTTTCAGGACGACTTTCTCGATCCCCAATCGACGGGCTGTCCATCGCAGCCCGACGATGCGTATCAGCTCCTCGCCTTCGGTCGGTATCCGTCCGAAACGGTCTTGTAGCGAGGAGACAAAACCGGCCAGTTTTTCCTCGTTCTCGATCGAGTCGAGTTCCCGGTAAATACCGACGCGTTCCGAATCGTTGGGGATATACGTAGGTGGAAACATCAGGGCGAGATCGCTCTCGACAAACGTTTCACGAACATACCGGTCGCCGTTGTTTTCCTGAGGGTCGGACGCATACAACTCGGCAAACTCATCGGCCTTCAGCTCATCGACGGCTTCTTCCAGAATCTTCTGATACGTCTCATAGCCCAGATCGGCGATGAAACCGCTCTGTTCGGCTCCCAGCATATTCCCTGCCCCGCGGATGTCGAGGTCTTGCATGGCGATGTGCATGCCGCTTCCCAGCTCGGCGAAGCTCTCGATGGCCTGCAAGCGGCGGCGCGACTCGGGAGGCAGCGTCGAGAGCGGAGGAGCAAGCAGGTAACAGAACGCCTTGCGATTCCCTCGCCCCACACGTCCGCGCAGCTGATGCAACTCCGACAGCCCGAACTGATGAGCGTTATTGACGATAATCGTATTGGCGTTCGGCACGTCGATGCCATTCTCGATAATGGTCGTGGCGATCAGCACATCGTACTCGTAGTTTACGAAATCGAGAATGATTCGTTCCAGCTTTTCGGGTTCCATCTGTCCGTGTCCGACAGCCACACGCACGCCGGGTATTTCGCGGCGTACAAGCGCCTCGATCTCATAAATGTTCTGGATGCGGTTATTGATGATGAACGTTTGTCCGTTGCGGCTCATCTCGAACTCGATCGCCTCACGGATAATGTCCGCATGAAAACGTTCGATCTCCGTCTGAATCGGGTAACGGTTCGGCGGAGGCGTCGTGATATTGCTCAAATCACGCGCCCCCATAAGCGAGAACTGAAGTGTACGCGGAATGGGCGTGGCCGTGAGGGTGAGCGTGTCGACATTCGTTCGCAGCTGGCGCAGCTTCTCCTTGACCGACACGCCGAACTTTTGCTCCTCATCGATGATCAGCAGCCCGAGGTCTTTGAACTTAACATCTTTGCTCACTAACCGGTGCGTGCCGATAAGGATATTCAACTCGCCCGACGCCAACCGGGCCAGCGTCTTTTTAATCTCGCCGGCCGTTCGTGCGCGACTGATATAATCGATGGTGCAGGGAAAATCCTTCAGTCTCCGGCTGAACGTCTGATAGTGCTGAAAAGCCAGCACCGTCGTAGGCACAAGCACAGCCACCTGTTTATTGTCTGCAACGGCTTTGAAGGCCGCGCGGATCGCGACTTCCGTCTTGCCGAAACCGACGTCGCCGCAAATCAGCCGGTCCATCGGCCGTTCGCGCTCCATATCGGCTTTGACGTCGGCCGTCGCCTTCATCTGGTCGGGCGTATCTTCGTAGATAAAACCGGCTTCAAGCTCATCCTGCATGAAACTGTCAGGACCGAACGCATAGCCTTTCTCTTGTCGACGTTGCGCATAGAGTTTGATCAGATCGCGAGCGATATCTTTGACT
This sequence comes from Tannerella sp., assembly GCF_052170195.1. Classification (GTDB taxonomy): domain Bacteria; phylum Bacteroidota; class Bacteroidia; order Bacteroidales; family Tannerellaceae; genus Tannerella. Next base: position 26,270 of record NZ_JBQNAZ010000033.1, on the reverse strand, counting down.
TTCTTCTTCGTGCGGTCTTTCATCTTCTCCCATGCACCGCTGCCCAGCTTGTTCAGCGCCGGCGCTTCGCCGTCTTTCCCTTTGTATTTCGACAGCTTATGAAGCGCATGGATACTGACGAAGAGGATATCGTTGTTACGGTAAATCAGCTTGACGGCTTCCTGTATCTTGCCGTTCACCTCCGTGCGCACAAGTCCGCCAAACTGCCCGACGCCATGATCGATATGCACGATATAGTCGCCGGAAGTAAACTGGCTCAGTTCTTTGAGCGAGAGCACTATTTTCCCGCTGCGCGCCTTGTCGCTCTTGAGGTTGTACTTATGAAAGCGTCCGAAAATCTGATGATCGGTCAGGAAGCAGCAGCGTAACGAATGGTCGATAAAACCTTCGTGCAGCGCACGGTTGACCGCCGTAAAAGCAATCGTTTCACCACGGTCTTCAAAAATGGCGCGGATGCGTTCGATCTGTTTCTCACTGTCGCTAAGCAGATAGATCGTATACCCATCGGCGATATATTGTTTGAACGCCTCGCTGACGCGCTCGAAATTCTTTTGAAAAAGCGGCTGCGGCGAAGTGTCGATACGCACAACCGCAGATGCGTCGTCCGGCCGGGCATGAAAACGGATATGCCTCAGCGGCGCTGTGGCTTGCACGAAATCGTCGGCCCGTACAAGTTTCCGACGCATCGCCTCGCGATCGGCAAACCCTTCATCGTCTTTGTTGACAGGCTCTTCTTCCCAAAGACTGTCGATACGTTCACGACACCACTCCATATCATGCGTCACAAGCGTAGCGCCGGCAGGCAACAACTCCGCCAGCTGATGGTTGGCCGTGTCGTAGCGGCTTATTTCGGGAATAATCCGTATCTCGTTCAGCTTTTCCTTCGACAGTTGCGTCTCCACATCGAACGCTCGTATCGAATCCACTTCGTTCCCGAAGAAATCAACACGGTACGGATATTCGTTCGAAAACGAAAAGATATCCATGATACTGCCGCGAATCGCATATTGTCCCGGTTCGTACACATAATCGGTCTGCTCGAAGTGATACGTATCGAGCACATCGGCCACAAAAATCGGGTCCAGCTTTTCACCGGCATGAATCATCAGGGTATTCTCTCGAAGGATACTTTTCGACAATACTTTCTCCGCCACCGCATCCGGATAAGAAACGATGATAAACGACGGTTTGTCTACCTGAAGCATGCTCAGTACTTCGGTGCGCAGGATCTCGGCCGCCGCGTCCGTATGACCGTATTTAATATGCCGGTGATAAGCCGACGGGAAGAAATACACATTCTTTCCTCCCGTCAATTGCATCAGGTCGTTATAAAAGTATCCGGCCTCCTCGAGGTCGTTCATCAGGCACAGAAAGCAACCGCCTCTCTGCCCGAAGAGCGAAGCGATCGTTACGGCTCCCCCCGAACCGTTCAAACCGGTAAGTAGGATGCTTCGCGCTTCGTTCCGGCCCCACAGTGATCCGATAGCGTTAATTTGCGGATGAGCCGCATAAATAGAGAGTAATTCTTTGATATCCATTTTTGAAAAACGCCCGCAAAAGTCGTAAGTTTTTACGGGATATGCAACCTCCCGCTTCAAAAATAAACGATCGTAAGCAATAATTAAACCCCTGCGACGTTTTGACTAATAAAACTAAAAAACAAGGAAATATGAAACGGATTTTGATTTTTTTCGCGTTGTTGACGGCAGGATGGACGGCAACTTATGCACAAATAACAGTGGGTGGAAAAGCAGGATTAAACGTCTCGACCATAACCGATGTAAGCCTAACGCTCATGAATAAACCAACGAAAAAAATCGACATCGATTATGAATACCGGCTCGGGATGCATGTCGGAGGATATGCGTACTACCGGTTCTCGTCGCTGTTCGATTTGCAGACAGAATTGCTTTATTCGCAAATGGGCTATAAAGTAACCATTCCGGTGACCGATTTTGGCGGCAAAGCGTATGCCAACGCAACTACCAAAGGCCTTCTGCACTATCTGACCCTTCCCGTTTTGCTCAAGTACACAGTTCCCCGTACCGGGCTTTTTCTCGAAGCCGGACCGCAAGCAGGGTTTCTGTTGGGCAACAAACTCTCTTTCGGCGGCGAAATTCCCGACGGAATCAAGGGAAATCTATCCAAGAAAGAAGGTATCGATGCCAAAACCTTCGATCTTTCCGCGGTGGCCGGCATCGGCTACCGTATGAACAACGGACTGTCCGTCTCGGCACGTTACATACATGGCTTCAAAACGTCCGATCGCGGATTTATTCCCGCGGTGTCACAAAACCGCGCTTTTCAGTTTTCGATCGCCTACGATATCAAAACGTTCTGAAACGGTTCCGGAACGATAAAACAACGTGTCAGAGCGGAAAAACGGGATGTCGGATTGACAAAATGACTTGTCGGATCGAAAAAACGAACCGGCAGAAACGAAAAACGCATTGTCAGAAGAAAAAAATGCACCGCCAGATCGAAAAAATGAGATGTCAGAACGAAAAAACGGACGGGTAGAAGCGAAAAACGCATTGTCAGAAGAAAAAAACGCACCGCCAGAGCGAAAAAACGCATTGTCAGAACGAAAAAATGCACCGGTAGAAACAAAAAACGCATTGTCAGAAGAAAAAAATGCACCGCCAGATCGAAAAAACGGGATGTCAGATCGAAAAAACGGACTGTCGGTTCAGGATAAACGATTTCGCAAAGGCGAAAACATCCGTATCGTTCCATCCGAATATATGGAATGTTTTTATACCTTTGTGTCGTGTTAATAATTAAGAAACGATGAAAACAACGTATCAGGAAGCCGCGGATTATCTGGCTTCAAAAATCAAAAAACAGCCGGAGACAGCGATTATCCTCGGTAGCGGATTGGGAGCATTGGCCGACAGAATTGAAGAAGCGACGGTTATTCCATATACCGAAATTCCTCACTTCATGAACTCTACAGCCACAGGACACAAAGGGAATCTGATTTTCGGAACACTCGGCCGACGGCAGGTGATGGCCATGCAAGGACGTTTCCATTACTACGAAGGATACACCATGCAGCAAGTCACCTTCCCCATACGTGTGATGAAATTGCTCGGCGTGAAGAATCTGCTCGTTTCAAATGCGGCCGGAGGCATCAACCATACGTTTCATGTAGGCGATCTGATGATCATCCGCGACCATATCAATATGCTGCCGAACCCGCTGATCGGCCCGAACAACGAGGCCTTCGGAACACGCTTTCCGGATATGACACGCGCCTACGACCGCGAATTTATCCGGCACGTCGAAATGATTGCCGAAGAACAGCATATCCCGCTCAAAAAGGGCGTGTATGTCGGCCTTACCGGCCCCTCGTATGAAACGCCGGCCGAATATGCCTTCTACGGCAAAGTTGGCGGCGATGCCATCGGTATGAGTACGGTGCCCGAAGTAATCGTTGCCCGTCATGCGGGACTGCGCGTCTTTGGCATGTCGGTCATCACAAATGAGGGATACCATTTTGCGGACGATTTCGTGAACGACGGTGACGAAGTAGTCAAAGCCGCCAACCGCGCCACAGACGTCATGACACGGCTCTTCTCCGAATTAATCAAACGAATCTAACGCCCCATCCCTTGCAAACGATGAACGGAGACCCGCATCTTTACGCATTACTGGAACAACTCGGCATCAAGTTCGAATATCTCGAGCATCCGCCTGCGCCGACAATCGAGATCGCCAAACAATATTGGGCGGGACACGATGCGAAGCACTGCAAAAACTTGTTTTTTCGCAATCATAAGGGGAATCGCCATTACTTGGTGATTCTCGATTGTGATTGTGCGATGGATATACATGCCATAGAGAAACGGCTCGGACAGGGTAAACTCACCTTCGCTTCCGAAAAACGGATGATAAAGTATCTTGGTGTCACTCCCGGTTCGGTAACCCCTTTCGGGCTGATACACGACGAAACGCACCATATACACGTTTTTCTCGACCGTAACCTGCAGAAAGCTCCGCGACTGAGTTTCCATCCGTGCATCAATACGGCTTCGCTCATCATCTCGAACAACGATTTCGTGCATTTCATGGATCATACGCAGAATACGTACGAATGGATCGATTTGTATGATCTATAAAAAAGAGTGAAGAGTGAAGAGTGAAAAGTGAAAAGTGAAAAGTGAAGAGTGAAAAGTGAAAAGTGAAGAGTGAAAAGTGAAAAATACGAATTACGAACAAAAAAAGATATAATGAATACGATGAAGACAAGACGAGATTTTTTGAGAAACACAACATTGGCCGGATTAGGTATGTTATCTCTCCCGGAATTGGCCAAAGCAGTAGTTAACGAACAACACAGCGTTTCAGCTCCCAAAATTACGGTCAAGAATAATGCCGTGATCCTTTTTCAAGGCGACTCAATCACCGACTGCGGACGAAATCGGGAAGCCGTCGATTGCAACACATTCGATATGATAGGCCCCGGTTATGCGTTGCTGGCAGCCACACAACTGCTCAAGACGTATGCCGACAAGCAAATCAAAATATACAATCGCGGTATCAGCGGAAATAAGGTGTACCAGTTGCGTAACCGTTGGGAAGTCGATACCCTGACATTCATGCCCGACATCCTGAGTATCCTGATTGGCGTGAACGATTTCTGGCATACGCTTTCGAGCGGATACAAGGGAACGGCAGAAACGTATGAAAACGATCTTCGCGATCTGCTGAATTATACGAAGGAGAAGTTACCCCATACCCAACTTGTCTTGGGCGAGCCTTTTGCCCTTCGCGGCGGCTCGGCCATCGACGAACCGAGATGGTTCCCGATGTTCGACGAATATCGGAAGTCGCTGAAAAAACTGGCCAATGAATTCGGAGCAGTCTTTGTGCCCTATCAGTCGGCATTTGATGCAGCGATGAAACTGGCTCCCGCCCGTTACTGGTCCGCCGATGGTGTACACCCCGACTTGCCGGGTCGTCAACTGATGGCCGATGTATGGCTGGAAGCAACCGGTTTAAAAAAATAACCGGTTACAAAAGCGTTTGATAAACGGCGTTCTGCCATTATTGCTGCAAGTATTTCAAAAAAATAATGGCAGAACGCTTGCGATATCAAAAAAAGACTATATCTTTGCACCCGCTAATCATAAAAATACTTAGCGAATAGTGCGGAAGTAGCTCAGTTTACAGAAGCCTAAAAAAGATAACGCGGAAGTAGCTCAGTTGGTAGAGCACAACCTTGCCCCAAAAGATAAAAGGTCACAACCTTGGCAAGACGAATGCAAAACCGAACAGACTGCAAAAGCAAAAAGATAACGCGGAAGTAGCTCAGTTGGTAGAGCACAACCTTGCCAAGGTTGGGGTCGCGGGTTCGAGTCCCGTCTTCCGCTCTTTATATAAAGGAGGCTTCTCCCTTTTTTGTTGCTGCAAAGCCAAGATACGAGAACTTCCCTTAATAAAGAAAGAACGAAGAGCGAGAAGCGATCGCCTTGAAGAAAAATTGAAGTAAGCCCAGGTGGCGGAATTGGTAGACGCGCACGTTTCAGGTGCGTGTGTCGAGAGGCATGCAGGTTCGAGTCCTGTTCTGGGCACCCCTTCAATATGCGCAGGTGGTGGAATTGGTAGACACGCTACTTTGAGGGGGTAGTGCCGGCAACGGTGTGTGAGTTCAAATCTCATCCTGCGTACATAAAAAAGACGCAAAGCGTCTTTCCCTCCGTTACAAGAGGAAAAGTATAGCTTTTAGCGTCCTTTGATGGATAAAACAAGAAGAAAAAAATAAAGCAATGTCTAAGATTTGTCAAATTACCGGAAAGAAAGCGATGTCGGGGAACAATGTCGCACATTCGAATGTACGGACGAAGCGCAAGTTTAATGTGAACTTGTTTACCAAGAAGTTCTATTGGGTAGAACAAGATTGCTGGATCCGTCTGAGCATATCGGCTGCCGGCTTGCGTCTGATCAATAAGATCGGTTTGGATGCAGCCATCAAGAACGCTGCTGATAAGGGATATTTAGGTGCATAACGCAGATAGAGGAGGAAACAAACAATGGCAAAAAAAGTAAAAGGAAACAGAGTGCAGGTCATTCTCGAATGTACGGAACATAAAGAAAGCGGACTTCCCGGAATGTCGCGTTATATCACAACAAAGAACCGCAAAAATACGACACAGCGGTTGGAGTTAAAGAAATATAACCCGATCTTAAAGAAGATGACCTTACATAAAGAAATTAAGTAATTATTATAGGAGATTTGAACCATGGCAAAAAAAACGGTGGCAACCTTTAAGTCAGGAGAAGGCGGACGTACTTATTCCAGAGTGATTAAGATGGTAAAATCGCCCAAAACGGGAGCATACATCTTCCAGGAAGAAATGATCCCCAACGACTCGGTAAAAGATTATTTTAAGAAGTAACGACACTTCCGTAATCACTGTAAAATTTATTGGATAATCAATACAATGAGTATAAGTCACAGCAAAGTTCGCTTTGTTGTGATTTTCTTTTTTCAGGTACCTTGTTCAAAAGAAAAACATTACGGAACGAAATAAATTACATACCTTTGGCGATATAAAACTCAAACTTTTTATGACGAAGAAAATATTAGTGACAGGCGGAACCGGATACATCGGTTCGCATACGACCGTAGAACTGCAAAACGCAGGCTACGAAGTAATCAGCATCGATAATTTATCAAATTCGGAGATCGGTGTGCTCGACGGTATTGAAAAAATTACAGGACGGCGACCTGCTTTCGAAGCTGTCGACTGTAACGACAAGGAAGCATTAGAGCGGGTGATAACCGATCATCCGGGTATCGAAGGGATCATCCACTTTGCAGCCAGCAAGGCGGTAGGCGAATCCGTACAGGAACCGTTGAAATATTATCGCAACAATCTCGTTTCATTGATTAACCTGCTCGAACTGATGCCTAAGCATGGCATTAAAGGGCTTGTCTTCTCTTCGTCGTGCACAGTTTACGGACAGCCGGATGCCGGCCATCTGCCGGTCACTGAAGAAGCCCCCATTCAACCGGCCTGCTCACCTTACGGCAACACGAAACAGATCAACGAGGAGATCATACGCGATACGATTCATGCGGGAGCGCCCTTCAAAAGCATCCTGTTGCGTTATTTCAACCCGATCGGAGCACATCCCTCGGCCGAAATCGGCGAGTTACCTATCGGCATTCCGCAGAACCTCGTTCCTTTCCTGACACAGACCGCAGCAGGTATCCGCAAGGAGCTGAGTGTCTTCGGGAACGACTACGACACCCCGGACGGCTCCTGCATACGGGACTATATCAATGTAGTGGATCTGGCCAAAGCACATGTCATCGCTATCGACCGGATGCTAAACAATGCATCGAGCGAGCCGCTCGAAATATTCAATCTCGGCACAGGGCGCGGTGTTTCCGTACTCGAACTGATCCGTACATTCGAAGAAGCCACAGGCGTCAAGGTGCCCCATAAGATCACCGGACGTCGCGAAGGAGACATCGAGAAAGTATGGGCAGACCCGAAACACGCCAACGAAACATTAGGCTGGACAGCTCGGGAGACACTGGCCGACACGCTTAAATCCGCTTGGGAATGGCAAAAGAAATTAAGTAACCGTTCATAACCTCATCACAAAACAAACGATATGAAAATAAGATTGTTGATTACAGGCCTGCTTTTGCTGTGGGGCATTTGGGTCTCGGCACAGGAAGTAACGAAGTACGGTATCAAATCGGCCGTCATCAAAAAAGAAGTAACGGCCATGGGACAAAAAATGCAGAATACGCTTTACTTCGACGATTACGGCAAAAAGGAAGCGACCGAGCTGCATATCAAAGTAACGAATATGGAGAAACTTATGCGTACCATCGCTGAAGGAAAAACGAACGTATCCATCGATGTGGAAGAGAAAAAAGCGTACCGGATGCCTGCGCCTGACGAGCCGAATAACTATCGTAACCTGACGCAGGAAGACAGGAAGAAATACAACATCAGGGAAGGCGGCGAAGAAGAAATAGCCGGTAAATTGTGTAAAAAATATACGCTCGACATTCCGCAGGGTGACATGAAGTTTCAGGCGACGGTCTGGATATGGGAAGGTATCATGCTGAAATTCGAGTCCGTCAACGAGGGACAAGTAGTCGTTACGGACGAAGCCAAAGAAATCAGAGAGAACGAGGCGATACCCGCCGACAAGTTTACGATTCCGGAAGGGTTTACCGTTCACGAACAGAAGTAAGCCGAAAAGAACAAAGAACGATGACCTTTGCTTATTCTCTGAAAAGCGAATACGCCTAAGGTCATCTTCTAATATATTTCTTAGAAGGAGCGTTTTTCTAATATCTATTATCTTTTTAAAAAGATATTCTGTTTCATTCGGAATACTTTTTAGAATGATTAGTATGAGAAAAAAAAATCCGGCAGCCCCTTAGGAAAACTGCCGGAGAAAAATCAGTTGTTTTGTTTTTTCAATAAACGTCGCGCGGAATCGGAAGCGGCAACCAAACCTCCGGCCATCATAATGACGTCCTTTATCACAAGTCTTCCGGCCCCCGAAAGATAGGGGAATCCGTAGTTAGGCGTAGGCATGTCTCCTCCGAGGTTGGGCACCCATGTCTCCGGTGTGGTGATCAGAAACGAAAGAGTGACGATCGACATCAGGAAAGTGAGGACACCTCCTACGACTCCGATTTTCGGACTCCATATTCCAAATAAAATGAGCGTGCCGATCAGAACGATAAACGTCCCTAAACCGTAAGAGAACAAGTATGTCCCGTTCGATTTGTGCCATTCGATATTGTCTGCTACCATTTTTCCTTCGGGATTCCGGTGCATGGTATATTCTTTCACCGTTTCGCCTTTTTCGTTCACGGTTGTTTTATCGGAGCGCTGATACAGGAAGCTCATAAAAGGACTGTTGGAAACGAAAGGGACAATACCGTCGGCTTCGTACTGAAAAGCTTTGAGTCCGCCGATCCATGCCATTACAATAAAGATGGCTACGCGGATAAAGTTAATAAAATGCGGTTGGCTGTTGGCCAAGAAATTCAGACCGCAGTTGATCCATGTTTTAATTTTTTCCATCATTGTTTTTGTTTAAAAATTCGTGCTGCAAAGGTAAGCGTGGCGATAGTTTCCGGAAATGGACAGAAACGGATAATACATAGACTATTTTGCCACGATCGAGATACCAACCTCCTGCCGGTAATGAAGAGGCGACAGCCCGACGGTTTTTCTGAAGTAGCGACTGAAATAAAAGACATCTTCGAAGTTGAGGCGGGTTGCGATTTCTTTTATGGGGATTCGCGTCAAGTGCAACATCTTTTTTGCCTCGAGTACCACACGGTCTTGAATTAACTGCGTGGGTGTTTTTCCGAAAAACTGCCGTGTTTTTTTCGATAAGGCACTGGGCGAAAGAGCCAATTCCGAGGCATAGAACGAAGGACTGCGTTGGGTCAGGTAATGCGTATCAATCAGTTGGCGGATGTTGTTCATTTCCAGGTTCCAGTCGATGGCCGTTTCGATTTCCTGTAGCTGTTGTTTTTTCGTCCGGCTGCAAAGAGCGAGAATCAGTTGCAGATAGGCTTTCAGAATAGCGTCGGAGAATGCGGAGTCGCAAGCCAGTTCACGGCGTATCTTTCCGAACAGCAGACACAGCTCATCAAAATCAGCGTCCGAAACCGTGATGTGTGGAGACAGATAAATGTTATTGAAGAGCAGCCCGTTGCAGGCAACATCGTGTTTGTGATACTCAATGCAGTAAAAATCGCCGTGAAAAGCCAATCCTTCGATCTCAATTCCCTCGCCGGATCCCCACACCAGCGTTTGAAATGGTGTGAAAAAAAGTACGGTTGCACCGTTGCAGCGGTATTCCGTGAAATCGACGGAGAAGCTGCCTTCCCCCTTGAAGAGCAGGATGTGATAATCCGGCGAGGAGAAAGGCTGCGAAAACTCACTCGCCTTACTTTGAAACAGTTTTATTCGATGCATAGTTAGCGGGAACTTTCAGGCTCCGCATAAAGTATCATCGATAAAGACGAATTTCCATCCATCCGGAGTGAGAATAAAGTAGAGTCCAACGGGAGAATGATACTTGTTTGGCACGTAAACGACGCGTATTTCGGCATCGGGATAAGGCAGTACAACAGCTTTCGTCTCGAGGGTTTCCGTATTCACTACTACATCAGGTACCTTCTCTACCGATTCGTAATATACTTCTCCTTCGTTTTCGAAATCCAACTCACACGCGCTCTTCCCATCCGGAAGTTCCGTCACCGAAATCTCGCCCGCAGACGACGGTTCAAAAGTAAAATCATCGTATTCGTTAAACCCGAAATTTCGGTCGCCTCCGGCCAGATAGGCAACCGCTCCCGGTGCATAGTAGCGCTGCAAACCCATTTGAGAATCGATATAAGAAGCCAGACGCGGATCTTTATCGCGAATCAGCCGATTCAAGTTCTTTTCGTAGAAGCATACATCCAGAAAATCGAACAGGAAAGCAATAAAACCGTCGGGATCTTCATCGTCTTCCCGACCCAATCCATCGACCATCAACGACTCGACGATAACCGGAATAACAGCCTCGAAACGTGAAGCATTCTGCGGTGTATATTTGAATACCAGCTCATAAAACGATCCGTAAGCAAGAATAGTATATTGCGTACAAGTATTTTTTCCCTCTTTCCATACCATCCGGTAAAAATTCTTCTCAAGTTGTTTTTCGGAGGCGTTCCGCCCTTCAAGATCTTTCCGGTAAGCGTCTTCGAGCGAAAGAGCAGCTTTCTCTGTCTGGTACACTTGCATGTTCGATACCCCATCGTCCGCTATAAATGTTTGCCCATCCTCACGGCCTTCGCCCTCGGGTATGAGGAATAAAGGATAAACCACCGTATAGCCGTAATGATCGTTACGGTAATAATCGTATGTAACATCTTCTTCGTATGCCGTTTGCTTTTTATTACTTAGACAAGCGACCGAGCACATCATGAGACCGGCCAGTAACAGAATTGCTTTTATCTTCATCTTTTTATCTTTATTGAAGTATGTTTCCATTTGTCCTGTTTATTCATCCGGCACAAATGTCGTATTTTTTCTTGTAAAACATGCGATTTTCAGTATAAATTTAACCGAAAAAAGAAACAAAAAACTTCTGATACGGCAAGTTTGAACAGGCATAAAAAAGTCCAACAGATATCTGCCAAATTTACTATCTTTGTCGGACTGATTAATTATGCTCTATGGATTATTACGAATTTCAATTCGGCTACACTTCGTCTGTAGCTACAGAAGTGATCAACGATATTTTGGCGACCGAACTGGGAGCCGTCGGGTTTGAAAGTTTTGTCGCTGACGAAAACGGACTGAAAGCCTATATTCCCGTTTCCGCTTTTCAGCCTGACACCTTGACGAATTGCCTTTCCGCTTTCCCGCTCGAAGGCACGGTCATTCATCATACGTACACATCTATCGCAGCCCGGAACTGGAACGAGGAATGGGAGAAAAATTATTTCCAGCCCATCCGTATCGATAAACAATGTCTTATCCGTGCATCATTCCATCAGCCGGAAGAAGGATACGAACAGACCATCATCATCGACCCCAGAATGGCATTCGGGACAGGCAATCATGCAACCACCTATCTCATGCTTTGTGAGATGCTAACGCTCGACCTGCACGGCAAGGAGGTACTCGACATGGGATGCGGAACGGCCGTACTCGCTATTTTGGCCGCTCGCAAACAAGCGCACCGTGTTGTCGCAATCGATATTGACGAGTGGGCATACCGAAACGCAATTGAGAACTGCCGGCTCAACAATACGCTCGATATACGGATAGAACAAGGCGGAGCAGAACTCCTTCCACACTGCGGCATGTTCGACTATATTTTTGCCAATATCAATCGAAATATCCTGCTGAACGACATCCGCTACTATGCTCCGGTACTGAAACCCGGAGGCCATCTATACATGAGCGGATTCTACGAAGAAGATATCCCCGCGATAGAGCAAGAATGCCGGCAGAATGGGCTGACACTCCTTTCGCATACCTCCCGCAATCAGTGGACTGTCGTTCGAACCCAAAACACGAACAACGGCAATTCATAAATAATATTAAATCACGCTCATAGAATTTGAATTACTAAAAAAAATGCGATATTTGTAGAAGTATTCACATTCTTATAATATAACCGCTATGAACAGAAATGCAGATCCGAAATTACTATTAGGCCTCGTGATTGGAGCCGCAGTAGGGGTAACCATAGGCTATTTGGCCGCAACAGAAAAAAGAGGACCGTTATTCGACGAATTAAACGAGATGATTGGGAAAGTAAAAGACGGATTTCAGTCAGCTGTTTCCAAATTCAAAGAGAGCCATATACATGAAGCGCTCGAAGATGCTCAGGTAATCGAAGTAAAATAATTCTTTCTTTATGAAAATGAATGCAGAGCATTTCTTTCGAGAACTAAAAAAAGACCTCACCACCTATGGTGAATTAAAATTTGAACTGCTCAAATTAGGAACGTACGAACGGACAGGAAAAGTCATCGCTGTCCTTGCGTATGGCCTGATATTACTTACACTTGGATTCTTCCTGAGTCTTTTTATTTTTCTTGCGCTCGGTTTATTTCTGGGCGAATGGCTTCACTCGAAAGGGATTGGTTTCTCAATCGTGGTGGGCATTTATCTCCTGATGATTGGAGTAGTCGTTCTTTTCAAGGATAAAATCCAGACTTTCGTTTTAAATACCGTAATTGCGGCATTGATTGCCAATGACAATAAAACCGATGAAACCGATGAACAAGACATCTCTGAAGCAAACCCCACTGAGTAAATTACAGAATGAGAGACAGCGTCTTCGCCTGTTGTGTCGGATACAGGAGCAAAAACTGAATGAAGAGGCTCTGTATATGCGTGAAAATGCAGGACGTCTCCTCTTCTCGGGCATCTCCGCACTCTTCTCAACATCCGGTTCTTCCAAATCGGAGAAGAAAAAAGCCGCCGCTCTTTCTCCCGTTCCTTCTGTGGCTTCGCTTTCGTCGTTACGACCGGCCGATTTCTTGTCGTTAGGAACCGGTATCATTCCTTATGCTTGGGAATTGGCACAACCTTTGCTCATTGCGTGGGGCATCAGGCGAGCTAAGAAATGGATCGGAAATTTGTTCTCTTTAAAGAGAAAGTGAACGGCCAAGAATTAATTTATGTTATGAAGCATGTTTTTCTTCCCGAACAGGCTTCAAACAAGAAAAAATTCATACCTTTGCGCTTGTAAAAATCAAGGCAAAAAGATTAAACATGAAGCGTATTATCATGGTTTCAACAATGATCGCCAGCATATTATCGATATGTGCATCATGTGCCACGCCTTGTGGCTGTTGAACAGAAAAATTAAAATGACATTATATTTCAAACCTTTTTAAAATTATACAACAATGACAAAAGTAGGTATTAACGGATTTGGCCGTATCGGACGTTTTGTGTTCCGTGCTGCCCAAACAAGAAATGACATTGAAATCGTTGGAATTAACGACCTCTGTCCGGTAGATTACATGGCTTACATGCTCAAGTACGATACAATGCACGGTCGCTTCAAAGGAACTGTTGAGTACAGCGTGGAAAAAAGCCAGTTGATCGTCAACGGCAAAGCAATCCGCGTAACCGCAGAAAAAGATCCGGCTAACCTGAAGTGGAATGAAGTAGGCGCCGAATATGTAGTAGAGTCTACCGGTCTGTTTCTGACAAAAGAAAAAGCTCAGGGACATATCGACGCAGGCGCAAAATACGTCGTGATGTCGGCTCCGTCGAAGGACGATACGCCCATGTTTGTTTGCGGGGTGAACCACAATGCATACGAGAAAGGAACAAAATTCGTATCGAACGCTTCTTGTACGACCAACTGTCTGGCTCCTATCGCCAAAGTATTGAACGACAAGTTTGGTATCAAGGAAGGTTTGATGACAACCGTTCACTCCACGACGGCAACCCAAAAGACCGTAGACGGTCCTTCGTTGAAAGACTGGAGAGGCGGACGTGCTGCTTCGGGCAACATCATCCCGTCTTCGACCGGTGCGGCTAAAGCCGTAGGAAAAGTTATTCCGTCGTTGAACGGTAAATTGACGGGTATTTCCATGCGCGTACCGACCTTGGACGTTTCGGTTGTCGACCTGACGGCCAATCTGGAAAAACCGGCTACGAAAGAAGCTATCTGCCAAGCTATGAAAGAAGCTGCAGAAGGCGAGCTGAAAGGTATTCTGGGATACACGGAAGACGCTGTCGTTTCTTCTGATTTCCTTGGCTGCGAACTGACCTCGATTTTCGATGCCAACGCCGGAGTATATCTGACAGATACATTCGTGAAGGTGATCGCATGGTACGATAACGAAATCGGTTACTCGAACAAAGTGCTCGATCTGATTGCCCACATGGCGAAAGTAAACGGATAACCCGTTTTTCGATTCACAAAACAGAGAAGAGGGTGTGTCAACAATGTTTTGATACACCCTTTCTATATATTAGGAACAAAAGAAATGAAAAGCCGCTCCGGAAAAGCCGAAACAGGGCCCATAAAGCCATCAATTGCCTAATAAATTCGCCCTCCCCAACCATTAAAAAAAAATAAATAAACCAAAAAACGAGACTTATAAGTAACCAATCGGGCTTTGGGGTGTTATATTTACAAGCGATGGAAAAGCTATCGGGCTATTTTCATCCGATGTTTAATTTTAAAATTCAGAAGCGATGAAAAAATTCTTTTCAAAAAGTCTTATAAAGACTTCAACAGAGAACAATGACATCGCAAAGAATGAGCTCTATGCGAACAGGGATTATTATTGCGAAGGTCAAGAGATTCGGATAGAAGCATCCGAAAAGAGTGCAAACGTCGAGCATGACGTAAGTGGAGCAGAGGTAAAAGTAAAAAAACAAAAGTTTACCGCCTGCTATAATATGTTCTTTTAATGACGGTCAACACACGGGTGAACGGTTCGTCGGATTTGGGGATCTCCGGTTTTCTCCGTACTTTTGTACAACCGTAGAATGAGAACATACGAACTGATTACAATCTTAGGGCCAACCGCATGCGGCAAAACAAGTTTTGCCGCAGCATTGGCTACGGATTTAGATACTGAGATCATCAGTGCCGATTCACGTCAGGTCTACCGTCGGATGGACATCGGAACAGGCAAAGATCTGGACGACTATACCGTCGGAGCGAAAAAGATTCCACACCATCTGATCGATATTTGCGAACCGGGTACGAAATACAACGTCTTCCGGTATCAACACGATTTTTTCCATCTATTCAACAATCTCAAACAGAAAGGTATCACCCCGATTTTGTGTGGAGGGACAGGCATGTATATCGAAGCTGTACTCAGAGGCTACAAGCTGCTCGATGTGCCACCCAACCCGGAGTTGCGCGAATCGCTGAAAGGCAAGTCGCTCCGAGAGCTTGAAACGATGCTGTCCTCGTACAAAACGCTGCATAACAAAACGGATGTAGACAGTGCTCAGCGTGCCATCCGAGCCATCGAAATCGAAGAGTTTTATCTCACGCAGGCACCCGATCGGAACGAGTTCGAGCCGATACACAGTCTGATTATTGGGCTTGATATTGATCGCGGGTTGCGACGTCAACGTATCACCCGAAGGCTTCATGCACGCCTCGAACAAGGTATGCTCGAAGAAGTACAGGCACTCCTCGATTCGGGTATCGCACCGGACGACCTGATCTACTACGGTCTCGAATATAAATTCATCACTCTGCATCTGATCGGCAAGTTAACCTACCGCGAAATGGTCGAACAATTAGAAACAGCCATTCATCAGTTTGCCAAGCGGCAAATGACTTGGTTTCGCGGTATGGAACGGCGCGGATTCACGATTCACTGGATCGATCAAGCATGGTCGACGGAAGAGAAAATTGCCCGATGCAAGGCACTTATGAATTGACTCACCAAACATCATATCACAATGACTATTGAACGATTAACAAACTCGAAGAATTTCTTTTTACTGGCCGGTCCCTGTGTCATCGAAGGGGAAGAGATGGCGTTACGTATCGCGGAAAAGATTGTCGACATCACCCGGAAACTTGATATTCCTTACGTTTTCAAAGGATCCTACCGTAAAGCGAACCGTTCGCGCATCGATTCGTTTACGGGTATCGGCGACGAGAAAGCGCTACGCATCCTGCGCAAGGTGGGCGAAACGTTCAATATTCCGACCGTTACGGACATACACGAAACGCATGAAGCCGCATTAGCAGCCGATTATGTAGATATGTTGCAGATTCCCGCCTTCCTCTGCCGCCAGACCGATCTGTTAGTCGCCGCGGCAAAGACCGGAAAGATCGTTAACATCAAAAAAGGGCAGTTTCTTGCACCTGATTCAATGCGGTATGCGGCACAGAAAGTGGTGGATGCAGGCAATCCGAACGTGATCCTTACCGAACGCGGCACCACCTTCGGATATACCGATTTAGTCGTTGATTTCCGCGGTATTCCCAAGATGCAGCAATACGGCTTTCCCGTGATTACGGACATCACCCACTCGTTGCAGCAACCCAACCAAACGTCGGGCATTTCGGGCGGGCTGCCCGAAATGATCGAGACGATCGGCAAAGCCGCCGTGGCAGTAGGTACGGACGGATTATTTATCGAGACGCATCCCGAACCTTCGCAGGCCAAGTCGGACGCAACCAATATGCTTCCGCTCGATCTGCTGGAAAACCTTCTGACAAAACTGGTACGGATACGTCAGGCTGTACGGTATCCGTACAAATAAAAACGGATACTCTCCCCTCTCCCACCGGGCATTTATTTGTAACAATTTCGGGGCTACTCCGGAACGATATAAATGTTATCCCGGAAAAGCGAAATGCTCCTAAAAGCATCATCGTTGGACTTCCGAAGACCAAAACTGAACCTCAAGAAGAGAATCGTTGGACTTCCGAAGTCCAAAATAGAGACCAAAGATTTGATACGAAACACAGTCTCGCCTCTTTGCCACGAGAATTCTTATATTCAGCCCCCATTATGCACAAAAACGCTCCAGATGTGCACTTTTTAGGCAAAAAACTTTGAAATCCGAAATCATTCACTACTTTTGCAATCGATAACGCAGAGATAAAAACAGGTTGAAACTGTTTGTAACGGACACTTTAACATGTTTCCGAAGTTGTCCCAAAACATGTAACGACCCTCTATATATTCGCAAGCGATTATTCACATAAAATAATATATACGAATGAAGATCATTGTATTGGCCAAACAAGTGCCAGACACCCGCAACGTCGGGAAAGACGCCATGAAAGAAGACGGTACGATTAATCGCGCCGTGCTCCCCGCCATCTTCAATCCGGAAGACCTCAACGCGCTGGAGCAGGCATTACGTCTCAAAGAACAACATCCGGGTACAACCGTAACCATCCTGACCATGGGGCCGGGACGTGCGGCAGAAATCATCCGCGAAGGGTTATATCGGGGAGCTGATGACGGCTACCTGCTGACCGACCGCGCATTCGCCGGGGCGGATACGCTCGCAACATCGTACGCGCTCGCTATGGCCATTAAGAAAATCGGTTCGTTCGACCTGATCATTGGCGGAAGGCAGGCTATCGATGGCGACACGGCACAGGTAGGGCCTCAGGTAGCCGAGAAACTCGGACTGACGCAAATCACGTACACCGAAGAGATTGTCAAGATCGAAAACAACCGGATCACGGCCAAACGTAAAATTCCCGGAGGAATTGAAACGGTCGAAGCGCCGATGCCCATCGTTGTAACGGTCAACGGATCGGCCGCACCGTGCCGCCCGCGTAACGCCAAATTAGTACAGAAGTACAAACGGGCATTGGGGGCGCAGGAGAAGGCCGAGCAAACGAAAAACGGTGCAGCGCTACCCTATGCCGAGATGTATGAGAATCGCCCGTACCTGAACATCATCGAGTGGTCGGTAGCCGACGTAAACGGCGATGTGGCACAATGCGGACTGTCCGGCTCTCCGACGAAAGTGAAAACGGTCGAAAATATCGTTTTCCAGACGAAAGAGAACAAATCGTTTTCCGAATCGGACGGCGATATCGAAGAATTGATGAGAGAATTAATCAGTAACCATACGATCGGGTAAAGGGAGAGAAAAGTAGTAAAAGTAGTTAGTTAACTACATGATGACTACATTTAAAATAAACATGTAAATACCATACATAATGAACAACATATTTGTATATTGCGAAATAGATGGCGGCACGATTGCCGATGTCAGCCTCGAACTGCTTACTAAAGGACGTTCGCTGGCTAATCAGTTGAACTGCGGCTTGGAGGCTGTCGTGGCGGGAAGCAAGCTCGACGAGGTGGAGAAACAAGTGATGCCGTATGGCGTGGATGTACTGCATCTGTTCGACGACGAGAGACTCGACCCGTACACCTCGCTGCCTCACACGTCGATACTGATTAAGCTCTTCGAACAGGAGAAGCCGCAGATTGCCCTTATGGGAGCAACCGTGATCGGTCGAGACCTTGGGCCGCGCGTATCGTCAGCACTGACAAGCGGACTGACGGCCGACTGTACGGCGCTCGAAATCGGCAAGCACGAAGACAAAAAAGCCGGCAAGACATACGAAAATCTGCTCTACCAGATACGTCCTGCGTTCGGCGGAAATATCGTCGCGACGATTATCAATCCCGAACATCGTCCGCAGATGGCGACCGTGCGCGAAGGGGTGATGAAGAAAGAAATATTCGATGCCAACTATCAGGGCAAGGTTATCAAACACGACGTATCGCAATTCGTTTCCGAGACGGATTATGTCGTGCAGGTGATCGAACGCCATGTCGAAAAGGCGAAGCACAACCTGAAAGGCTCGCCGATTGTTGTCGCCGGCGGTTACGGCGTTGGCTCGAAAGAGAACTTCAAGCTGCTGTTCGATCTTGCCAAAGAACTGCATGCCGAAGTAGGCGCATCGCGTGCTGCCGTCGATGCGGGATTCACCGATCACGACCGTCAGGTGGGACAGACCGGCGTTACCGTACGCCCCAAACTGTATATTGCCTGCGGAATCTCCGGACAGATTCAGCACATCGCGGGAATGCAGGAAAGCTCGATCATCATCTCGATCAACAGCGATCCCAACGCCCCGATCAATGCGATGGCCGACTATGTGATCACCGGCACCGTTGAAAACGTGATCCCCAAAATGATTAAATACTACAAGAAGAACAGTAAATAACGATATATCATGGCAAACTTTTATTTAGATACCCCCTCGTTGCGTCATCACTTGCATCACCCGCTGATGCGGCGGATTGTGGAATTGAAGGAACGCGAATTCAGAGATAAAGACGAATACGATTATGCGCCCATCGACTTCGACGATGCGATGGACAGCTACGAGCGCGTGCTTGAGATGGTCGGCGAGATCAGCGCCGAAGTCATCGCTCCGAATGCCGAGAGCGTCGATCAGGAAGGCCCCACGGTAGCCAACGGACGGGTAACCTACGCCCGCGGCACGCAGGAGAACCTCGATACCGTGCGCAAAGCCGGACTGATGGGCATGGCTATGCCGCGCCGTTACGGCGGGCTGAACTTCCCCATCGTGCCTTACATCATGGCTGCCGACATTGTGTCGCGCGCCGATGCCGGATTTGAAAATCTCTGGGGATTGCAGGACTGCGCCGAAACCCTTTACGAATTTGGGAACGAAGAGCAGCACAAACACTATATCCCCCGCGTGTGCAAAGGAGAAACGATGTCGATGGACTTGACCGAACCCGATGCCGGCAGCGACCTGCAATCGGTGATGCTCAAAGCCACGTTCGACGAGAAAGAGAACTGCTGGCGTCTGAACGGCGTGAAACGCTTTATCACCAACGGCGACTCGGACATCCACCTCGTGCTCGCCCGCTCGGAAGAAGGAACAAAAGACGGGCGCGGCCTCTCGATGTTTATTTACGACAAGCGAAACGGAGGCGTGAACGTCCGCCGCATCGAAAACAAGATGGGAATCAAAGGATCCCCCACCTGTGAGCTGGTATTCAGCAATGCGAAAGCTGAACTGTGCGGCGAGCGTCGGCTCGGATTGATCAAGTACGTCATGGCACTGATGAACGGCGCTCGTCTGGGTATCATGGCACAAGCCGTGGGACTGTGCGAAGCGGCCTATCAGGAAGGATACAAATATGCGCAGGAGCGTCGGCAGTTCGGCAAAGCCATTTTAGACTTTCCCGCCGTCTACGAAATGGTAGCCATGATGCGTGCCCGTACCGATGCCGTACGCGCCATGCTTTATGAAACGGCACGTTTCGTCGATATCTATAAGGCGCTGGACGACATCTCTCGCGAGCGCAAACTCACGCCCGAAGAGCGTCAGGAACAGAAGAAATACGCCAAGCTGGCCGATGCGTTCACCCCGATGGGCAAAGGCATGTCGACCGAATTTGCGAACCGGAACGCCTACGATGCGATACAGATCCACGGCGGGTCGGGCTTTATGAAAGATTATGCCTGCGAACGCCTCTATCGCGACGCACGTATCACGAATATTTACGAGGGAACGACACAGTTACAAGTCGTTGCGGCCATTCGCCACGTCACCACAGGCACGTACCTGTCCAGACTTCGCGAATATGAAGCGATGGAATACAAACCCGAGCTCTCGTCTCTGAAGCAAGATCTTGTTGCGATGACCAATACGTACGAGGAGTTAGTCACGAAAGTGACCGAGGCGAAAGACAACGAATACCTCGATTTCCTTGCCCGCCGTCTGGTCGAAGCAGCGACGCATTGCGTATTCGGTTACCTGTTGCTCCAAAGCGCCCATACAGACGATTCGTTCCTGTCTTCTACGCAGGTCTACCTCCACTATGCTAAAGCGGAGATGCACCAAATCCGTTCGTTTATCGAAAATTTCAGCATCGAAGACTTGAAGGCCTACCGCAGCAGAGGGTAAAAACAAGTTGCCATAGCAAGCAATGAAAAGAGGGTATACCCAAACGCAATGTTTGGGCATACCCTCTTTAGGTATGTAAGAATCGATGAAATGCAAGGCGCTAAGGACAAGGGTGAGGATGCATTCTAACGTATGTGATCATATTCCGCAAGCAATGAAACAGTTCGCCCGGTTATGACATATAGCCTTTTTTCGAGATGAAAGAAGTCGCCAACTCAATGGCTCAACTCTTTGAGTGCTTTTAACGACCGAATCACATAGGCATTATCCGGCTCGACGGCATGCCAGTAAGAAAGACGCCCTGTCAGACGTTTCAGATAAGCGGGATCGGAAGAACCGATATATTTCTGATGTTCAGCCAGCCCTTTTGTCAGTACATGATACACCTGCTGGCGTATCTCGCGCCTGAAGACTTTCGGGATCGTAAGTTTTGTGCCCGAACTCACGGATACTCCCGTAATAATCTTACGATGCGACATCTCTAAAAAGCGCGTCTTCTTCCGGTTCAATACAAACTTGTGCTCTGCAACTATTTTTTCCACTTCTGCGAGAAACGCATGATGAGAGGATAGATTCCCCGAGAACGTTAAATCGTCCGCATACCTCGTATACGTCAAACCGGCCGACCGACTGATGGCAGCTAATTGTTCATCCATACCGGTCACAATGATATTACTTAGGGCCGGACTTGTCGGTGCTCCCTGCGGCAGTCTCCCGGACTTGCAGCATAAGACAGCCAATATCTTCGCTATACCGGGTTCATAACCCATTTGCTTAAACGCTCTTCGGACAGTATGTTTACGTATCGATCCGAAAAAATCATGTATGTCGACCTTCAGCACCTGAGCATGCCCCAGATGCGGACGCACATTTTCCACAATAGACATCTTCCGGCGGAAACCCGTAGCGGAAGGATGAATCTCACGATTGATCAGGATTTTCTCATAAATCGTACGATGCACAGCCTTCAACTCTTTCTTCGGAGCAGCGATCATGCGATATCCTCCTCCTCTTTTGGCTAACCAGAACAGATTGTACCACTCGGAAGGATTATACAGAAAAGAAGAAAGTTCTTTTTCGCCGATATGCAGAAATGTTGCGCACCATTTCAATGCTTCCGTGTCATAAACAGTTTGCTTACATATCCCCCAAATGCCTCCATGATAGAAAACCGTTCTGTTACGAAATGAATTATCATTCGACAGATGTCGGTTCAATAAATTCTTCTCTTTCTTCTTCTCCCTGATGATGAGAAGGATTATACCACACAGAAAAACAATAAGGGTTACAAGAATGACTGTCATATTCATCAATGGAATTAAACATAAAAAAAGAAGGTGAGAGCTTTTACTTAAAGCATATTTGTGCACAAATATGCTTTTCTATGAAAACACCTGAACTAATGAGGCGACTACACCTCTCAGTTGCTAAAATATCTGCTCACCTTCTTCGCGACAAAGTTAATTCTTTTTGTTCAAACAGAAAAACTCTCGCAGGATTCCACTTTTCACTTTCAGTTTTCAGTTCTTCACTTAAAACACCGCTTGAACCGGACGCATGATAAACGT
Source organism: Tannerella sp. (assembly GCF_052170195.1). Taxonomy (GTDB): domain Bacteria; phylum Bacteroidota; class Bacteroidia; order Bacteroidales; family Tannerellaceae; genus Tannerella. The sequence goes on along the minus strand of NZ_JBQNAZ010000033.1, from coordinate 3,774 downwards.
AAACTCATAGTTTCCATACGGCATCATATACGTTTCCAGCGGAACAGCGCCCCAGCTTGTAACACAGCCCAGCCCCATCTGCCTCCGGTCGATGCAGAAGTTCGTCAGGTTGGCCTGAGGTACTTCCGATGAATGACGCTGATCTTTACTTACACCGTCGTCGAGCGACTCGATGGTATAATGCAAAGCCGAAGCCGAGAACGGCTGATCGCTGACAAACTCGAGACCATCGCCTTGAATCGTCGTCAGTTTCCACCAGCGGATATCGGTTTTCGTACCCGTTTCCTGCGGACGGATGTAGGGGTAGAACTGCTCATCAACCGTCTGGCGATATTTCCCGAGGGCTGTCGAGTGGTTGCGGTCGGAATAATTCTCGATCGGGCCACGACCGTAATACTGGATCCGGTCGTAACATTTCGGCATAGGCAGCTGCATCCCAAACCGGAACATGTTCGGCACCTCGGCCGAAGCATCTACCGTCATCTTTTGCGTTACTTTCACCGCTCCGTGATTGTTGATCTGATACGTAAGCAGAAGTTTGGCCGAAACGTCTTTCATGTCATACTCGGCAACGACTTCGACCATCTCGTTTGCAACGTTATTCTTGAGCGACGTCAGTTTCATCTCCGGATTTTTCCATACGGCATATTTGTTTTGCAGGTCGGCGCCGTAATCGTTGTCGGTCGGCGCCCGCCAGAAGTTCGGCGTCAAGGCGCTGCCCGCGTTGATCATCTCGGCATCGTTCACGAAGTAACGGCTCATCCATCCGTCGTGTTTGTTAAACTCAATCACAAAACGCTCTCCGTGAACAATCAAATAATTGAGGTCATTGTCTTTGACGACGGGTGTCGTAACAAGACAGTGCTTGCATTCCGGTTCGTTAGCCAACCGCAATTCGGGCGCGATATACGGACGAATCACCAACTGATTGCGCGCAACGGTATGACCGGCAGGAAGCAAGGTTTCCGCTTTTTTCAACTTGAAGTGAATATTCAACAATACCTCCCGATCTTTCGGCAGCGAAGCAAAATCATAATTTAGACGGATCGTCTCCGTTTGCTGAGGAGCAACAGCCAAGTCGGAGATACGTCCGGTCTGCACGCTCTCACCCTCGACAAGGACCTCCCAGTCGGCACAGTAAGCCGAGAGATCACGAAAAAAGTATTCGTTGAAGATATTCACCTCGCCTTTCTCCAAATCTTTGGCAGTAGCCCAGATAGACTGGTAGAAATAGGCTACTTCGTCCATGTGCGGATTGGGCACACGGTCGGGACTGATCAGTCCGTTGTCCATAAAATTATTGTCGGACGCATCGTAACGGTTGAAGTCTCCACCGTATCCGTAAATCCGTGTTCCCTCAGCATTCTTCCAGTGGATGGACTGGTCGACGAAATCCCAAATAAATCCTCCCTGCAACTTCGGATACTTACGGATCAAATCCCAATATTCTTTGAATCCTCCTTCCGAGTTGCCCATGGCATGAGCATATTCACACTGGATCATAGGCCTTTGCGCGTCACTCTTCGCGTAAGCTTCCGTTCGTTCGTAATTGTGGTACATTGGACAGAAAATATCTGTATATTCATTTTGTTGGGATTGTTCGTATTGCACCGGACGACTCTTATCTTCTTTTTTCATCCAGCGGTAACAATCTTCGAAATTCGGCCCGAAGCCGGCTTCGTTCCCCATCGACCACGTGATGATGGACGGATGGTTATATCCGCGCTGAAGATTACGCTGATTTCGTTCGAGGTGTGCGATGTCGTACGCTCGGTTTTTAGCGAGCGTATGTTCACCGTATCCCATACCGTGCGACTCTAAATTCACTTCGGCCACGACGTAAAGCCCGTACTCGTCGCAAAGGTCGTACCACAAATTATCATCCGGGTAATGACATGTACGCACCGCATTCAGGTTATACGCCTTCATAAGCTGCACATCTTGACGCATCCGTTCAGGCGAAACATAGTAGGCCGTCTTCGGGTCCATCTCGTGACGGTTGGCGCCTTTGATCAGGATGGGTTGTCCGTTCACCAGTAACTGGGCATTTTTGATTTCAAGTTTGCGGAAACCGGTTCTGACAGGAATGACCTCAAGCGTTTTCCCGCTGCCGTCTTTCAGGGTTGCCACCACCTTGTACAGGTAAGGAGTCTCTGCCGACCATTTCTTCGGATCGGCTATCGAAAAAATCATTTGCTGCACACCCGTACCTTTCATTGCCTGCGAAGCGACATTGTTACCTTCCGCATCGAGCAGATCGATCTGAACCGTGCCACCGGCTCCGGCCATCGTCACGTCGACCGTCAGCGTACCATCTTTATAATCCTTATCCAGATCGGGCGTGATGCGAATGTCCCGGATATGATTTTTCGGACGTGCGTAAAGATAGCAGTCGCGCCCTACACCGGACAAACGTAAAAAGTCCTGATCTTCAAGATATGTGCCGTCGCACCACCGGAATGTTTGAAAAGCGATCAGATTTTTACCCGCTTTCAGATAGCGGGTGATGTTAAACTCCGCCTCCAGCTTGCTGTCCTCGCTATATCCGACGTATTGCCCGTTCACCCACAAATAGATATTCGAGGTAACCGAACCGAAATGAGCAAACACCTCTTTGCCGTTCCACCCGGCAGGAACCGTGATCTCGCGACGATACGACCCGACGTGATTATTCTCTGTCGGCACCAACGGAGGATTATTCTTAAACTGATTGCGCCAAGCGTAACCGACATTCACATAGATCGGATCACCGTAACCGTTCAATTCCCACAGCCCCGGAACACTCAATAAGTTCCATCCTTTGTCGTTATAGTCTGTCCGATAGAAATCCGTCGGACGAGCTTCCGCATCTTTCACCCAGAAAAACCGCCAGAGCCCGTTCAAGCTTAAAAAATTCTCGGAGTTCTCCCGGATGCCTTCCAAAGCGGCACGTTCCGACTCATACGCAAAGTAGTTCGTGTGCATCGGCGCACGATTAACAAAATTCACCTTCGGATTTCGCCATTCATCTTTCTGAGCAAAAAGATTAAGACTCAATAGCGCTACAGCGCAAACAGTTAATTTAATCTTCATAGTACATTCACTATATTAATGATAATTGTTTGTAAAAAATCGAGGGTAAAGATACATATTTTTTCCACTTGATCTTCTACACAACGAACTATTCAGCACGTTTGAAAACCACACGACAGGTGGCAATTATGCCAATGCTCTGCCTGCAGAAATTGTTTAGCGAAACACTTTATTTACAAATTCTATTAAAAAGGGTCTGTGTTGAATCGTGTGGGTAACCCATAAATCAGCATCGGGAAAAAAGTTGTATAATTGCATTCATGGATACGAACATGTTATTCTCTATTGGTTTGAATTTATCTTTTCCTTGGAAAGTGGTTAAGAGTGAGTTTCGTTTGCTTGATGAGAGCAATATTCGGGAGCTTCATATTTGGATTGACTTTGAGTACGGATCCCGGTTCATCTCTTCTAAGGGAACTATTGCTGTCCGGTAAAACTTTGGGTCTGTGTTGAATCGTGTGGGTAACCCATAAATCAGCATCGGGAAGGAACTATCACAAATGGGGTATTGGAAAGTCTTAACGCTAAAGTGCAATTGGCCAAAAGAAGAGCTAGAGGATACGCAAATGTGAATAACTTTATGGATATGGTATACTACATAAACGGAGGAAGGAATTTCCATTACCCACTCAAATCAACATAGAGCCAAAACTTTTAGGACTGTAAAAAATTAGGGCCGACACTTCTGACGAGGTATCAGCC
>NZ_JBQNAZ010000032.1:0-31763 GCF_052170195.1 Tannerella sp. | reverse complement strand
GGGCTTCGAGTAAGATGATTTTGTCTTTTTGAGTTTTACCGGACAGCAATAATTGTATAAATGTTTTAACATTAAACAACCAACCATCAGGCGGATGGGTACGCTCGGAGCTCCTCTGTCGGAATAAAGTGGAGTAAACTCCTTTTCAAAATAGGACCAGTCTATTTTGTCTGCAAGAACTGCAAGTTCGTGCTTCATGTCAATAAAATCTTTCAGCATGGGGCGGAACAAATCCCGCTGCCCTTTTTCCGGTAATTTTCCTAACATAATTCGCAGGGTTTTATACCGTAAAGATACAAATCCCTGCAAATATATGCAACTGTTTTTGATGTTATTTTTATTGAATCACAATATGTTAAGCGAATATTAAGGAGCGACTAAATACAAAAGAGGCAACTTCATCGTTGATGAAAAGCTGCCTCTTTTAAGCTATGGTAAAGCAGAATTATGCGGTAGCTACTGCCGAAGCATGTTCTGCCGTTTTAAATTTGCGCTTCTGAATTTCGTAAGCGATCGGGGTTGCCACAAACAAAGTAGAATACGTGCCAACGATCACACCTAACAGGATCGCAAACGTAAAACTTTGAATTGTAGATCCACCCAGAAGGAAGATAATAAATACGACGATAAACGTGGAGAGTGATGTACTGAAAGTACGTGTAAGCGTAGAGTTCAATGCATCATTGATCACCTGATAGCGATCTCGTTTCGGATAGTTCTGAATTGTCTCGCGAATACGGTCGAAGACAACCACGGTATCGTTGATCGAGTAACCGATTACGGTCAGAATAGCAGCGATAAACGTCTGATCGACCTCCATCGAGAATGGCATGATCTTCCAAAGCAGTGTGTAGAATGCAATGATACACAAGGTTGTCACTGCGACAGACACGAATACACCGACCGAGAACGCTACGTCGCGGAAACGGACGAGGATATACAGAGCCATACAGAACATGGCGAATATCACAGCCATAAATGCGCTGTTCTTGATATCGTCGGCCATGCTTGGTCCTACCTTCTGCGAACTTTGAATGTGGTCGGAAGTAAACTGTTCGAATGTGGTACCCTCCGGCAAGAATGATTGGAGACCGGCATACAACTTTCCAGCAATCTCGTCGTCTACATCCGGAGCATTGTCTGCAATGCGATAGTTTGTCGATACACGCACCTGATTCTGGGCGCCGATTGTAATTACTCCTACAGATCCGCCTTGCAACTGCGGCTCCAATGCCGAACGAATTTCGTCCGTGCGTACGTCCTTATCGAAACGGATCACATAATTTCGTCCTCCCGTAAAGTCGATACCGTTATTTAAACCTACGGTGAACATCGATACTGTACCAAGGATGATGATAATTAGCGGAATCAGATAGCCGATTTTCCGTTTTCCGAGGAAGTTTACTTTCGGGTCAGTCAGAATATCCTTCGATAGCGAAGTCGTGAATGTCAGATTTTTGATCTTGTCTTTCGCCAATAATGCTTCGTATACGAGACGTGTCAGGAAGACAGCCGTTAAGAACGAGGCGATCAAACCAATAATCAAGGTCGTGGCAAACCCGCGGATCGGACCTGTTCCAAAGACAAACAACACGATACCTGTGATGACAGTTGTCAAGTTAGCATCGAAAATTGCCGAGAAAGCGTTTGAATAACCGTCGGCAATCGCTTTAGCCAGTTGCTTACCGCTACGCAGCTCTTCTTTTGTACGTTCATAAATCAACACGTTTGCATCGACGGCCATACCCAATGTGAGTACCATACCGGCGATACCCGGCAGTGTCAATACGGCTTGGAAGGATGCAAGAATACCCATGGTGAAGAAAATATTCAGCACCAATGCACCGTTAGCAATCATACCCGGTAAAAGACCGTAGATAGCGCACATGTAGATCATCAAAAGAATCAGGGCCAAAACGAACGAGATAACTCCCGCCTGAATTGCCTCTTGACCGAGTGAGGGGCCTACGATATCTTCCTGTACGATATTGACTGAAGCCGCCATCTTACCGGATTTCAACACGTTGGCTAAGTCTTTTCCTTCATCCTGCGTAAAATCTCCCGTAATTTGCGACTGTCCACCGGTAATTTCTGTTTGAACGGTCGGAGCGGAATAAACCATACCATCCAGCACGATCGCGATGCTTCGCTTGATGTTTTCTTTCGTTAGACGTGCCCATTCACGAGCTCCTTCGGCATTCATCGTCATGCTCACCTGATATTGCGAACGTCCGATTTGCTGCTGTGCAAAATCCGCCACAGCATTCGTCACCACATCGCCACTCATAGCCGGCGTGCCGTCGCGGTTCGTTACTTTCAGCGCATACAGCTGGTAGAACTGGTCGTTCTCATCCATTGCTTTTACGCCCCAACGGAAGATAACGTTATTCGGAAGCACGGCTTTGACTTGCGGCATATTCAGATATTCGGAAATCTTTTCCATATCTGTCTTTTTTGCATAGCCTACTACCGGTCCCGGAATCAGGTAACGCCCGGTTTGATCTACGTTCAGTTGCAGCAAAGCGAACAACGGGTGTTGTTTGGCATATTCTTCCAACGACATATTGGCTTCGGGAGTTTGCTGCTCCTCACTTCCCAACTGTGCGATCAGCGAGTCGGTGGCTTGTGAGGCCGTGGTGTCCGCTTGTGCTGTCGATTCGGGAGTCGGCACGGAGGCTGCTGTCGTGTCGGTCTCAGCCGATACGGGTGTCAAAACACGTGCCAATACTTGATCGGCAGCCATCAGTTGTTGGTTGATCTCTGTCAGGTTATACGTTTCCCAGAACTCGAGATTAGCACTTCCCTGCAAGAGTTTGCGCACACGTGCCGGCTCTTTCACACCCGGCAATTCGACCAGAATACGTCCGGCAGTTTCCAGACGCTGGATATTGGGCGAAACAACCCCAAAACGGTCTATACGCGTACGTAATACATTAAAGGAGTTGTCAATCGCGCTTTGCAGCTCTTCCTTGAGTACGGAAACAACATGATCGTCCGAGCTTTGCGGATTAATTTTTTCTTTCAGTTCAAACGTGCTGAAAAGGGCTGACAGATGTGCACCCGGATCCAGCTTCTTATACTCTTCGGCGAACAGATCGACAAAGTTTTTTTGGCTGGTTGCCTGACGAGCATAAGCGGCTTCCAGTGCTTTGTTGAAATTGACATCCTGATTGTTGTTGGCCAACGAACGGATAACATCCGGCACATTGAGTTCCAATACAACGTTCATTCCCCCCTTCAAGTCAAGCCCTAAGGTTACTTCCATCTCCCGGCACTGTTTCAACGTGTAAGCACCAAACCAAACTTTTTTGTTGGCTAACGAGTCTAAATAAAAACTCTCCTTCGACGAGCTTCCGTTTGCATACTCAGCCGCCTCTTTATAATATTTTCTCGTCACAAACGAGAAAGACAGATAATAGAGGCAAACCAAAGTAAGCAATATCGCAAAAACTCTTACAAATCCTTTGTTTTGCATTTGAAATTATTGATTTATATGTTATTTGTTCTTATTCCTCTTTTTTTTAGGGTGCAAATATAGCGTTTTTTCATTAGTTAATGACAAAAACGGAATTAATTCTTATTTTAGATAGAGGGAAAGCGGGGTGAAATTTAGGAACTTCTATAAAAAAGAAATGGTTGTCTCACGACAACCACAATCTTCATTGTTAACCTTAAATCTAATACCATGAAAAACACGATGCAAAGATAAGGCGTTTTATGCTATCCAACATAATTCTTCGGCAGAAAAATGCATTCCATTATATTTATTTAACTCTTCTATCGGCTCCCCACATCAATTTATCACGCAAAGTTTGATAAAAAGTCTGGTTGTACCGATTGATGATATGTATCGAAAAATCCGCTTTACAAACAGAAAATCTTACATCTGTCGGGCAGCTTTGCGAACGTCCGTCGAGGGAAATCAGAAAAGAATGGGTACGACTTTCGATATTTAACGAAATTTTATACGATCCGGGTACCACGAGAGGACGCACATTTAAACTGTGCGGTGCCACCGGACTTAATACGATGTTATCACTTTGCGGCAAAATGATGGGGCCGTTGACACTCATTGAATAAGCCGTAGAACCGGTGGGCGTAGCAATGACTAACCCGTCGGCCTGGTACGATGTCAGGTATTCACCGTTCAAGCTTGTGTGAATCGTGATCATGGACGATGTCTCACGCTTCAGAATCGCCACTTCGTTGAGAGCGCAGTTATAGCCTTCAAACGCGTGCTTGTCCATATCCAGACGGAGCAACATGCGCTCTTCTATATTATAATGTTTATGATAAAGCTCGTCGAGTGTTTCCTCAATCTGATCTGCCCCGATATCGGCCAGGAATCCCAATCGTCCCGTATTGATCCCTAAAATCGGGATGTTCTGCCTATTGATCTGCTCAGCCGTGCGGAGAAATGTCCCGTCTCCTCCGACACTTAATGCGATATCCAGATCGAACGGGGGCGCTTGAAGCACGCCGTCAATCATCGGGCATACTTCCGGAAACTCGGCCAGAAAGGCATAGAAATCGTGCGACACATAGACTTCCGCCTTCAATGCGGCTAATTTTTTGAACAATCTGCGAATCAACGGTAATTTATCCGTGTGATACCCGCTGCCGAATAATCCAACTTTCATTTTATAAATCTTTTGCACCGAATTTCTTTAATAATTTCTCAATTCATCCTACATTTGCATGTATATTTCTCGACAAATATAGAGTAAGTGAACGAAATAAGACTGATCTTGCATGGTAAATTTAAGTGTGAACATCAATAAGGCGGCTACCCTCCGTAATGCTCGAGGCGGAAATATTCCTGACGTAGAACAGATTGCCAAAGATTGCGAATCGTTCGGAGCGCAGGGTATCACCGTGCATCCCCGTCCTGACGGACGGCACATCCGTTACAGCGACGTTTATGCCATCAAGCCGAATATTCGTACTGAGTTGAATATCGAAGGCTATCCGAGTCAATCGTTTATCGACCTTGTATTAGACGTGAAGCCAACACAGGTTACACTGGTCCCTGACGCTCCCGATGCGCTTACGTCGAACGCGGGATGGAAGGTGCAGGAGCATTTCGAGTTGTTGAGCGGATTAGCAGATTTGTTTAAGCGCCATCAGATCCGTATGTCTATTTTTGTCGAAACGGATTTGACCAATTTGGAATGGGCTGCCCGGACAGGTACCGACCGAATCGAACTGTATACCGAACCGTATGCACAGCAATATGCCATAGATAGAGACACCGCCGTAGCCCCATTTGTCGAAGCCGCTACATGTGCGCATGAACTTGGTCTCGGCATCAATGCCGGTCATGATCTGAATCTGCAAAATCTTTCCTTCTTCGCCTCGCGTGTTCCGTGGCTTGAAGAAGTGTCGATCGGTCACGCCCTGATCTGCGATGCTCTTTATTACGGCTTGAAAGAAACAATTAAGCTCTACAAAAACTGCCTGATACAGAAATAGAACAAAAATAAGAACAAAAAATATAAAACAGAAAAACGTATGAACATTTTAGCAGCATTAGCACAAGTAACGCCGAATCCGGCCGACGCAACCCCGATGAACCTGACTCCGGAAACCGTCCCGACAGAAGCGCAACTGAATATTATCGATCTGGCTCTGAAAGGCGGATGGGTGATGGGGGTTCTCCTCATCCTTTCTTTAGTCGCTATTTACTTTTTTATTCAACGAATTTTGGTGATTCGTCAGGCCGCCAAGAGCGACGAAACGTTTATGAACCGGATCCGGGATTATGTATATGAAGGAAAAGTCGATTCTGCGCTCAATCTCTGTCGTACGACGAAGACACCGGCAGCCCGCATGATTGAAAAGGGAATTATCCGTTTGGGACGTCCCACAAACGATGTGTTGGCGGCAATCGAGAATGCGGGCAATATTGAAATTGCAAAACTGGAGAAAGGCTTTCCGGTACTTGCCACTACAGCAGCCGGCGCTCCGATGATTGGCTTTCTGGGCACGGTGACCGGAATGGTACGTGCTTTTTACGATATGGCTAATGCCGGAACGAATGTGGATGTATCCTTATTGTCGGGAGGTATCTACGAAGCTTTGGTGACAACCGTCGGCGGTCTGGTAGTAGGCATCATCGCTCTTTTCGCGTACAATTATTTGGTCGCGCGTGTCGACAATGTTGTCAATCAACTAGAAGCCAACACGATGGAATTTATGGACTTACTGAACGAACCGGCTAACTGAACATTATGGCGTTGAAACGAAGAACCAAAATCAATGCAGCTTTCAGCATGGCTTCGATGACAGACGTCATCTTTCTGTTGCTGATCTTTTTTATGGTCACGTCGACCGTGGTCGTGCCGAACGCGATCAAACTGACCTTGCCTCAAGCTCAGAAGCAAACGGCGGCGAAACCGCTTACACGGGTTACGATCGATGCGGCTGGAAATTATTATGTTGCGGCCGGGAAGCAGCGCGAACGGATGGTAACATTCGACGAGATTACTCCTTTCCTTCAGGAGCAGTACGTTCAGGAGCCGGAGATGTTCGTTGCATTATATGCCGATGAAACCGTGCCTTATAAAGAAATCGTGAAAGTGCTGAATATTGCAAACGAAAATAAATTCAAGGTGGTATTGGCTACTCGTCCACCGTCTCACAAGCCATGAAGTTTGAAAAGAATGATATCATAGCGCTGATCGGCTCGATTATTTTTCATCTGTCGATTTTACTCGTCCTCTATTTTACGGTACTTAAAACAATCGTTCCGGAGGAAGATAGCGGTATCATGGTGAATTTCGGCAATGTCAATCTTGCAGCCGGACAGTTTGAGCCGCGCGGTGAGCCGGCTTCGTCCGACATGACGGCAGCTCCTCCGCCACAGCCTGCCCCTCCCACTCCACGCGAAGAAATGATCACACAGGACCTGGAGGAATCTGTTTCACTCACAAATAAGAAGAAAGAAGAGGAACGGAAAAAGAAGGAGAAGAAAGAACAGGAAGAGGCTCGTAGAAAGGAAACGGAGCAGCGTAAGGCGGAAGCGGAGCGTAAGAAACAGGCTGATGAACAGCGGCGTAAGGAGCAGGCTATCCGTGACCGCGTAGCCGGTGCTTTCGGCTCAACCGGAGGTAGCGAGAACAGCAATCAGGGAGATGCGGCCAGTGGCAGCGGCAATCAGGGTAGCCCGTTCGGCAATTCCGACAGCGGAGCAAACGAAGGAGTGGGCGGTATCGGTTCATTCAACTTGAACGGTCGTTCGATCGGTGCGGGAGGCTTGCCCAAACCGGCTTACACCATTCAGGAAGAGGGGCGGATCGTGATCAATATCACCGTCGACCCGCGAGGCAACGTCATCATGGCCGAGATCGGCAAAGGAACGAACATCGACCATGCCACGATGCGAAAAAGTGCGCTCGAAGCTGCTCGGAAAGCGAAGTTTAACAGTATTCAGGGCACGAATAATCAGAGCGGAACGATCACGTATCGCTACTCATTAAGATAAAACGCATGTAATAACCATTCAAAAAACTTATAAACGATGAAAAAGGCTTATGTATTTTTAGCAACCGGCTTTGAAGAAGTCGAAGCGATCGGTACAATCGATGTACTACGCCGTGGAGGAATGCACGTTGTAACGGTTTCAATGACCGGTGCCGCAACGGTTAAGGGAGGGCATGATATTCCCGTCGTTGCCGATGGGCTATTTGAAGACCTCAGCTATGCCGATGCCGATGTGCTCGTGCTGCCCGGTGGAGGTCCGATGCTTAACGATTACGAGGCATTGAAGAAAGAAATCGTGCGCCATCACGATGCCGGCAAGCCGCTGGCAGCTATTTGCGCTGCGCCACTCGTTTTCGGCGGATTGGGACTGCTTGAAGGCAAGCGCGCAACATGTTATCCGGGATTTGAAGAGTACCTCAAAGGTGCAACTGTCGTTAATGTACCGACGGTTACCGATGGTTCAATCATCACCGGCCGGGGGCCGGGACTGGTTTTCGATTTCGGGTTGGCTATACTGGAGCATCTCGAAGGGCTCGAGTCGGCGGAACAGGTCGCCAAAGATTTATTATTGAAATAAAAAAGCCGCTTTACGCGGCTTTTTTATGTATGACAGGTGAAAGAAAGTACTATTCTTTCACTTCCCCGATCTCTCCGATAAACAGAATAACGCCGGTGCTCTTTTCGCGTATGGCAAAAACAAACGGCCGGTCGATATGGAAATGAATGGGGGAAGGACCGGCGGATGTATTTTCTGTTTCTACAACGGTTACGGCAGCAGCTTCCGTACCTTCTTCGTCGACCTGCACAAACGTTTTATGAATCACACGTGAAATAAATATCGACACATCGGTGATGCCGGAAAAATCAGCCGCCTCCGTAAACGGTATGTGCATTCCCATCTCCGGCAGGATCTTTTTCTCGAGCCCGTATTTACACTCTGTCTTGAAGCGCGGCATACGCAGCGATACTTGTGTTGGACAAATACCTTTTATAATCATGCTCCAATGCTTGTTGTCGAGTTGTTCGATCACGTCGCGCGTTGTCCGGCCTTCGTTCGGCAGCATCACGATCATGCTGAATGCTTTGTTGCCGTAGTCCATCTCAAGGTATTGACAGCACTCGTCGGTCGTATAGCCGAAGGTGCTTTTCTGCTCCATCATGTTGACTTCCTGTGTAGTACCGTCCGCTTTGCGGAAAGGAGCCCGTTTCGTATCGCTCTTTTTGAACTGAGTCACCCAGATGCCTTTAAAATAAACGGCATTAATCAGATACATAAAAGCATTCTCCGGGATATAGTCCAGCACCTCGGTGATTTTGTTATTCGTTTTTTTCGCACACCAGCCGTTAATGGCCGGAAGGGTGGCAGGCGATGAAAAATCGACGGCTCTTACTTCCGCATCGTAGTGCGTGCGATTAGCCAGAATAAACGGTTCTTTAACCGATTCTTCCTGTCTGTACCAGATCGAATTGGCAATCCCGATCGTGGTCGAGGGGTCTACTCTGAGGAGCGCTTCCCGCAGCGAACGGCTGTACTCGTTGATATCCTCCATCGCATAACCGGTTTCGCGCAAGGCGGTTTTCATCTCACCGGCTGTGGTGCCGGCAGCGCCGTTCAGCGTCATGTTCAGCGCCATGCTTACGCTCAGCGGGGAGATAAAGACATTCGCCTCTGTCGCGTGCTTACGTGTCGTTCGCAGCAGATCGAAGGCAAAGGCATTGTCTTTTTCTACCTTTTCCGCCTTTTTCAAGATGATGGGCTGAGCCTCAGTCAGAGGCTTGGGCGTTTCCTGATCGGAAGTGCAGGCGCCCATCAAAGCCATTATTCCGATACCAATCCATTGCTTCATAAGATATTTTGTTTTATGTGTAACACAAGTACTATTCTGTCACTTCCCCGATCTCTCCGATAAACAGAATGACGCCGGTGCTCTTTTCGCGTATGGCAAAAACAAACGGCCGGTCGATATGGAAATGAATGGGGGAAGGATCAATGGATGTTTTTACTTCCTCTACAACGGTTACGGCAGCAGCTTCCGTACCTTCTTCATCGACCTGCACGAATGTTTTATGAATCACACGTGAAATAAATATCGCAGCGTCGGTGATGCCTGAAAAATCAGCTGCCTCCGTAAACGGTACGTGCATTCCCATCTCCGGCAGGATCTTTTTCTCGAACCCGTATTTACACTCTGTCTTGAAGCGCGGCATGCGCAGCGATACTTGTGTTGGACAAATACCTTTTATAATCATGCTCCAATGCTTGTTGTCGAGTTGTTCGATCACGTCGCGCGTTGTCCGGCCTTCGTTCGGCAGCATCACGATCATGCTGAATGCTTTGTTGCCGTAGTCCATCTCAAGGTATTGACAGCACTCGTCGGTCGTATAGCCGAAGGTGCTTTTCTGCTCCATCATGTTGACTTCCTGTGTAGTACCGTCCGCTTTGCGGAAAGGAGCCCGTTTCGTATCGCTCTTTTTGAACTGAGTCACCCAGATGCCTTTAAAATAAACGGCATTAATCAGATACATAAAAGCATTCTCCGGGATATAGTCCAGCACCTCGGTGATTTTGTTATTCGTTTTTTTCGCACACCAGCCGTTAATGGCCGGAAGGGTGGCAGGCGATGAAAAATCGACGGCTCTTACTTCCGCATCGTAGTGCGTGCGATTAGCCAGAATAAACGGTTCTTTAACCGATTCTTCCTGTCTGTACCAGATCGAATTGGCAATCCCGATCGTGGTCGAGGGGTCTACTCTGAGGAGCGCTTCCCGCAGCGAACGGCTGTACTCGTTGATATCCTCCATCGCATAACCGGTTTCGCGCAAGGCGGTTTTCATCTCACCGGCTGTGGTGCCGGCAGCGCCGTTCAGCGTCATGTTCAGCGCCATGCTTACGCTCAGCGGGGAGATAAAGACATTCGCCTCTGTCGCGTGCTTACGTGTCGTTCGCAGCAGATCGAAGGCAAAGGCATTGTCTTTTTCTACCTTTTCCGCCTTTTTCAAGATGATGGGCTGAGCCTCAACCAGAGGCTTGGGAGGTTCCTGATCGGAAGTGCAGGCGCCCATCAAAATCATGATTCCGATACCAATCCATTGTGTTTTCATTTGAATCCAGCTTTTTCGTAAAACATTTTTAAATTTAAAACAGTCTCTATACCTTGACGTATTATATAACAAAAACGCTGCATCATCGGTAAAAAAAATGATGATGATTCGGTAAAAGACTGTGAGATTACGAATGCAGATATCTTAATCTTGCCGCTTTTTCAGTGGAAGGATAATATCGTTCGCTTGGACAGACGAGGACAGGTTTGTAACAGGACAGAATGCTGATTACGGTTTATAGTTTACCGGATCGTTTTTCACTCCTGTACCATAGACTTTCGTGGCGCCGTATCCGCCTCCTCCGGAGTAGGGCTGTTCGAAACTCAGGTCGCGCAGGTAGTATTTGCCGTTGCTCTCTTTCACGACGATGGCTGTGTTGAGTGTACGTCGCAGGATTGCGCCCACGGCGTTGCGTTGTATCCGCCAGTCGCTGTCCATAATAAAGACTTTCTCCACTTTGATTCCGGAGAAGTGGGCATTGGCCAGTCGGAGCATGGTGGCTTCGAGTTGGGAGTTGCGCATGCGCGGAGTGGGGAGTTCAACCATGCGGGCCCGCTCCTGTTCGGCTTCCCAGGCGGCCGCTTTGGCATTCTCGGCCACCGCGTCGTAAGGGGCGTAGCCTTTGGCTTTGAGTTCGCTCAGGAGAACATCGTGTTCGGCCACCGCCCTGCGGTAGCGCTCGGATGTCTTATCCACATCTTCGCGGGTGGAGAGCCGGTCAAGCGTATAAGCAGCAAAAAAGAAATACTTTTCTACGCTATCTTTCTCGGTATGCGTACGTGTTTTTTTCAGGTTTCGTTCAACCGACTCAAGCAGCTCATCACTCGGTGTGCGTAAGATGCCTTCGAGTCGTTTCTGTTCTGCCCGCCACTGTGTTTGATACGCATCGGAGGGGCTTACTCCGTATTGTTTCTCCAGCAGATCTAGTAGCTTGCCGCCCTGGGTGAGCAGGTAGGTGTTGTCGGTAGCCTGAGCATAGGCAAAACATTCGGCCACACGGCGGTAAACAAAGCCGTTGGCCGCCTCGCTGGGGGAATTCTTGTATGCCTGCTCGCTGAACATGGGAAACATGTTGATGTATCCCTCCACATCGGTACCGGTCATCAAGTCGTTGGCGATATCGAGGTAGAGCTTGGGAAGAGTTTGTGAGTAAGCGGCATATTCGGTCATGGTTTGCGGGATGGGTTTACCCAATTTGTTGCGTTCGCCTCCGTGGGCAACAGCCGTGGCGGTCGAACCCGTTGGCTGTGCCTGCGAAGCGATTGGCGTGCCGGGTGAATTCCTGTCAGTCTTTTTCTCCACAGCTTTCTCGACCGTTTCTTCAACTTTATCTTCAGCTTGGTCGATACCTTTGCGTGTAGCTTCGGTGGCCCGGTTTTCGATTTTTCGCTCCACTTGTCGTTCGGCCGATCGTTGTACCTGTTTGCCAATCTTCTTTAAACTAATTTGTGCTGAAACGGTATGTCCCGCTATCGCGAGAAGCACAATCATCATGATGTTTTTTACTATTTTCATATCGTTATTTTTTTAGAAATGTTCTTTTTTAGTATTCAGTTTTTAGCGGTCGGATAGACCGCAAATTTCAAATGTTTAGTTCGTATTCAACTCACCATTAAATTATATCAGGCTTTCAGCCCTCCGCCGAGAGATTGCCTTCTTCCCCAACCCTTTGCTCCGATCTTCCCCCTTTGAAGGGGGAGATGTGCATATCGACGTTATGACGGGCGAACACTGAGGTTCGCCCCTATATTACTACTCTTCTCGTCATTCGTCATTTACTGAACGCTGACGGCTGATTACTGACGACTATTTCACCATCACCTTGGTTACCTGCTCTCCTACGCGCACCAGATACATCCCTTCGGTTAACGGCTGTACGTGATCGCCGGCGGGGAGGGAAAGTGTTTTCACGAGGGCACCTTGTACATTATATATATGTACCGTCTGCGCTGCGGGGAGCGTGAGATACAGAGCGCCGCCGTGGGCGTAGACCCGCAGGCCGTCGATCGTTTGATTGGCTGTAGTCTCATTGATCTTAAAGTCTTTCCAGACAGGCGCAGTCTGATACTTCGCCTTGGTGCCTTTGGGTACCTTGAGCGTCACCTCCGAGAGGGTATCGTCAAAGACTTTCGCACCAATGCTAAGCGGTACATCCCAACGGACGATTACCTCCCGCAGCGCTTTGCAGCTCGAAAAAGCCGATTCCCCGATAGAGGTAACAGCGCTTGGAATACGGATGCTTTTCAGTGACGTGCAGTCGGTAAAGGCGTTATACTTGATTGCAGTAAGGGTAGTCGGCAGCGTGATGCTTTGCAGGGCCGTGCAGCCGTAAAAAGTATGACTGCTTATCTTCGTAATCCCCTCCGGCAGCACAATGCTTTGCAGCGCCGTACAGAATTCAAAGGCTAGGGATTCGATGGTCTTTATTCCGGCGGGTAGCGTAATGCTTTGCAGCTTCGCAGCTTGAAAGAAGGAATACTCCCCGATGGTGCTAACGCCCACCGGGACACTGAAGGACGTAGCCGCTTTCCCTAAAGGATAGTAGATGAGGCGGGTTTTTGCTTTGTTGTAAAGCACGCCGTCGGCTGCGGTAAAATGAGCATTGCCGGCATCCACCTTGAAGGCCGTTAAAGCCGAGCATCCGAAAAAAGCATAACTTCCTATTTCCGTAAGGGCAGCCGGCAGTGTAATGCTTTGCAGCGCCTTGCAAAAAGAGAAGCCGTGAAATTCAATTTTGGTAAGCGTAGTCGGCAGAATGATGCTCTTCACTTTTCCGCAGCGGGTAAAAGCATTCTTTCCTACAGTACTAATACCGTTTCCGATGGTTATTTTTTCCATGTCGTCCCGGAAAGCATACCAGGGCCGATCGGTGCCACCCGGAAAGGCATAGTCCGGCATCGCCCCCTTTCCACTGATGGAGAGGGTTTTGGTAGCGGCGTTGTAGCTCCAGTGGAGTGGCCCGGTGATGCCGCTGTTTTGCGCCGCAGCGCCAAGGGCTGTCATCAGCCCCATGATCAGGATAAGAAATTTCATTCGCGTCATTGTTTTGCGTATTTAATTATTAGTATTCAGTGTAAATTAATTATTGAATCGTCAATGGTCTATTATTAGTCATGGTACACGGTGTAGAGACGCAATTCATTGCGTCTCTACGGGGCGTACCATGTTTTTTTAACCCGACAAAATTTCATTCGCGTTGATTTGCGTCATTTGCTTTCAGCGTTCGTAATTCGTAATCCGTCATTCTACTGAACGCTGACGGCTGATTACTGACGACTATTTCACCATCACCTTGATTACCTGCTCTCCTACGCGCACCAGATACATCCCTTCGGTTAACGGCTGTACGTGATCGCCGGCGGGGAGGAAGAGTGTTTTCACGAGGGCTCCTTGTACATTATATATATGTACCGTCTGTGCTGCGGGGAGCGTGAGATACAGAGCGCCGCCGTGGGCGTAGACCCGCAGCCCGTCGACTGTTTCGTTGGCTACGGTGCGGATCACGTCGAAGACGCAGGTACCGCTTTGTCCGCTGCCATCGTTAGCCGTGGCGGTAACGCGCGCTTTACCTTTCTTATGGATCGTCACTAATCCGTTGGAATCGACCGAGACGATGGTCGGGTCGCTGCTGGCCCATGTCAGAGACTTGTTCGAAGCGTTCGACGGGTATACGGTGGCCGTGAGCTGCACGATCGAGTAGTCGGCATTGATCGTGAACGTGTTTCGGTTCAGCGTAACGCGCATTACCGATACGGCCGGTGTCGTAGCCGCTTTGGTTTTAACCTTCTTTTCGCCGTAGTACACCCTATTACCGGCTTCATCACGTACGCTCACATCAACCTTATACTCGGTATTGGGTTGGAGACCGGTAATGGTATAGGAGGTGATATTGACAGGATAATTGCTTTCGTGAGAGTATTCCCAAACACCATCGGGCAACTTTTTCCACATTACATTATATCTCAACTTATTTTGTGGAGTCACATCATCGGTTCCGGGATTCCATCTCACTTCTATTTCAGTGGGCTTGAATGATATTGGGTAGACTACTACGGCTCCCCAAGGTGATCCTATTACTTTGTAACCACCCGGTTTGGGGTCTACGGTATCGGCAGCCCATGCATAGTTTGTCACTGTCATCGCAAGAAGAGCGATGATCCAAATCGAAAATTGTTTTGTCCGTTTCATGTCTTTAAAATTTAGTTGTTTAGTGGTCAGCTGTCAGCATTCAGATAGACCTAATTTAATTGTTAATTGTCAATTGTTAATTGTTATGCGTGGTACACGTTGTAGGGACGCAATGATTTGCGTCTGTACGGTGCGTACTGCGTTCATTTGCGCCATTTGCGTTCGGAACATCGTCATTCGTAATTTGTCATTCGTAATTGTTCGTCAGCCAACACCTCAACGCCTGAAGGGCTTCACTTTTCACTCCAATCCTTTAAAAGAGGCATCGGACGCGATTTTCTTGACTTGCGAGTCGAGTCCGGGGCTGTTGAAGACGATAAAGAACTTTCCGTTTTCACCGGGCGTTCCGGGCTTTTTGGTTTTGAGCACGTCGATATTGCGTGCTCCACCGTCGGTTCCGGCGGTGAGTACCTGCAGGTAGATGACCTTGGCGTCGTAGATGGACGATGCCTGATACTCGATGCCGTTGTTCACCCGTACTTCGATGGTGTAAGGCTTAGTCGGCCGGTATCCGTTTTGGGGCGTAGCGCCTTTGAGAAAAGCGGCCATCTGATACGGCCGGGTATAGTTCGGATCGGAGCTGAACAGGTCTTTGAGCCTTCGGACGGATTCGTTGGCGTTCGTTGTCACGTTGTTGAGGCGGATGCACGCTTCACCTTTTTTGCGGTCTCGGCGGTACATTTCGAAGGCCATAATCTGCAAGGCTACGGCGCCATGCGGTTCACCTCCAATCACATCACGTGCCTGTTTAAACTCATCGACGGTTGCGGGGAAACGATTGAATTCCACCGTCCCGCTCTGATTGGGGGTATGGGTGCTGTGATCAATCGCTCCGGTTATCTTAACACTGAATACTTCCGTGGGGTTTCCGCTGTCGTTTCCGCCCTTGTCTCTTCCATCGTCTCCTCCGTCGGGTGTGTTTTCCTTATCGCACGCCAGAGCACATGCCATGATGCCGAGCGTCATCAGGAGGGTACCGATTGTTTTCATTCCTTTTTTCATGTTGTTTTCTTTTTTTATGGATTTATCATTACATTCGTTCGGAGGAGGTGTTTAGCTGCGTACGTATGAAAATTTATTTTCTCACGTACGGAAATTTATTTTCTCACGTATGAAAATTTATCCGCGTACGTATGCAACTAAGCCTTCTCTTCCAACTCTTTTATTCAGCCTTTTCGAAGCGTATGTTCTCGATGGCATTTTTCAACTCCACGCTTGGAGTGAAAACGACTCTCACACCTTTGATCATCGAAGGGATGAAGACCTCCTTTTCGTCTACGCCCTCACTTCCGAACGAGATGCGGAGCGTGCCTAGATCGCCGAGGTTCACGCTTCTGCCCAGCATCAGGTAGCGCGGAACGATGGTGATCAGACTCTCAATGACATTCGATATATCTCCGCGCGAAAGCGAGGATAGCTCGACAATGTCGGCCGCGATTTCGCGTTGCGTCACTCTGCCCTCGTTTACGGGGGCGGCATACCACTTGATTTGGGTTCTGTCTTGCGGGTTAGCCCGCTGAATCATTTTATATTTCATAGCTTTATGATGTATTAAAAATTCGTATTGTCTCGTATTTTTTAAAGATGATGTCGTTTCGATGCTGTTGTTATATTGTTTCTTTGTTGTCTCCGCCGAGGCAACGTGCTTTTTTTTGTTCGACCTCAAAGATTTCGTACGATGTTTCGTGTAGAATCTCATCGTAAGCCGTCAATAATTGGTCGTAATTGTTAGATAACTGCCGCAGTTTCCGAAGCAGTATCTCCCGTCTGTCCTGTCTTGTCGTTTGCTCCTTGCGTTGCATATCATTCGGTCTTTACGTAGCGCGGAGAGAGAAGTGTATCACGTCTGTTTTCTTTCTCCGTTTCCTCGTTGTCTTTTTCTTGTTTATTTTCTACCGACAAAGATACAATCCTCAACAGGGGCTTGTCAATCCGTAATTCACGCAATTTTTATCCGTATTTTGCGCAGTTTTTATCTGTGTTTTGCGTAAGTACGCAGCGTTTTTCTCTGCGTGAATACGCAAAAAATTGCGTAAGTACGCAGTCCTTCAGATTCTATTTATTGAAAATAAGGGGTTACGATTTTTATCAAATGCAAATGAACGAAAAGAGAGAGATATATCAGAGTAGTACCCTGACGGGATTGGGCTGAAACAAAACGGGCTTTCAGCCCTTAGATACCCTGCGGGCCGTAAAAATGGAGAATTGTCGTGGTACACGCTTGCCCTTGCGGGTGTTTGAATGTTGAATCGTTGAATGATAACTGACGGCTAAACAAAAAACATCGAAACGCCCGAAGGATCGACAGCTAAACACTAAATAATCGTTAAAAAACATTCTCCACTTCAAAATTGAGTAAATTACTCATTGACAAGGTCTGTTTCTGGTCTTAATTTTGCACCGTCGATGGAAAAATCCGACAATCGGGAACAAAATGTATACATATATATAATAGGATAAGGATCATGAATGTTTTTCTACGTTTCGCATTACTTTTTCTCTTTCCTGCCTTTTCGGTAGCGTCGCAACAAACGGCCGACTCGTTGCTTGTCGTTTTTGAAGATGCACGATCGTCTTCCCAACGACGAGATGCCGCCAATCGGCTGATGACCTTTCTCTATGAGGAGCGATCGTCCGAGTGGAACCATCCGTTTACCGCTCATACTCCGGAAGACAGCCTCCGAATGCTCGTTTACCTCGAAGCGGGCACGTATTTCTACGAACATTCGGCTTTCAAACAAAGTATCGACTGTATGAAACGGTGTTATCGCTGGGCGCAAACGTTGCACGATACGGTTCGGCTGGAGGATGTGCTGCACGTCATGAGTGCCTCGTATACTCGTCTGGGCATGTATAACGAAGCATTTGAACAAATGCAGACTTTACGGACGATCGCCGAACAAAAAAACGACCCGGTCATGTTGAGACGAGCCTGTAACAGCATGGCTAACATTTGCCATCATATGCGAAACGACTCGTTGGCCCTTACCTTATATATAAAAGCGATAGATATAGCGCGCAAACAGAAAGACGAACAGGCGCTGGCCGTCCGTCTGGGCAATTTGGGAGGAATGTATGCCGACATGCGACAGCCCGAAAAGGCGCTGCCGCTGCTCGAAGAAGCGTTAGCCCTCGATATGAAAAACGGATGGACAGACAAGATACCGATCCGGCAATTGAGTATCGGAAATGCTTATCTGAATATGAACGAATGGGGCAAAGCCGAAAACTATTACCGTCGGGTGATCGAAGCTCTTCGGGAGACAACACGGGATAAGGTATCGCTGGCCATCGCTTACGGACAGTTAGGATGGCTCAAACAACTCTTATCACGACCTGACGAGGCGGAAACCTATTATAAAGAGGCCGAGAAGATTGCCAAAGAAATCGGAGCGTTAGCGATAGAAAGGAGCTGTCAGGAGGGGCTCTACACGCTCTACAAAGAAAAGAACCCGGCGTTGGCGCTTGGCTATCTGGAAAGGAATTTCATTCTCAGTGATTCGCTTTACCGAATGGAAACGACCCAACAGATGAACAACCTAAGGGTGCAATACGAAACAGCAGAGAAAGAACTTCAAATACAGAAACAACAATCCGAGATTGAACAGACGAAACAGCACCGCACGCTTTTCGCTCTTTCTACCGTGTTCGCCTTGTTATTATGCGGTATGCTTTACCTGCTGCTGCGACAGCGACGCAAACGAAACCGGCAGCTGGCCGAAGCCAACGCAACAAAAGATAAGCTCTTCTCCATCATCTCGCACGACTTGAAATCGCCGGTTATCGCACAGAAAGCAACGCTCGACACGCTGATAGCCAACTATGACGCCTACGAAACGGACGATTTGCTCTATTATCTGGAACGGTTCCGGATCGCGTCCGAATCGCAGATGGGACTCTTGCAGAATTTGCTTAGCTGGGCTCAGGTACAGACGGGAAAGGCCAAATTCTCGCCTTTGCCTTTCGATATTACGCATACGATTGCCGAAACAGCCAATCTATACGCGATCTCGTCCGAAAACAAAAATATACGTATCACGACCGAGATGCCCGAACGTTGCTACGTCGTTGGCGACCGGGAGATGATCGCGACCGTGCTGCGTAACCTGATCAACAATGCCGTCAAATTCTCACACCCCGACAGTGAAATACACATCTCGCTCGTCAGCAAGACGACATCGGCCTGTATCAGTATAAAAGATTCGGGCACAGGGATGACGGAGAGACAAGTCAAAGCCATACGCGCAGGGGCGACTTCCGACATCTCGTCGGCCGGGACACAGGGAGAGAAAGGCAGCGGACTGGGACTGGTTATCTGTAAAGACTTTCTCCGTCGCAACGGAAGCCATCTTGTAATTGAAAGCCGTAACGGCGAAGGAACCTGCATGAGTTTTGAACTGAATAAAGTAAATTTCTGAAAGTAAGACAATCTCTGTTTATAACCGAAAAATGATATGGACGGATTACGTATTGCATTAGTAGATGATCACGAACTTTTTCGTTTAGGAATACGTACCACACTTGGCCAAAGCAAAGACATCAAACTGCATGTGCTATATGAAGCCGGATCGGGTGCCATGTTTTTTGCTCTACTCGAAAAAGAAACGCTTCCGGACATTGTTCTGCTGGATATTATGCTGCCGGATATCTCCGGTGTAGAAATCGCGCGACGTTTAAAAAACGATTATCCATCCGTCAAAATCATCATTCTCTCATCCGAAGTGTCGGAAGAGTTAATCACCGAACTGTTGGATATCGGTGTAGACGGATATATGAGTAAGCTGGGAGGCCAAGATGATTTGTTGCGAGCGATCCGGACGGTCTATCAAGGTAATCCGTATTATGGCCACAGCGTTTCGAAAATGATGTACGATATCTATCTCAAACAGCGTTATGTTCAGGAAAAGCCGAAGATTCGCTTTTTTCAGAAAAAAGAGAAGGAAACGCCTTCCGACCGACTTTCGGACAAAGAAATCATGATCCTAAACCTATTGGGTGATGGAATGTCGGTTAAAGAAATGGCCGATAAAATGAATGTCAGTCCACGTACCATCGATACGTACAAAAGCGCAATTCTCAACAAATTGGGATTCAAACATACGATCGATCTGATCAAATATGCCATCCGTGAAGGGATCGTGAAACTGTAATTTTCGACGACCGGATAGCCTAAAGAGAGCACAGACATGCTAAAAAAATGATTTTTTTGTTTCATGGCAGCGTTTGGCGTATTTTTACCGTCATGATAGTATATAAAATGCTACAAACATGAAAAAGATCGGGCGTAAATTTTTAAAAGGCACCAACTGGGCACTGGCCGGGTTATTGTCGTTTTTAGGGTTTTCGGGGTGTGACATCGTTGGAGGAGTAGAATACGGAACTCCCCATGCCGAATACGAAGTGAAGGGAACAATAACCAACGAAGCAGGAAAAAATATTCCGGACATTCAAGTAAAACTTGCTCAAGGTAAAAGAGGTGGTTACATCGAATCGGGTATTACTGTCAAAACGGACGAGATGGGACATTATTCCGCTTCTGTTACAACGTTTCCCGGTAAAGATTT
Source organism: Tannerella sp. (assembly GCF_052170195.1). Classification (GTDB taxonomy): domain Bacteria; phylum Bacteroidota; class Bacteroidia; order Bacteroidales; family Tannerellaceae; genus Tannerella. The sequence goes on along the minus strand of NZ_JBQNAZ010000032.1, from coordinate 11,427 downwards.
TGTGATGATCGTTACCGATACGGATGGCGAGACAAACGGCAGCTATGCCTCCGATACCATTGCGGTACGGTTTGAAGAGAAAGACTACTATAAGAAAGGCAAGGGCTGGTTTGAGGGAGCTGCCAGAAAAAAAGTTGATATTAAACTAAAACCGAAAAAATAAAGGAGAGTCGGAAGATGAAAAAATGGAATCGCAGGTTAGTGAAGGGTACTAATTGGGCTTTGGCGGGGCTATTGTCGTTGCTTGGTTTCTCATGCAGTAAAGAAAACGGAGGGGAGATACCGCTCGAATACGGAACACCTTACTCCACGTTTTCCGTTTCGGGGAAAGTGACGGACGAGGGTGGTAAGGCGCTTTCCGGCATTCGTGTAGTTGTTCCCGACGTGGAGCATATTACGGCGGCCAAGGCTTCTTTTGTTCCGAATCAGCCCAGTCATCGTGTGCCTGTTCGTGATACGACATACACCTCGTCGAAAGGGACGTTTGAATATACGTATAACGGTTTCCCTACAGATACGGTGCTCGTTAACATGCAGTTTGAAGATGTTTCCCCGCATCCGGTCTATGAAAAGCAAGAAGGAACGGCCGTATTCGTATCGTCCGAGGCAAAAAACGGAAAAGGTTGGAATCACGGCCATATAAAAAAAGAGGTTCGTGTCACGTTGAGAAAGCATCAAAAGGATGGAAAATAAGCTGGGGCTACGTAAGCGGCTGGCACTTGAGGCTTTTCGGAAGATGCACCGCAACCGTGTGCAGCTACACGAATTGCGGACGCTCTTTTGGGAATGTACGTTGCGCTGCAACGTAGCGTGTCGCCATTGCGGGAGTGACTGTCGTGTATCGGCGGCACATCCCGACATGCCTGCGGCTGATTTCCTGCGGGTCGTTGATGAAATCACTCCTTTCGTCGACAGACATAAGGTTCTTGTGATTTTTACCGGCGGCGAAGCGCTTGTACGCCCCGACATCGAAGCGTGCGGGCGCGCGCTTTACGACCGTGAATATCCATGGGGGATCGTATCGAACGGAATGTTGTTCGCGCAGCGACTGAACGGCCTTCTTGCCGCCGGGATGCGTTCGGCTACGATCAGCCTCGACGGTTTCGAGGAGTCGCACAACTGGCTTCGAGGCAATCCCCTCAGTTTCTGTCGTGCCGAACAATCGGTGAAAGCATTGGTACAAACGGAAGGTGTGAATTGGGATATTGTCACTTGTGCCAATCGCAAAAACTTCGGTGAGTTGCCGCACTTCAAGAAATACCTACTCGGTTTAGGCGTAAAGCAATGGCGGATCTTTACCGTCTTTCCCGTCGGACGCGCTGCCGATATGCCGGAATTGCAGTTGAGCAGTGTGCAATTCGTACAGCTGATGGATTTTATCCGAGACTGTCGTCGTGAAGGTTTCCGTGTGTCGTACGGTTGCGAAGGCTTTTTGGGAGGTTATGAAATGGATGTGCGGGATCACTTTTATGAATGTAGCGCAGGCGTCTCGACCGCATCGATACTGGCCGACGGATCCATATCCGGCTGTCCGAGCATCCGCGCCGACTTCCATCAGGGTAATATCTACCGAGATCGTTTTATCGACGTTTGGGAAAACGCTTTCGTCCCTTATCGCGATCGTGAATGGGCACGGCGCGGCGCATGCGCCGAATGCAAAATGTTCCGGTATTGCGAAGGCAATGGCATGCATCTACACGGCGACAACGGCGACTTGCTTGTCTGCCATCACCGCCGGATCATGGAAGGGCTTGCGGCTCAATCGCCTGAGAAAGTTCCAACGAGCACTTCACGATAGGCATTGAAGATTTTCGACTTCGAAACGAAGCCTATGTATTTCCCTTCTCCGTTGACGACCGGCAGATTCCATGCTTTCGTATCATCGAAGATACGCATGATTTGTTCCATAGGCATCCCTTCGACGATTTTAGCCGGAGCCGAAACCATAAAGCGTGACACGTGGAAGCGTTCATACAACTCGGGGCGGAACATGATATTGCGGATATTGTCTACCAAGACGAGTCCTAACAGTACGCCGTCTTTATTGACCACCGGGAACATGCTCCGCGAACTCTCGGCAATCGCATTCTTGACCAGATGCCCGAGCGTCATCTCCGGACTCACGGGGATAAAATCCGTTTCGATCACACTATTCACGGTCATCAGCGTCAGTACGGCCTTATCCTTATGATGCGTCAGCAGTTTCCCTTTTTGCGCCAGACGCATGGAATAAATGCTATGCGGTTCGAAGGCCCTGATCGTTGCGTACGAGCTGATCGATACGATCATCAGCGGAAGGAACAAGTCGTATCCGCCTGTCAGTTCGGCGATGAGGAACACGCCCGTCAGCGGAGCGTGCATCACGCCGGCCATGGTGCCGGCCATGCCCATCAGCGCAAAATTCTTTTCCGACAGTTCGATGGAAGGACCGAAATAGTTTATTATATGCGAGAAAAGGAAACCCGCAATACATCCGATGTAAAGACTGGGCGCAAAGATACCGCCGCACCCGCCTCCTCCGTTCGTGGCAGCTGATGCCAATACTTTAGTGAGCAGAATCAAACCCAGAAAGATGACGATGCTCCAGTAACCGATATCGATCTGATGAAACGGACTGCGGTCGATCAGGTTCGCGAACCGTCCGTCGAGAAGCGACTCGATCGTGTCGTATCCTTCGCCGTAGAGCGGGGGGAAGAGGAACAGCAGGATGCTCAACATCGCTGCACCCAGAATGAATTTTTGCCATTGATGCGAGAGCTTGCGGTACCATCCTTCAATGCGAATCATGCTATGGGTGAAATACAGGGAGATGATTCCGCAGAAAATGCCCAGCAGCAGCACATACGGGATACGTCCGACGTAAAACGCTTCGGTCTGTGAAAACCGGAACATGGCCTCGGTGCCGGAAAAGATGTAAGACATGGTGGCAGCCGTTACCGAAGCAATCAGTAGCGGCAGTACGGAGGTCATGGTCAGGTCAAGCATCAACACTTCAATCACGAACACGAGTCCGGCGATGGGCGCCTTGAAAATGCCGGCTACGGCACCGGCCGCTCCGCATCCGACGAGCAGCATCAGGGTCTTCTGCTCCATGCGAAACAGTCGTCCCAGATTCGAACCGATGGCGGCACCTGTCAATACGATGGGCGCCTCGGCGCCGACGGACCCACCGAACCCGATGGTAACGGAGCTGGCTACTAACGAGCTCCATATGTTATGCGGTTTGATCCGGCTCTTGCGTTGCGAGATCGCATACAGAATTTTGGTGACGCCGTGGCTGATATCGTCGCGCACGATATAACGCACAAACAAACCGGCCAGCAAAATGCCGATAATCGGATAAACCAGCAACCAGTAGTTCGCTCCTTCCTGAAAATGTCCCATCAGCAGGTGCTGGATGGAATGGATGAGAAACTTGAGAAGCAGTGCGGCCATCGCGGCGGCGATTCCTACCAGAAAACTGATGAGAAGAATAAAGGAACGCTCTTTGATATGCTTTTCGCGCCAGAGCAGAAATTTATAAAATCGTCCTTCGTTTGTCAATGTTGTCAATTTATACTCCTTTCCCCGTAAATACAATCTTTACGGTATAGATTAAAATCGTAATATCGAGAGCCAGCGACATGTTTTCGTAATAGAGGATGTCGTAGGCGAGACGTTCGATCATCTTGTCGACTGTTTCGGCGTATCCGTATTTCACCATTCCCCACGAGGTGATGCCCGGACGAACATTGTGCAGGAGGTAATAATACGGTGCTTTGCGAACAATACGATCGATGTAATAGCGTTGCTCGGGACGAGGTCCGACGAGCGACATATCCCCTCGGAGCACATTCCAGAATTGGGGTAACTCGTCGAGGCGGTACTTGCGCAGGAAACGGCCGAACGGCGTCACGCGCGTATCGTTCTGGGCTGTTAGCATCGGTCCCCGTTTTTCCGCATCGGCATACATCGTACGGAATTTATAAATCGTGAACGGCTTGCCCCTGTACCCGATGCGTTCTTGCCGGAAAAGAACAGGACCTTTCGAGTCTTTTCGCACGCGCACGGCAATATAGGCGTAGAGCGGTGAGAGTAAAACGAGCGCAAGCAGGGACGCGATCTTGTCAGCCAGCCATTTGATGTTCTTACCGGCTTCGGAGAAGTTGTTACTTGTGACGTCGATCAGCGGAATGCCGTGTATGGTCTTCACCTCCGCACGGGTTAGCGGATTATTTTTGTCTGCCCAGATTTTGATGGGACATTTGTAATGGTAGAGCGAGTAGAGAATGCGTATGGTCTCTTCGTGACGTTCGGGATCGGGAACGAGGATCAGTTCGTGTACCGGACTTGTAGCCATGAGTTCGGGCAAATCGTCTATGGTGCCGGCTATCTCCTGCGGGTCGATGGCTGTATCGGCCGGCGCATGATCCTGCACGAAACCGAGCACCCGGTAACCTAACCTTGTCAGATCGTCACGCATCTGGAGCGCCTGTCGTCCCGTTCCGATTACCAACACATTCGTTGCCCATTTCCGTAGCCTCACCATGTGAAGAGCGTGGCTCGTTATCACATAACGACACGTATAAGTGAGAATGAACTGTAACGCACCGAACGAGAAGAATATCTTGTAATAGATTTCAAAAGAACGAGGCAGGTCGTTGAGGATGACGGAGAAGAAAATCAGAACAACTCCGACGGTAATGCTTACGAATGTTGTAAACCATTCGATGATACGCGACTTCCCGAAAGGACGGTTGTAGTACCCCGAAAGATAGTATAACGCAATCCAGAAGAGAGGGATAAAGAGCTGCATTATAATGACCTGGTGAAAGGTCAGAAACTGGCCTAAGGAATGAAAACCTTCGTACTGCGCTACTTCGTAGTAACGCAGTATATTTATGATGCACCACACAATGGCCGCCGTGACGAAATCGGAAAGGAGGTATTTCAGTCTTTGCCTGTGCCTGTTCATTATTCCCGTATTACTTGAATCAGTCCGCCCCGGCCGACTTTGACGATGCCTGACGGTCGTGCCTGTATCTGTTCCGTCTGCCGATAGCGAACGATGTAATCTACTCCGTCACGGATCGACTGCGGGATGTCGCTGTACGATGAGGGCGAAGGTTCTCCGCTTTTATTGGCCGAAGTGGAAACGACGGGCCTGCGAAACCGTTCGCACAGGTTGTGTGAGAAACGCTCGCGTGTGATGCGTATGCCTACGCTGCCGTCTTCACCCACCAAGTTGGGTGCTAAATTTTTGGCATTGGAATAAATGATGGTCAGCGGCTTGGCGGATAGTTCGATCAGATCCCACGCCACATCGGGCACTTCGTCTACATAGCCGTTCAGCTTGGCGGGGTTGTCGACCAGTACCAGCATCGCCTTGTGGTCAGCGCGTTGCTTCAGTTCGTACACTTTACGCACGGCTTCTTCGTTCGTCGCGTCGCAACCGATGCCCCAGATCGTATCCGTCGGGTAGAGAATCAGTCCGCCCGCCTGCAATACCCGGCATGCTTCTTTTAAATCATCTGTTATGTTCTCAGTTATTTCTTCCATGCTTTTTAGAAAAGACAAAAATAGAAAAATATTAAATGAGCGCCAAAATTATACCGGAGAAACGGTAGGAGACTTGGATGCGTAACCTCTCCCGCATCGATGATTGTAATAAATCACAGTTGTGATTTGTCTCCCGCAGATTGATTGTAATAAATCTTCGTGAAGATTTATCCCCCGCACCGATGGCTGGTTAAAATATCTAAACAGATTTATCTCCTGCAAGTTGATTGATTAAAATATCCAAACAGATTTATCTCCTGCAAGTTGATTGATTAAAATATCTAAACAGATTTATCTCCTGCAAGTTGATTGGTTAAATTACCTAAACAGATTTATCTCCTGCATCAATGATTGTAATCAATCTTCGTGAAGATATCAAAAAGGCTGTGCCGAAAATTCATTCCGACACAGCCCGACCTTTGCTTACGGTCTGTTTATTTCAGCAACGATTTCGGATCGAGGTTGTTTTTCTCGATATCCTTGAAATAGTTGTACGTTCCGACCTTGATCTCGGCACATGCAGCCTCGTCACATACGATGATACCCTTCGGATGCATCTGCAAGGCCGTGATTGTCCACATCTGGTTCACACTGCCCTCGACGGCCTGCTGCAAGGCGCGTGCTTTATTATGACCGTTGGCGAGGATAACGACTTCTTTCGCACCCATAACGGTTCCGACGCCGACGGTAAGCGCCGTCTTCGGCACTTTATTCACATCGTTGTCGAAGAAACGCGAATTGGCGATGATCGTATCGGTTGTCAACGATTTGATACGGGTACGTGATGTCAGCGATGACCCCGGCTCGTTGAAAGCGACGTGTCCGTCCGGCCCGATGCCGCCGAGGAACAAGTCGATTCCGCCTGCTTTACGGATACGTTCTTCGTAACCGGCACATTCGGCTTCGAGGTCTTTGGCATTACCGTCGAGGATGTTCACGTTCTTTTCCTGAATATCGACATGGCTGAAGAAGTTCTTCTTCATGAACGTATGGTAGCTCTCCGGATGATCTTCGGGGATACCCACATATTCGTCCATGTTGAACGTAATCACGTGTTGGAAAGAGATCTTCCCATTCTTATAAAGGTTGATTAACTCTTTATACGTGCCCAGCGGCGACGACCCTGTCGGCAGTCCGAGTACGAACGGTTTTTCGGCTGTCGGTTTGGCCTGAATCATTTTTGCGGCGATATAATTCGCTGCCCATTGAGATATTAACTCGTAAGTTGGTTCAATAATTACTCTCATGATGAATTATTTTGTATGATTTCAATCTGTTTCTTTTTCTTTGCCTTTTAACCCTACGTTTTTGAAGTACGTCTTTTGCACTTCAATCATACCTGTTTCAATTTCAGATATTTTGTCATAAGCTTCATTTACTTTTTGAGTCAATGCATTTTTTTGCTCCTCATCAAGAGTATCAAGGGTACAATATGCCAATAAAGCATCAGCTAAAGGACCTTTTACTGCATTTAAATAATCAGTGATTGCCTGATGAAAATCTCTAGCCTGTTCAGAAGGTTCGAGAGCATTTAATTTCTCGAAAGCGCTATCGATTTCTTTTTTTAAGTTATCCGAAACAGTCTCCGGTGTTTTGTTACGGAATTCGTTCATCGGATCATTTCTCATTTCGTAGGCTGTTTGTATATAGCCGTTTTTGAAATCGGCATATACACTTTCTACATAATGCTCTGTTATCCAATATACATTATTGCTAACTGTTTCGTTGTACACATACTCCTTATTTACTCCCGTACAACTGCACAAACTGATTCCCAACCAAAGGGAAAAAGATATAAAAGAAAATGTTTTCAAGAGGTTAAGTTTTTTATTTAGACAATATTCTTTCCGCCATCGACCGGCCGAGGGAAATACATTCTTCTTCCGAACTGATGCTTTGTTTCTGCTCGACAGGGGGGGCGATACACTCCCATTTCATGCTCTCTCCGAATGCTCCCAGTCGTTTGACGGCCGCACCTGCCCAAGTAAATGAACCGAAATAGCCATATACCCTGTTTTTGAGTTCGCGCAGTTCGATTTTCTGAAGCAACGCGTCAATTTCGGGGAACAACTGATTGCTGTAAGTCGGACAGCCGATAATCACGCCCTTATAATTGAATAAGTCGCGCAGGATATAAGAGGAATGGCTCTTGCTCACGTTATGCATGGCGATATTTTTGACACCTCCTTCGGCCAGTGCTGTCGCAATAGTTTCGGCCATCAGTTCGGTGTTTCCGTACATGCTTCCGTAAACGAGCGTCACCCCTTCGATGCCTTCGTAACGACTGAGACGGTCGTAAATCTCAATGACGCGACCGCGTTGTTCCGTCCAGACGGGGCCATGCGTCGAACAGATCATTTGAACATCGACTCCCGCAAGTTTCTGCAACGCTTTTTGCACCGGGCCGCCGTATTTACCAACGATGTTCGAGTAGTAGCGCATCATCTCGCTCCAATAACGGTCTGTATTCATCTCCGTATCGAGCACTCCTCCGTCGAGGGTACCGAACGTACCGAAAGCATCGGCCGAGAATAACACGCGTTCCGTTTCTTCGTATGTAAACATTACTTCCGGCCAGTGTACCATCGGTGCCATGTAGAATGTCAGCTTATGTGTTCCCAGATCGAGGCTCTCGCCGTCTTTTACTTCGTGCAGTCCTTCCGTGATGTTGTGATAGCCGGCCAGCATGCCGAACGTCTGTCGGTTTCCGACGATCTTCATGTCCGGATACTGCTGGCGCAGCAGGCGGATGCTTCCCGCATGGTCCGGCTCCATGTGACCGACAATGAGATAATCGAGTGTACGCCCGTTTAAAATCTTGGCGATTTTTTTGAAGAACGTATCCGAGTAGCAGATATCGACGGTATCGACCAGTGCGCTTTTCTCGCCGGCGATCAGGTATGAATTGTACGAAACGCCCCCCGGAAGCGGCCAGATGTTTTCAAACAAATGTTTTTGGCGGTCATTGACGCCTACGTAATAAATATTTTTCGTAATAGCTTTCATATCGTGTATATTAGCCTCATATATAGAATTAAAATGTTTATTTATATCCTGTGTTTGGTTTCATGATGTTGAGATTCGAACGTTTCCATGCTCGCACGACGAAATAAATCCCCATCACGATGAACGGGATGCTCAGACATTGTCCCATATTGATCGGCATGGCCGCCTCGAAATCTTCCTGATTGTTTTTCAGAAATTCGATGAAGAACCGAGCGGTAAAGATACAAATCATAAAGATACCGAAGATTAAGCCTTCTTTTTTCCATGCCTCTTTCTTGAAGTAAAGCCACATGCAGAGTACGAACGTAAGCAGATAGCAGACGGCCTCGTAAATTTGTGTCGGGTGAGACGGTGCCGAGAAGATCGGCTCTGCGCCTTGTCGCCATGCGTGCAGATTTTCAATGAACCGGAAGCCCCACGGCAGGTCGGTCGGATGACCGTACACCTCGTGGTTCATCAAGTTGCCGATGCGTATCAGAGCGGCAACGAGCCCTGTCGGCACGACGAGTTTATCGAACGTCCAAAGCATGCTTTGTCGCGATACGTGTTTGGAATAGAAATAGATTGCGACAATAATCCCGAGTACTCCGCCATGGCTGGCCAAACCGCCTTCCCAGACTTTCAGGATCTCGATAGGATGCGACAGATAGTAGCCCGGATCGTAAAAAAGACAATGTCCGAGGCGTGCGCCGACAACTGTTCCGATCAGCGTATAATAAAGGAGCGGGTCAATCCATTTCGGATTGATGCTTTCACGTCTCCACATCCGTTCCACGATTTTATAACCGATTCCAAACCCGATGATAAACATCAGTGAATACCAGCGTATTTCTTTCGATCCGATGGTAAATATTGCAGGGTCTGCTGTCCAGGTGATATCTGATAACATTTTCTTATAAGCTGATCATTGAAGCCAATAGGCCGTCATTATTCGATAAATTGTTCGTATTTCTGTTGATTTGGATGCGCATTAAACGAGTTTTTTGATCCACTCTTCACAATCGCCCGGGAGCAGGTCGATCACCGGTATTTCGATCATCGTGTAAGCGCCGGGGGTCTGTTTCATCGATGCCCGGGCGGACGCCACGAGAATCTGAGCCGTCAAGGCGGGGTTGTTGATCCTCATATCGAATGTGATCTGTTGATTTTGTGTGTTGCCCGACGCGCCTTTGCGAACGAGATGAACGCCATGTCCCATGTCTTTTAAGTCTTCGACCGAATCGACTTGCATTACGTGCGTCTCGTCGTGCGCGAAATAGTCGTCTTTCCTGATGGCCTCGGCCACGGCGGCAAAGTCATGTCCTTCGTCCAGCTCGATGTAAACCATCCGCCGATGAATGCCTGTCCCTAACGGAATAGTCATGCTCAAGGCGGCTTTAACCCCTTCGACGGCTTTGACGGCGACGGTATGCCCCATGCTCATGCCGGGCCCGAAGTTGGTGTACGTAATACCTTTCGGTACGATAGCCTGTAACAAGGCGCGAATGACGGAGTCGCTTCCCGGATCCCAACCGGCCGAGACGATGGATACAACGCCGCACTTTTTAGCTTCTTCGTCCAGAGAGCGACGCAGCGCAGCGATCCCGGTATGAATATCGAAGCTGTCGACGGTATTCATGCCGAGTGCGATTGCCTCTTTGGCGTAGGATTCAACCTGTCGGGTAGGAATGGCCAGAATGGCGACATCGACGCCATTCAGTTTTTTCAGAGCGTCCGTCACGAGATACCCTTTCAATTCTTCCGGAACGTCTTGCGGATGGCGGCGTACGATGCCCGCGATTTCAAAATCGGGAGCAGTCTTCAGCGCCTCCAGTACATATTTCCCAATATTGCCATATCCTACGATGGCTGTTCTTATTCTTTTCATTGTAACGTGAATCCGCACTTCTTCATCGGATGGTTCTTATTTCAGGGTTCAAAAGTATTCCTTTTTTGAACATTCTCCAAGCTTTCGAGCGAAAAATATGTATTTCCATCCTGATGACATTTTTTTGCCGCGAGGTGTCCGGTTAGGCAGGCTTATTCGGAAGAAAAGGGCAAATCTTCCGAACACTTCGGCGTTCGTCCTTGGGCCTCGGGCAGTGAGCCGACGGAGCAGCGAGCAGGGCGAAAGAAAATCAGGCTGTCCCAAGCGAAGCGAGTTATCTGATTTTCCGACCTGCAAGCGTCGCGAAGGCGTGCGAAGCGCACGAAGCCTTGACTTTTTAGTTACTTTTGGCTTGACCCAAAAGTAACTAAAAAGAAATTATGTCAGGCTTTCAGCCCTCTTATCGGGGTACATCCTGTTTTCCCAACGCTTCGCTTCGCTCCACATTGAGCTGAATTAATGCGCCCTTTCAGGGCTTTTAAAGTAGTCAGCGTTCAGTCCCCTGCATTCCCCCTTTTTGAAGGGATAACATCCCCCCTTCGCTTGCTCTTCCCCCCCTTTAAAGGGGGGCTGGGGGGATGTTCATATCAACGCCCCGGGTTAGCCCGCACAGGGCACAAGGGCTGAAAGCCCGTTATATTTCAGCCTCATCCCGCAAGGGTGGGGTATCGATTCCCAGACCTTGTTCAGAGGGCTGAAAGCCTGACATAATTCAATTGTTAATGGTCAATTGTTAATTGTTATGTAGGGTTATCCGAACGCGAATCTCGCAAATGGACACGAATGGACGCGAATACCCCCCCCTGTCATTCCGAACACAGTGAGGAATCCCGCGAGGAAAAAGAAAAAAGATTCTTCGCTTCGCTTTGAATGACAAATTAATGGTTAATTGTCAATGGTTAATGGTTATTTTCAGGTACATGATTCGGCGTGTACCACGCATAACAATTAACAATTGACCATGACTTTGTTGCAACGGTAGTCAAGAGGGTATTTTTCTTTTCTGCCGTTACGCA
>NZ_JBQNAZ010000031.1:0-34355 GCF_052170195.1 Tannerella sp. | reverse complement strand
CACATCCATTATTAATGGTAAACGCCGAACAATCTATCGCGTAATTTGGGATAAAAGTAAACTCTTTCCTTGCAGTCGTTGTCCCAGGAAGACTTCAGGTGCATCACCCGCCCCCTCCGAAACGAAAACAGGGTCTTACGACAGTGCCGTAAAACCCTATTAAGAAACCTTTTGCATGATGTGACCCCGGAGAGACTCGAACTCTCGACCCAATGATTAAGAGTCATTTGCTCTACCAACTGAGCTACGGAGTCATACAATAACAAAGTCTTTTCCGACTTAGCGAGTGCAAAAGTAGAAGTTATTTTGTTTTCTGCAAACCTTTTTATCGCTTTTTTTTACAGAAGAACATCCAATCAATTGTTTTCTAACCGCTTTTTACTTATGAGCAGTCATACGTCGGCTTCGGCATGAAATGCTTTCACGAGTCGGTTTTTCGCCTCTTTCTTTTTTTCGTATGATCGGAAGGATCGATCAGTGAGCTCAGGCCGTATTTGCGACAATACTCGTTGATAATTTCCAGAAAGCGATCGCCGTATTTCTGTGTCTTAATCTTTCCGAATCCTTTCACACCCATCAATTCCTCGGGTGTTTGAGGGCGCATGTTGCATAATTCGATCAATGTTTTCGTAGCGGCTACGAGATAAGCCGGTGCGCCGGTTTCTTCGCACAACTCTTTCCGTAAGCCGGCCAGCAGCCTGAACAATTCCTGATGCTCCGTTTCCGTCTTCAACTCTTTATGGGCTGCCGCGTACGCGTTGACGGGGTCGGGAGGAGCGGTAAATGTAGCTTTCAGTTCGAAGTAGCGGGTTATGGAAAAACCATCGCCTATCCCCCCAATCAGATGTTTTTTATAGGCCAGACGAGTAAGGATCGTCGTCAGGGCATCGTTATAGTCACGTGCCGACGCACGGCTATCGGTGCGGGCGGGCGATTTCTCCCCTTCGGCGATGAGCGACGTCAAATGCGTAGCAAAATAATCCGAAGCAGCTCTGATGCGTTCGTTTGTCCGTTGAGTATCGGAGGTATGAAGAAGGTATTGCAGCTGTTTGCGGAACGTGGTTGTCACCCGGTTCAGGCGGTCGGTCTGATCCATCATCCGGCTGATGAAAGGAAGCGTTTCGTCATTGAAGGCGTTCTTCTCGTTAACGGTTTGTTCATAGAACCTTCGCATTTCGTAGACCATATCGCTGAAATTGAAGATATCAAACAACACCTGTTCATTGTAACGTTCTTTAAAAACATTGATTTGCGCCTCCAACTCGCGGGCCGAAGGTTTTTGCTGCACATAGCGGACGATGTGTCTGTCGACCTGCAAAGCCTGCGTGTTGAGGGGTGAAGAGAGGACGATGCCCTCGAGCGAGCGACAGCGACTGAGCGCCACATAGATCTGTCCCGGAGCAAACGCGGCCTGCGCATCGATGACGACCCGATCGAACGTAAGTCCCTGGCTTTTATGAATTGTAATAGCCCAGGCCAGCCGTAGCGGATATTGCGTATAGCTGCCGAGCTTATGCTCTTCGATTTGGTTCGTCTCTTTGTTGACGGTGTAATGAATATTTTGCCATGTTTCCCGCTTGACCTCGATCGGTTCATCGTCGGGATCGGTTTTTACCCGGATATGCTCTTCATCGATGTCGGTAACCACCCCGATTTTTCCGTTGTAGTAGCGGCGGGGAGTCTCCATATCGTTGGCGATAAACATCACACGTGCACCTTTCTTTAACTTCAATCGTTCGTCGTTCGGGAAACTTTTCTCCGGAAAATCGCCCTGTACCTGCGCATCAAAGTAAAAAATATCCCGGTCGATTTTGTCCAGTTCCTCATAATTGATACGGTCTGCTTTGGCATTGTGCGTCGTCAGCGTAATATAGCCGTCTTCGTTTGAAGGACGGAAATCGGCGATGTAACGGCTGTTAAGGCATTGTTCGCCTGCTTCCGTCAGGCAGTTATTGCGCACTTCGTTGAGCAGGGAGATAAACTGTTCGTTCGTTTGCCGGAAGACACGATCCAGTTCGATAAAAACGGGAGGCTGTTGCCGGACGACCTTGCTCTGAAAGAAATAAGGCCCTTCGTAGAACTGTGAGAGCAATTGCCATTCTTCGTCCGGCACGACCGGAGAGAGCTGGTACATGTCGCCGATATAAACAACCTGTACGCCGCCGAACGGTTCGTTGGCGCGATAACGGAAATGGCGCAACATGGTATCGACGGCATCGAGCAGATCGGCACGCACCATACTGATTTCGTCGATGACGAGAAGCTCCAGCTCTTGCAGTACTTTTCGGCGGACAGTCGTAAGTTTACTTTTCGCAATCAGGTTTTTCCGTCCCTGCGGGATCGGGGCGAACGGAGTGAAGGGCAGTTGAAAGAACGAATGGATCGTGACGCCTCCGGCGTTGATCGCCGCCACTCCCGTAGGGGCAATGACGGCCATCTGCTTCTGCGTATGCTCACGGAGATGCTTCAGAAAAGTCGTCTTGCCGGTCCCGGCCTTGCCGGTCAGAAAAACGGGACAGGCCGTTTGCTCGACGAACTTTTCAGCCAAAGCGTAGATGTCGACAGATGAGTTGGGATTCATACAGAAAGGTAGGGATTGATGCAGATTTATTATGTCGTCCGATTGTATTTTCACTTTGCAAAGGTACATAAAAAGCTCCCCCCCCTGTCTTTGGCAACATAAAAAACCGACGACGAATCGTTTTGAAAGAGAAAAGTCGAGGCGAAATTGAGTAATTTGCTCATTATCTAACTTGGAAAATTGTTATATCTTTGCACCGTTAAGAATAAATAAACAGGAACAGTCTTGATGAAAGGCAAAGGCATACAGATACTATCGATAACGCTACGGACGGACGCGCACGCCACACCGAACCGTACCTCACACCCTGACCCACGACCGATAACGCCTCAATTTACCTCCTCTTACTTGACGTTTATTAATACACACATAACAACCTCTTACGTCTCCGTATGTCGCATGCGGAGCGATGAGGGTTGCGCATCTTTTCATTATAAAAACAAAGCGATTATGAAAAAGACAGTTTTTCTCGCGGCCGACATCTGTCATTCGGCCGCCACCAAAGTCGTCGAAGGCGACATCATGGTCAACAACCCCTCGGAGCTGATGATCATCATCCCCGCCCTCCCCGCCGGGACGTATCAGTTGGAAGTAACGACGCAGTATTCGATGGGGAAGCAATGGTTGAAAGAACCTCGAACAAGCGTGTTCGAGAAGACATTAACGGTTAAATAATCAGTCCGGCATATTAGGGCGTCTAATAAGCACGTATTAGGATGCCTAATAAGCACGTATTAGGATACCTAATAAGCACGTATTAGGATGCCTAATAAACACGTATTAGGATGCCTAATAAGCACGTATTAGGGCGGCGCATACGTACCTGTCAAATTATGTCAGGCTTTCAGCCCTCCCAACGGGGTATGGGAATCGATACCCCACCCTTGCGGGATGGGGCTGAAATATGTCGGGCTTTCAGCCCTTGGGCCCATGCGAGCTAATCCCTTCGGGGTGTTGAATTGTTGAATTGTTGGCTGATTGCTGACAGCTGTAAGAGCCCTGAAAGGGCGTATTAATTCAGCCCAATGCGCAGCGAAGCGAAGCGTTGGGAAAAAAGGGCGACCCCCTCGGCGGAGGGCTGAAAGCCTGACGTAATTTAATTGTTAATTGTCAATGGTTATATACACGCCATGGCGGGCGAACACAAGGTTCGCCCCTACGCGGCATCCGATGGCTGAATGCTGAACAACCATTGACCATTCATTTCGTCCATGGGCCTCGGGCGGTGAGCCGACGGAGCAGCGAGCAGGACGAAAGAAAATCAGGCTGTCCGAAGCGAAGCAAGTTACCTGATTTTCCGACCTGCAAGCGTCGCGAAGGCGTGTGAAGCGCCCGAAGCCTTGACCTTTTGGTTACTTTTGGGTCAAGCCAAAAGTGACAGAAAAGGAGATTCTTCGCTTACGCTCTGAATGACAAATTAATGGTTAATTGTCAATGGTTAATTGTTATGCGTGGTACACGCCGAATCATGTATTTAGAAAATAACAATTGACAATGACTTTGTTGCAACGGTTGACGTCTGATTATCAAAAGATATGGGTGTATATAAAAAACAACCTAAAAAAATCAGCCATTTAATAATCAGCAATATAGAAAAATTGATGTTTTATTACAGGTAAAAATATATCACTGTTTTCTATGGATTTATCCGTTGCAACAAAGTCATTGACAATTAATTTCGTCCATGGGCCTCGGGTGGTGAGCCGACGGAGCAGCGAGCAGGACGAAAGAAAATCAGGCTGTCCGAAGCGAAGCAAGTTACCTGATTTTCCGGCCTGTAAGCGTCGCGAAGGCGTGTGAAGCGCACGAAGCCTTGACCTTTGGGTTACTTTTGGGTCAAGCCAAAAGTAACGGAAAGAGATTCTTCGCTGACGCTCTGAATGACAGGGGAAGGTAGTTAATGTAGGGGCGAACCTTGTGTTCGCCCCTACATTCATAAACAACTAAACAAACATCCAAAGAACTGTTTCTTACCCCGCTTTTTGCGGAAGCTCGCAGTATGTGAATCCGTTTTTTTATGTACTTTTGTGCTTCGTAAAAGATTGTTGAACAGAACATGGAAGCTGCTCTTTATCTGATTCCGGTCACTTTGGGCGAAACGGAACACTACAAAGTGCTACCGGCGTATAATCGCGAGGTGATTCTTGGTATCCGCCATTTTGTGGTGGAGAACATACGCACGGCGCGCCGGTTTCTGAAGAAAACGGAACCGTCGCTGATGATCGACGAGTTGCATTTCTACGAGTTGAACAAACACACGTCGCCGCACATGGTAGCCGGGTACCTGACACCGCTGGCCGCGGGCGAGTCGGTCGGGATAATCTCCGAAGCAGGCTGTCCGGCGGTGGCCGATCCCGGGGCTGATATCGTAGCCATCGCGCAGCGCAAAGGGTATAAGGTCGTTTCCCTCGTTGGACCTTCTTCTATTCTGTTGACAATCATGGGCTCCGGATTTAACGGACAGAGCTTTGCCTTCCACGGCTATCTGCCCATCGATGCGGCGCAACGCACAGCGCGGATCAAAGCATTGGAAGCGCGCATCTATTCCGAGAACCAGACGCAACTCTTTATCGAAACGCCTTACCGAAACAGCAAGCTACTGGAGGAGTTGGTGCGAATATGCAGGCCGTCGACCCGATTGTGCGTGGCCTCGAACCTCTCGTGCGAAGACGAAATGATACGCACGAAGCCCGTAAAAGAATGGGGCAAAAACGCACCCGACCTGAACAAAAAACCGACCGTTTTCGCACTCTACAAATAAGAAATCTTTCACTTTCAGCAAATGGAATATCAAGCACATGAAACAGCCGTTATCGACGGAGGATCCAGCATCGGACAGGGAACGAGAATCTGGCACTTTTCACACATCATGTCCGGCTGCACGATCGGCCGTGACTGCACGATCGGGCAAAACGTCGTCATCTCGCCGGGAGTATATCTGGGCAATGGAGTCAAGGTGCAGAATAATGTCTCGGTCTATACCGGCGTGACGTGTGAAGACGACGTTTTTCTGGGACCGAGCTGCGTATTTACGAACGTTATTAATCCGCGTAGCGCCGTCTCCCGCAAGCACGAATTCCGGCCGACTCGTGTAGAGAAAGGAGCGTCCATCGGAGCGAATGCGACCGTCGTATGCGGGTGCGTCATCGGCGCCTATGCGCTGATCGGAGCGGGTGCGGTGGTGACGAAAGATGTACCGCCCTACGCGCTGGTGGTAGGTAATCCGGCACGTCAGACGGGCTGGGTGAGCGAATACGGTCATCATCTCGACTTCGATGACAAAGGACTGGCCGTCTGTCCCGAAAGTCATCAAACCTATCGGTTAACTGACGGAAAAGTTACACGAGAATCTTAACGCCCGTCCTACTTCAACCATTGCAGCAAGGGCAGGCTGACGGTGAAGCCCACGGCATCGTAACGTCCGTTATTAAATCCGGCAAAAACACCGATCCGTCCGGCTTCCGAAAAGCCGACGGAGTACCCTGCCTCACTGTAATTCCGCCCCGGAATCCAGAGTGAATGCACGTGTAACGCTTCATCAAAAAGATAGTTTTGCATAAAACGTATATGCTTGAGAAGCAAATAATCGGAAGAGAACATCAGATGTCCCTGCAACCATTTGTCATTCGCCGCATAACGATAGTGATCAATCAAGTTGAAAGCCGTTTGCATCGGACGATCGATAACATACAGCTCACGGGTGATGAAGTGCTTAAAATCGGGCAAATAGAGTCTCTCTGCCGACGGAAAAATACCGGCATCGACTCCATAAAAGAATCGATTGAAAAGGTTCAGTTTGACGGTCTGCATCACACTGGCCGAGAACATCGTAAATGAGACATTCCGTGTATCTCCGAACGGGATACCTTGCCGATAATGGAAGCTAAAAGTCGGATAGTTGGAATACGCGTAGATTTTCCGCCCCTCCTGAATCCGATAATAATAGCGCGGCGTATACCGCAACTGTATACCGGCGATCCAAGCCGTATGATCAGGCATCGGAACCGAAGTATATCCGTGAGGGAGATTGGAATGCGGAGCCTCTCGGAAGATACGATAGGATGTATGGTTCTCGAGGGTTGACCGCCGTTCGTAATGCATCGTCGCCGACAGGCGCAGTCCGTTCGCCACATCAATGCGATGCGTAACGTCGGCAAACCGCATACGATACAGCTTGGCACTATTCGCGGCGAACAACAACGACGCAAAGGAGTTAATCAATCGGTTCGTACCGTTCTTACCCGCATAATCTTCTGTGATATCTCCACCCGAGAGTTCAAGCTCTCCATGCCGTATGGGATCGTAACGGAACGCCGTGTTCACTTGCCAAACAAGCGCCTTACGAGCTGTTGTGTAATAAATCTCCGGAGAGAAAGTAATTGATCTATCGAGAGGGAGATCATTTGAAGAGGAAGAGATGACGACTTCGCCCGAAGCGCCTTTCGGCTTCTTTCGCGTAAAGTCCATCTCGAAAGTAAGGCGCTGTCCGATCCAAAAGCCGTCGACAAAATTGTATTCCGGTACTGCCCGGAGCAGACCGCCATATCCAAGCCTTGCCCGCTTGCCCAACTTGATCTTTTCACCCATCAACAATGCCGACATCCATTTCCCGAACGTTCGCCCTTTCAGCGAATCGCTTTGGTTCTCTTTCCGGATTTCATTTTTCAGACTGTCCTTCCATCGGTAGCTGAGGACTTCATCTGTCTGCAATGGCTGCGTACGTATTTTCTTCCAGTAGTTGGTATCACGTAGCAGGGTCAGCGAATCGCGCGTAATACGAACGGTGGAGTCCCACGATTGAAGTTGAAGACTTTTTCTTTTTTCTTTGATTTCGGGTGTCTCGGCAGCGTCCTGCATCAATTGTGCCATCCTGTAAGCGTCGCGGGTCGTCAGTTCCTCCTTGGCTGCCAACTCCTCCAGTTTTTTACGGGCTTTCAACTGTTTCTTCGTCGTTCGTTTCGTTGCGGGCAACACCGACTGTACAGGGAGCATCGGCTGCGCGGCCTGCGCTTGTTTCTCGTTCACATCGACCTGTCGATATTGAACCGAAGAATAGTATTTCCCTTCGACCTTTATGCCGAGCATATTGATCTTCATACTCATATCATAGGCCGTGGGCAACCACACATCGGGTTTGACTTCATGAAACGACACATGATTACGCAAACTCACTCCCATCTGTTTAACGGTGAAATCGATATGTTGCAGATTCCATGTACCGTCCAGAATATAAAGCCATCCATTCACCAACTGCGTGTTGTTCTTCTTCGGTAAAACCCTGATTTTGTTGATCACCCGGCTACCCTCGGTCGTGACGCCTTCCAACACGAATTTGTAGTACGTGAAAGCTCCCGGAGCCAATGGCGAGGTTACGCCGAACAGTTCGGGGGCGTACACGTTGCTGGTCACGACATTCATCGCCATTTTTTCATCGTCGAACTCGGCAGGAATCGACGAAGACAATGCGACAACTTTCTGGTCGTAGGTATTCGGCGCTTTAAATTTCACCTCATTTTGCGACTCCATTAGAAAGAGCTTATTCGAAAGGTTCTTTATCTTCGTCTTCTGCTCCCCGATAAGGACAGAGCCCAAAGACGGCAGCTTACCCGTTTTGAGAGTCCCTTTGATATAGACATCCGCCTGATAAGCTTTAACTTGAAAACGATAAAAAGGAGCATGTGCAATTGCCTTGCGCATAATGGCATATGCAGGATCCTCCCCTCTCCCATCGACAACGACTTCCCCCAATGAATACGCTTTCTGTTGCAACGTTATTCGCAGAGGCGTTTCGGAGTCGGAAATGGTAAACGGAAGGATTTGTTTTTCGTATCCGAGAGCCGAAAATTCCCCCACATAACGCCCTTGCTCCAAATGCGACACAAACTCACCTTGCTCATTGGCGACAATGCCTAATGCAATCTCACGAATATAAACCGTTGCGTACGAGACAGGTCGTCCCTCAGTATCGGTAATCGTTCCCTTTAAACTTTGCGCTTGTGAAAAAACGGACGAAAAACATAGCCCCACCAAAGAAAAGAGAAGAAGAAGTTTTCGCATATCACATGCCAACCGCTCCACTCTTTACACGGCTTTAAGACTCATGTCAAGACTTTGGATAGAATGAGTCAGTGCCCCTACCGAGATATAGTCTACTCCGCATTCGGCATAATCGCGTAGCGTGTCGAATGTAATGCCTCCTGACGACTCCGTTTCATAACGACCTCCGATACGCCGTACCGCCTCACGAGTATCCGACGGACTGAAATTATCGAGCATGATGCGATCTACTCCTCCGACCTTCATTACTTCGTCCAATTCTTTGAAGTTGCGGACTTCAATCTCAATCTTGAGTTTTTTCCTCTTTTCTTCCAGATAGCTCTGTGCCCGTGTAATGGCCTGCTCGATCCCTCCGGCGAAATCGACATGATTGTCTTTCAGCAGAATCATATCGAACAACCCGATGCGATGATTGACTCCCCCTCCGATACGTACAGCCTCCTTCTCAAGCATGCGCATGCCCGGAGTTGTTTTGCGCGTATCCAACACCCGGGTCTTCGTGCCTTCAAGCGCTTTCACGTATCGGCGCGTCGTCGTAGCAATGCCGCTCATACGTTGCATCACGTTCAATACCAATCGCTCTGTTTGTAGAAGAGACTGCACCCGGCCTTCGACCGTAAACGCAATATCTCCTTTCTTCACTTCGGCCCCATCGCAGATAAAAATATCCATTCGCATATCGGGATCGAAATGCTTGAAGATACGTTGCGCCATCTCTACACCGGCCAATACACCGGATTCTTTAATAATCAACCGACTCTTACCCATCTCGGTCGAGGGAATGCAACACAGGGTCGTATGGTCGCCATCGCCGATGTCTTCGGCGAAAGCGAGCGTAATCAGTTCGTCAATCAGTTGGTCTGCACTTTTCATTTGAATAATCCTGTCTCTTGCACTTATTCGATACGTATCGACTGAATAAGTGGTTTACCTTCTTTCACTATATACGTAATATTTACACGAAATTCTTTCGTCGATGTCTGCAACTTCCCGACAATAAACCCGCAGTCGCTTTTATCGGCATGATGTGCGACGGTAAATCCGGACGGTTTATTGGATTGGAAGAACTGAGTAAGAACAGCCGTCGCATCAGCTCCGCTACCTTTTTGCGAAACATTAGGGACCGCAATATCTACTTCCGAGTTCATATTATTCGCTAACATTGTGGCATCACCATTCTTAAATGCGTTAGATACCAGCGTAATGTCTACAGCTTGCATACTCAAGACAGAGAGAGCACATACGAATATAAAAACCAATTTTCTCATTGCTGTTTCCTCCTTACTTTAATATTCTTAATTACAAAAGTATCTATTATTTTCAAAGTCGGGCGTTAAAAATGGAAAAAACGCTCCCAAAATAAGTTTAGAACGCTTTCCATCAGCAGATTGCATTCGGTTAGTTTTTTTTATGGATTTACAGTAAAAAATATGTCTTATCTTTACTCGGTCAAATTAGAATCGAATGAATATTGTACTTTTAACAGTCGGTAAAACGGAGGCTTCCTATTGGAAAGAGGCTCTGGCAGAGTATCAACGGCGCTTGCAGCATTATGTACCGTTTGAATTGCAAGTGCTCCCGGATATAAAAAATACAAAAAATCTGACGAAAACTGAACAAAAAAACCAGGAAGGTGTTTTAATACGAAAAGCATTACAAACTGGTGATTGGTGCGTATTGTTGGACGAGCAAGGAAAAGAATACACATCGATGGAGTTTGCAGCTTATTTAGAAAAAAAAATACAAATCGTATCGAGGCGTCTTGTTTTTGTCATCGGCGGACCGTATGGGTTCAGTGATGAGGTGTATCAGATAGCATCCGAGCGTTTATCGCTTAGTAAGATGACTTTCTCGCATCAAATGATTCGTCCGATATTTGTCGAACAACTTTATCGAGCAATGACGATTCTTCGTGGTGAACCATATCATCATCCGTAGGAAACTGTAGAAAAAAATGAAAATTGCAATTTTAGGAACTCGCGGAATTCCAAACAACTATGGAGGATTCGAACAGTTCGCCGAATATTTATCTGTGGGATTGGTAGAAAAAGGCCATGACGTGACGGTCTATTCTCCTCACTTCCATGATTACAAAGAACCTGTTTATAAAGGCGTCAGAATAAAGCATATATACAGCCCCGAACATGTGATGGGCAGTTCTTTCGGAAGTTTTTTCTATGATTATGCCTGTTTGAAAGATGCCTTGAAAGAAAAAGAGAAGTTTGATATCTTATACGAACTTGGATACACAAGCGTCGTCCCCTCCTATATATGGTTCAATGTAAAAAAGTTAAAAACGCCTGTTCTTATTACGAATATGGATGGTTTAGAACACCGGAGGCCAAAGTTTAATCGATGGGTACGTTGTTTTTTACGCTGGGAAGAAAAAATGGCAATCCGGTATAGCTCACATATTGTAACTGATAACAAGGCAATTCATGATTACCATTTGGCTAAATATGGAAAAGAGAGTAAATTTTTAGCTTATGGTGCATGTATGAACAGGCACTATCGGGAACAATATCTCCATGAGTTTAATTTGACCGCCGGAAATTACCTGCTGGTGATTGCCCGGATGGAACCTGAAAACAATATCGAGATGATCATTAAAGGATATCTTGAAAGTAATATGAAAGATAAACCGTTAATAATTGTCGGCAGAATCAAAACATCTCATGGCAAGTATCTGGTTAACAAGTACCGTCAATCTGCAGGGATACGTTTTATAAACGGTATATATGATTTCGAGAAGTTATGTGCGTTACGGCATTTTTCTTATCTTTATTTTCACGGACACAGTGTAGGCGGAACGAATCCATCCCTATTGGAAGCCATGGCTTCCGGATGTTTCATAGCCGCACATGATAATGAATTTAATCGCTCGATCTTGAAAGAAAATGCTCTTTTTTTTCATCATCAGGAAGATATTTCTCGAATATTGAGCAATATGTCAACATTGAGCCCCGCCACAAAAAACAGGATTATTGCTTGTAACTTGAAAGTAACTCAAAATGGCTATTCATGGGAAAAACTGATCAACGATTATGAGGCATACTTCTTAAGGCTATTATCAGAGAACCATTTATAATGAGCGGTATAATGAGCTTATTCTATGGATATGCTCATCTAAAGAGAATGTGTTTTCCTTAGATAAGATCGTTTTATTATACGCTGACAAGATAGACGCATCGCTTAAAATCCATTTGAGTTTACTACTTAATTCATCGGAAGTGTGAAAAATGAACTTTTCGTCATATGTCTTGATGATATCTTTCGCACCCACTGTCGCCGAGACCATCACAGGGACACCGAACGAGAGAGCTTCTAATACGACTAATCCAAATGTTTCATAACATAAAGACGGTACAATCAACATATCCATACCGAAGAATATCTCTTCTAATTGTTCTTGTTTGTATGCGCCACAATAGACGATACGGTCACAATCGGCATCAATACCTGTACGATTCCCCCAAACGCTTAGTTCCCAATTATGAATTCCTTCTTTCTGTAATGCCGTACATACCTCTTTTAGTAAGGGAAAACCTTTGTAAGGCGACAAACTCCCAATAAAGCCCAATCGAAAGAGGGAACGATCAAAACATTTGGTTATTTTCCGGTCAATGATTGTAGCGTGAGAAATTGGGAGGATTGCAAAATTTCGGATTTCCGGCAGATAAGAACAATAGACGTTTTGAGAAACCGTACTATTAAAGTGAAACAGGTCGATTAAACCATAGATAGATTGGTAATAATCAAACACATCAGCATAATCATCCGTTTTAAGATCACACTTTTTTTTTCGCACGAGAATTTCTCTTTTTGCTGGTGTACCGTGCCTGAGTGGTAGATATTTTTTTAAACAGACAAGCCCTTTAAGATTTCGAATACGCAGGAAGATGTTGCTCGGAGCATCCTGGTTGCATGTTGCACAAAGAGAAGGAGAATGACGGGTACATACGTTGCCTGAATGATCTACAAAATTCACTTTCAGACATAATCCAAAATAATCGTGTGTTGAGAAAACAATCTTAACTCCTTTCCTTTTCAGAAAAAGAAGTAACTCATAAGGTAACCCCATCAAGGTATGAAGATGAAAGATCTCAGGTTGTGTTTGTGCGTAAAACCGGTCTAATTTTTCCTCAGATAATGTATTCGTGTTTCGCGTAATGCTTGCCGGCGATTTAACCCCATGTAAAAGAGGAACAATCGAAGGATTCTTGATTTCATATACCTTGACCTTTCCGTAAGAGCGGCGTCTTACGATATGTCTTTTTGTGTTGATAAGACTGATATCGCCGGGGTATAATAAGCTAATTTGATCTTCCGGGTTTTTGCTTTGGGCTTGCATCAGATCGGAGGTGTAACGAGTCAATCCCCCACTGCGATAAGGAAATAAGCCTAAGGTGTAGTGCAGGATACGCATGTAGGTTCTCTGTATTTTATGATTTTAGCCGGCACTCCTCCAATGATACAGTTTGCCGGAAATTGGGTTGTAACAACTGCTCCGGCAGCTATCACACACCCATCACCGATAGAAACCCCGTCTAAGATGGTAACTTTCGCTCCAATCCAGCAATTCCGGCCAATAGAAATACCCTGATGTGTAACACCTTGAAATCTGACAGGAATCTCCATGTCTGAGAATATATGGTTTTCAGCATGCAAGCTAACATAATTTCCGAATATGGTATCATCTCCAATCGTTATCCCTCCGGCACAACCCCAAAATCCATGTGTCCCTAAGCCCACATTGTTCCCGACTTGTAAACCTTTTCCAATATGTTTCAGATTTCCGGTACATTCGATCGTTGTATTTTTACCAACAGATACATTATTGCCGAAGCTGATACCTTCTGTAGATAAGGCATCGATATAACAATTCCTGTCAATCCTCATATTTGCACCAAAGAAAAAATGGTCCTTGCATTTGATTTTGCTTGAGTGATGAATAAAACAGTTACTCTTCCTGAACAGGAACAGGAACCGTCCATAAAGAAAAGCATATATTTGAGTAAATATGAAAGACAACAGATAACGATTGGGAATTCGCGCATCTATTGAGAAGGGTTGCTTTCTGACAAAAAAGATTAATTTACTTAGAAGATTTGATATACTCATACGTAAACATCATATCGTCATATAACTTATTAAATATTTGAATCCGCTTATCCCATCTGAAATTTTGCGCACACCGGCTCACTCCTTCCGCCAGCGTTTTGAGTTGTTCTGGATGCTCCATAAAAAACATTATATGCCGGCTGATATCCGAAACGATTTGTTTCGGCGAATCAGTTGGGATTCGAATACCACACTCATTGCAAATAACATCATGCATCCCGCAATGATCTAATGACATCATAGGAACACCGTACGACATCGCCTCCCATATTGTTGTAGGGTTTCCTTCCGACAAGCTGGTAATAATATGTAAATGTGAAATGTTGAACAAATCAAAAACTTTTTCCCGATTAATCTGTCCGTGCCATTGGAGAAAATGCTGAATCTTCTTTTTTGAGGCAAATTTTTCCATCTTGTTTTTCAAGCAACCGTCACCTACAATATGTACCATCACAGGACTGTCGGGAGGCAGTCGAACCAAAGCTTTTAACAAGAGAATTAATGCTTTATTGGCATCAATCCGACCAATCCAGATAATGTGCAACTTTGATCTGTTAAATTTATCGGGATTAGCGTGATGAATTTCTCCCACAATCCCATTTTCAGGCAGCCAATAACTTTTTACATGATGAATCTTTTCTATTTTTTGTTGATTGGCCATTGTGGCCGTCAGGAGTACATCACATCTTCTCAATGCCTTTTTAATGCGTGGCGAAAGGTGTAATTGTACTTGATTGGCCAAAGTGCGGCATAAAAGTTTAACTTTGCCAGAGACGGAACTTACGCTTCCCCATAACCGGAAAGGTATATCGTTCGTTCCTCCGATAGGCCCCCAAATATAAGGGAGCTTTATCTTCCATAGATAGCCGGGTTCCCGATAACTAATAGGGCTTATATAATGAATGAGATCGATTTGTTCTTCTTTTAATATTTCTTCCGCCTTCTTATATACAGATTTATGCCATTGTTTATATGCAAGATAAAAGGTATATACCCAAATCCCTTTTTTATTGAAATAGTTAATCCAGTGTGTTGATTTTTTAGCTTTTACAAAGATAAATCGGGTATTGGGCAAAGGGGTTTTCTGCATATATGTCTCCAACTCCCCCGTATCTCCAAGATGATCTCCGGACGTACCATACAGCACTGTGAGTTGGTGATACTGGCTCATATGTGTTATATAATTCCATGCGACCGAATATTCTGATCCTCTTATCGGTGAGATGGCATAAGCTAAAACTAAAATGTGCTTCATTTCCAAACGTGTAAATATGCAAGAATTTTCTCCTTCCAGTTCCAACGATTGGTAAGAAGTGTAAGCCGAAGTATCCCCATCAAAGTCCTGAAGCCAAGTTTGGATACTCCTCTATAATGCTTCGCAATGTAACGGTTAAAACTTTCTTGAGCGATCAGGAAGCGCCTAAAAGTAAGCCTTTTTGAGGCAAAGCTCCCTCCTTCCAAATGAATGATGCGCCCCTCGGGCAATATAATACGTTTCAATCCAAGCAAGTCCATCCGTTTCTGTAAATCAACTTCCTCATAATACATAAAAAATTCAGGATCAAAGCCGTTTAATCGTTCAAACACAGCTTTGCGAATAAACAGGTCTGCTCCTGAGATAAAGTCGACAGAAACAGGTTGAAAAGGAGGGTGAGGAATCGTCGGACGACGGAACAATTTATTTAAAACATATTTCATCTCTGTTTGAGGAGATGGAAAGCGATTGTATGAAAAAGAGACTTGCCCTTTTTCGTTCAGCAATATTCCACCCACCGCTCCAACTTCTTTATTCCTTTCCATATAATTAAAAAAGAAATGGATTGCGTTATTTAACAGGAGGGTATCCGAGTTAAGAAAAAAGAGATATTTTCCCCGAGCTTCCAATGCCCCCCTGTTATTGGCTTTTCCAAAACCGAGGTTTCGATCGGAAGCGATTATTCTAATCCCGTCAAAATGCGTTTTTATATGCGCGACACTACCATCAGTCGATGCATTATCTACCACGATAATTTCATAGTTGACGTCTCTTGTATGCATCCGTATGGAATGCAGACAGTCACACGTCATTTGTCTCGTGTTGTAATTTACAATGATTACAGATACGTCCATCAAAATCTAATTTATACTGCAGAGATAGTCCGCAAACAATCCACAAAATCACACTTTCAGGATTAAATATTCCTGTGATCGAAACATTAGTAACATATAATCCCAATGCGGAAATGATCGGAAATGATTTCCAGAAAGAGAGCGTCCCATCATCTTGTGATAAATATCTATCTTTGCCTTTCAGGGATAGACGAAGAAGTAACAAACCGAAAAGAATATAGACAGCCATGCCTATCCATCCGGTTTTTAGAAGAATATACGGATAACCATTATGCATAATAGGAATGTGGCGCATATCCAGCGGGGTATACGATCCCATATCCACCGTGGCACCAAAGCCTTGTCCGCCCAATCGCTCTTCAAAATTTCCTTTTCTGATCGTTTTCATCGTCATGTAAGCTTCATGCCCCCTGTAGTTTTCATTAATTTCAACGACATTCTCTGCCGGTTGGATCGTTATCTCCTCAGGAGCCTTCAATAAAGTCTCAACAAAACGACTTTGAGGATTCGACAAGAAAAACGCCGATAAGATAAGTCCCCCAAAAACAAGATACAGTAAAATATAATGTTTCCGATGCTGGAATTTTACGTATAGCATAATAGATAAACTGATGACAAAAACGAGCAAATCGGTTCGTGATGCGGAAAGATATAAAGATAACAAATTAATCAACAAGAGCCCCATCCATGCTCGAAAGTTTGGAAAAAGCTCAGCTCCGAAGAACAGCTTATCGCATAAAAGGATAATGGCCGCCACCCCCGTGGCTGCAAAGCCTGTGACAGAAAGAGATTCACGTGCTTCTCTAGGAGTTGTAAACGCCGTATATCCGTAATTATTAATCATATAAAAGATAAGATATAGAGAGCACACGCTTCCCAGCAAAGCAATCGCACGTAAGGAATCCATCCGATCATAACGTCTCGCGATAATGCTTCCTAACAAGAGATATAGCACGGGATTCAAGAAATAATACATGTCTTTAAACACATCATAAAATGCATTCCGAAACAAACCATTCATCGTTCCGATAATCACCGGAACAAGCAATAGATGCGATAATTTGATGATTCGTCGATCCGGCCGGATGTATAAAGAAAGAATGAATATCATGATTTGTATGGCAGTTAGCAGATTATTGTTTTTTGCTAAAGGTGCAAGACAAATCAATAAGATAATGATCGTTAGCCTTAGTTGTTTCGATTTATACATAAAGAGAGAAAAAAGAGCGATTGATCTCTTGACAGCCAATCCGTATAAACTTCATCCAACTGATTCCAAATTCTTTCAATACCATCTGAGGCCATTTCCAGTTTTGGTAAGCCAGTTGAACTATTCCGGGAACGAGAATAAGGAAAAGAATACCGGTTCGGGAAAATAGAATCAGCAATCCGTATCCGATTAACGTACACAAGCCGGAAAGCAATGCCGCATTAAAGAATGGGATGTGATTCGCTGATGAGATGATGTTTGCAAAACAACTATGATTTGCTTCCAACAATCTGATTAAACAATAGACAACCAGAATATAAGAAGCCGGCAGTACAGCATTTGACTGAATAACAGACAAGAGTTTCGGTGCTACCCATACGAGTAATATCGCACCAATGATAAACAGAGGATAAAAGAGCACCATGGAAGATGCAAATTTTTTGATTAGCATCTCCCTGTTTCCCGTCACCCGATAAGATGCAAAGGCCGGTGTTTGTATGGTAATAAGCGTAGTGGATACAAGCACGATAACATTACTTAGCTGAATCATTAGTCCATAAGAACCAACTTCTTCAAGAGGAAGATATAGACCGGACAAAAACACTCCCAATTGTGAAACAACATATCCTGCAATCGTGATAAGGCTTAATTTACGGATATTAGGCCATGAAACAGATAAGACCGATCTGATCTCGGAAAAAGAAACCTCCTCTTGTATTTTTTCTTTCAGTCCGTCCCTGTAAAAATAGAAATGAGCCAAGAAACGTCCGAAGATCGGCGCTAACAGGTTCGCCACCGCAATACTTATCAGTCCCAGATCACAATAGACCAAACCGATTGCTATGGACATATTCAGCACTTTATTGAGCACAAACGATTTCTGAGACTCTTTGATAAATCCTCTGCCAATCAGTAACGAATGATAATATAAGAGATAGATCGTACAAAAAACAGACAGGCAAAAAAGAATCCAAATCCACATCATGTTGTTCACCGTAGAAAAACGGTCTGTTACGATATACATATAGAATGTACCAACAGATAGTAACAGGAACCCTACCCCGAGAGCAAACCGTTTATACGCATATTGTGTCGCGCGGATAACGGACGATAAGAGCCTGTAATTAACGCTTCCTCCCGTATGTAGATGGTCATACCCTTCTTTTTTTAAGACATTTGCCCCATTAAAGACATACGTAATATTCCGCGTAAATTGAGGAGAAAAGCCTGCATCCAACAAAGGAATAAAAGCGCTAATAGATAATAGGATATAATTTATCCCGATCTCCTGACTGCTTAACTTATGCAAGATGGCCGGAAGAATCAGGATACCTGCTCCGATAGATAGGAATTGAGAGAGATAACTCCATAAAATGTCCTTTTTAGAAATAGAAACAGGCTTTATGCTTTTTTCCATTGTCATTTTACTTGTTGCCAGAAACGCCGGATTCGTTTGTTCTCTCTAAGATGCTTACTCGAAAAAACGACTCGCCGTATAACTTCCGACACGATGATTTTCAGATAACGTACGAATGATATCTTATATGGTTTCCGCCGGTATCGTGTGTCATTCTTTTTCTCCCATCTGTCGACAAACTGATAGACGGCACTGTCCGGCGTCTTTGCAATCGCCCATGATGCCCCGATATGCGAACTGTAATATTTATGGAATTCGGAAGATGAAGGATACATCAGTATCGTATCTTTGTTATCCGTACAGGTTAACCCGCATTTGCCGGCCATATCGACCAGGCTTTTTCGTGTAAAAAAATGGATATGAGTATCATCCAGCAGTCCCATGTTTTGATATTCGAATTCGCCCTCCAGTAGAGAAAGTATGATCGACGAATGTCCGATATTGGGTACAGACGTCAATATACAATCCCCATAGCGAACAACGGTCTGCAAGGTGCCAAGAGGGTTTCGGAGGTGTTCCAGCACATCGGCAAAGAGAATGTAATCGAAATATTGGCCTTGCAGTTCCTGTTCCCAACTTCCGGTATCGATATCGGAAACAATAACTTGCTCGGCATATAAAGCAATCGTCTCGGCCATAACAGGATTAATCTCGACAGCTACCACATGGCAATGAAGTTGTTCCTTCATGTATCGGGTCATATATCCCATACCCGGTCCGAATTCCAAAACGCGGGAGTTCGGCTTTACCCACATCAATATCTGAGGAATGTTGTTCGGAGTATAAACGATTTGATCCGTTCCGTATATTTTCATCTGACAACTAATTACACGCGTTCTCGTCACTCCCATTTGCAATGAGGGAATAACCGCTTAAACAGACCTTTAAATGGTCGGGTAATATTCGGACAAAAGTACAAAAGTTTCCTTTAAATCCAAGCATTTGAGATAAAAAACACAGAAAGGACTTTGCGCTCTTCATCGCTCTATCACACCCTTTTTCTACCCTTTCCGGAATGCTATCCTGTGACCATCTTTTCCATGGATTCTCTTTGCGGATATGGCTCAAAGAATTTGTCAAAAGAACGCTGATTGATAAATAATTTGTATTTTTGTTCTATCGATAACATTTTAGGACTCATTAATTTTTATAGGATGAAACGGTTTCTTTCTTTATTCTTACTTCTCCTGACATCGTTCGTAACGATGGCGCAGGTGACGACCGACCCTGCCATTGTGACGGAGGTCGGAACGGTGAAAATCATTTTCGATGCGTCGAAAGGAAATGGCGGACTGAAAGGATATGCCGGCCCGGTTTATGCCCATACCGGTGTGATCACGGACAAGAGCACGAGCGGAAGCGACTGGAAGTATGCTTCTTCGTGGGGAGACAATCAGGAAAAATACAAACTTGCTTCGTTGGGCGGCGACCGATGGCAACTGACCCTTTCGCCAAATATACGAGCCTATTACGGTGTGCCGGCAGACGAGAAGATTCTTAAGCTGGCTTTCGTTTTCCGCAGCGGCGACAAACAGAAAGAAGGGAAAGGAGAAGGCAATACCGACATCTTTGTGACGCTGAACGAGCAGGCGTTTGTTCCTGCGACGCCCGAACGTAAGCCGCGTCCGGAGGGAATAACAGACGGCATAACGTATCGTGAAGACGGCTCTGTGGTGCTTTCGCTCTATGCGCCCGGCAAGCGTCACGTGCATCTTCTGGGCGACTTCAACCGCTGGACAAAGAGCAACGACTGGCAGATGTACCGTGACGGCGACCACTGGTGGAGAACAGTCGGCGGACTGAAGAAAGGAAAGGAATATGCGTTCCAGTATCTTATTGATAATGCATTCAAGATTGCGGATGCTTATGCCGAGAAGATACTCGATCCGTGGAATGACCGTGCCATTCCCGTCACCGTCTATCCTGACCTGAAACCTTATCCGATGCAGACGGAAGGCATCGTCTCGGTGATGCGTGCGGGAGCAGAGCCGTATCGATGGCAGACGAGCGGCTTCGACCCGACGGTTGCCGACCGGCTGGTGGTGTATGAGTTGCTCGTTCGCGATTTTACGAAAGAGGGAACGATTACGGCAGCCATCGGCAAGTTGGACTACCTGAAAGCTATGGGCGTGAATGCCGTTGAGCTGATGCCCGTACAGGAGTTCGAGGGAAACGACAGCTGGGGGTACAACCCGTCATTCTATTTTGCACCCGACAAGGCCTACGGTACGCCCGACGACTATAAACGCTTTATCGATGAGGCTCATGCGCGGGGCATGTCGGTCATCCTCGACGTCGTCTTCAATCATGCGACGCTGTCGCATCCTTTCGCACGCCTCTACTGGGATGGTGCGACGGGGAAGCCGGCCGCCGACAATCCGTGGTTCAACGTCGACGCACCCCATCCTTACAGTGTGTTTTCCGACTTTAATCACGAATATTCCGGTACGCGTGAATTTTTCAAACGGGTATTGAAGCATTGGCTGACGGTCTATCGTGTCGACGGCTTCCGGTTCGATCTGACGAAAGGATTTACGCAAACGAAATCGACTGAAGCTACGGCTTCCCGCTATGATGCGTCGCGTATTGCGATTCTGAAAGATTACCATGCGCATATTCGGAAAATCAACCCGAAAGCATATACGATCCTCGAACATTTCTGCGAAAACAAAGAAGAAAAAGAACTGGCCGACGACGGGATGCTGCTCTGGAACAACATGAATCACGCCTATTGCCAGTCGGCCATGGGCTATAAGGACGGCAGCAGCCTGAAGGGCGGAAGCGCGACCTCGCGCGGCTGGAAAGAGCATCGTCTGATGACGTATCAGGAGAGCCACGACGAAGAACGCACGATGTACAAGGCGAAAGCGTGGGGTATCCCGCCGGTCAAAAGCGATGAGGCGACACGCCTCCGTCGGGCGGCGCTCAATGCGGCTTTTCTGCTGTGTACGCCCGGCCCGAAGATGATCTGGCAGTTCGGCGAGTTGGGCTACGATTATTCGATCGAAGAGAATGGCCGTACAGGACGTAAGCCGGTACGGTGGGACTATTACGAGGAGATGCACCGCCATGACCTGTTCGATACGTACGCCCGGCTGCTCGCTTTGCGCCGGAAATATCCCGGGCTGTTTGCTTCACCTGCATCGGAAACGATGAATACCGACGCATCGGACTGGGAGAACGGCCGGCGTATCGCACTGCAACATGCAGAGGCCGATCTGCTGCTGTTAGGCAATTTCACCGACAAGCCGCTCTCTGTCCCGGCACAGTTCCCGACAACAGGAAGGTGGAAGGATATCTTCAGTGATGCCGCTGCATTTCTGGAAATCGGAGCAACCGATAAGAACCGGGAAGTGCTGCTTCAACCTCACGGCTTTCATCTCTATCTCCGCGAACCAGGATTGTCGCCTAACGAAAAGATCGAAGCCATTGCTCCATGCGAGATTCGTTTGCATGAGGGGGCGATCGTCGTCCGAAGTGCAGAAAAGATCAGCCGGATAAGCCTCTATTCATTCGGAGGCTGTCTGCTTCGCGCCGCCGACCGTGCCGGGAGATTGGATGTAGCAGATATTTCGTCCGGCATTTATCTGGTTACGGTGCGTACCGCAAGCGGCGAAGTCTACAGCCAAAAGATCGTTATCGACCGGTAGTCATATATCGGTTTGCGCCTCGCAAAATTAACGTAGCCTTATTGCGGAATATGTTTGGGGTGTACTGCCCAAACCCAAACGGAGACGATCAGAAAGGATAACCGAGTGCCAGATGGAAGCCGAGCGCATCTCTGAGGGAGGGAGCATTAAAGTACCCTCGGCGGTCGGTCGAATAAGGAAAATGCAGTGCATAACCGATGTCGAAGCGAAAGACGAGCACGTCCATGTCGTAACGAAAACCAACACCGGTGCCCGTCGCGATGTCGTTGAGGAAATGTTTCCATTTGAGTTGACTGCCGGGACGTGCCTGATCGTTACGCATAAGCCATACATTTCCCATGTCGAGATAGACGGCTCCATCCAGATCACCGACCAGCCGGAAACGGTACTCGGCATTCGCCTCGAACTTGATATCGCCGATCTGGTCGATATATGCATACGGATTGTCACGATCGGGGGCAAAACGTCCGGGGCCTACACTACGAATCGTAAAGGCGCGGATGCTGTTTGCTCCGCCTACGTAGAACTGCTCGCCGTAAGGTGCTTGCAGGGTGTTGCCGTAGCTGTAAATCACACCTCCGCCAACACGGAAAGCAAGCCGGTGATTGCGGTTAATGTAATGGTTGTAACGAAGCTCGGTCGTGACTTTCAGAAACTGCGAGAACGGATTACCCAGAAGCCTCTTTTCGTCGTTAAACCTGCGACCGAATAAGGCATAAACGCCGGAGAGGAGATTACCGGCCTCGGAGACGGAGAAACGCCACCACGTTTTACTCCGTTCCTCGCGTACGGACGAGTTATCGAGCGTGTACGAATACTCGATGGCGGGAATGAACTGATCCTGCAAGCTCTGGCGTACCGAGGGGTTGAGGGAGACAATGCTGTCGAAACGTTGAGTTGTATGGAGCAAACGGGAAAATGTCAGTCGAACAGGCGTGAAAGTATGGCGACGTATCGGATTCGGCACAAACTCGTATGCGAGGCTTCCTCCGAAAACGAGCTGTCTGAAAAAGTGCGCCCGGTTAAGCTGTGAGATTTGTGCGTCCATGCGTGTCGAGGCAGAGAAATCGTACGCGCCTCGTCCCAAGCGTGGAAGCACGAGGCGTGGGAAAGTCAGCGTGCCCTTCACTCCTACCTCGTAATTGTTCATCATCCCCGTATGGCCGGCGGCACGGACTCCCGTCTGCCACTCGTACGAACCAAACAGTGAAGCCGCCAGCGTCTCGCCTCCGCCGAACATGTTGCGGCGCGTAACACCAAGTACGATGCCGGGACCGGCGTAGTTATTATCGTTCATCGTCGCCTTGATCTCAAACCGGCTGTTGAACGGATAATCGTATGACGTATGGATTTGAACATTCATCGTATCGGATGTATGAGACGAGTCGGTGGGCATATATTGCATGTCGGTATAACGGAAGATGCCAAGCCTGCTTAGGGCAAGCTGTGTCTCGGTCTGTTTTTCGAGCGAATAAAGTTCGCCGCATGTAAACTGTAATTGCTTGTATAACACGGAAGGTTTTACGCGCAATCTATTCTCATAATAAATGGTAAGGTCTTTATAAGAGATGCTGTCAGTGGGCATCTCGTTGTCGTAGCCACTCAGATAAATGGAAATGCGGCCGATATACCACGGACGCAGCAAGGTTTCCGGAACGCCCTGTTTCAGTCCGACACGAAGATCGACCTTTTTTTCGCGCAACGACGAATCCGCCTGATAAATGATGTATTCGGGACGAAAGAAATAATATCCGTTGTTTCGCATAATCGTGGCGAGACGTTGTCGCTCAGCTTCCAACGTCTCTATGCTGAAACGGTCGCCTTTGCGCAGAAGTCGCTTATCTTCCTGCAGCTTCAGCAGTGTGTCACCCCGATTTTGCATGCGCCGGTAAAAAATCGAATCGAGCGTATAAGGTTCGTTGAGGGTAATCTCGTAACGCACACCGGCCTTAAGCGAATCTTTTTTATTCGGCACGATCTCGCAGGATGCCGTCCCTGTAAAATAGCCATTCTCACGTAGCAGATTCTGCGCCACACGTGCCCGCGTAGCCGGCGTAACCGTCGAGATAAAAACCGGTTTCGCGGCAAGCCAGCGAAACATCCATTCATGAAACGCTCCCTTCTTGTTGACATGCGCATTATACATCCACAGCCCCAGCGGAAACGGGGTACGCTTCGACGAACTGCCCAGTAGCGCATTGTTGGGCGGATATGCGAGCGCTTCTTCCACCTTGCCCAATACCTCGTCGGCCTCACGGACATGCTCCCGATCGGTCACTGTAATACTCTCGATGCCGGTATACAACACCTCGCCCTTCGGCAAGTTCTTCGTCGTCGAACACGCACACAACCCGCCCAAAAGCAACCCTACAATTCCCGTGCTGATCCAGCTATTCATCCTTTTCCTGCTCCTCTTCATTTTTCTCTGACGAATCATTGTCCGGCACATTCCTGTACGAATCATCTTCCTTTCGGATAGCCGGTTGTCTGCGAAAATCAAACAGATCTCCGAACCGTCTCGTTTTACGACGGAAGATCACCTCTCCCCCACTCTTTCGGATTTCTCCTTCAAACAGGTTCTCGTAATCTTTCTGACTGAATATTCGGATGAAACGGGAACCTTCGGTATCGAGACGATATTCGAGCGATGCATCATCGAAATAAAACCGGTCGCCGGTCACCGGATCATTAGTCGAATACCTCATCCCCAGCGTGGTGTACAAACGATCGTTCATAAAACCTTTATAAAAACGTCCGAGATAATCGATTCGCCGGCCTTTTCCGTCGGTACCGTCATACGTATTCACATCGAAAGAAAAAGGCACTTCTCCCAGCAAACTGCCAAGCATATTATTGATCTCGCGCTGCAACAAACTGCTCAGGGCAGCCCCGACATCCATTCGCTCTGTTCCGGCACCGGCACCGGCCAAGTAAACCCCCGTCACCAGCAAACTGATCGCCTGCTTACTGCGTTCCTCCTCTCCCATGGCAGCCAACTGGTTCTGCACGGCGCCATTGTTCGGCGCTTCCAAAATAAATTTCAACGCCATCTTTTGCAACTCCTGCCGCACCTGAATGCCGGTATTGAAATCGACCATCTGCGACTGACCATCCAAATTGACTGACGAACGTAACCGACTTAAAGCGGTAAGGTTCAGGAACGGATTCATCGGATTGCCTCGCCATTCGACATAACTGCCATCACGAATCGTAAAATCGGTCAATGGAATGACCGGAATGCTGTATCGAACCAGTCCGTCCGATATCGTATAACGTCCGTTCAGCCTCATATCACCCAGTGAAGTGTACTGAAACGACAGATCGCCACCTCCTTTCAGTTCGATACGGTTCGACTGTTCACCGCCCAAATCAATCTTCAGACGGACAACGGGGTCGATGCGAACAGTCATGAGCATATCCATACTTCCCACCGACGGAAGCGGCTGAACAGTCTCAGCCGTGCTCAAGGTCTCGCCCCACCGACGACGCTTGGAAATCGTATCGGAGAAATACGTAAACGTGACGAGATCGGCAAAGTTATCACGACTCTCCAGTTTAGACTCCGGAACTACATACGTCAGGTTTGTACTGCCGAGCACATGCAGATCGCCTCGCATGTACATGGCACGCAACGGCCCTTTCAGGGTGGTATTCAGATCGACCAGCATCTTGCCATAAATCATGCTTCCCGGCTCTTTGCGGGTGTCCAGCAGCTGCATGTTGTTTGCAGTCAACCTTAAATTAACGGTCTCGTGCATCGGACGACTGATATCGACTGTTCCGTTAATGATAAACGGATTGTTTCCATTCGTATGAATACTGTATTTATTAAAACGAATCTTGCTGTTTTTCATTTCTATTTTACGGTCGTCGAAACGGATATCCGTTCCGGCAGCCGTCACGTATGCAAATGCCGAGTCCAATTGCAGATGACCATTCCATAAAGGTTTTTTGTTTGTTCCGGCCAGAGTCATTCGCCCATTCAGCCATCCCTGCATACGGCCTGTTTCGCCCAGAAAAGGATTCAGCATCTTCAATGGCAGCTGGCTGAGAGTCATGGTGCCGCTTACCTGGTGATTTTTTGACGGCTGATAAAGAGCGGAGAGCATGGCGATTTCAGCTTGATTGTGGAAGAAGTGTGCGTCAAACTGATGTCTGTCGTTATCAAGCGGCAGATATACCCCGTTCAACAACAACTCTCCCATGCTCCCTCCCTGATAAACGAGATCATCGACGCTGGCATCGGTCGCCACCATAAACGATTTTTCCATCGGCACATAGCGCAGTGCCACGTTGGCTAACCCTCCCATGACAGGGATCGGGGCGAAGTGCGACACTTTCTCTAAATTTATCTGACTGATTTCGACGGATAGTTCATCCATTTTTCCATTTGTTTCCGTCGAATGAATCCACAAGGAGGCATTCTGCTCACCGATCAGCTTCAGGTTGGCCGATATATCTTTCAGGGTGCGTATCTCCATGTAGTTGTCTTTGTTGAGTGTAAACGGCATAAAACCCAGCACGGGATTTTCGGGAAAAAACTCAAGGCGGAAACCTTCGGGTTGTTTGGTGGCGCGAGCGCCTAACCGGAGTCCCGTTTCCCCGCGGGCATCCCGATAACTGGCTTCGATATCGGCCATTCCGGTTTGAAGCCTACCGTGTACACCGGCCGTAAACGGTTCCTGTCGTCGAAATCTGTTTTTCGTGACATCACAAGTGTAGCGCAATCCATCGGTCGAATCTTGCCGGATGCTCAAACGTACCGTATCAATCTTGATCGTGTCTTTCATGAGCGAAAGCAACAGTCCGTTTGCATTGATCCCATCCTGCGGAGATGTCGAAGCCCAAAACGAAAAACGATCGAAAGAAAGATCATTCTCCTGCGAATAATTCTGCAACGGGTTATCATGCCCTGCTTCAACCTGTAAATCAAGCTCGGGCAATAAGGGTGTCAGATGTTGCAAATATGCGACAGTATCTTTCTTCATTTGCTCTTGGAAATCATCCGACACATCGGTCAGTTTGCCGATAAGAGTCTCCAAATCGGTATTTCCTGTCAACACCATCCCAAGGTCGCCCGCATGGAATGAAACGCGCGTCGTATCTTCGTTGCACGCCGCATGCAGGGTCAGCGTTTTCGGCCTCACCTTCTGTTTCTCCATTGCCATCTCCCAGTTACCGAGCGTCACGTCCAGTCGATGTCGCTTCTTCAAGTCCGTATCGATTTCTGAGAAAAGTTGAAACGAGTTGGACAGAGGTTTTTCCGTTACGTTCAACCCGTGCAAATCCAATGTATCCATGTCGACAATCAACATCCCTGCAATTTTGTCTTTACGTATATTTCCATCGAGTGTGACCGTTCCCTTCAGATACGGATAAGCGCTCGCCATCCGGGCATTTGCCTGATGATCGCGGAAAGTACCTTCTACCGAGATTCCCGAGATATACCGATCTTTGTATTGCAACCCCTTCAGTTCTCCACCAAATATAAGATGGGTCGCTTTCGAGAAAAAGTCCGCCCCTTTTCCCTCGGCACGTAACGAGCCTGTCACATGGAATATCGAATCTTTAGGTAGGAAACGTATCAAATTCAGACTATCAATCATCAGATCGGCTGCGTAAGCCTTCTGAAAAGCATGATACTTTCCTGAAAAACGAGCCGTTCCATTTCCTTCGGAGAGCAACATATTCGCCTGATAAACTCCGCGAGTTAATGTCGCATCCATCTTCAGTCGCAAACTGTCCGGAATATTGATGCGTCCTTCGGATAAGGCTGGCAGCCATGTTTTCAGCCATTGCTTGTTTTGCATCTGCACACTCAGAGACAATTCTCCGGAACGATATACGTCATCCGTCAACCGTTCTGCCGCGCCATGTGCATCTATCCGGAACGCGCCGGGCAAGGTGCCCTGAAACCGGTGAACATACAACTGCCGCATATTACCCTCGATGGCCGCATGAAAAGTCAGCAACGTGTCGGGATATTTTTCTTCTAAAAAAGACATACGTTGGCCCATCGGCACGAAAACATCTTGCAAATGGACTGATGCCGTAAGTTCAGCCTGCAGACGACCCAGCGGGTCTTTGGCCAGAGAGTTCCAGGGAACCATCGCTCGCAGTTCAACCAGCGAACGAGGTAAGCGCAGTTCGCAATACGGGACGGATAATGCGATGTTGTCGCTCCATACACGGCCGGTAAGGGAAGTAATTTGCAAGCCCGAACGTTCGTTCATCGAACACGCGCGGAGATGAGCCCTGCTATCCGGCTCACGGTAAAAGACCGAGTCCAACTCCAGATTGATTTGAGAAAGTAGCAGATGCGACGGATCGAAGCCTTCGACAGGAGGTTGGTCGTTGGTATCATAAGAAACAAAGCTGTCTGACAAATCCAGTTTTGACACGCTATACTGCCCCGCACCCAAATCGACGGAGCCATTTGTAAGTGTCGCTTCCCCAATGAGAGTCTCTAAACGGAGAGAATCTGAAGGCATGCGTAACCGGAATGCAATCTGTCGGAGACGAAGGCGATTGGCCAGAATCGTCCAATTGACTTGCGTATCTGTCGTATCCGATAACGCTGAAAGCGAGTCTATTTGCAACGTTATGTCGGCATCAGTAATCGACAGCTGGTTTAACATGGCTTTTTCTTTCGACAAATACACCCTGCCTCCATAGGTCATAAGCTGGCTGATGTGCCCTTCAACACTCATACCTTCGAGCCATTGCTTCGTACGGACGGATACATCCGTTATCAATACGGATGATACCCAAATTTCCTTGTCGAGTAAGGGCAACGGACGAATTTTCACGGACAGTTCACCGACAGAAAACAACGTGTCTTGCGATGCATCTTGCACCGATACCTTCTGTAGCGTCAGGTTCAATGGGTACGACAAAAGAATGCGACCTGCACCGATCTTCATGCCCAAAGCCTCGGAGGCGTATTGCGTTACATGCTTCAAGGCGAAGTTTTGAACAGCGGGAACATACAAGAGCAACGAGAAAATCGACACCAGCAATACGGGTGTCAGCAGCAGCCAGGCAATTCCTTTTACCCACTTATTTGCCCCTTTATTCTTGTGCTCTGTTGTCGTCTCCATCCTTTAAAACCTTGCAAAAATACATGGAAAAAACAGATATTCATAGCATGCACGATTGTTTTTCCATCGTAAAATCGTAATTTTGCGTCCGCTATTAAAAACAACAAATGATACGAGGAAAAGTTATAACCGTAGTCATGCCGGCTTATAATGCCGAACAAACGTTGCGACAGACCTATGCAGAAATTCCTTTCGACATTGTCGATCATGTCGTGTTGGTTGATGACGCCAGTTCGGATCATACGTCCGATGTCGCTCGTGAGTTAGGGATACGGTACGTCATCAAACACAAAAAAAACAAAGGCTACGGAGGCAATCAGAAAACTTGTTACGATAAAGCGCTTGAGATCGGTTCCGATATCGTGGTGATGCTTCATCCCGATTACCAGTACACACCGCTTCTGCTGACCTCTATTTGCTTTATGATTGCTAACGGACTGTATCCCGTAGTCATTGCTTCGCGTATCCTCGGCAAAGGTGCTCTTGCGGGAGGAATGCCGCTTTATAAGTACGTTGCTAACCGCTTTCTGACCTTCATACAGAACTTACTGATGGGACAAAAACTTAGTGAATATCATACAGGTTACCGGGCTTTTACGAAAGAAGTATTACAGGCTGTTCCGTATGAGAGGAATTCGGACGATTTCGTTTTCGACAACCAGATGCTGGCGCAAATTTTCTACAGGGGCTTCAGCATCGGCGAAGTCAGTTGTCCGACCAAATACTTCGAGGAAGCCTCGTCCATCAACCTGGGGCGAAGCATCACATACGGCTGGGGCGTATTAGGCGTATCACTCGCTTACCGTCTCCAGAAAATGCGACTTGCCAATTTTAAATTATTCAGACCTTGAAAATGAACAGAACAAAAAGCCTCAAACAGACAAAGGCACACCAATACAGAGATAAGACGCACGAGCCGCGTCCCGCTCAGGGAGCATACACCCGGATCAACCGTTTTTTTGAACGGCACGAACGTATATTTTTTATCATTTCGATGATTTTAGGAGCGTTGATGAGCATCCTGCTTTTCGACATCAAAGTCAGCCTCAGCGGCGACGACTGCGACTATATCATAAACGCTCAAAACTTCTGGCGAGACTTCCGGTTTCCGGGATTCCGCGGGCCGCTGTATCCGATCGTCCTTGCTCCGTTCGTCGGCGTGTTCGGGATCAAGCTGATCCTGCTTAAATCGCTGTCGGCCGTTTTTATTCTGCTTTCACTCTGGCTCACATATAAAAGTTTTCGGGGCATCGTTCCTGCACTTGTACTGATACCTGCGCTGTTGCTTACGAGTCTTTGCTCGTTCGTCTTCTTCTATGCAAGCCATACATACAGCGAACCGATGTTTATGCTGACTCAGGCGCTTTTTCTCTACTTCTTTTCCAATTATTTTCTGCGTAACGGCAATGTGTCCTACACCTTGAAAACAGACTGGAAAAAATACCTCATCCTCGGCATGCTGGCATTGTGTATGGGGCTTACACGCAGCATCGGATATGCTGTTATAGGAGCCGTGGCTCTCTTTTTCATGGTAAAGTTACGATGGAAAGACTTGTTGTATACGGTTGTTGCCGCTGTGCTTGTCTTCGCGGCGTTTCAACTCTTCAAAACCGTTGTTTGGCCTGAAGCCGGTAGCGCTTACGATATCCGAAACTATTTAGCGAAAGACTACTACGCTCCGAACCAGGGAATGGAAGATTTGGCAGGTTTCATGAACCGCTTTCTCATCAATTCGCAAATCTACCTTTCTGCTTTCTTATGCCAGATGATGGGAGTCATTCCGGAAACTCCCAGCAACCTGCCCCAAATAGATGTATGGCGCACCGTGATCATATACCTGCTCTATTTTTCGGGACTTGCTATCGTATTCAGACGGAATATGGCGCTACTGTTCGTGGGAATCTACATCGGCGTGATGAACTTTGCGAGCTTTGTACTGCTCCAAATCATCTGGGGACAAGACCGGCTGATCATGATTTATTATCCGTTGATCCTTCTGTTCCTGCTCGGAGGACTGTGCTACCTGTTTCAATCCAAACCGTTAAGAAAATTTTTCTTTATCTACCCGATGTTATTGTTTGTCGTATGCGGAGGTACACTCATCATATCAAAGAATCGGGTGGCGCGCAACATCCCCGTCTTGCAGCAAAATATGCTTGGCGAAACACTTTACGGCCTCACGCCCGACTGGCAGAATTTTATCAAGGCAAGCCAGTGGGCTGCCCACAATCTGGAGAAAGATGCCGTTATCGTCAGCCGTAAGGCGTCGATCTCAAAAATTTATGCCGACCGTGATTTTACAGGATTACCGGCGACATTGACGGTTCCGATCGACACGCTGGAGTATCTGAAGAACAGTGGAAAGACGCCGTTTATTGTTGCCATCGATAAACGAGCGTTATATGGAGAACAACTTCAATATATCATAACTTCCATGGCTCCTGTAAACATCGGAGGCAGAGAGGCAAACCAGGCAGGCGTTTATATGGTGGCTGACAGCCTAAAAGACCATACGGCGGAAATGCTGAACAATGCAGGCATGGTGCACACGAACGACCTGGAAGATTTTATACGGAAATGTCGAAAGGTTGATCCTGCAACCCTGCGCATCTATGATCCGGACATGATGAATCGCTACCTCGTAGAAAGAGGCATCGATTATCTGCTATTGCCCCGGCTCCGTCAAGATCCGACACAGAATAACGGTATATATATCAATAGCATCCATCGCTATGTATGGTTCATCTCTCACAAGTATGAAGGACGGTTTCAGACCGTGAAAACGTTTGGCACGTCGGAGCCATGCGAGATCGTAAAATTTATTCATTAAAAAAGAACAGAAACAGCATGTTTAGAATCGGTTGTCATTTATCGGCTTCCAAAGGATTTCTGGCCATGGGCAAAGAGGCCGTGAGTATCGGAGCCAATACCTTTCAGTTTTTCACACGCAATCCAAGGGGAGGAACGGCCAAACCTATCGATGAGAAAGATGTGGAAGCCTTCCTTCAACTGGCTAAGGAGCACGATATCTCGTCCATCGTGGCACACGCGCCTTACACCCTGAATGCCTGCGCTGCCGACGCTGGTCTGCGAAAATTTGCGACGGAAACCATGGCCGACGACCTGCGACGGATGGAATACGTACCCGGGAACTTCTACAACTTCCACCCCGGAAGCCATGTAAAACAGGGGGTAGAAATCGGCATCGACTACATCGTCGAAATGCTGAACCGGATCCTGAAACCGGAGCAACGTACGACCGTTCTGCTGGAAACCATGGCCGGCAAAGGAAGCGAAATCGGCCGTTCGTTCGAAGAGCTGCGTGCCATCATCGACAGGGTTGAGCTGGAGCATCTCTTGGGAGTATGTCTCGATACATGCCACATCTTCGACGGCGGATACGATATCATCCATCAGCTTGATGAGGTGATAGACGAATTCGACCGAATCATCGGGCTGGACAGACTGCGTGTTATTCACCTTAATGACAGCCTTAACCCAATGGGCAGCCACAAAGATCGCCATGCCAAAATCGGAGAAGGAAATATCGGCCTCGAAGCAATCACCCGTATCATCAATCATCCGGCACTGCGTGATTTGCCATTCAATCTTGAAACGCCGAACGAATTAGATGGCTATGCGGCCGAGATTAGGTTACTGAAATCGTTGCGAAAAGACTAAAATAAAAAGACTACAAACGCGATGAAACGTGCGCTTTATCTCTTGTCCGGGATACTGATCCTGCTATCCGCCGCGATTGCAGGAGGAAGTTTTTACATGCTTGACTATTCGCTCTGTCCCGCCAATAACTCGGGCAAAGATACCGACGGATCGTATGCGTACATGTTTACCGAATACCCGTTCATCAAGCCTTGGGCTGACAGCCTGAAACAGGCCGGCGCCTTGCGCGATACGTTTATCCTCCACAACGGTGTCCGCCTTCATGCGCTTTATGCGCAGGCACCCCAATCGACCCGGCGCACCGCTCTGATCGTTCACGGATACACGGAT
The DNA here is from genome assembly GCF_052170195.1 of Tannerella sp. Taxonomy (GTDB): domain Bacteria; phylum Bacteroidota; class Bacteroidia; order Bacteroidales; family Tannerellaceae; genus Tannerella. Next base: position 1,099 of record NZ_JBQNAZ010000031.1, on the reverse strand, counting down.
AGCGCCGTGCGGATGCTGATGATCGGCTATCTCTATCATCACGACCTTGAGTTCAACATCTTGTTACCCGATTTATACGGCGGAGGAGAAAGCGAAGGAGAACACATCCGTATGGGATGGCTCGACAGACACGACGTGATGCGTTGGGCGGAAGTAGCCCATACAGCATTCGGAGATTCGGCACAGATCGTTGTACACGGAATCTCAATGGGAGCGGCAACCGCGATGATGATGGCCGGCGACCCGCAACCCGATTACGTGCGTTGTTTTGTCGAAGATTGCGGATATACAAGTGTATGGGACGAATTCTCGAAAGAATTAAAGGCCGGTTTCGGACTGCCCGAAATGCCGATGCTATATACAACGAGCCTGCTGTGTAAATGGCGTTACGGGTGGGACTTCCGCGAAGCCTCCGCACTGAAACAGATCGAAAAAAGCCAATACCCGATCCTCTTTATCCACGGCGATGCGGACGATTATGTCCCCACGTGGATGGTTTATACACTCTATGAAGCGAAAAAACAAGGCGATAAAGAGCTGTGGATCGTACCCGGCGCTGTCCATGCCGTCTCTTACCGCGACAACCGCGAGGAATACACCCAACGGGTCAGTGCATTTGTCGGGAAATATCTTTGACAGCAACAACAATTACATCCTGCCCTAAAATACACTGATTATCTTATATATACATCAATAAAATATCAGAGAATGTTGAGTCAGTCAAGCCTGCACACTACATTACGACCTTTTTTTATTCATGAATTTCATTTTTTCAAAAAATATTTCCTATCTTTGCGCCTGCAAAAGCCCAGATGGCGGAATCGGTAGACGCGCTGGTCTCAAACACCAGTGGAGTAACATCCATCCCGGTTCGACCCCGGGTCTGGGTACTATAAAAAGAGTTAGATTGCTTATCTTCAAGTATTTAACTCTTTTTTCTTTTTAAAATTGTTCCCAGCCATCCCATTATGGAAACATGAAAATATAAACTTTACTTGGTGGAACAAAGCAAAAACAGTCCTTTTGAATAAAAATAAAGCCAACTAAATAGTCACTCCTTAACAATTGATTTTTTTGAATAAAAAGGAATAAAAGTATA
>NZ_JBQNAZ010000030.1:0-39852 GCF_052170195.1 Tannerella sp. | reverse complement strand
GGATTGAACAGCAATCTAAGCAAACTCACAAAATACGTTTTAGAGGAAAGGTAAGAAAAATTGTCATTGACCAATGGTTAATACTCGAACTTTCTTATCTTTGTCCCCCGAATAGATTGTTTACGTATGAATTCGGAAGAAAAAGAAATCAAGAAAAAAACGTTTTTGATCATGGCCATCGTCATCGTGCTGCTGGCACTCGTCGCCGTGGGCTATGTCATTTATCACCAGCGGCAGCAGATGGCAGACATGGCCGAAATATTTGCGCTCGAAAAAGAAGAACTTTCCGACGAATATACCGAACTCTCCCTCCAATACGAAGGATATAAATTCAGCGTAGGCAACGACTCGCTCGTAGCGCTGCTGACCACCGAACAGATGAAGGTGCAGCGGCTGATGGAGGAGCTTCGTACCGTCAAAGCCACGAATACGCGACGCATCACGGAGTTGAAAAAAGAACTGGAAACGCTCCGAAAAATCATGCGTAATTATGTGATACAAATCGATTCGCTGAATGCCGAAAACGGACGCCTGCGCAACGAAAACGAACGGGTGACGCAGCAATATCGGCAAGCCACGTCGGCAGCGGCACAACTGACGCGCGAAAAAGAAAAACTGACCGAACGCGTCACATTAGCCAGCCGCATGGACGCTACCGCCATACAGGTGCGTCCCGTAACTTCGCGAGGCAAGGATGCGAAGAAGATCGACAAAATCGCACAACTCGTGCTCACATTCCACCTGGCTAAAAACATCACCGCACCGGTGGGCGAGAAAAATATCTATGTGCGCATCATGCGTCCGGACGACGATATTCTGACCAAACCTAACTCCGGCGTATTTGCATTCGAGAACAGGAATATTTCTTACTCGATGATGAAAACGATCGAATACGAGGGCGAGGAGTTACCTGTAACGATGTATTGGGATGTAGCCGAATACCTCTCGCCCGGGACCTATCGTGTCGATATCTTTGCCGACGGCAACCTGATCGGTCGCAAATCGTTTACCTTGCAAAATTAAACGCAAAGCCGCTTTTTTCGTACATTTTTTTGCATGATGTCGGAATTATCTGCTATTTTTGCAAAGAATATTCGTCAAACTTTAAATTAATTCGTGATGCAAAACAGACGTGACTTTATCAAACGAGCTTCATTATTGCTCGCAGGTGGCATGGTGATGCCGAATTTCTTGTACTCCCGTAGTAACAGTATCAGTCTTCAGACCGGCTCAAAACATATCGGTTTGCAACTCTACTCGTTGCGGGACATGGTCAAAGATGCCGGAATCCGGAAAACACTCGAAACCGTCGCACAAATGGGCTACAGCAATCTGGAAACGGCAGGGTATAACGACGGAAAAATTTACGGATTGGAACCGGCCGAGTTTAAGAAAATGGTCGACGATTTGGGAATGAAAGCGACAAGCGCACACCTTGGACGTGAACTGAGCGGCGACTACGAAGCCGATATGGCTTGGTGGAGCAAAGCGATCGACACGCACAACACAGCAGGATTCAAATACATAATCATGCCGTGGGCTCCGCTGAAAGGTGAACGGGCTACGCTCGACAATATCAAACGTTACGCTGATTATTTCAGCGAGATCGGGCTCAAAACGGCCGCTTCGAGTATCCGGTTCGGTTATCACAACCATGATTTCGAATTCAAAGGCAAGATCGATGGAACGCCCCTGTACGATCTGCTTATGGAGCATACGAGCGCTGACCATGTGTGCTTCGAACTCGATGTATATTGGGCACAAAAAGGCGGATACGATCCGGTGGAATACATGAAGAAATATCCGAAGCGCATTCAACTGCTTCATATTAAGGATGAAACAGCGATCGGCACACAGAATGTCGTAGACTATAAAGCCGTATTTGAGCAGGCTTATGCCGCAGGGGTTATTAAAGATTGGTATGCTGAAATAGAACGTTATGACGGTACACCCGAAGAAGACGTTAAGAAAAGCTATGACTTCCTTGCCGCTGCCGACTTTGTGAAGTAAGTAAAAGAAACAGACCGGTTTTTTCTGTCCATCGGGAACGGGAGGATGGAAAACCGGCCTTTTTCGTTTCACACTCTTTCAATATATATCCATTACAACTTGCCTCAAAAAGAAGTACACATAAAAACATGAGAGGTACAAGATTTATCCTTCCTGCAATCTTTTTGTCGGTAAGATTTTAGACGGAGAAACGTTGCTTCTGTACATCAACGGTCTGATCCGATCTGTCAGATTGTTCAGAGTTCTGTTACCATACAGTTAGGGTATATCTATGTCCAAAAATAATATCAAAATGATGAGAAAAACGATTGTCGCGTTTATGGCCGGATGCTGTTTGCCGGTCATGGCGCAAAGCTGGCTTCCCTTCAAAGAGCGGGCGGCCAGACAAGCCGGCTGGAAAAAACACGAGGCTGTCGCATTGCTCGACAGCACCGGAGTCGTCGTAGCCGATAACGGATCGGGGAGCTTCACGATCCGTCAGGTTGTGCAAGTGAAAAACAAAGCGGGTGCGCTGAAATACAGGGTGATCAAATACGATTACGATCCGTTGACGGCCTTTGCCGAGTTCAGCCGTGCCACAGTATACAAGGCCGATGGCTCGCAACGCACTATCGATGTGAGTCAGGCTTGTGACTATGCGGCGCCGGCACGTGCCATCTACTGGGGGGCACGGCAGATCATGTTGGAAATCGGTGCGCTCGATGCCGGGGATATCATTGATTACGAGATCAGCAAGAAGGGTTTTACCTATGCCCTGCTGGCAGCCGGCGACGAAGAGCGTTTCGTGCCTCCCATGCGCGGACAGTTTTACGATATCGTACCGTTTTGGGTGGCCGTCCCGACCGTTTCAAAAATCTACACGGTAGACATGCCTCGCACGAAAGAAGTACAGTATGAGTTTTATCAGGGCGAATGTCGGTCGTCCGTTCGGCTCTCAGGCGATCGTAAAGTGTTGAGCTTTTCCGTCTCCGACGTACATCCTTTCGTGAAAGAACCGAACATGGTCGATCTCTTCGATGTGGCGCCCAAGCTGATGATGTCTTCTACGCCCGAATGGAAAGACAAATCGCTTTGGTTTAACAAGGTAAATGAAGATTATGATAGTTTCGCCGCCGATCCTGAAGCCCAAAAGAAGGTGGACGAACTGTTACGCGGCAAAAAGACCGAGATGGAAAAGATCGCGGCGCTGACCCACTGGGTGGCCGACAATATGCGCTATTCGGGCATCTCGATGGGGAAAGGCGAAGGTTATACGCTGCATACGACGAAGATGAACTTTACCGATCGTTGCGGCGTCTGCAAAGACAAGGCGGCTCTCCTGATCTCGATGCTACGGATGGCCGGCTTCGAGGCTTATCCGGCCATGACGATGGCAGGATCACGCATCGAAACGATTCCAGCCGACCACTTCAACCATTGTGTGACGGTCGTGAAGCTGTCAAGCGGACAATACATTCCTCTCGACCCGACGTGGGTGCCTTTTCTGCGCGAGCTCTGGTCGAGTGCAGAGCAACAGCAGCACTATCTGCCGGGTATTCCCGAGGGATCGGGCTTGCTGGAAACGCCGGTATCGCCTCCCGAAAATCATTATCTCAAGCTCTCGGCGCATACTTCGGTCGATACCGATGGAACACTGCGCGGCGAATTTACGGTCACCGCCGAAGGACAATCGGACGGTAGCGTCCGCCGTCCTTTCACGCGAGGTTTTATGACCGATTGGCGGCAAGCAATGGAGAACGAGCTGCTGCAAGTGTCGCCGCAAGCTCGTATGCTGAACGTCGATTACGGTACGAATCCGAAAGACTACACCGCCGGACCGATACGCATCACGATGAAATTCGAAATCCCCGATTACGCGCTTACGGGCGACGGGGTACTGATGCTCCGCCCTATCTGCGGACGATTGTATCAGAGCACACGCACTTACCTGCGCATCGATACGGAGCGGGACGATCGTCGCTATGCGTTCAAAGACGCTTGCTCGCGTCTGGTCGAACTGAAAGAGACGATGACCGTGCCGGCAGGATATACCATGCGGAGCGAAGCAAAGGAACAGCGAAAAACAAGTGCTGTCGCCGATTTCATCGGTTCGTTGAGTCAGCAAAACAATAAAGTGAATATCAGCCATCAGCTGACGTTGCGCAAGCGCGTGTATGACGCGGCAGACTGGAACGGCTTTCGTACAGCGGTCAAAGCGCATAAAGACTTAGCCGACGAATGGTTGATTTTTGAAAAAAAATAAATGTAAATACGACACAGGATGAAAAAATACAATCTACTGATCATCGGCTTACTCGCTGTTGTTACGGCCATGGCGCAGCCGGAAGCGGTTTTTGACAAAATCGTCAAACAATATACATGGAACAGAGACGGAAGCATGATTTTCCGATACCGGAAAGAGTTGACACTGAACACGCATTTCGCGTTCAATAACTTATACGGTGAAACATTTATCGTTTATAATCCGGAATTCCAGACCCTGAAAATTAACGAGTCTTACACGAAGCAGGCCGACGGAACAGTGATCCGCACACCGGACAATGCTTTTAACGAGGTGCTGCCGTCTTTCGCGGCTGACGCTCCGGCATATAATCATCTGCGGGAAATGGTCGTTACCCATACGGGGCTGGAAATCGGCGCCACGATCTGCCTTGATTATACGCTCACTACCCATGTCGGATTCTATCCCTTTCTCGATGTAGCCGAACAGTTGCAGGAGCACTCACCCGTGAAAGATTATCAAATAGAAATTACGCTGCCTGAGGAAGAGAAACTTACTTATGGCCTGAATGCGTTAAGAGGTGAGCCGGTCGTTCGTCAGCACAATAGCATGACAACATACGCATGGAATTTCCAGAATATTCCGGCTTTCCCGATGGAATCATATACCGCCGGAAAGGCATCGCCCATGCTTTTCGCTTCGAATGCGGAAGGAGAAAACGGTGTGGCGTGGCTCTCGGCAATGAAAGTCGATCCCGAAGCATGTACATCGCTTGTCGCTAAATTGTTGGAAGGCAAGCAGACGACCGATGAGAAGCGCTCGGAGATTCTGCGTTACGTGGTCGATGAGATCGCCACCTCTCAACTTCCGGTACTCCTGTCTGCCAAAATTCGTCCACCGGCCGAAGTTTTGCAATCGGCTTACGGTACACTGGCAGAAAAGGCGACTCTGTTGGCCTCCATGCTGTTGGCCGCGGGATTAGATGCCGAGATCATGATGAGTTTTCCGTCTTTCGCTACGCCGATAGCCGTCCGTGCAATCTCCGATATTCGAGTGAAGTCCGGTGATCATTATCTGTCTCCTTTACAAAAAGATGCACTCGATCCGGCGCTACGTGCCAGTCTCGACCAATTCTGGCAGACGGGAGAAAACGGCGTGGGGCTGATTCAGCTGGATGAAAAACAGATGACCTTAGGCTATCAAGCGCACATTGCACTGAATGATACGATGGCTAATGTGAACGGTACCTTGATAAACAGCGAAGATGCGACAGCCCAAGCCGACTTTAGTCGCCAACAAGCGCTCCGGCCGAACAACGGTTATGCATTATACACTTTACCGGCTACCGATAAAGGAATTGACAGATGGCGGCTACGACTGAACAGTACGCGTACTCAACCGATGGAACTGCCTTGCCGAATCAAAGAGACGTGCAGCTATACGCTGACGGTCGATGGCTGGGACGTTGAAACACGCCCCTTTCGGAAAGAAATCAGCAATCCGGTCGGAAAAATCAGTTTGACGATGCATCGGGAAGACAGCCGACTGATCATTCGTCGCGAAATTGAACTCCAAAAAACGATGATCGAACCGAACGAATATCATGCTTTCCGCTCACTGGTGCTGCTTTGGAAAAACGATGCGTTCCGCACGTTGATCCTGAAGAAAAAATAAAACACCGGAGAACTTATATTTCAAGAGACTACGCCATTTTTAGGAAAGGTGTAGTCTCTTTGTTTTTCTGCCTGTCAAAATGACCGACACGAAGTGTTAAAATGAAGTGAAAGCCCTCTTTTTATCGTTAAACGCGGTTAAGTGCCGAATGTAGCCGTTAAAAGTGTTAAAAAATCACCTTCAAAAGGAATAATTGCATCATTTTTGAGTTTTCTTTGTTGCAGAAAAGTGTTAAATTTAAATGTTCAACTAAAATATCAGAAGTATGAAAACAATGTGGAAAAAAGGATTGGTAGTTGTTTTTGTGGCTGTAGTAAGCTTTGTTACAGCCATTGGCGCAGTAACCTATATGGTAAAATACAATGCGACGGTACGGGCAGCCTTGGTCGATGACGGTGAAGGTACTTTCAAACAACCGCTTCGACTGACAGGCTATCATGCCAATGCGGCAGAAAATACGGATTTTACGTATGCTGCCGATATGGCTGTTCATGCAGTGGTACATATCCGGTCGACGGTCAATGAGCGTTCGTCCGGTCGCGGTGAATATTTCGATCCTTTCGAATTCTTTTTCGGGAACGGACGCGGTTTTCAGGAGCGCACACCGCGTCCCCGCTCAGGCTCAGGGTCGGGAGTCATTATCTCGACCGACGGGTATATCGTGACAAACAATCACGTAATCGAAAATGCGGACGAACTCGAAGTAACGCTGAATGATAATCGGAAATTTCCGGCTAAGATTATTGGTACGGACCCCAATACGGACATCGCACTCATCAAAATTGAAGCGAAAGACTTAAAAACCCTGTCGTTTGGCGATTCCGAACAACTTAAAGTCGGCGAATGGGTGTTGGCTGTGGGAAATCCGTTTAACCTGACCTCGACGGTGACAGCCGGTATCGTCAGTGCCAAGGGACGCGCCATCATGTCGGGCAACACGAACCTGAATAAAATCGAGTCGTTTATCCAAACCGATGCAGCTGTCAATGCCGGAAACAGCGGGGGGGCATTAGTGAATACGAGAGGAGAATTGATCGGAATCAATACGGCCATCTATTCGGAGACCGGTAATTTCGCCGGTTACTCCTTCGCGGTACCCATCAGCATCGCCGGCAAAGTCGTCGCCGACCTGAAGCAGTACGGTACCGTGCAGCGTGCCATCCTTGGTGTTGTCATACAAAACGCCCAGGCAGCAAGCCAGAACGACAAAAAGGTAAAAGAACTGGAGGGCGCTTATGTGGCAGAATTTGCTCAGCGCAGCTCGGCTAAGGAGGCCGGTGTCGAAGTAGGCGACGTGATTACATCGGTCAACGGTGTACGTATCCGTTCGAACAATGCCTTGCAGGAGCAAATCAGCAAATATCGTCCGGGCGATAAAGTCAAACTTGAAGTAAACCGTTACGGAGCGATCAAGGACTTTACGGTGGAACTGCGTAATTCGCAGGGTGGAACAGATGTCGTAAAGAAAAGCGGCGATGCAGCCGAAATGCTGGGAGCTGCTTTCCGCGAACTGAGCGATGCACAGAAGAAAGAATATGGGGTAAGCTACGGAATTGAAGTCAACGGTATCAGCAAAGGGAAAGTACAGGAAGCCGGTATTCGGAAAGGATTTATTATCATGGTCGTCAATGATCAGAAGATTTCGACGCCCGAAGATTTGTTCCGGATTGTAGAGAAGATACAAAAAGGTTCATCCGAAGAACAGGGTTTGTTTATTAGAGGATTCTATCCGGACGGCGGAACACGGCTCTACGCGATCAATTTTTCGGAATAAACCAATCGGTCGGCGAGATTGTTATAGCGTTATAAAATGATAAAAACATGGGGGCACGCAGTTCGTGCACAAAAAAGTATTATCTTTGCACCCCCATGTTTTTCAACTATTCATTGAATGAGACAGTTAAAAATTACAAAATCCATTACCAATCGCGAAAGCGCTTCGCTGGATAAGTATCTTCAAGAGATTGGTCGAGAAGATCTGATCACAGTCGAAGAGGAAGTAGAGTTGGCACAAGCCATCAGAAAAGGTGATCGGAGGGCGTTGGAAAAGTTGACTCGGGCTAATCTGCGATTCGTGGTATCCGTTGCAAAACAATACCAGAACCAGGGACTTAGCCTTCCCGACTTAATCAACGAAGGCAATTTGGGACTGATCAAGGCCGCAGAAAAGTTTGACGAGACGAGAGGATTCAAATTTATCTCGTATGCCGTATGGTGGATTCGTCAATCTATTTTGCAAGCATTGGCCGAACAGTCACGTATCGTACGTTTGCCGCTCAATCAGGTAGGCTCGCTGAATAAAATCGGCAAAGCCTTTTCACGGTTCGAGCAGGAGAACGAACGGAAGCCTTCTCCCGAAGAGCTTGCCCAGGAATTGGATATCCCGGTGGATAAAATTTCGGATACACTCAAAGTGTCCGGACGTCATATCTCCGTGGATGCACCGTTTGTCGAGGGCGAAGATAACAGCCTTTTGGATGTGTTGGTGAACGATGATGCTCCGAATGCGGATGGAACGTTGATGAACGAATCGCTGTCGAAGGAAATCGACAGGGCGCTTGCTACGCTGACCGAACGGGAAAGTGACATCATTAAGATGTTTTTCGGTATCGGATGCCAGGAGGTAACATTGGAAGAGATCGGCGATAAATTCGGGTTGACCCGTGAACGTGTACGCCAGATTAAGGAGAAAGCAATTAGAAGGTTACGGCAGGGAACGCGCAGCAGGTTGCTGAAAACGTATTTAGGTTAAAACAAGAAAGAGGGTTTGCATCGGTTTGAGCAATTCTTTCTTATGAAAAAGTCCCGGAAGTGCAGTCTGCTTTCCGGGATTTCTTTTTTTTCGGAATGGAACAAAATCATTGTTGTCGTCCGATAAAAGTTATTCGAAACAAAGAGAGTCTCTTTTATCGGACGAACCATATTAAAATAACTGGTATTGTTAAATTAGTATAGAGCATCGCTTTTTTATAACCCTACTGTTTGGATTATGAAGGTTTTGGGTTTTGCAATGTTCCGAAAAACTATAGCAATTTAACAATACCTTTGAAGTCAGACCCAAAGGCTGTCTTTGTTTTTAAGACAACCACTGGGATAAGTGTCTGTTTTTGCATATAACATTCTTGGGTGGATGATGAGTCATTGTTCCGATCGGGCTTTGAATATGTTTAAAACAGCTACGATCAAGGTTAATAAAACGCCGATTATTAAAACCACATCAACAATTCTGTGTTCGTTTATATACACAGTTGTTGCGTAGCCTATTATCAACAAGCAAATAAACAGAACAAGAAGCGATGAAATGATTTTGGTTCGTTTATTCATCGTGTAAATAGTGAACGTGATTATCTTCAACAATTTCGAATAAAAGAGCATGAACTTACGACCAAACGTCCCATCCCGATCCATGCAGCAGGTACAACACCAGCAGTCGTGATAGATCCAGCTAAAGAGCCTGCAAAACCAAGCATAGCAAGACCACAATCCAAGGTCATTTCTTTTGCTTTTCCACCATTAAGAACTTCCATTTGTTCAAAGCTAAGTTGTTCCATAAGAGATAAATTTATTTAGTACAGCAATATTACTGAATCAAAATTATATACTTTTTTTATTTTAACCAAATTTTATGTGTTAAATATTTTAATTATTTGATTTTCAGTTGATTTTATGATAGGGGGATTGTTGCAAGCCAAAAAACCGTTCTGAAAAATTTCAATAACAGAATATAACTGATAATTCTTACAGCTTCTTCTTCGTCACAGACAGGTCATGGCTTCACTTCCTCCAACTCTTCCAATTCTTTCAGATTTTGCAGCATGATCTTAAAATTGCGCGAAAAAATCCGCTTGTATTCAAACACAGCGCCGACACTGCCTCCACCGAAAAGGGCGAACAGCAATCCCCAGAACCACAAAGGAAATGTTTCTTCCAATGTGAGTAAATGGACAATCAATGTAATAATCAGCAAAGCGCCGATCACATCGCTCACTATCGCCATACGTCGTTCAGGTATCGAATTTGCTGTAACGGCTCGGTGGTCAATTGCTTGGCCAGCGATTGGTAGTAGAGTTCTTCCATCTCAAGCAGTTCTTTCGCAAAAACGCCCCCACTAAACGTAAGGGCGTAAAGGATTAAGAAAAGGTGGTAGTTATTACGCATAAACTTTATTCACTATTATTTTTTGAGAGAGAAAATGGCTATCATCTTTATTTCTGTTCCGAATCAACAGAATTATTATGATAATATTTTTTCAAATCTCTTTTTGCTGTGATGGCAAACATAATTCCACAAAATGGAGGAATTATACATAGAAGCCTCCTTATTAATGAAGAGTCAGCGATATTTAATACGACAAAAAGCAATAAGTACAAACACGCTTCCCCAATTACGGTATTTAGAATAAAGCACCTATTCTTAAGGGTTAAATGTTTCCTTCTAATACAAATCCATGCTACAATCATACATGCAGAAGCAATTAGAATCATATAGGCATTTACATTTGACGAAAATGCCATATTTGAAAAATCCAATAACCATAATCCGATCAAGAAAATACTGGCTGTTATTAGCAGCCAGATAAGCCAAACAGATTTGCTGTTCATTTTCATATACATGATAACAATATACCACCATAAAGGCCAGCTACTGCCCATAGTGCACCTCCAACACTCATACCACCCGAAACTGGTGCTGCAGCACAACCACCAATAAAGACAAGGACAGAAAAGGCAGCTCCTCCAACACACATGGCTCCATCTCTAGTACTAGGCCTACGTGCACCACCATTAAGAACTTCCATTTGTTCAAAGCTAAGTTGTTTCATAAGAGATAAATTTATTTAGTACAGCAATATTACTGAATCAAAATTATATACTTTTTTTATTTTAACCAAATTTTATGTGTTAAATATTTTAATTATTTGATTTTCAGTTGATTTTATGATAGGGGGATTGTTGCAAGCCAAAAAACCGTTCTGAAAAATTTCAATAACAGAATATAACTGATAATTCTTACAGCTTCTTCTTCGTCACAGACAGGTCATGGCTTCACTTCCTCCAACTCTTCCAATTCTTTCAGATTTTGCAGCATGATCTTAAAATTGCGCGAAAAAATCCGCTTGTATTCAAACACAGCGCCGACACTGCCTCCACCGAAAAGGGCGAACAGCAATCCCCAGAACCACAAAGGAAATGTTTCTTCCAATGTGAGTAAATGGACAATCAATGTAATAATCAGGAGGGCGCCGATCACATAGCCTACTATTGCGATACGTCGGAAGAATCGATAGGCACGTTCTACCTTTCTGATTTTCGCACAAACAGATTCCGAGAAATCGGTTCTATGGATTTTCAGAATTAGCATCATGGTTGTCACAATAGCACATAAAAGATAGACTAACACCATCATATTAAACACTTCTACAAAACCGCGAGCCCGACCTTGTCCCCATAGAAGAATAGGAATACCGATCATCATGATCACCAACCCTACGACAGAATAACCGATCATTTTGTTGGATGCTTTGTCCGATTGGTCGAGCAATATTTTCCGTATAATTGCCGACTGTAATCCTTCCTGTTGTTGCATACGCTGATCGAGTCCCCTCCATGTGTCTTTTAACTTTTCCAGTTCCATTGTGTTGTAATTTATTGATTAGACATATTGATTAGTTTTTCTTTGGTACGTTTCAGTTTTACGGCCACATGACTCAACGACAGACCGGTGATATCGGCAATTTCCTGATAACTTTTCTCTTCGAGGTAGAGCAAAATGACGGCGCGTTCCAGCGTTTTGAGTTGACGAATCAGACGATACATTTCTTTGATTTCTTCCGTCATGTCTTCGGGTTGAATAAAGGCATCCTGCAACGACGACAAGTCGGCAGAATGTTCCATCTTTTTCTTTCGGAAACCGGAGATGCACGTATTGAGGGCGATGCGATAGATCCATGTGGAGATACTGCATTCCCCTCGGAATTTGGGGTAAGCCGTCCATAAATTGCATACCACATCCTGATAGAGGTCGCTGAGCGGAGTCTCTTCCGATGCATAGAACGAACACACTTTATAAATCACACGCTCGTTTGCCTTAAGCATGGCAATGAACGTTTCTTCCAAATCCGTTTTCTTCATTTTTTCCGATTCTTTTTTCTATTAGTCGGCTAAGCGATGAAAAACTTACAAAAAGAGAAAAAAACTCTTACGAAACGTTCGAATATCCGCGGATGATGAAATAACGGTTTGAACCATGCGTGCACCGTCGCATGGAGCATGCGTAGACCGTCACATGGGTTACAGCTTTCCGGCTGCGGCTTCGTCGAGACAGTAAACGAGGTTTCCGGCCGGTGCGACGCGCGTAGCCGGCAACGCGAGGTTCTTCTTGCGTATCACCTCGTCGAGAATCTCCTGCTTGCCCGCTCCGGTGCAGAGGAAGACCACTTCTTTGGCGCGATTAATCACACCGCCGGTAAGGGTAATGCGCCGCTGTCCGCTTTGCGGATGAGCAGCTAAAGCCACGATATCTTCCGTATCGAAAAGCGACAAGTTATCGGGGAAGATAGAGGCCGTGTGACCGTCTTCGCCGATGCCGAGGATGATCAAGTCGAACTGCGGAAAACCGTCGGCAAAGGGTACCTGTTCGCGGATGCTTTGGTCGTATGCGGTCAGGGAACGACGCTCGTCAGGTTCGTACCGGACGGGAAAAACCGATGTTTCGGGCACGATGCCCGAAGCGATCAGGATACGATGGAAGACGCCGAAGTTACTCTCGTCGTCGGTTTGCGGCACCATCCGCTCGTCGACCCAGAAGAAACGTATCTTCGACCAGTCGGTTTGCATGTACTTCTCTGCGATGGTATGAAAAAGCAGTTTCGGGGTAGAGCCGCCGGACAGTGCGACGTTGGCTCCTTTTTCGGCCATACGTGACAGCAATCCGGCCAGATGCAGACAAGCCTCTTCTGCCGTATGATATCGGTTCAGTGTCATCAGAGTTCGCAATAAGAGTTATCGGATGTCAGATTTTTGCAGGGGTAGCGCCATTCGTAGCCGTCGGCAGCGAGCAACGCATCGGCCTGTTCGGGGCCCCACGAGCCGGCAGGATAGCCATACACCGGGATGGCCGGATTTTCGTGCCAGGCCTCGAGGATGGGCTGCACAAACTGCCACGTAGCTTCTACCGCATCGCCACGCTGATAGAGGGTGGCATCGCCTGTCATGCAGTCGGACAGCAGCCGTTCGTAAGCGTCGGGGATGTGCCGTTCGTCGAGTGACGAGTAACGAAAATCCATGCCGACCTGATCGACGTGGAAACCGGCTCCGGGCACTTTCATCCCGAACTTGAGCAGAATGCCTTCGTCGGGCTGGATGCGTATGACGAGCTGATTCCCGATGTTCTCGATGTCGTTCTTACGGGCGAAGATCCGGTGCGGATTGGGACGGAAATGCACGACAACTTCCGTGACGCGCGTAGGCAGACATTTGCCGGTACGAATATAGAACGGTACCCCGCTCCATCGCCAGTTGTCGATGAAACACTTCATCGCCACGAACGTTTCCGTCTTCGAAGCCGGATCGACCCCTTTCTCGTCGCGGTAAGCCTTTTGTGCGACGCCCCGAATCGTCGACGAGGTGTACTGTCCGCGCACCACGTATTCGGGCACCTGCTCCGCTGTCATCCGCCGCAGGGAGAGAAAGACTTTCAGCATCTCGTTACGGATGGCATTGGCGTCGGACGACACAGGCGGCTCCATCGCGGCGATGGCCAGCAACTGGAGCAAATGATTCTGAAGCATATCGCGCAGAGCGCCGGCCGTTTCGTAATAACCCGCACGCGACCCGACCCCCAGCGCCTCGGACGAGGTGATTTCGACGTATTCAATGTAGTTCCGGTTCCACAGTGGCTCGAAGATGCTGTTCGAGAAACGTGTTACCAGCATATTTTGAACCGTCTCCTTACCCAGATAATGATCGATACGGTAGATTTGCTCCTCGTCGAAATACCGGAGCAGTTCGCGGTTCAGCTGCACCGCGCTCGCGTAATCGTGTCCGAAAGGTTTTTCGATGACAAGGCGCTTCCATCCTCCCGTCTGACAGGCCAACCCCGCGTGATGCAGCGACTCTGCCACGGAGGCATACATAAACGGGGGTATGGCAAAGTAATAAAGATAATTGGCATTGCATACAACCGTTTGCGAGAGCGACTCGAGGCGTGTTTTCAACCCCTCGTAATCGGCCGGATTGTTCGTGTCCATCGCATGATAGTGCAAGCTCGCGGCAAAACGTTCCACCGATTCGTCGTCGACGAACGAAGCCGGAGCAAACTGTTTCACTCCGCCGGCCATTTTGTCACGAAACTCGCCGTCGGTCAGCGATGCGCGTCCCACCCCGAGTATCCCGAACTGTTCGGGCATCAGTCCCTGATAATACATATCGTAGAGCGCGGGGATCAGCTTGCGCCATGTCAAATCTCCGGATGCTCCGAAGATTACCAATATAAAGTTTTTCTGTTCTTTTATTTCCATGTTCCTGTTTTCTTGTCCTGTTATTTTTGACAAAGGTAGCATAAATCCGTCATTATCTCTCTCGTTGCGGCAGAGAATTATGACGAACGATATCCCAAGAACGTATGACCGAATGCTGAAGAACAGTCAGGCAGTGCAGGGCGGGGCAGCCGGTCAGTTGACGCTTTCGTAATACTCCATAATCTTTTTACGCAGCAGATATTCGTACTTGGCCTGCGTTCGGTTCGACATGGCTTTCGTCATGCCTGTTCTGGATTGATTATACTCATAGACCGTAGCGCGTCCGTTGGCAAACTTCTCATTCATATAACCGAACGATTTGCGCGCCGAGACGTAAGCCGCCTCCGAAGCCTTGTACTTCTCTCCGGCGGCGACTGCATTGTAGTAAGCCTGCTGAATATCTTTATACAAGGCCTTCTTCGTATTCTCCAACTGTAATTCCTGTCTGCGTTTGTCGAGCTTGGCGCTGCGCACTCCGTTACGCGTAGCCCAACGGTTGAAGATGGGCACACTCAGGTTGAAGCCCAAATACTGATTCCGGTTCTTCTTCAACTGTTCGGAGAACGAAAGATTATCCATACCATCGGCGAAATAGTAGTTATTGCTATATCCGGCCCTGAACGAGAGGGTCGGATAATAAGCGCTCCGAGCCATCCCGATATTCTTCTCGCTGCTTTTCAGGCGCAATTCTTCAGCACGTACCGACGCCCGTGTCGTCAATGCCGTATGGTAGATATCCTCCGGCTTGCGCGCCAGAAGAAATTCCACCTCTCCCGCCGGCTCTTCAACGGCAAATCCTTCGGGGCCGGGCAGTTCGAGCAGTTGAGTCAACCCCAGCAGAGCGATTTGCAAATCGGATTCTGCCTGTACGACCGATAACTCATCATTGGCCACCTGCGCTTCGACTTCATAAATCTGCGCTTCCGAGGCACGTCCTGCCGCGTGCATGCTCCTGATGCGCTCAAGCTGTTCACGGCTGAGCGCAAGCTGCTCGTTTGATACGCCTAACAGTTCTTTCTGGTAGAGCACCTGCAAATAAGCCGAAGTGACGGTAATCTCCATATTCTCCTTCACTTTCTCCAACTCTGCGGCTATCGCCTGCAAATTCAGCCGGGCCACCGCCTCCTCATTCGTAATCCGAAAGCCCGTGAAAACTGGAACGCTGGTAGAGAGAGACCAGTTGGTTGAACGGGAGTTTTGGTCTTTATAGGTATTATCATAGCCCGAAGGAGAGCGTCCGAAGTTCCATCCCTGCGAAGCGCTCGCCGAGAGGTCCGGCAGACGCTTGCTCCTGACCGTGCTCAGCGTCACCTCCTGCTGCTGCACATTCATTTGCTGCATCCGCACCTCAAGGTTATGCTCTTTGGCATAGTCGATACATTCCTGCAACGACCATTTCTTCACATTCGCATGCTCCTGCGCCGGAAGCATACCGGCAAACAATAAGAGCGACAGTCCTATCATCTTCGTTCGTTTCATCATTTCGTATCTTCCGTTTTGTCCGTTCCACATACCTGATATTTCCCTGCGATCAGTTTTCTTTATTGACAGCCGCACCGCGTATCTTGTCCGAAGATGTCAGCCCCTCTTTTACCTCAATCTTGATGCCGTCGCTCAGTCCGGTTTTGATCAAATGCCTTTCAAAAACCTGCGTCGGTTTCTCCTGCTTCACCAGCTGCACAAAGGCCGAGTCGCCACGAAACTCGACCGTGCTTTCCGGAATCGTGAGGACGTTCTCGGCACGTTTCAGCACAATCTCCGCATTTGCGCTGTAGCCGGCACGCACAAAGGCGGTGTCGGGCAAAGACACGGCTGCCTTGATCTCAAACTGAATCGCCCCGTTCTTCTCCTCGCCCTTAGGCGAAACATATTCCAATACGGCCTGAAACGTCTGACTTTCCAGCGCACCGATCGTCAGTTTAATCGGCATGCCTTCGTTGATCTTCCCGATCTCCGTCTCATCTACATTGCCTCTGAAGATCATATCGTTCATATCGGCGACAGAGGCTATCGTCGTACCTTCGTTGAAGTTATTGCTTTGGATCACTGAATTGCCGACCTTCACCGGCACATGGAGAATCATTCCCGTGATAGTACTGCGAATCTGCGTCGTACTGCTTACTTTCGAGTTCTTCGCAATCCCGTCGCGCACAATTTCGAGCGCGTTCTGCGCATTGGCATATTCTTCCTTCGCTTTCATGTAGTTGGCCTTCGATACGTCATACTCTTCAGCCGTCATAATCCCCTGCTTGAACAGCTGCTCGTCACGTTTAAACGTGCTCTCGATCTGCTTCAGGCTGATATCGGCTACATTGACACGCGACTCGGCGCTGTTCAACTGCACCATCTCTGGTATCACCTTGACACGGGCAATGATCTCGCCGGCCGTCACTTTTTGCCCGGCTTCCTTCATCAGCTCGGAGATGATACCCGATATCTGCGGCTTAATCAATACCTCGTAACGAGGTTCCACATGGCCCGTTGCGACGGTCTTGGTCTCCACTGTTCCCGTCGCGGGCGTGACAATCTCATATACCGTCACTACCGGTTGCGCCTTCTTCCACAGGAAAATAAACGTGCTCAATACCAGCAGCCCCACAAACGAAAGCAGGACGATCCTCATAATCTTCTTTACCAATCTGTTTTTCATCTTTCTGTCTTTATACTTTATTTATTCGTCTCTAATCGCATCGATCGCTTTGATCTGCATCGCCCGCCAGGCAGGAATGAGCCCCGCCAACATACCGCACACGAGCAGTACGATCGTCGCAACGACAGCCGTGCCGATATGTACGCCCGGATGAAGTATCGCCGGGCTATCGCCGGGCTGAGCCGAGAGGATACGGTCTACCAGATCGAGCAGAAATACGCCGAAGCTCAACCCCAGCAATCCGGCAAGAGCCGTCAACACAAGGCTCTCGCTCATCACCTGCGAAACGATGTTCCACGGCTTTGCCCCGATGGCGCGACGCACGCCGATCTCACGTGTACGTTCTTTCACCGTCACCATCATGATGTTACTGATACCGATCACACCGGCCAGCAGGGTTCCCAGACCGACCAGCCAGACCAGTGCGTCGATCCCTCCGAACAACATGTCGAACATCCGGAACTGCGCGGCCAGATTGATGACGAGCACGGCCTGTTTGTCGTCCGGCGCGATACCGTTCTGGCGTTTCAGAATCCCGGTGATGTCGTCAATGACTTTCTGAATCGGTTGCTTGGGGTAAGCGCTCACGCAGAGGAAGTGCATGATGTCTCCCTGATTCAATGCCTGCTGCATGGTGGTATAAGGCAAGAAGACCGTCTCTTCCGAACGTCCTCCGATATTAATGTTCGCAGAGCGTCCCTTCACCACACCCACGACCTGATAATACAGTCCGTTGACACGTACATATTTCCCGCAAGGGTCTTCGTTCTTAAACAGTACCTCATTGATCCGCGTGCCGATCAGACACACCTTGCGCTTCTCGCGGGAGTCGATCTCGTTCAACAGACGGCCGAAATGTAACTGCTGCCTCTCGATCTTAAAATAAGACGGATGAATCCCTTTCACATTATATGTCCCCGTAAGTTGGCCATACACCACGTTCTTCTCCTGACGGGATCCCCAAAGCACGGGCGATATGGCTTCGAGGCCTTCCACCTCACGCTGTATCGTTTCCAAGTCACGGTTACGCATATTCCATTCCCGTCCTTTGTTGAAGCCGCGATACGGCTTGCCCGTACGTTCGGCAATGAAAAACACCGAGTTGGTCGCAAAGCCTTTGGTTCCCTCATACATGGCATTCTTCAGTCCTGTTCCGGAACCTAACAAGATGACAAGCATCAGAATGCCCCAGAACACCCCGAAGCAGGTCAGCAAACTGCGGGTCTTGTTGCGGGTAATGGTTACCCATATCTCCACCCATCGATCCGTATCAAACATCATCCACCTTTTCATCATTCCACCCTCATGGCTTCGACCGCAGGGATCTTGACCGCTTTACGTGCCGGGAAATAACCGGCGATCACCCCTGCGATAATCAGTAAAACCGTCGCCGAGACAGCGACACCTAAGTTCACGGTCGGATGGCGGAAAAGCGTAAGATTTTCACCCGGACCGCCACCCGCAGGCGCGCTGTTGGCACCCGTCATCGTCATGATATAATCGATACCCTCCGTCAGTCCGATGCCCGTCACCATCCCGACATAGCCGAAAGCGGCCGTGATCAGGATGGATTCGATGATGATGAGCCGGAGGATCGACGACGGCTTGGCGCCAATCGCTTTCCGGATGCCAAATTCGCGCGTACGCTCACGCACCGTCACCAGCATGATGTTACTCACCCCGACAATCCCCGCCATCAGCGTACCAATGCCTACAATCCAAATGAAGACGAGAATCCCGTTCATCATCATGGTGAACATCCGGATGTTCTCCCCCATATTCCATATCCCCAAAGCCCCTTTGTCCGTCGGGTCGAACTGATGACGGCGTGCCATCTTCCTGAGAAAACGCTCTTCAAACGCTTCATTCTCGGCCTGTGTCGTAACCCCTTTCACCGTAAAGAGCAGTGAATTTAACCCTTCGCCTCCGTTATATAACTGTTGAGCCGTGGTGAACGGGAGATAGGCCGGCAGGTTATTGCTCATATCCTTATCGTGATATATACCGATCACCTGAAACATCATCTGCCCGATGCGGACATATTGCCCCAACGGATCAGCCTCATGAAAAAGCACTTCGGCCATGCGCGGGCTAAGCACAATCACTTTGCGACGCTCACGCATATCGATATCGTTGACAAAACGTCCTTTTCCGGGATCGATCCGGATAAAATCGATCTTCGCAAGATCCGGCGCCACTCCCCTCACTTCGCCGTTCAGGTACTCTTTGCCGTAGACCAGCGTGTCACTGTGCGAGACGGTTCCCGTATAAAGGTCGACCTCCGGGAAGTCGGTTCTCAAATGAGCAAGATCATCGTTTTTCAATTGCAGTCTCCGGTTTTCACGGTTACCCTTCCACGGTTTGGTAGTATAGCGTGGCCAGACTTCGATACGGTTAGCCGAGAAATCGCGAAAGTTATACATTACGCCATTGCGGAGTCCGTTGCCGGCTCCCAACAAAATGACCAGCATAAAAATTCCCCACGCGACCGAAAAGCCGGTCAGGAAGGTGCGGAGCTTGTTCTTCCGCATCGTGCTCCAGATCTCTCGCAGGTTATCAAAATCTAACATGGTCTTTGTTCTATGAGTCCGTCCTTCACATGCACAATCCGGTCGGTTACTTCGGAAACGGAGCGCTCATGCGTCACGATGATCATTGTCATTCCGGTTCGGTTGACTTCGCGCAACAGCTCCATGACTTCTACCGTCGTCTTGCTGTCGAGCGCTCCCGTCGGTTCGTCGGCCAGAATCACTTGCGGTTGCGCAATCAGAGCGCGGGCAATGGCTACCCGCTGCTTCTGCCCGCCCGACATCTCATTGGGCATGTGTTCCGCCCAGTCTTTCAGCCCGACACGGTCTAAATATTCAAGCGCCAAAGCGTTTCTCTTCTTTCGCGAGACGCCCTGATAGTACAGCGGCAGTGCCACATTCTCCATGGCATTCTTGAACGAGATCAGATTAAACGACTGAAACACGAAGCCGATCATCCGGTTGCGCAGTTCGGCCGCGCGGCTCTCGCTGAGGTTACGGATCAGCTGGTTATCGAGGTAATACTCACCTGTATCGTATGTATCCAGTATGCCAAGGATATTCAACAATGTACTTTTCCCCGAACCCGATGCTCCCATGATGGAGACCATCTCGCCCCGTTCGATATCCAAATCGATCCCCTTGAGCACATGCAACGGGGCACCGTTATAATAGGTCTTATGAATCCCTTTCAGTCGAATCATCATCGTTTTTCAGTCTATTTCGATTCTATTTCTTTTCTGTTAGACGCAACTCTTTTCTTTTTGTTACAAGAGAGCGTTCGTTTTCTTCTGTTCTAAACCTCATACATGCAGCACAAGGCCCATTCTTCAAGCTGTTTTTCAATATTTATCCCTTCGCTTTCCATACTGTTATGGGCTGCACCTACTCGCAGGAACACCTCGGTTCTACGACGTTGTTTCCTTTTAGTCAGACCGGTTCAATCAATGGATGTTGATTGGGTATCACCCTTTTGATCTGCCGGAAAAACGGGAGCAATATACAAATGTTTTTTTCATGCAAAGGTAAGATGGCATAAAATTTTATCTCGCTGATTTATTTTTCCGGTTATCGGAAACAAAAAACAGAAGCGAGAAAGAGTCTGCACCGTCTCTCATCGTTCAAATTTCACGATCAGCGAACTCAGCGGAGCAACATACAACGGATGTCCTACGGTGACGGAGCGACCCGACAAGACGTCTTTTCCTTCCGGCTTGTAGTTGCGTAATACTTCATCATAGCGCTCCCAATTAATCGTGCATGGTTGGCTTGCAGCATTCACACAGACAAACACCGCCCCGTTATCGTCATACCGGAAATAAGCGTACATATTATCCTCGACGGCGAAATGCATCGTTCGTCCATGATGAATAACGCTCTCCGTTTTGCGCCAGTTAAAAAGCCTGCTGTAATGATCGAACACATCCTGCTGAATAGTCGAACGTTGCGAAGCATCGAAAAGATTAAGCGTATCGCCCGGCCATCCGCCGGGAAAATCGACCCGCAGGCCACCGTGCCCCTGCGTAAGATCTTTTGAGGCAAACATCAGTTCATCACCGCTGAAAATCTGCGGAACACCGCGTAAGGTGGCCAGTAACGTAGCCACAAGCTTTGCCTTTTCAGGATTCTTCCCGACCTCATCGGCCACACGCTCGGTGTCATGATTTGCCGCCATAATCAACAGACGACGCGGATCATCGAACAAAAAATCGTGCGAGAGCGAACGATAAATCAGCTTCATCCCGCTGTCCGAACTTGTATCGTCGTCTGTCAGCGCTTTGCATACCACGCTTTGAAGCGGAAAATCCATTACCGAAGGGAGGTGAGAACAGAAACCGTCCTTATTCTTCGTGCCGGCTTCCCAGTAGGCAAGTTGAGCCGGCGAAGTCGTCCAGCACTCCCCGACAATATTCACAGCCGGATATTCGGCACGAACAGCCTTACACCATTCGGCCATCGACTCCTTCTCGTTGTAGAAATACGTATCGACGCGCAAGCCGTCCAAATCGGCATATTCCATCCACCAGACTGCCCATTGCTTGAAATACTGCAACAGGTCGGGATGATTCAGATTCATATCCGGCATGCTTGTATCGAACCAGCCGCTCTCGTGCACCATTCGGTCACGCGTCGATGCATTCGGATCCATATTCACGGAAAACAGATGGTTAGATGATGTATAGCGATCAAACTGATGCACCCAGTCTTGATAGGGTAAGTCACGCATCCACCAATGTGCCGCCCCGCAGTGGTTCGTCACCACGTCCATAATCACCTTCAGCCCCCGCCGGTGACACGCGGTGACAAACGTCCGGTAAAGCGCATTATCGCCAAAACGCGGATCGATATGGTAGTAATCGGCACAGGCGTAACCGTGATACGACGACTTCGGCTCGTTATCGAATAGCAGCGGAGTAGACCAGACAGCCGTAGCGCCGACCGAGGCGATGTAATCAAGCCGATCGATCATACCCTGCAAATCTCCTCCGTGACGTCCGAAATAATCGTTCCGGTCAGGCTTCTCGGCCGTGTCGTATGTAGCATCGTTTTTCGGATCACCGTTTGCAAAACGGTCGGGCATAAGCAGATAAATCATATCGGCCGACGAGAAACCCTCTCGCCCGGCCGATTTCTCCCGCCTGCCCTCTAATTTATATGTATAGGTAAGCTTCTTCTTCCCTTTACGAAACAACAAGGTATACTGGCCCGCCCGTGCATCGGGAGCAATATCCATATCGACAAACAGATAATTCGGACTTTCTGCGTTACGCACCTTGCGCACGGACATCCCTTGCTGATCGACCTCGACCGAACAGTCACGCAAATTCTCTCCGTAAAACATCAGGGTAAGCGGCGTATGCATCCCCACCCACCAGCTCAGCGGCTCAACCCGCACAATCTTCTGCGCTCCGGCACTGAATGAAAGAAAAATGGAAACGAATAAAAAGAGTAATGTTTTCATTGTGTATTTTTTAAACAAAAGAAAGTCACAATCCGTCTTTTTCGACTTCCTATGAGATAAAATATAAACCAAAGAAACAATAAGCAACTGTTGAAAAAAAAATTAGCTCCTCTTAATGAAAGAAAAATATAAAGTAAAATGAATTTTTTTTTCTTCATTTGTCTTTTAATTTTGAAAATACATATCTTTGTAGCGTATTGGTTCGCCTGTCCATTCGGAGATGGCGATTAATAGGGAATCAGGTGCAAATCCTGAGCAGTCCCGCTGCTGTAAGCTCACATAAAAAGGCTTTGGACAATACTTTTTCCACTGTTCCTCAAGGAACGGGAAGGAGTCCGACAGCCGAGCAAGCCAGAAGACCTGCCATACATTTATCGGTTTCATCCACCGGGGTTTGGAGGGAAATCAAGAGACATAGATAATAAGCGACAAGCTGTTTTTAGCGTTTATTGCATCATGTAAATATTTCGTTTACAATCCTATACGGAAGAGGTGCTTATCTTCCAGACGAAAGGGATGCATGTAAATCCGCTTATATCACATGTAAGGCTTATATTGAATAAGTAGTCATGCATTAAAAAAGAAGTAATATAGCAAGGCAGCACAAGCGCCGTGTTTTACGTTGTTTTTTTATAGTTTAACCGACTTGTTACTTTGCTATAGGAATATAATGAATTATTGAATACTTGCTTATCTAAATTAAAGCGTATGAAAAGATTTTTGTATTTATGTTGTGCAATCGCACTGTTTATCGGACAAACGACGGCTCAGCAACGCTTAGTGCAGGGACAGGTTCACCCCATCCCTCTGCCGGACAAAGAGGGTGGTCAACGGCCATCATTAAGGGCTGACCAGAGTTTTACCTTCGACGATATTAAGTATTGGGTGGGAGAAGGCCAAAACCGTGCGGCTTTGGTCATTGAATGGCATGACGGCAACGATCCGGATGCCATCGTATGGGGCTACAAATGGAATGGGAATGCTTGTGGATTGGATATGATTTCCGCGATTGCTCAGGCTGACCCGAGACTTATTTTCCTGCGACAACATACCGGTCCGATGGGTTCTACCATCAATGGGTTGGGGTATAATTGTCCTGTGGGTTCCATCTCTTACGATCTGGAAGGAGCAAAGGCGGACTCTCGCGTCAGTTTTAAATTTCAACCTCCGTACAAGATGCCCTCACAAACAGGACATCCCGCCACGCCGGAGGAAGATGTGCGCAAAGCCCTCGCAGACGGCTATCAAACAGGTGTCATAGACCATCCGTTTAACGCTCATCTTTACGGTTATCCGGCATACGACTACGATTATTGGAAATGTTCGTCAGGCACGCATTGGGATGCCGGATGGTACGAAGGGTATTGGAGTTATTGGGTACGAGATTCACAAACCGACGATTTTACCTACTCGGGTTTGGGAGCTTCCAGCCGAAAGTTAGTCAATGGCAGTTGGGATGGGTGGAGTTATCTGAGAGATATGACTATTTGGACAGGCGCCGAATTAGGCGATTCTTTTACGGCTGCCGTTGATCCCAATGCTAAGCCGGTTACCGGAGTGACACTCAATCAATCAGTACTTACCATGCATATACCCAACGCATACCGATTGACTCATACGATTACTCCGGCCGATGCCGACATTCAAACAGTAACATGGGAATCGTCCGAACAAACGGTAGCAACCGTCAACAATCAGGGACTTGTGACGGCTGTAGCGCCAGGTAAAGCCAAGATCACGGTAGAAACAGAAGACGGAGGGTTTACGGCCATCTGTGAAGTGACTGTAACGGATCCGTTCGCCGTAACGGGAGTGGCATTAGATAAGACCGATCTGACATTGCCTCAAGGGAAAACACAGAAGCTGACGGCTACGATCACACCGCCCGAAGCCAAAAACAAAAACGTAACATGGCGCTCGTCCAATAAAACGATAGCGAAGGTCAATGATCAGGGACTTGTGACGGCTGTAGCGCCAGGTAAAGCCAAGATTACGGTAAAAACGGACGACGGAGGGTTTACGGCCATCTGTGAAGTGACTGTAACGGATCCGTTCGCCGTAACGGGAGTGGCATTAGATAAGACCGATCTGACATTGCCTCAAGGGAAAACACAGAAGCTGACGGCTACGATCACACCGCCCGAAGCCAAAAACAAAAACGTAACATGGCGCTCGTCCAATAAAACGATAGCGAAGGTCGATGATCAGGGACTTGTCACTGCCATAGCACCGGGCACAGCTAAGATCAGGGTAGAAACAGACGAAGGAGGGTTTGCGGCTTCTTGCAACATCACCGTACTCGAACAGGGAAAGCAGCCGCAATCAACATCTGTTAACGACACGACCGTAACTCTCACATTCGAGAAGAAAGTGTCAGCCCTCTTTTATAAGATAGATGTGTATCTATTCAAAGCCGACAAAGAAGTATTATTCGGATCCTTCCGCCTCAATGCGGACGGAGCATTGATAGAGTCACGTCGTGGAAGCATTGCCAATGACTTATCGTTTACCGTAAGAGGACTGAAGCCCTCGTCAAAATATGTGATAAAAATGTATGCATTCAATGCGTCAGATAAACTTATCGCAGTGTACGCGCCATTAGAATTGACGACCCCGACAAGCAATATACCGGAGATATCCGAAGGAGAAGTGTCAGTTTACGAAAATACATTACGGCTCATCGGCATGGTACATCATACTTGCTCGATCTACTCCATAAGCGGGGTTTTGACTCATCAATTCGAAATCGAAAATCCGATCGAATATCGCGTACTCCATCTTCCCGCAGGCGTATATCTGTTGCATGTCGTCGGGAAGGAACGCACTCTTACTCGCAAATTCATCATACACTAATCTAAAACACATTTACAGATGAAAAAAAAATATTCTATTATTTTATTGTTTTCCTGTCTGTTTTCCATACAATCCCAGACAAAAGCACAACAGATATTGAATCCTGTTGAACAAAAAAAAATCAGTCTTCCTGCTTTTGAAGACAATGAAATATCCTTACGAAATGATCAGAATGAACCGGTGGATTATACCCAAGGCGTATTTATCCTCAACGAAGACTGGTTCGGACATAATAACAGCACGATGAATTTCATGAAAGCAGGGAGTCACGACTTCATCTATCGCGTCTATCAACGGGAGAATCCGGGAAAAACGTTCGGATGCACATCCCAATACGGCGCAATCTTCGGAGACAATCTGTTTATCATGTCAAAACAAGCGAAAGATCCGGGTGATACACGTACTGGCGGACGTCTGATTGTTGCCGACGCCAAGACGTTGAAATCAAAGCTTGTACTCGAGGAAATCGGCGGAGGGGACGGACGTGCATTTCTGGGTGTTAATGATTCGGTAGGCTACGTGGGTACTTCGGGCGGTATTTACGTCTTCGATATTAAGAATCTTCAATTAAAGCATATCATTGAAGGAAGCAACAACACCGGAGGACTTTATAACGGACAGATCGGATTGATGGTGCGCACCAAAACGTATGTATTTGCTATCCGTCAGGCAAAAGGAATCTTCGTTATCGACCCCAAGACACATCAAATCATCAAAACCATACCCGGAAATTACAGCACACTTACTCAAAGTAAAGATGGTATGGTCTGGGTCGGAGCAGGCAAGAAGTTGCTACGCATCGACCCGGAAACATTGGACGAAGAAATCGTGAGCCTGCCAAACGATTTGGCCATACCCGACTCATGGTATGCCTGGACTGCCGGCGTGCTTTGTGCCAGTATACAGAAAAACGCGTTATATTTTACCACCGGAGCAGGCTTCTTTTCCGGCGGTAAAATATGGCGTTACGAAATTGGCAATCCGGCCTCTCTCGACAAACCATTGTATGAGATTCCTGAAAAAGGACGTAAATTATATACGGGAGCAGGATTTCGTGTCGGGCCGGACGAAAAATTATACTTGTCTGTGTTTGAGGAATTTGGATCGGTCAACTATTGGCAATACATCGTCGACGCGCAAACAGGCACCGAACTCGGGAAATACAAACAGGAGCGAACATACTGGTTCCCGGCCATGCATATTTTCCCCGATGTGGCTTCGCCGGTCGTAAGCGAGTTTACACCGGTCAAGAAAGAGATCAACAGTGATCCGCTTGTCCTCTCACTCAAAGGCATGGCAACCGATGCCGATAATTTAGACGAGGCCATTTATAAATCGGTAAAATCCGTATCCGACCCATCGTTAGTTACGGCCTCCATTTTCGGCGATAAGCTGACGCTTACCTTTGCCCCGAACAAAACAGGTGATGCCATCGTCACGGTCAATTTCGACTCGAACGGAAAGATTGTCACAAAAGACCTGCACATTACGGTAGAAAGCAGTGCCTTCTATCTTAACAGGCATAGCGCAACACTCGCCCCGAATGCGACGTTGCAATTGACGGCATCCGGATCCGATCCCGTTGTGTGGGAGAGTAGAGACAATGCCGTTGCAACGGTAGAAAACGGACTTGTTACCGCAAAAGGAAAAGGAAAGACCATGATTGTAGCGACAGCAGGTAGTTTGAAAGACTCGTGCGCGATCACGGTAGAAATTGCAGCCTCTTTAACGTCATTGTCATTCGACGAAACAGAAAAAACGATCCAGCGCGACAGCAGTTATCAACTTGAAGTCAAATACGAACCGTCGGATGCCTCTGTGGCCGAACTCATTTGGGAATCGGATAACGGAGCTGTGGCCCATGTCAATAAAATCGGCAAAGTAACGGCCCTTAAAGACGGCAAAGCTGTGATCAAGGTCTTTACCCCGGACAAAGCTCTTTCAGCCTCATGCGATATCACTGTACGCGCTGACTTAAAAGGGATCTCGTTGCAAGAAAAGCTGGTGTTGAATTCTAATCCGGAAGGATTCAGAACAAGCCAACAGCTAAAGCCAGTACTGATTCCTGCACGTCCCACCAACCCGAAAGTGACATGGAAAAGTTCCGATCAAACAATCGCGACGGTCAACGCTCAAGGTACAGTAAAAGCCGTAAAAGCAGGGGAAGCCACGATAACAGTCACTACGGTAGAAGGTAATTTCTCGGCCGAGTGTATGGTTACATGCAGACCTCTATATGACTGGATCAAACCGGAGACACCAATGATTGCCTTATCTCCCGGAGGGACGACGCAGATCAAGCTCAAAGTCAGTCCGGACACGATCAAGACTCCATTCGTGTATACCTCCGATAATCCCGAAGTTGTTACGGTAGACGCAAGTGGTAAACTCACAGCAGGAAACAAGCATGGAAAAGCGACCATCACGATACAGCCGGATGACGGCTCTACAGTGAAGACGGAATGTAAGGTCAGCGTAGGAATCCCGGTAGAACGTATCGTACTTAATCGCGATACTGTTCGTCAAGTAGCCGAAACGACTTATCAATTAAAATATAACATTTATCCGGACGATGCAACCTTTAAAGACATCGTTTGGAAATCTACCAAGATGAGTCCTGTTCGCGTTTCGTCTGATGGAGTAGTCTCTTTCGTCAGAAAAGGAAAATCAAATGTCATTGCGACACCCGAATACGGAGGTATAGCCGACACCTGCGTGATTATCGTCATTGATAAAGCCGCTGTTCCTGTCACATCGATTACCCTAAATCAAACAAAACTCACATTAGAGGCAAAATCCGGTGTTACCTACGAAGGGCTGAAAGCGACACTGGAACCCGCGGATCCTACTTATCCGGAAATCGTCTGGCATTCGTCCGACGAGTCGGTAGCCCATGTAGACAAACATACCGGTGCTATTACTCCGCTCAAAACGGGAACGACCGAAATATCCGCATCAGTAGCAGATGGATTAAGTCAGACATGCCTCGTAACCGTTATTAAAAAGGTTGAAAAAGTTTCGCTAAACATGAATAATGCGGAAATTGAGGAAGGGAAGACGTTACAGTTGAAGGCAGTCATTCAACCTGAGGATGCGATCGATCAAACTCTTCAATGGACATCGTCCGACAATACGGTTGCTCTCGTCAATCAGCAAGGATTAGTCAGGGCCCTGAAGAAAGGGAAAGCCAAGATATATGTCACCTCTGTGGCGACCGGCATCAAAGACTCTTGCCTCATTACCGTCAAATACATTGATGTATCGGAAGTACACTTGAGTCATCAGAAAGCGGAAATGAAGATCAGGGAAACATTTACCCTTACGGCAACGATCAGCCCTGCCAATGCGACACAGAAAGGCGTCGTATGGAGCAGTTCGAACGAATATGTCGCCTCTGTCACTTCTGAGGGAGTAGTGCATGCCTTGAACGCAGGAGAGACGGTTATCACAGTTTCTACGATATCAGGTGATAAAAAGGCTACATGTGAGCTCACTGTGAAAGAATGGGTAACGGTTGTCCCCAAACTTGAAGTTTCAGGAACCGACATTAAGATTGTTTTTGAACAAATTGACGAAGCCACGTCGTACGAGTTGTCTTTGTATAAATATGTAGGGAACGAAGGAATACTCGTTCGGACGTATGTCACAGATGCAGAAGGAAAGATTACTTCAGAGCTAAAGAGCGGTTCTTACAACAGTAGCCCGAAGATGCTCCACTTCTCTTTCACCGATCTGGATCCGAAAACGGCCTACGCTGTCAAATTGGTTGCAATAAAAGAAAGTGGTAAAAAGAAAGAAGAGCTTTATACGTTTACAACGGAACCGATATCGACAACGGTAGGCAATATGACGATGGATGACGCAAACCGTCGTGCGTATTATCATCAGGGGAAATTATACCTCAAGCAGATGAACGGCTACCGTTGCAGCATTGTGTGCATGGAAGGACGTATCGCTGACGTCTGGGAGGAAAAACACGATGATGCGACACGCATCATCCGGTTGCCTGCGGGCATCTACACCTTCACGGCCATAAAAGGCCATGACCGGTTCATTCATAAATTTGTCGTTAAATAATCAATACGGTAGCGGGGCTGTGTCGGGAATACATCGATCCGGCAGCCCTGCTGCTTTATTTTCATTATGAGGACTTCTTTGTGTCGAAAAATACAATACGG
This sequence comes from Tannerella sp., assembly GCF_052170195.1. Taxonomy (GTDB): domain Bacteria; phylum Bacteroidota; class Bacteroidia; order Bacteroidales; family Tannerellaceae; genus Tannerella. Next base: position 10,258 of record NZ_JBQNAZ010000030.1, on the reverse strand, counting down.
TTTTCTGGGAGGTTTCTGCGTCTGTGCCCACACAGTGGGACAAAGCCGCTTAGACTCGGTGCAGCAACTCAAGGAGATCATTGTTACCGCGCCTGCCTTTAAAGAAGTTATTCCTTCTCAGATACTCTCTGGCAAAGAGTTGGAAAATCTCAACGGACATTCCGTTGCAGACGCTTTACGTTACTTCTCCGGCATACAGTTAAAAGATTACGGAGGCGTTGGCGGTCTGAAGACGGTTAACATACGCAGTATGGGAACCAATCACTTGGGAGTCTTTTACGACGGGATTGAACTAAGTAATGCCCAAAACGGACAAGTTGATCTGGGGATGTATTCATTGGAAAATATGGACGAAATCTCGTTATATAACGGACAGAAAAGTGAGATTTTTCAATCGGCCAAAGATTTCGGAGCAGCCGGGACATTGTATTTACGGTCGCGTCGTCCGCGATTTGACAATGGAAAAAATACACACCTTCGCGCAACGGCAAAAGCGGGTTCTTTCGATGTAATAAATCCTTCGCTCCTCTTTGAACACCGGATATCCGGAAACATATCCGCATCTTTCAGTGCCGAATGGCTGAATGGAAGCGGAAAGTACAAATTCAGATACCGACGCGTCAATCCGGCCGGAGACATCGCTTACGATACGACTGCCGTGCGAGAAAACGGAGATATCAATGCGACTCGCATGGAAACAGGCTTGTACGGTACAATCAATAATGGTACATGGAATGTGAAGCTGTACAGTTATAATTCGGAACGAGGCATTCCCGGAGCAATTGTAAACAATGTGTGGCGACGAGGTGAGCGCGTATGGGACACCAACTCGTTTCTGCAAGGCTCTTTCGTAAATGAGTTTTCATCCCGATTCAAAATGCGCATCAATACCAAATATGCTTTCTACCGTACACATTACGTGAATAATGACGACAAACTGATTCATGTCGACAACCTTTACAAACAGCGGGAGTTGTATTTCTCCTCCGCATATCTGTACAGTCTGAGTAAACATTGGGAAACATCCTTTGCCTACGACATGCAATGGAATAAGATGCATGCAGAGATGTATGGCTTCGTCTATCCCGAACGCTTCACCCATCTTCTCTCTGTAGCTACAGCGTTACATGTTCGAAAAATAAAAGTTCAGGCCAGTCTGCTGGGTACCTGGGTGAAAGATCATGTACGCACAGGTCCAATACCTCCTTCGCGCCGGATACTGACCCCTGCCATTTTCATGGCATACCAACCGTTAGAAAAATACGGACTGAACATACGCGCGTTCTACAAACGAATCTTCAGAATGCCCACCTTCAACGACCTGTATTACGCCGATATGGGCAATTCGAAACTGAACCCCGAATATGTCACACAATATAACATTGGCCTGATGTATGGCAAGGAATGGAAAAATGCCTTCATCCGGAATTTCCGTATTCAGACAGACGGATACTACAATCAGGTGAAAGATAAAATTATAGCTTATCCAAAAGGCCAGCAGTTCCGTTGGACCATGCTGAATTTGGGGAATGTAGAAATAAAAGGTATCGACATGCAGGCAGAAACGACTGTCAGCCCTTCACGCCAATGGGATATCACCGCCAAAATACAATATACCTGGCAAAAAGCACAAGACTTCACCGACCCTTCGGATACGTATTACGGACATCAGATTCCATATATCCCTCGGCATAGCGGTTCGGCGATCTTACAAGCTACCTATAACGGATGGAACCTGAACTACAGTTTTATCTATGTAGGAGAACGCTATAATCAGCAAGAAAACATCCGCTACAATTATACTCAACCGTGGTATACAAGCGACGTATCCATTGCAAAATCGTTCAAAACGAAGTTTGGAAAATGGAAAGCCGCTTTGGAAGTGAATAATTTATTGAGCCAAGATTATGATGTGATTCTGAATTATCCGATGCCCAAACGTAATTACAGAATATCCCTGACAGTTGAATTATGAAACGATGCTCTTCATACCTTACCTTTCTGTTCGTTGCAGCACTGACATTGATCGCATCATGCCGCAAGATCGAGATTGTGGTACCCTCGGAATATGAGTTGATCTCGGACGGAATCCGACCGAATGCCAGACCGGCCGGGATGTATCTCGTCAATGAAGGAAATATGGGAAGCAACAAATGTACACTCGACTATCTCGATTTCCGAAATGGCTATTATATCCGCAATCTGTACTCCGAACGCAATCCCACTGTTGTCAAAGAATTGGGAGATGTGGGGAACGATGTCCAGATTTACGGAAGCAAACTCTATATTGTGGTGAACTGCTCACACAAGGTCGAAGTGCTTGATGCGGTGAGTGGTATGCGAATTACACAAATCAATATCCCCAACTGCCGATACATCCGTTTCTACCGCGGGCATGCATATGTATCGTCCTATGTAGGGCCTGTACAGATTGACCCAAAAGCTCCTTTGGGAGCAGTCTACCGCATCGACACGACCTCGCTGAAAGTAAATGCTAAGGTGACGGTTGGATATCAACCCGATGAGTTAGAAATACTTGGCGAATATCTTTACGTGGCCAATTCTGGCGGTTATCGTGCGCCGAATTACGACTATACCGTATCAGTAATCGAGATCGAACGCTTCAAGCAAGTTCGGAAAATTCCCGTTGGCATCAACCTGCACCGCATCCGGAAAGATCACTACGGAAAATTGTGGGTAACATCACGCGGAGATTACGACCGACAACATTCCAATCTTTATGTCCTCGAAAAACGCATCGGATACAATGAAATGATCGTCACCGACACGTTAGATATCCCATGTTCCAACTTGTGCATACAGGGAGATTCTCTGTTCTATTATGCAGCCGAATGGAACATGCACACACAGCAAAATCAAATTTCGTATGGTATCATTCATGTAAAAACAAAGCGAATCATCAGCCGGAATTTTATCACCGACGGGACGGAAAAAGATATCCGCATCCCCTACGGTATCACGATCCATCCCGTAACAGGAGATATTTATGTGACTGATGCCAAAAATTATGTCTCCAGCGGCATGCTCTATTGTTACAATAAACACGGACAACGCAAATGGGGAGTGCGCACAGGAGATATACCCGCACACATGGTCTTCTTAAACAAACTGTAACACAAGAAAATGAAGACAATAGGTTTACTCATCGATCAAATACGTCCGGTATACTTTGTGTCGGCGGTTATACTTATCAACCTTCTGACGGGCTGCCAGAGCGACATCCCTCCCATGGTTAGCCTCGGAATAGATGACATCTACTACATTCCGCGCATGAAAGCACGCATATTCCGTCCGGCCTTTACAGGAGAAACCTACCGCTGGAGCATGCGCAGGGCAGACGGCACGGATACCATACTCTCGGTCGGAAAAGAATACACCTTTCTCGCAAAAGATACCGGAAGTTATCATTTGTCTTTTGAAATCATCGATCGTCATACGCCCTACAAGCATGAGTTTACTTGCATAGTCATACACGAGCAGGTCGAATACAGCCCGTATATCTCGAAGGTCTATGAATATCGGCCGGCTCCCGGACAGTTTGTCAACACGATGCCCGAATATCGGGAAGGTGATACGGAAGAAGACATGCGCAAGAAAGCCGAAGAAAATCTTTCGGGCACGAACGATGTCATGGTCACACTCGGGGCCTACGGCGGATATATTGTCTTCGGATTCGACCATACGATCATGAACGTTAAAGGAAAGAAAGACCTGATGATACTAGCCAATGCATTTTACTCCGACCTGCCTTCTTATAAAGAGCGGAAGGGGGGCAGTTGCGAACCGGGTATTGTCGAAGTTGCATTCGATGTAAACCAGAACGGTATCCCTGACGACCCATGGTACGAGCTGGCTGGCAGCGAATACGGGAAACCTGAAACACTCAAACAGTATGAGATCGTATATCATCGGCCGGCAGCCCACAAGCAACCGCAACCCGATATGAGCCAGCAGCTCTCAGATGTGACTTATATTCTCTGGAAAGACAACCACGGACAGTCCGGCTACGTATCGAAAAACATCTATCATACCCAAAACTATTATCCGGGATGGATTTCGGAAGAGACCCTTCGGTTTCGCGGGACAAGACTAAAAAGCAACGCAACAGATGAGAGCGGTATCGGTACCTATTATGTATTGTATTCTTATCCGTGGGGATATGTAGATAATCATCCCAATGAGTATAAAAATCTGAACGCTTTCGATATTGACTGGGCAGTAAACGACAAGGGAGACCCTGTATACCTTTCTGGCATCGACTTTGTTAAGGTGTATACCGCCGTCAATCAATATTGCGGATGGATCGGTGAGACCTCTACCGAAATAATCCGCGCTCAAGATCTGCATATCCCAACCGTCTCCCTTCCGGCTTCGTTGGATGTCGAGAAACAGGAACAATATCGGAGAGCGATCGCACGACGTAATCATTTTTCCATTCAAAAATAACAATTATGACCCAACAAATGCTTACTATGTTATGTTTCGTTTCCGTATCGATATTTGGCGTAGCGCAGCCTTACGGAAACACGAGTTGGAGAGCGGCCGGCATACCTGTCCACACGCTCTCTTTGCCTGAAGCGCCATCAATGCGCAGTTATGAAAAGAGAAGCACGGAAGAAAATACGTATACGCAAGGCGTGTTTATTGTCAACGAAGACTGGTACGGTCATCAGAATAGCACCGTCAACTTCCTTACTGATAAAGGAGAATGGATCTACCGGGTGTTCCAAAAAGAGAACAAAGGTCATGAACTCGGATGTACAACACAGTTCGGAACCATTTATGGAGGCAAGTTTTACCTCGTATCCAAGCAACAACAAGATCCAGGTGCCAAAGTGAAAGGTAGCCGCTTTGCCGTATGCGACGCAAAAACCATGAAGGTGATCAAGGAGTTCGAATTTATCGCTACACAAACCGTCAAAACGAAAGACGGACGCGATTCACTCGTTTCAATCGCCGATGGCCGTTCATATCTGCCCGTCGACGAGTACAAGGGATACATCGGTACAAGTAACGGAATATGGATATACGACAGTCAATCCATGACTATCGGCAAGCAGATCGCAGGATCAGGCAACCCGCACTCTTCAGGATACGGACAGCTCTACTATGCTCAGATCGGAACGATGGTACGTGCCAATGATCTTGTATTTGCTGTCCATCAGCAGAACGGGCTTCTGGTGATTGATACGAAAACGGATCAAATTATACGAGTGATACGGGCTCCGATAGAGAAAGAAACGGTCAAAGGAAAAGAAAAAGACGTGCAGCGAGGCTTCGGCTCCATCGTACGTTCGAAAGATGGCAATCTGTGGATCAGCATGACGCAGAACACGCTCGGACTCGGAGGCGCACTCACCTATATGCTGAGACTCAATCCGTATACATTCAAAGTTGATACGATACCGATACCGTTAAAAGAGAAGAAGATCGGTGTCATCCCCAACTCGTGGTACGCCTGGACAGCCGATGGCTTCTGTGCCAGTACACGCGAGAATAAACTCTATTGGAAAGGACAGGACGAACGTGGAAGCTGGTTTACAGGTTACGACATTTTTTGTTACGATATAGACAAACAATCGTTTTCCAAAATTTTCGACATTCAGGCTTACCCCGGCCAATGGAGACTATACGGTACCGGTTTCCGCATCCATCCTGTGACGGACGATATCTATGCCTTTTTTTATCACGAATTTCAAGATCCGACACATATGCTCGTACGTATCAACAGTAAAGGAGAGATGCAAGCCGAACATCCGATGATTACGAACTACTGGTTTCCCGCCATCCCGGTATTTCCGGACAACCATCCACCGAGATGGAGTGCCGGAATGCCTTCAAGCGTCGAACTGACCGATCAACATCCCCAATATAAACTCTATTTAGGCGACAAAGCTACGGATGAGGATAACATGGAGGCTGCCATCGTCAAATCGATTGTCGATATCACTGTAGGGAAGGGTTTCGGGGCGACTGTTCGTAATGATTCGTTAGTTCTCACGCTACGCAGCGGCGCAGGTCGTACACAAGGAAACGTTACACTTCAGTTTAACTCGAACGGTCAATGCATCACGCGCAACATACATGTAAACATCAGTTCAACAGGCAATCAACGTATCGGAGCACCAGTCGAAACATTTTACAATAAACAGACAGGATGTATACATATACACAACGGAAGCGAGATTTTACGTATGCAAGTATATGACATGCAAGGGCGGATGATGTTATCCCTAAAGCCAAACGATTCCGATCAAGTCAATGTACAATTGCTACCTGCTGGCGTATATATTATTGTAATAACTGATAAATCAGGACAAACATCCGGCACCCGATTTGTCAAGTAACTCACTTTTCGTACGAGGAAAGTTGCAAACAAAAGTTTAAGGCGGAGATAGATGACTGCTGAGCGGAAAATGCTTAAATCATTGATCAATGCTTAAACCGTAAACTGATCAATACTTCCGATGGACGTAACTTATCTGTTTGCGTAACCGTGTTTATCGTGTTATAACCACTGATGACATGCAGTTTCCGGTTGAAGATATTGCTCCAGTCAAGGCTGAGGGTAAGATGTTGAAAATCATATTGGATACCCAAGTCGGCAAATAATAGGTTCGATGCCGATATATCGGGAGCTTTGGTGTAGAAATGCTGCAGGTTACATGTGAGGAAAAGTTGATCGGTTACTCCGAAATAAGTATACAACCGATTGTTGATCAGAGGAATGTATGAGTCTATAGGCCTATGATTCATGCTTATTCCCGAAAAGAAAGCATTCATCGTATAATCGAAATTTAGATTGCCTTTAGCTTTCCACTTCAACGATGGTTCCACACCGAATGAGTGTTGAGTATAATTGATGCTCGATCCTTGCTGTTCCACCACGGATTTGCTTTGATTATATGACAAATTTATACTTGCTGTGAGCGAGATTTCCATAAACAATTTAGACGCTGACAGGGTATTGAGCCAGAAGGAAGACAATCGGTCCTTTTGCTCCCACCACGAGAAAGTGTAGATGTCACGAACAAAGCTTGCTGGTATAAGATTGTCTTTATAGAGGGAATAAATAGTTAAGTAGCTCGTCTGAAGAAAGTGTGAAATGTTTTTATAAAAAACGCCAAAGTTTATGCTTTGCGAAGCATTGAACTGTAACGCCTCTATTCCTTTTGAAAACAAATTATATCGTTCGAGCACATAGCCTGTTCCCATTTCGTTGAGATCGCCGTAATGGGTGGTGTATGAATATCCGGCATCGAATTTGAAATCTCCGCTGGGGGCGAATATTAAGCGAAGGCGAGGATGGATATAGGTATATGTTGCTTTCTTTCCCGAGTAATTTGTTCGCAGGTGATTGGCGGAGGCCGACGATGAAATCGTCTAACTTCGGTAATTCATTCGGTACGAAGGTTCTACATAAAGCCGAGACGTGTGCCACGTAAGATCGTTAACGAAAGTATCTGTTACCAGCGGCCATGGTGATAAATCTGATTCGATTTTTTGCCAAGTCCATGCGATACCACATTTCAATCCGAAGGATTGGTGGTGTTTTTTGTAGTTCAACGTAATATGCGTGTTGCTGAAACCGTCATTAAAACTGCAAGATTGACCGACATGGCCGGCTCGAAATAACGGAAGACTGTCGGATGAGGAGAGCATCAACTTCTGTGGAAGGTGTGTGTATTCGGACTCATTCTCGATTCCGGCCGATACGTTGCCAAGAAGTCGGAGTATCGAGGTGTTATTTTTCAGGTGCACACGCGGAAGATGTATTTTCTGGCGTAGTGTATATGGACTGGAAAAGATGTCGGCGTTAGCCTCTTTCCAATGCACGTCAGTGCTTAGTTTCTCTTCTAAAAAATATCTGGTTTGGTTGGCCGTGAACATCCATTCGCATTCCAGTTTATGCCAGTTTATTGTTTGTGCCGTATGATCATTTATGATAGTAGGTGGACGATCTTCGAACCGATATTCGATAGCCATGATCCGACTGCGTTTCTCACGCTCAAAACCGTAATGCATATTCAATCGCAGGTCTACATCTTTGGCGATGCTCTACAGCTGGTTGGCGGATACGATACTACTTTCGTTGAAACGGGCACGGTCGCGCGTAAAAAACGAAGAGGAAACACTCAGGGGAGAAAAGCGATCGGGGATACCGTCTGGTGCTCCGGGTCGAAAAACCTGTCCGGCTTTCAGTGTGTGCATTTTAAGTTCCATCGCAATATCTTTCCCTGTATTATTGATTTTTCCAATCATTAAAGTTTGGTTCTTCCGGGCAAATCGGGCAAGCGTTCCGGTTGCATTATATAGAAAAGGAAATCCCCCAACACCAAAATCAAACGTTTTAAGCCATTTGGCTCTTGCACTTTCTTTCAGCTTGATGTTCAATGCGGCTTGTTCCGTCTGGCTACGGTCGCGAAGCATTTTTATCGGTTCGTGATTTTCATAAACTTGCACAGCGGCAATATCACTGGGTGACAAATTTTGGGTGGCAAGCGAATAGCGTTCTCCGAGCAAATTCATGTCTTCGATATAAAACCGGTTGATAGGTTTTCCGTCATATTGTACGCGTCCGTCACTTTGCACATGGATTCCAGGCATACGTGCCAGTACATCGGCCAGATTTCGGTCTTGCGGGCGATGAAAGTTCGACATATAGTAACTGATCGTATCTCCTTGCCGGCGGATGGGAGAGGAAATGACTTTTACCTCACGTAGCGATAGAGACGATTCTTTGAGCAGAATCTCCGTCTGTTGGGTCTGTGCCGGTATTTTTTGCCGGTACGGTTCGTATCCCAGACGCGAAGTCGTTAGAAGGAATTCTTGTTGAGGGCCTTGTGGACATTCGAGTATAAAGCTCCCATCCGGTTGCGAATACGAATAGGCCAGAATTCTTTTTCCATCTTCAGTCATGAGCATGATATATACATCGGGAATTGGTTGTCCCGACGTCGCACATTTTAGGATACCTCTTATTTTCTGCTGTGCAGAAAGAGAGAAGATGGTAAAGAGAAAAAAAACAAGAAACCGTATTTCATAAAAAAGGATGTTTATTCCTGCTTTTCTAAGGGGATATAGGGGGTGCCACCTTTTTCACGATACCGTTCATTTTCTCGCTCCTGCTCGGGACTAAGAAGAATTCCTCCTTTTCCTTCCAAGAGAAACAGGTTGGTGAAAGTCATAAAATCACGATAACGAAGTGCTTCCATCTTCTGATAATCTTTTTTAGTCGTTTTTTTGTAAAGCCTTCCATATTGTGTTTTATTTTCTATCGAAACAGGCGTTTCATACTTCAAGGTTTCGAATCCTTGTAGTTCGAACTGAAAAAGTTGCTCCGAATCAATTGCATAAACAATTAACCCAGGCAATCCCCATAGCTTCCATGGACCTTTATTCAGCGGTATCTCCGGTGCAAAATAAACAGTCCATTTTCTTCCCAGATATATGGCTTGCGCTTCTTTACAGGCATAACCTGCAATTGTTTTCTCTCCTGTCCCAAACGTCCATGCCGGAAGGAATCTCTTTTCATCATAATAATAGTAATCAACCAAATGTTCTATTACATGAAATTGACCAGGTTCATCCATATTATAAATCGTGGTCTTTGTGCCTTTCTTAAACCGGCGATTATCCTCAACCACATCGTAAGCAGATAGCCCTTTCTTCAATCCTGCGATTTTATTTGAATCCCTGACTTGCGTATAACGGCTGTAATACTTAGATGAATTATTGCCAATATCCAAATATATCAGATCGGTCTCTACAAAATCCTTTTGCAGCGGATCTGTTTTATAAGAGAATATATAGCTTGCCCGAAATAGGAACTGGTCTGTCGTTTTCTGTGGGAAAACAGGCTGAAAAAATAGCCATAGTATAAGTATGTGTATGGATTTCATTGATTTTGTTGTTGTGTTTTTTTAAAGATGTCTTGTCTGCCAATCAAGTCAAGTTATTTTGATATAATCTTAATACACATAGAAGTATTTACCTTCTTGACTTTTCACATTCTTCTTCTGCAACATCAAGGTGGTCAGCAGCTCTTTCTGAATTTTTAAAACTTTCATGACAGATCGTACCTCGGCATGTTGTAATGACGCAATATGCATCTATTTTCTTCTTTGCAGCACCACTATCTATAGGTAAGAAACCGGCTGCTATTACACAAAGCAATAAAATAAAATATTGCTGTCCGGTAAAACTTTTAGGACTGTAAAAAATTAGGGCTGACACT
>NZ_JBQNAZ010000029.1:0-40266 GCF_052170195.1 Tannerella sp. | reverse complement strand
CCGAGTTTGTAAGAAAGCATGATGTGAAAGGATTCCATCAAACCATGGCAGATATGGAAATCAAGTACGAGACCGAGAAGAAACAAGCCCGGATCGAATCGCTTGAAAAGGAGAAGAGATGGTATATCGTCCTGAGCGTTGCGGGACTGTTGATCCTTTTGCTTGCTTTCGGATTGCTTTTCTACCGCCATCGCCTCAACGTGCAGAAACGCCGTTTTGCCGAGCAGCAGATCAAGCAGCTGGAGCAGGAGAAGCAATTGGTGGCGACCCTCTCGGTGCTCGAAGGCGAGAATGCCGAACGCTCGCGTCTGTCGCAGGACCTGCACGACGGTCTGGGAGGAATGCTGTCGGTCATCAAGCTGAATCTGGGTAACATCCAACTGCCTCCCACGATAAGCGAGACCGATCGCAATCGGTTTGCCAATGCGATGAGTATGCTCAATCAGTTTATCGTAGAGTTGCGGCGAGTGGCACACAACATGATGCCCGAGTCGCTGATGCGGTACGGCATCAAAACGTCGCTCGAAGATTTCTGCCGTTCCATTCCCGAAGTAAACTTCCAGTTCTTCGGTGAAAATCCGCGCCTCGACAGCCGCCTCGAAGTGCTCCTCTATCGCTGTGCCTACGAACTGATCAATAATGCGGTGAAGCATGCTTCCGCCACCCGTATCGACGTGCAACTGACGGTCGATGAAAAGCTGATTTCGCTGACCGTGCGCGACGACGGCACAGGCTTCGACCCGAAAACCGTTCGCTGCGGTGCCGGATTCATCAACATGCGCAACCGCATCTCGATGTACAACGGAAAAATAAACATCTACTCCGAACTCGACAGAGGCTCGGAGATAACCATTGAGATCGAATTGAAATGATACGCGTACACATTACAGACGACCATAGAATGCTCGTCGAGGGGCTGGAGACGGCCATCAACGAGTCCGGTGTCGCACAAGTAACGGGGGTCTCCCATACGATTGCCGAAAGCCGCCGCGCCTGTGCCGCCGAACACCCCGACATACTGCTGCTCGACATCAACATGCCCGACGGGAGCGGCATCGACTTCTGCGCCGAAATGCACGTTGCCCGTCCTGCCATGAAAATTCTGATGCTCACCTCCTACCATGAATTTACGATAGTCAACCGCGCCATCGCCGCCGGAGCGTCGGGTTATATCCTGAAGAACGCCCTTTCGGAAGAGGTGGTGTGCGGCATCGAGTCCGTTATGGCCGGCGAAATGTTTCTGAGCCACGAGATCGACCTGCTCATGAAGAAGCGCAGCAACCAACCTATCTGGCTCACCGCCCGCGAGCAGGAGCTACTGCGGCACATCGTGGACGGCTATACCAATCAGCAGATTGCCGACAGGATGTTTCTCAGTGTCGAAACCATCAAGACCTATCGCAAGAACCTGATCCAGAAACTGGGTGCGAAAAATTCAATGGCACTCGTAAAAATAGCGATGGAAGAAAAATGGGTATGAGTGAAAATAAAAAGGTTTATCCCGAAATCACATAATATCTTAGCAGCTTAGGTTAAAATCGCATTAACCATTCAAAGCGAAGTAATGACAGAGAAAACAATGGATGCCGGTCGAATGCGGTATGTGCGTTTGAGCGACATCATATCGGTATAAGACAAAAAAGTAAACTCGCGCTGATCGAACACGTTTTGGGCCGCCAGCCGGAAGCTCCAGAGAGACGAAAGCCGGTAATTGACGTTTGCATCGAGCAGCCAGAAGTGTTTGTTTTCACTTCCCAGCGTATGATAGTAATGGTTCCCGATTACCACGAAATTCAGTTTTTCGGTTGGGATCACCGTGAGCGAGAGTTTCTGATGCAGCGTATGGGTGCTCCGTCGAGCCTCTTCCTTCAGGCGATGAGCATGCTCCGAGTATGTACACGTATAATCGATATTCAGAAGGTCGGAAGGCGATGAATAAACCTGAAGAGAGAGCTGTCGCATCGATGTAGTCGCCTGTTTTGGTTGACCGTTTTGCATAAAGCGGGAATCGAATGTAGAAAAGAGTCCTTTGAGGGTAAGTCCACCTCGAATGGCATTGATCATATAACTCATGCTTCCTAATACATGATCTGACCGAACAGTATAAGGATTTTGTACGAATCCCGTCACAATATAAGTGCTCCCGAAATCTTGTGTAACCATCAGGTCATGATGCGTCCACTGACGGTTAATATGTATGTTTCCGAACAGTCCTTGCAGGATGTTTTTGTACCGTATCATCGCACCCGCGTGTGCCGTTTCGGCATTCAGAAAACCGGTCGTTCCCGTTTGCAAATATGGGTAGGCAGACATCAAAGGCGAGGTATAAAAATGTTCACTGCGATCCGGCAATCTTTTCCATCCGCCATTGAGCGATACAGACCAATGATTGTTGGGAGCCCACACGGTCGATACCGAGGGCGACCACAGCCATTTATTTCTGCGATACGATTGTCCGGCGAGACAGTCTTCATAGACTGTGTGTTGGTAGCTTAAAGGGACGGATAATGTGGCACTCCATACTCGACGCCGGAGAGAGAGCGAAGGACTGGCATACAATTGGGTATGCCGGTAATCGAAATCGTTCTCTACCGGTTGGGACGAACTGAAACCCCTCAGTCCTTCGAGATGGCTTTGCAGCAGATGTCGTGAAAAACGATACCCTTCTTCGATTGACAGCGTGGCGATGCCGAAGGCTAACGATTGGGTCGTAGAGGCCTGTGAGTAAAAAGCGAAAGTTTCTATGTGTTCGTGTATCGATGTATCGCTTTGCAGGATGTCAATATGCTGAGGACGGCGACTCCAGCGATTCTCCGACTGAATGCCGATCACTTTCCGTCCTCTTCGATACAGCAAATTCAAGAAATTGCGGACATACGTGTAATCCATCCGCTTGTTTACTTCGTTCGGATATGTCCCGGTAACGGACAGATCGCTCGCCTGCCATTTAATGCTGGAGGACAGAATGTTGAGAAAGTACATCTTGCGAGTGTTAGCTTCCAGACGGAGTGTCGGGGATATTCCATACTCCCGAAGCGTTCCGCTTTCGCGTTCGGCAATATGAAGTGTCCGGCCGTTTTCGAGGAAGTAGTGCCGTTCTTCCTCGATTGTATTCTCGAAAGTCGAACGGTTCAAGTCAAGCTGAGGCGTAAGCGCAAACGATTTCCCCACTAACACTTGACCGTTTAAACTCAGCAGATGGGATCGATTAAAGAGCGTCTTGCGTTCTTCAAGATAAGGATTCCGCACACTTTGCGGAACAATGATCTGACGCGCGTCTTCCTCTTCCTTCTCCAATGACAGAGCAGGCAAAGCCATCGAAGAAACGTTATTACCCGTATTGTTCCCTTTGTAGGTGCTTAACATTTTGATCTTCCTAGCAAAACGCATTATGTTCGCATCCATGTCCCATTGTCGTGGGAGGCCGGCACCCGCATGTATCATTCCGGCCCATCTGTTTTTAGCCTTTTCTTTGAGCGTAATATTAACGGCCGTCTTATTCGAGAATAACAAATCTTCAAACAATTTGATCGGTTGATGATTTTCGATTGCTTCAACGCTACCTACGTCATCATGCCGCAGGCTGTTGACAGCTATGGAATATTTTGAACTCATGATATCAGAGCCTTCGATATAAAAATCACTGATTTCCTTTCCGTTGTATTTGATTCTTCCGTCATCGAAAACCGTAAATCCGGGCATTCGCTTCAACACATCTCCCAACGTGAGGTCGTTTTTTTGCGCGAATGAAGAAGTAAGGTAACGTGTCGTGTCACCGGAGCCGGACACCGGAGCGGCTTTGATAAGTACTTCTTTCAGCTCCACGGGAACTTCCTTCAGTAGAAACATATAATCGATTTTGTCCGCCATCAGCGGGATTTTTTGAGTTTCAAACCCCATCAGTCGGGCACAGACGAACTTTCCTTTCGTCATATCTACGTTTTTCAGGGTAAAATGACCGGCCTGATCGGTGATGGTATACATCAGTACATTGTTCTCGTCCTCTGTGGTTACGGTGATCACCACGCCCGACAACGTCCCCAATCCACTCTTGACTACACCCGAAATCTCTTCTATCTGCGCTTGCATAGAAGAATAGACTGCGGAAAAAAACAGGCATATCATAACAAACCGCTTGAAAATCTCATCTATCAAAAATCCACCCATAGTAGTGATAATCAAATTTTCACATGTCATCCTTATTAAAGCCTTTTGGCTTATCTATTTTTTTATAATCCCTTTCCAATAAGTCGTATTTTGCTGTTCCTCCGACGAATTGACTTGTCAAACCGTTATCATTTGTCCCGCTATTGTTCGTGGTCGAAGCAGGAGCATTAGCCTGCAAATACTTTACGATTCCGATCTGTGCGCTTTTGGCATGGTTACGAAGGAAAGTGATTCGGTCGGTGCGAGTGTATTTGCGGGTAATGTATTCGATATATTCAATCGGATTATTACTCTTCTCCAATCCCAATATATCGAATGTGTAATGCCCTTTGGTGTCGCGTACGCTCATAATCAGTCCCGGCAGACCGGAGAACTTCCACGGGCCAAGGCTCACCGGTATATCGGGACAGTACCACGCCTCATAGGCCCGGCCGCGATACGTACAGACGGCTTTTCGACACGAATAGTCGAGTATCGTTTTCACGGAATCGGGCACCATCGTCCATTGCTGAGGTTCCAGATCATCTTCGTAGATATAATAGTCGAGGAAAGCCGCATCCTGTACAGTACGTTTCCCTTCAGGATAATTCGTATAAATGACTAAGGCATCTACTCTGCTCAAAATAGGTTTTTCCAGAAAACCTCCGTTTGCTCTGGCTTTTTCAAACACTAATTCCATTTCTTTATTGTACGCAGCCTTAATCTCAGGATCAGACTGTATTCGTTCGTACTTGTCCGTCACCTTCTCATAATACTTCGATGTTTTCGGTCCAACCAAAAGGATAAATTCACCTCCCATCATTATTCCTTTTTCAAACTTGATGGTATCTAAATAATACGATGTTTTGTAGGTACACTCCATATACGCCGTATCGATTAGGACAGGTTGCTGCTGAGCAAATCCAGAAGACGAAATGAAAAAAGATGCCCCATAAGAGGTCATTAAGTATATTAACCATCTATTCATGATATGTTTATTCTTAAGCAATTAAATCAACTCTATCTTTTCAACCGTTACCGGTCATTCCAATAATGAACTTGATATCTTATCTGTTGTCTGATACAAGTCCTGTGACATTCGAATAAAAAAGCATCTTTAATACTGATTACAAATCAATAACAACCATATTTTATATGCAAATTTATTTTGTTAAATAAGTGCAATAAAAAATTCTCAATAAACCATCGCATCAGGTTGTTTGGAAAAAAACAGCTCATTTATAAATCCTTATTATCACATCCATTTTTCGATGCTCTCTTAATACCGGTCTGTATTTCCCGGTCGGAAGGCATGAGTGCTGTTACTAATACCCCGTTAGTACCGGTACTAATGCATCGTTTTAGTAGTAGTGCCCCCCATCAGATGCCCCATTTTTTATTACCACAAAAACAAAACTTATAAGTAACAAATCAAAATTAATCGTATATATAATGTAGGTGTCAATCGGAAATAATCTATCTTTGCAGAGCAAGCAAACAGTAAAACAATAAAAACGCGAATCAAAATGAATTTTACGAGAGTCGAAGATATCGGCGATGTACGTCAAGCGGTAAAAGAAGCCTTGGAGCTTAAGAAGAACCGTTTTCAATATCAAGAAGTGGGCAGAAACAAGACGGCATTGCTTATTTTTTTCAATAATAGCCTGCGTACTCGACTAAGTACACAGAAGGCTGCTACTAATTTGGGTATGAACGTTATCGTGCTCGATGTCAATCAGGGAGCGTGGCGGCTGGAAACCGAACGGGGAGTAGTAATGGATGGTGACAAAAGCGAGCATTTGCTGGAAGCCATTCCCGTTATGGGGTGTTATTGCGACATCATCGGGGTACGCTCGTTTGCGCGTTTTGAAAATAAGGAAGACGACTACAGCGAAAAAATTCTTCAGCAGTTTATTCGCTACTCCGGCCGACCGGTCTTCAGCATGGAAGCGGCCACGCGCCATCCTTTACAAAGTTTTGCCGACCTGATCACGATTGAAGAATATAAACGTACAGAACGTCCGAAAATCGTGCTGACTTGGACGCCGCATCCGCGCGCATTGCCGCAGGCCGTGCCCAATAGCTTTGCCGAATGGATAAATGCCGTCGGATACGAACTCGTCATTACGCATCCCGAAGGATACGAATTAGATCCGCAATTTGTCGGGACTGCCCGCGTAGAACATAACCAGCGCAAGGCTTTTGAAGGAGCCGATTTTATCTACGCTAAAAACTGGGCGGCATACAAAGACCCGCATTACGGAGAGGTGCTCAGTACCGATCGTTCATGGACGGTCGATACCGAAAAAATGGCACTGACCAATCAGGCATTTTTCATGCACTGTCTGCCTGTGCGCCGTAATTTGATTGTAACCGACGAAGTGATTGAAAGTCCGCAGAGTCTTGTTATTCCACAAGCAGCCAACCGCGAGATTTCGGCACAAACCGTACTCAAACGGATGCTGGATGGCTTACACTCCCCCGCTTAGGCCTGCCCCGGCGTACCGATTGGCGGAATGAGGTTGCTGAATGCGTCCGTGTTCGTGCCTCCCCCGTTTTGCTGTTGCTCTTCAAACTTGCGGATGTTATCCTGCAAGGCATAAAGCAAACGCTGTGCATTGTCGGGGGTAAGGATAATCCGGCTTTTAACCTTCGCCTTAGGAGCACCCGGCATAATCTGGATGAAGTCGAGAATAAACTCGGACGACGAATGTGCCACGATAGCCAAATTGGCATACGTACCCTGCGCCATATCGTCCGTAATTTCTACTTGTATTTCATTCGATGTAGGAGAATTTTCCATTATAAACATTCATTTGATAACGGGACAAAAGTACATACAATTTTGCAGGAACGGAAAATATTACATAGATTTGTGCGATTATTTTCAAAAAAAGAACAAAAAATGAGAATCAATATAATAGTTGCCAGCATGTTGCTCGGATCGTTTGTTGCAATATCGCAGACGCGGGTCGAGAAAAAGGTGGCCATGAAAAGCAACGGATACGGAGTGACCTACGCTCTCCCCAAAACGTCGCTTATCGTAACCGCTGAAGTAACGAAAGTAACTTGTAAGGCTGGCCCCTACTATAAATACGCAGAAAAATATCTGGGGGTAAAAGACGCCGTGACGAACGACCATGTATATTATGAATTGGGAAAAATCTATTTAGAGAATAAAGGCGTTCCCGACGAAGAAAATACCTATACGATCGAATTCAAATCGAAAACTGTTGCGCCGTACGTCTATCTGACCGAAGACGGCCTGATGTGCTCGATCAACGCTGACTATACCCCGGCCGAAGCGAATCTGAAAAATACGAAGCACGAAGCGCAAACAGCAGAAACAACCGACGTAACTGCCGTAATGACCGAAGAATTGCTCATGGCCGGCTCCGTAACACGACAGGCCGAAGTAGCTGCCAAACAAATCTACCGGCTGCGCGAAAGCAAGATGGATATTGTTTCGGGAGAGGCCGATAACATGCCCCCCGACGGTGAAGCCATGAAACTTGTGCTGCAACAACTTACCGATCAGGAGCAGGCACTGACGACACTCTTTATCGGTCGCAGGCAGCGTAAAACGACTTTTCATGAAGTACGCATCGTCCCACAGGACGACCTCAATAAAGAGGTGTTATTCCGTTTTTCGGAAAAACTTGGCCTCTTAGATGCCGACGATTTGGGCGGACAACCCGTCTATTTGAGTCTGCATGCCACAGAACGTGCTCCGGAACTTGACCCAAAAGAAGCCGAAAAGAAAGAAAAAATGCTGAAAGGTATTGTATATAACGTGCCGGGCAAGGCACATGTCGAGATTGAAACGGGTACGAAGAAACTCTATCGGGGAGAGGTACAAATTGTACAGTTCGGTACCCGCGAAGGGCTGGCTCCGGTGATGTTTGAAGACAAGAAAGCCCCTGTCAAAGTCTTTTTCTATCCCGAAACCGGAGCAATTAAACAGATTATTCAATAAAGTCAACTGAATTAAACAATATACAATGTATAACTATATTTAAAGTAATTAATTATGATTTTTAAAGATCACCCTAAAGGACTTGTTCCTGCAGCCCTCTCCAACATGGGCGAACGTTTTGGATTTTATACCATGATGGCTATTCTGACATTATTCTTAATGTCGAAATTTAATTTATCAGGAACTGAAGCCGCAAGTATATATTCATTTTTTTATGGGGCTATATATATATTAGCTTTAGTTGGCGGATTAATTGCCGACAAAATACGCAACTACAAGGGAACGATTATTGCCGGAATTATTGTTATGTCGCTTGGCTATTTCTTGTTGGCTATGCCTTCGCTCATTACCACCAAATACATCGCATTAGGAGCATTGCTAATCATTGCTTTTGGTAACGGCCTATTTAAAGGAAATTTGCAAGCGCTTGTCGGACAGATGTATGATAACGATCAGTATCGTTCTAAACGTGATGCCGGTTTTCAGATATTTTACATGTTTATTAATGTTGGTGCTATGTTTGCTCCTTTTTTAGCCATGTGGGTACGAAATACTTTCGTAAAAATGCAGGGATATGCTTACCACCCAAGTCTACCTGAACTGTGCTATCAGTTTATAGATGGAAAGATGTCTCCTGAAGTTTCCAGTGGTCAGTTTTCAGAATTAGCAACAAAAGTATCCGATGGTGTTACACCAACTAATCTTTCAGAATTTGCGACAAGTTACTTGGATGCTTTCAACACGGGTTTTCACTATGCTTACTTGGTAGCAGTATTCGCAATGTTAGTTTCGCTCGTAATCTTCCTCTTCTATAAACGAACGTTCCCCAGTCCTGTCCCAAAAGTAAAAACAGATACGGCACATACTATTTCCAAAGAAGAAATTAAGCAAGATGCGAAAGAAATTAAACAACGAATTTTGGCTCTCTTTGCTGTGTTTGGTGTTGTAATTTTCTTCTGGTTCTCGTTCCATCAAAATGGTTTGACTCTTACATTATTTGCAAAAGACTATACATACCTTAAGATTGGAAGTTTACAACTTTCAGTAGAAATTTTCCAATCAATTAATCCTTTCGTTGTCGTATTCTTAACACCTATTATTATAGCATTCTTTTCGATGCTTGCAAAAAGAGGAAAAGAACCGTCTACCCCGAAGAAAATCGGTATTGGTATGGGTATTGCAGCCGTTGCATTTCTACTCATGGTCGTAGGATCTATAGGATTACCAACACTTAAAGAAGTACAAGAACAAGGAACACTTTCTGATGCACAACGTGTAACACCATGGTTGCTTTTTGCCACATATTTCATTTTAACAGTGGCAGAATTATTTATTTCCCCACTCGGACTATCCTTCGTATCAAAGGTTTCCCCAGTTCATTTACAAGGATTAATGCAAGGATGTTGGTTAGGAGCAACCGCTATAGGTAATTTCTCTCTTTTCTTTGGTGCTATGATGTATGAAAGAATATCAATCTCTCTGACATGGAGTGTTTTTGTCTTAGTCTGTTTACTGTCGATGGTTGCAATGTTCTCTATGGTCAAATGGCTTGAACGGGTGGCCAAATAAAAAAGACAACTATTTAAAGAACAATAAAACATTCCGGTAAATATTTGGAAAAGGAAAAAGCTGCCTCACCCACATTGGGCTATGAGGCAGTCTTTTTATACTTATATACCTAAACAAAAAGTTTTATTCTCGTCCTCCAACACCTTAAAGTGGCAATTTACTGATCATTGAACGAGCTGGTTAAGTCCAATATATCAGATGATTAATTTCAAAAGAAGTATTATTTCAGACAACTGATGATGGTAAAAAATGAGTAAATTACTCACACAAAATTGAGTAATTTACTTATTGCCTGCATCTCTTCCTCTGTGTAACTTTGCATCGTTGAATATTGGTGATTTGTTTACGTGCTCATTAACATAAAAAAGAGACGGATAAACGAGCATCAAACAATTTAGCAGAGTAATGAATATCTTCAATGTAAAAGTAAAAAGACATGAAAAAAATGATGTACATCCTTGCGGCGTGCCTGATGGCATGGATTGCAATGCCGCAACAAACCAGTGCGCAGACGTTGCGCGGAAACAGTAATCAGCAGATTGGCAGCATCAGCTCCGACGGCGTGATTCGCAACAAAAGCAATTCGCAGGTGGGTAAGATCGAATCGAACGGGACCATCCGCGACCGTAACAATGCACAAATCGGTAAAATTGAATCGGATGGGACGATTCGTAATGCCAGCAACTCAAAGGTCGGGAAGGTCGAGTCCGACGGCACAGTACGTGACGGAAACAACGCACAGATCGGTAAGATCGAGTCTGACGGTACGGTGCGCAACAAGAACAATTCAAGCATCGGCCGGGCTTCGGGAGTAAAAAAAGAATGGGCAGCAGTCGCTTTCTTTTTCTTTGATCTTTAAAAAACAAAGAGAGTAAATCTGTGTAAGAAGGTGTGTCAAAACGCAATGTTTGGGCACACCCTCTTTAGATATGTAAGCATAGGTGAAATGCAAGGCGCTAAGAATGAAGGTGAGGGAGCAAGCATGCAAACGTATATGACCGAGTTTGCATTCCGCAGGAAGCGAAGCCGTTCACCCGTTATGTACAGAGCCTTTTAGATTTTATCCTTAAAAAGAGGGACTCCCTGTCTGCGAAAAGCGATGGGCGAAAGCCCCTCATGTTTTTTGAAAAATTTTCCAAAGGTAGACTGATCAGGAAAATACAGTTCGTCCGCCACTTGCTGTACACTTGCCCGGGGTGCTTTAAGCAAGATTTTCGCCTCGAGCATCAAGGCATCTTGAATCCACCGGCTGGCCGACTTGCCGCTCTGCTCCTTCAACACTAACGAAAGATACTGTGAAGTGATACAAAGTTTATTCGCATAAAACGAAACCTCATGTTGTTCCTTACAATGCGTGGAGAGCAAATCCAAAAAATCGGCAAACAGTTCTTCTTTGCGGCTCAATGTGGGGGGATGCAACGTTTTTTGTTTATCCAGATAAATGTCTCCCAAATCCATCAGGAACAGATGTAATGCCATATTGACCAAGCCTTGATAGAAAAAGTGCGCAGGTTGTCTGATTTTCTCACAAAGAAAGTCCAAACTCTTTCCAATCTGCTGAAATCTTTCAGAATCGAACTGTTTCAGCGGATGTTTTTTTAGCTGCATATACGAAATCAACGTCGACGGATGTTTTTCTTTCGATTGTGAGAGTGTATCCAAATACGACGTCGAAATCATCAGAAGCCATACTTTCAGATCTGGGCTGATGCGTTTCATTTGCGTAATATGTGTCGGGAGTATAACCATGAGCCCGTAATCCGATATGCTGTAATTCACATAATCGACCTGTAGCTCCATGCTACCGCTTGTAACCCCGATAAAAAGCAACGCATTCATGCGTGAAGGAGCTCTCAGATAGTGCTGGTAAATTCGCCCCGCCCGATCATTGCGAGTGGCATAATCGTGATCATAATGCATGACCAGAATATCATTTTGGAAAACATCGGACGAAACGACAATGTTCCCCAACCTTCTTACGGTATCTTCAAAGATACGAGGCATCCGCTCTTTTTTTAGTAAACGGAAGCGAAGATACTACTTTTTTTCCATATTTTCTTTTTTCACCCATATTTTTTCCACTTTTCCGTCATTCGCTTTCCAAATATTCGATATTGACTAATTTTCTAACAGATTATCCCTTTTCCATCCATAACAGACCCACTACTTTTGCACCTTATATTTATAGGATCAATCGTTATTATTAAACACGAAATATGATGATAAGAAATATGAAATATATTCTTCTGTGGTTGTGGATCGGAGGATTGGGATTTCCGGCAAACGCACAGAACAGTTTTTCACAGCAGCATACCGATACCCTGAAGATCAAGCTCGAGCAAGCGATAGAAATCGCACTGGCCGAAAATCCTACGGTCAGGGTTGCCGGACAGGAGATCGAAAAGAAACAATATGCTCGCAAGGAGATGATTGCGCAGTTATTTCCTCAGCTGTCCGGATCGGCAGGCTATACGCGCACTCTTAAGAAGCAGGTAATGTATATGGGCGGAGGCGATGACGATGGCGGAGGATTCGCTGCCATGCTGCTGGAACCGATCGTCGGGCTAACAAAACCTCTCTACGAGAAATTAGGCATGGATATGCCGCAACTTCCCAAAGGCGGCAGTGGTGGAAGATCGAACGAAGGTATTGAAGTAGGATTGAGCAACAACTGGTCCGGTGGATTTAACCTTTCGCTGCCCGTGTTCGCCCCTACCCTGTATAAATCCATTCAACTTTCGGCCATTGATGTGGAGTTGGCCGCCGAAAAAGCACGAGCCTCTAAGTTGGACATGGTAAATCAAGTATCGAAAGCTTACTTCCAGCTCCTGCTGGCGCAAGATTCGTATGAAGTATTAAAACAAAGTTACAAGCAGGCACAGGATAATCTGGAGAATGTGACCAATAAGTTCAGGCAGGGACTCGTGTCCGAATACGACAAGATACGTGCCGAGGTACAGGTACGCAACCTCAATCCTAACCTTATTCAAGCACGGAATGCCGTAACATTGACTAATCTCCAGTTAAAGGTATTGATGGGGGTCGATGCGGGTTCCAACATCGTCGTATTGGGCAAACTATCGGATTACGAAGTGGATCTGTATGCCGACTATATGCATATCGATACCGCACAGTTGGCCTTCAATTCTTCGCTCAAACAAATGGATTTGCAAACCGAGATGCTGAAAAAAACCTGCGAGATGGACAAAGCTGCTTTCCTGCCGAACGTGTCGCTCTCGGCCATCTATCAATGGACGGCAATGAACGAAGATTTCAGGTTCCGTAATTACCGATGGAATCCCTACAGCTCCGTCGGAATCACTGTATCCGTTCCACTCTATACCGGCGGTCGGCGGCTCTACAAAATGAAACAGACAAAGATTCAACTGAATCAGATGAACTGGAACCGGACGAATCTTCGCAGAAACCTGAATATGCAGGCTAAAAGCTATCTGAACAACATGCAGCAGTCGGTCGAGCAGCTCGCCTCAAACAAGGAAAATGTGAATCAGGCGATGAAAGGCCGCAGTATCGCTCAGAAGCGATACGATGTAGGTAAAGGCACGATCCTTGAATTGAACGATTCGGAAGTGGCGCTGATGCAATCGCAGTTGACCTACACGCAGTCGATCTACAACTATCTGGTAGCT
The DNA here is from genome assembly GCF_052170195.1 of Tannerella sp. GTDB lineage: Bacteria > Bacteroidota > Bacteroidia > Bacteroidales > Tannerellaceae > Tannerella. The sequence goes on along the minus strand of NZ_JBQNAZ010000029.1, from coordinate 26,925 downwards.
AAAACAGACCTCGACCTGATATTGGGAAAAGAAACAGAAATCAAGTAAAAATATAAAACGATAGATGTCAATGAAAAAGAAGATATCAATGAGAAAGAGATACCAATTAGCAGCCCTTTGCCTTACAGGACTGCTGAGCGCCTGCTCCGGAGGCAGCAAAACACAGGAGATAAAAGACGAAAAGCCGAAAGTGAAACTCGCTTCGGTTACGACACGGCCGGTCGATCAGGTTCAGGAATATACGGCAACGGTACAGGCATACGCAACCAACCATATCGCCCCTTCTTCGCCTGTGCGCATCGAGAAAATATACGTCGAAGTGGGCGACCGCGTCGGCAAAGGGCAGAAGCTGGTACAGATGGATGCTTCCGGTCTGAAGCAATTGAAACTGCAATTAGATAATCAGGCGACGGAATTCACGCGCATCGACGAATTGTATAAAATCGGCGGCGTCTCCAAATCGGAGTGGGAAGCCTCGAAAATGACATTGGAGATGCGTCAAACGTCATACAAGAATATGCTCGAAAATACGGCACTCGTAAGTCCGATCAGCGGCGTGGTAACGGCTCGCAATTACGACAGTGGCGACATGTATGGCGGAGGAACGCCGGTGGTGACCGTCGAGCAGATCATGCCCGTCAAACTTCTGATCAACGTTTCGGAGAGTTATTTCACACGGATAGCCAAAAACTCGACTGTCAGCGTGAAATTCGATGTGTACGGAGAAGAAGAGTTTGAAGGAAAAGTAAATCTGCTCTATCCGACCATCGACCCGACCACTCGCACGTTTGTCGTTGAAATACGGCTCGACAACCGCGACATGCGCGTGCGTCCCGGAATGTTTGCCCGCGTAACGCTTAACTTCGGCACGGCCGATCATGTCATTATCCCCGACAAGGCGATCATCAAACAAGCCGGTTCGGGCGAGAGGTACGTCTATGTCTATCAAGACGGCGTCGTTTACCGACGGGTCGTTCAACTCGGACGACGCATGAACGACGAATATGAAATAGTATCAGGTATCGACCATGATGCCCGCGTCGTGATCAGCGGACAATATCAGTCGTCCATCAAAGACAGCGTCCGGGTGGAGGTCGTGCAGTAAACGATTAATTAATACGCCGGCGCAGGAAAAGACATCCTCCGGTCGGCACCCCAAAAAACAATTATTATGAGTCTATACGAAGGAGCGGTCAAAAGGCCGATAATGACTTTTCTTTGCTTTATAGCGATCGTGATTTTCGGATTATTCTCCCTGTCGCGATTGCCGGTCGATCTGTACCCCGACATTGAGACGAACACGATCATGGTGATGACGGCTTATCCCGGCGCCAGTGCGTCGGATATTGAAAATAACGTCTCGCGTCCGCTGGAAAGTGTTCTGAATACGATTGGAAACCTGAAGCATATCACCTCCCGATCGTCGGAGAATATGTCGCTTATCCAAATGCAGTTCGAATACGGTCACGATATTAACGAACTGACGAACGACGTGCGTGACAAACTTGACATGATCAGTTCAAGCCTGCCCGACAACGTGGAAACGCCGGTGATCTTCAAGTTCAGTTCGGACATGATCCCGATTCTTATCCTGTCGGTACAAGCCGAGGAGAGCCAGCCGGCGCTTCACAAAATCCTTGACGACGGTCTTTCCAATCCGCTGGCGCGTATCCCGGGCGTGGGTACAGTGTCTGTTTCGGGTGCACCCAAGCGTGAGATACAAGTCTATTGTGATCCGAACAAGTTAGAAGCCTATCATCTGACCATTGAGACGATCAGCGCAGCCATCGGAGCAGAAAACCGAAGCATACCGGGAGGAAGCTTCGATATCGGAAACGAAACGTATGCGTTGCGTGTCGAGGGCGAGTTTAAAGATGCCAGCCAGATAGAAAATATTGTAGTCGGATCGCGCAATGGCGCCAATGTTTACTTGCGCGATGTGGCACGAGTTATCGACACGGTAGAGGAGCGCGCACAGGAATCGTTCGCCAACGACAAACGCGGAGGAATGATTATTGTGCAGAAGCAGTCCGGCGCCAACACCGTCGACATTGCCCGTAAGATATTGGAGAAGCTACCCGAACTGCAAAAGAACTTGCCTTCGGATGTAAAGTTAGGCATCATCTGGGACTCGTCCGAAAACATTCTCCAGACAATCCAAAGCCTTACGGAAACGGTATTATTCGCACTGCTCTTCGTGGTGCTCGTCATCTTTCTGTTCTTAGGACGCTGGCGCGCGACGCTGATCATCTCCGTAGCCATTCCGTTCTCGTTGATCGCGTCGTTTGTCTATCTCGCCATTACCGGTAACTCGATCAACATCATCTCGCTTTCGTCGCTCTCCATCGCCATCGGAATGGTGGTAGACGACGCCATCGTGGTGCTCGAAAACGTCACGACGCATATTGAGCGAGGCTCGGCGCCCAATCAGGCGGCTGTTCACGGAACGAACGAGGTAGCCATCTCCGTCATTGCTTCTACGCTCACAATGATCGCCGTATTCTTCCCATTGACAATGGTCACGGGTATGACCGGGGTATTATTCAAACAGCTGGGTTGGATGATGTGTACGATCATGGTCATATCGACCGTAGCGGCGTTAACGCTCACACCGATGCTCTGCTCGCGGTTATTACGTCTGCAAAAGAAACCGTCGAAACTGTTCCGTACGCTTTATCATCCCATACAGCGGGTACTCGATAAGCTCGATGTGCAGTATGCCCGGATGCTGGGATGGGCGGTACGTCACCGTAAAACGATGGTTCTGTCGTGCGTCGCTTTTTTCGCGCTCAGTATGATCTTCGCGGGGCAAATTCATTCGGAGTTTTTCCCGATGCAGGACAACGGCTACATCACTACCTCGTTCGAGTTGCCCGTAGGCACGCGTAAAGAGGTAGCCCGCGAGCTGGGAGCGAAACTGTCGGAAGAATGGCGAAAGAAATACCCCGAGATACAGGTATGCAGCTATTCCGTGGGGCAGGCCGACTCGGACAATACGTTCGCTTCGATGCGAGATAACGGATCGCATATTCTTTCGTTCAGTATCAGCTTGTCGAATGCCGAAAACCGTGAGCGGTCGATGGCTGAAATCGCTGACGACATGCGTGAAGACCTGAAGGCCTATCCCGAATTTACGAAAATAAGCATCGTTCCCGGCGGTCAAAATGGAGGTATGGGCGGACAGTCGACGGCCGACTTCGAGATTTACGGCTACGATCTGGCTACGACCGACCGCATCGCCGCGGAGCTGAAAGAAAAACTGCTCAAGGTAAACGGAGTGTCCGAAGTTAACATCAGCCGCGGGGACTACTTACCCGAATATCAGGTAGATTTTGACCGCGAAAAGTTGGCCATGCACGGACTCAACCTCTCCACAGCCGGTACCATCCTGCGTAACCGCATCTACGGCTCCATCGCTTCGCGTTACCGCGAAGACGGCGATGAATCCAACATCGTGGTACGCTACGCTCCCGAATTCCGCACCAATCTGGACGACATTGAGAACATTCTTCTCTATAATAATCAGGGGCACGCCGTACGCGTTCGCGATGTCGGCACGGTGGTTGAACGTTTTGCACCGCCGGCCATCGAACGCAAAGACCGCGAGCGTATCGTCACCGTCTCGGCCATCCCTTCCGGAGCGGCACTCGGTACCGTGGTAGCTGAAGGGAAAAAGATCATCAATGGCATGGAGATTCCGCCCAACATTAAAGTGCAGGCGGCCGGCACGTTCGAAGAACAGGCGGAAGCGTTTACCGATCTCGGAATTCTGGCTGTGATAATCATTCTACTTGTGTTTATCGTAATGGCGGCGCAATTCGAATCACTCACCTACCCGTTCATCATCATGTTTTCCGTACCTTTCGCGGTGAGCGGCGTACTGATGGCCTTATTCCTGACGCGTACCACGCTGAGCGTGATGAGCCTCCTGGGAGCGATTATGCTGATCGGGATCGTGGTGAAGAACGGGATCGTGCTCATCGATTACATTATCCTGTGCCGCGAGCGCGGATTGTCGGTCATTACCTCAGTGATCACTTCGGGGAAAAGCCGCTTGCGCCCCGTACTGATGACGACCATGACGACGATTCTCGGGATGCTTCCGATGGCCATCGGCTCCGGACAAGGCTCCGAGATGTGGCGCCCGATGGGGGTCGCCGTAATCGGCGGGCTGACGGTCTCTACCTTGCTTACGCTGTTGCTCGTGCCCGTGCTTTACTGCTCGTTTGCCGGTGTGGGAATAAAACGCCAACGGCGCAAATTACGCAAATCACGTGAGTTAGACGCATACTATCAGGAGCAAAAAGACCGGATTATTAAAACCAAGCAAACAAGATAACGTATGAAATCGGTATTGATAACATTCGATCAGGCGCATTTCGAGCAGATCATGGCCGTACTCAACCACCTCAACTGCCGGGGGTATACACGCATCGAACAAGTACAGGGGCGAGGATCGGACAAGGGTGAGCCGCACTTGGGATCGCACGCGTGGCCGGCCATGAATTCGGCTATCCTCTCGGTGGTCGACGACGACAGGGTCGCTCCGCTGCTTGAAGCGCTGAGGGCTATCGACGCCCGCTCGCCTCAGTTAGGCTTACGCGCCTTTGTCTGGCACGTGGAGCAAACGATCTGACGAACACCCTTCATCAGGCGAGGCAATGACGTATTGCCCGCACGAAACGGGGGCAACGTTTCGCACATAATCGGAATTCCTCGTATAAACGCGGGAGAGGCCGCCACAAAGACGGCCTCTCTTCTTTATGTATAATCCGTCAGTACGGGATGATACGTGCGGCAGAAGTCTCGGACAGCCGCCTCTGTCACGGTAATGGGATGCGTCATAAGCAGCAGAGGGACGGGGCTGCCTCCTTCGGTATAGGGCGGCTGCATGTAATGATGGGTGTTCAGCGCAAACCCCACCCTTTGGTAGAAACCGACGCGCCGGCGTTTCATCTCGTCGGTCGGAGGTTCTACTTCGAGCCATACGGGAACGTCGGACTCGGCGACGAACGTTTCGAGTACCTGTTTTCCGTATCCTTTCCCCCGCAATCCGGGTAACGTGGCCAGATGCTCGACGTAGCGCACGTTGTCGAAATGCCACCACAGCAACAGTCCGACAAAGGCGTCGTTGTCGGTGACGACCTCGAAATGATAGGCCGCACGTTCCATCACCTTACTTTGCGGGTGCAGCGTCCGCCGCTCGTCGGCCGGAAAAGCGCTTTCGTACAATTCCCACGCGCGACAGAAAAGGGGATGCCGCGTTTCGGTTATACGAGTACGCGTCATCATTGCGAAAGCCTCCCGTCCCTATACATTATATATATAGCTGTCAAATGATCCTTCGGCCGCGTTTCAGATAGCTCTGCTCTACGTAGTGGATAAAGGCCTGATTAACGAGTCGTGTGCCACCCGGCGTCGGGTAGTCGCCCGAAAAATACCAGTCGCCCGGGTGATCGGGACATGCTTCGTGCAGTCCGTCGAGGGTCTGGAAAACGATTTCGATATCGGCATGGATATCCTCCCCGCTGAGCATCTGTGCCATCTTATCCGAAATCTCTTCGTCGGTAAAAGGAGCATATATATCTTTCACACAGTTGACGATCGAGTCTTCCGGTTGCCCCTGCTGCTGTTTAGCCTTGTTGTACGTGTCGATGATGACGTGTTCCATGCCCCGGCTGATGAGCAGCTCGATAGCCATGCGGAAAGCGATGAACTCGCCCATGCTCGACATGTCGATGCCGTAGTAATCGGGGTATCGGATCTGCGGCGAAGAGGAAACGACAACGATCTTTTTGGGGTGCAGGCGGTCGAGGATGCTGACGATGCTCTGCTTGAGGGTCGTTCCGCGCACGATGCTGTCGTCGATGATCACGAGGTTATCGACGTGAGGCGTGATGCTGCCGTAGGTAATGTCGTAAACGTGTGCGGCCAGATCGTTGCGAGTATTTCCCTCGGCGATGAAGGTGCGCAGTTTGATGTCTTTGAGGATCACCTTCTCGCTGCGGATGCGTTGCGCGAAGATTCTCCGTATTTCTTCCTCGCTCAGTGAAGCGCCTCTTCCGGAAAGTTGTTCGGAGATGAGCCGGTCGAGGTGTTTTTGCAATCCTTCCATCATGCCGTAGTAAGCCATCTCGGCCGTGTTGGGGATGTAGGAAAAGACCGTATGTTCGATGTCGTAGTCCACCTTTTTGAGGATGGAGTCGACGAGGTTTTCGCCCAGCCGTTTGCGCTCGCGGTAGATATCCCTGTCGCTGCCGCGCGAGAAGTAGATACGCTCGAACGAGCATGCGCTCAACGGCTTTCGCTCGAGGAGCTGCACAGTCCGCATCTCGCCTTTGCGGTTTACCATCAGCGCTTCGCCGCGTTGCAGTTCTTTGACGTCGTCGGCCTGTACATTCATCACGGTCTGTATGACGGGACGCTCTGAGGCGGTGACGATGATCTCGTCGTCGGCATAGTAGAAGGCGGTACGGATGCCCCACGGATCGCGAACGGTAAACGATTCGCCGCTTCCGGTCACGCCGCAGATCACGTAGCCGCCGTCCCATGTCGAAGCGGCTTTCCCGATCACATGGGTCAGGTCAATATTTTCTTCGATGGCGCAGGTGATTTCCCTTCCCTGCATACCTTCCGCCTCATATTTGCGAAAGAGACGCTCGGCTTCGCGGTCGAGCAGGTGGCCGAGTTGCTCAAGGATAAAGTACGTGTCGGCGTATTGCCGGGGGTGCTGACCGGTAGCGGTGATTTCTTTGAAGATGGAGTGCACGTTCGTCATGTTGAAGTTCCCGCACAGGGCGAGGTTACGCGCGCGCCAGTTGTTGCGACGCAGAAACGGGTGAATGTACGAAAGCCCCGACTTGCCCGTCGTGCTGTATCGGAGGTGTCCCATATACAGCTCGGCGGCAAAAGGCAGGTTAGCCTGCGCGAACTGCGGATCGCTGAGTCGCTCGGCAGGTATTTCCTTGTAATGGCTATACACCGTGTCGAAAATCTCGGTGATCGCGTCGGTGCCTACCGCCCGTTCGCGAAACATGTATTCTTCGCCGGGAGCAGCCTCGAACTTGACACAGGCGAGCCCCGCTCCATCCTGTCCGCGGTTATGTTGTTTCTCCATGAGGAGATAGAGTTTGTTGAGCGCATACATCCATGTGCCGTATTTGCGGTGATAGTACTCGAGCGGCTTGAGCAGCCGTATCATTGCTACGCCGCACTCGTGTTTTAATGTTTCCATTCCGTTACTTGACTGCTTGTTGAAATTCGGCGCAAAGGTAGTGATTTGAATTGTTATTTGCTTATGGAGTATCTTCTAAAATATATTTTCTTTAAAGGCTGCCTGCCGTACGAACGCAGAGGAACATCCCCCCCTCCCCCCCTTCAAAGGGGAGAAGAGCGGAAGCGAAGGGGGGATGTTATCCCTTCAAAGGGGGGGAATGCAGTGCGGTCAGCCATCGGCAAACAGCGTGCGGTATGCCGTGTAGGGGCGAACCTCTGTGTTCGCCCTTTTTTGTGTGGTGTTGGGTTTGTCCGAACGCAAATTTCGCAAATGGCGCGAATCAACGTAATTCAATGGTTAATTGTCAATGGTTAATGGTTATGCCGGGTACACGGTATCCGAACGCAAATTTCGCAAATGGCGCGAATCAAAGCAAATAGCACCCTTTGTCATTCCGAACACAGTGAGGAATCCCGCCCCTGAAAAAGAGAGATTCTTCGCTTCGCTCTGAATGACAAAAAAAACGGTATCCCGAACCCAGAGGAACATCCCCCCTCCCCCCCTTCAAAAGGGGGAAGAGCGGAAGCGAAGGGGAATGTTATCCCTTCAAAGAGGGGGAATGCAGATGGCTGAATGCTGTAAAAGCCCCGAAGGGGCGTTATATAACGCAAAAAGGCTGCCACGGAGATTTCTATTTCCGAGGCAGCCCTTTTTTTGTTAGTGATAAAATATGCTTACTTAATAATTCTGAATTTACCGACCAACGGAAGTTCTTTCATCTCTCCTTTAGCGGCGTTGATAATCCCGATAATGGCAAAAACAAGGATTACAATGTTCAAGAAACTGATAATGCCGAAAAAGGGAGACACGAATGTCAGCACCATGGATACCAACCAAATCACGAACCCTGCGATAAGAAGAATAAGTCCCTGATTGGCATGAAAACGTGCGAAAGGCGATTCCTTAGCGGCAAACAACGGAATCAGAACGAAAATTCCAAAATAAGCAAGAATAGCCATCACTTTGTTAGCTTGTACATCCTGCGGATCTGCGGTAAAGTTTTCTTGTGACATAATGAAATAATTTTTTTAAGTTGATACTATAATATTATGTATATAATTCTCTCTAATCAGAATTTCCGCAAAGATACAAACCTTTTCAAAATCCTATAAAGAAATTTGTTATTTTTTTATCTGTTTGATTCCTGTTTTTTTTTCGTCTCGGCAGACAAAAGGAAAACATGGCATTCATAAAACAGCACAAAAAAAATTTATACCTTTGCGGCCGATGATTTCTAAAACCAAGCAATAATGACAGGAAGCACATTAGCCGACGATCTTTTGATCAGGCGAAAGAAGGTACGAGACGCGCTCGTTCGGGCGGGAATGGATGGTATCTTACTGGCTTCGGACGTAAACATCTATTACATGACCGGGCGCGTCTTCAACGGCTATTTCTTTTTATCGGCCGACGGGGAAGCGCAATGTTTCGTAAGGCGTCCGATCGATTTTACCGGCGAGCAGGTCACGTTTATCCGCCGGCCTGATGATCTTACCGCTTATTTCAAAGCGCAGGGACGTCCGCTCCCGCAAAGGCTGATGCTCGAAGCCGACAGTCTCTCCTACAACGACTATACGCGTTTGGCAACGCTCTTCTCTCCTGCCGAAACAGGCAACGCGTCGACCCTGATGCGCGCCGTAAGGATGGTGAAGACGGCGTGGGAGCTGGAGCAGATGCGCTGCTCGGCCGAGCGACACGCGGCTACGTACGCCGAAATTCCCTCCTGTTTCCGCGCGGGAATGACCGATCTGGAACTGCAAGCCGAGATTGAACGCCGGATGCGGCTCAACGGCTCCATCGGACTGTTCCGCGCTTACGGCCCGAATATGAGCATTTTTATGGGAAGCGTGCTGGCCGGAGAGAATGCCGCCGCCTCTTCGCCGTTCGATTTCGCACTTGGCGGAGCGGGACAGACGGCTGTTTGCCCCATCGGCGCCAACGGTACGCCGCTGATCGACGGCACAGCCATTCTGGTCGACATGGCCGGAAACTATACGCCCTACCAGACGGATATGACGCGCGTGTTTGCCGTCGGCCGACTACCCGACAAGGCATATCGCGCCCATCAGACGGCGCTCGACATACAGGCGGCCGTAGAGGCGACCGCCCGGGCCGGAACGGCCTGCGCCGAGCTGTATGAGCTGGCCCGCTCGATGGCAGAGAAAGCCGGACTGGCCGACTGTTTCATGGGCACGCGCCAACAGGCCAAGTTCGTCGGTCACGGCATCGGACTCGAAATCAACGAACCGCCCGTGCTGACGCCGCGCTCGAAAGAAGTGCTGGAGCCCGACATGGTCTTCGCCTTAGAACCGAAGTTCGTGATCGAAGGATCGGGCGCCGTAGGCATTGAAAACAGCTTCCGCGTTACGACGGAAGGGCTCGAAAAACTGACTCGATTTGAGGAACAAATAATTTCTTTAACATGATGAAAAAAACAGTATTTTTAGTCTTGCTGGCATGCCTCGCATGGCAAGCCCGAGCAATGGAACCGGAGCAGGTTAAACCGGTTAAGAACCTGATTGTTTTGATTCCTGACGGAACGTCGCTGGCTACGATCTCGACCGCCCGCTGGTATCAGTGGTACACGAACCCCGACATGCCCAAGCTGGCTATCGACCCGTACATTTGCGGTACGGTGCGCACCCACTCGTCGAACGCTCCGATCGGCGACTCGGCGCCGACAACCTCGTGCTATATGACCGGTTACCCCAGTCGTACGGGTTTTGTGGCTACCTATCCACCTCACGATGAGGGAAACGACATTTATCCGATGGACCCGAAGCGCGCTTACCAGCCGATGACCACGCTGCTGGAAGCCATGAGGCTCGTGCAGAACAAGGCTACGGGGTTAGTATTCACCTGCGAATTTCCGCACGCGACGCCGGCCGACTGCTCGGCACACAGCTACAGCCGCAAACGCTATGAGTGGATCGCTCCGCAGATGGTGCATAACGATATCGACGTGGTGATTGGCGGAGGCGTTTCGTTGCTCGACGAAGCCGGCGAAGCTTACCTCAAAGCAAACGGATACAACGTATACCGCAATAACCTCGAAGGAATGCGCGGCGACAACTCGAACAAGATGTGGGCGCTGTTCGGCGACCGCGATATGGCGTACGACATCGACCGCGACCCGGCGCAACAACCCTCCATCGAAGAGATGACAAAAAAAGCATTAGACAAACTCTCGAAGAACGAAAAAGGCTTCTTCCTGATGGTAGAAGGAAGTAAAGTAGACTGGGCGGCGCACGGCAACGATCCGGTGGGCATGCTGACCGATTATCTGGCTTTCGACAAGGCGTGCCGCGTTGCACTCGATTTCGCGCGTCGCGACGGCAATACGCTCGTTGTGATGGTATCGGATCACGGAAACAGCGGGTTCAGCCTCGGACGCCGCGACTGCAAAGGCTATGACAAGCTCACGAAAGACCAGCTGTTCGGAACCGTTACGCAAATCAAACTCTCGGCCGACGGATTTGCCAAAAAACTCAACGAAGAACCGTCTTCGGCCGTGCAGGATATCTTCCGCCAGTATGCCGGCTTTGAACTGACCGACGAAGAATTGCAAACGCTCTACCATTGCAAGGGTTACAAGAACAGTCCGATTCCCGAAAACGAACGCAACGAAAAAGAAGCGCTCGCGTCGCTCTACAGTGGCTCGCTGAACGGGTTCGTCGCCAAGCTGATCACCTCGAAGACCTGCTTCGGCTTTACAACCAACGGACATACGGGCGAAGATGTTCTTTTAGTCGCTTATCATCCGGCAGGTACGCTCCCCATGGGAATGTACACCAACATCGAACTGAACCATTACATGACTGCTGCCGTAGGGCTGACGGGCAAACTCGACGAGCTGACCGATGCCAACTTCGCGCCGCATACCGAAGTGCTGAAAGGCTATACATATACCGTAGTACCTCCGGCTACCGAAAAAGATAACCCCACGCTGGTGGTGAAAAACAAGAAAAAACAACTCACCATCACGCCTTACACGAACATCGTGAAACTGGGAAAGAAAGGAAAAGAAGAAGTACGGTTGCAGACGGTGATCGTCTACGTCGATAAGAACGAGACGTTCTACCTGCCTCGCGCCATTACCGATTATCTGAAATAAAGAACCAATCCCCCTTCTCGACCGGAGAGCGTTACGATGCTCTCCGGTTTTTTTTGCCTCCACCTGCATTTTTTTCGCTTTCGCTTGCATTTTCCGGTTTTTATGTTTATATTTGAAGCGTTCATATTTTAAACCGATAGAACGATGATACGCGACCTTCTCTTATACGACGGACTAAAATGGATTTCATCCGTCCTTGCCGCTTACGGTACGGGGCTGGCAAGGATAGCACGCGTATGCTGACAAAATCGTCCGTTTTCTCCATACTTGCCGTACCCGCCGGCACAAAAGACCGGCAACAAGCGCTCTTTGCTATCGGAGTCTGAGCCTTTCGGAAGGGAAATATAATGTTACATCGCGGTAAAGAAAACTTTTGTTTCTACCGCGGAAACTTTTGTTTCTACCGCGGAAACTTTTGTTTCTGCCATGGAAACTTTTGTTTCTGCCGCGGAAACTTTTGTTTCTGCCACGGAAACTTTTGTTTCTACCACGGAAACTTTTGTTTCTACCACGGAAACTTTTGTTTCTGCCGCGGAAACTTTTGTTTCTGCCATGGAAACTTTTGTTTCCGCGACTGCGAGCTTCGTTAAAATTCCCGAACGACAACGTTCCAAGGCTTTATACAAACACTCCGTAAGCGAATCTTGTATTTTTTTCAATTCAATAAATATCTCATTTAAAAATTGTTTTGATATGAGTAGAAATTATATTCCCCTAGCCGTTGCCGCCTTTAACGACTGGCAGGAACAGGCTATCAAAAAAGTCAAAGAGAATCAGGTACCGTGGGGAATTTCGGGCGAAGCGGTTAATCTCATTGTGGCGTTGCATGAAGAATGGAACGCTTTTTATCCGAGCTATGCCGATAAGAAGCTGCGTTCGTCATACATTGTCGAGCAGAAGAACGTCCTGATGGAACGATATACCTCGCAGATGCGAAGCTTCTTCGCGGAGTATATTTTGAACAACAGCAAAATCAGCGACGCGGAACGCGTATCGCTGGGATTGTCTTCGCGCGACAAGGCTCCGACGCCGGTGGCCGCACCAACGACCCAACCCATCGCCAAGATTGATTTCTCGGTACGTTTACAACATCGCGTGTCGTTCGTCGACAGCGCTACCCCGACAAGCCGGGCCAAACCTCATGGCATATATGGATGCCAGATCTGGATCAAAATCGGCGGCGATGCCCCCGTGTCGGAAGATGATCTGAAATTTATCGGAACCGAAACGGCCTCGCCTCATCTGATCAAATTCAACGGCTCCGATGCCGGGAAGCCGGCTTACTACTGGCTGCGATGGGTAAACAAGAGAGGAGAAACAGGACCCTGGAGTGTACCTGTGAGCGCCACGATCGTCGGTTGACGATTGAACAGACCGTGAACAGCGGCCAACGGAGGGAACGCCGAAGCGCCGTTTGTAAACGATGCTTAAAAAGGAAAATCCCGGAAGTCACGCTCCGGGATTTTTTTACCTTTGCCGAAATTTATTTCGACAAGAATGAAAAGAATAGTCTTTATGATCCTGCTGGCTGTTTCGAGCGTGACGCTTCAGGCAGAGCAAAAATACACGCTTAGCGGCATCGTTTCCGACGCCGCCAGCGGAGAGAACCTCCCGGGAGTGAATTTCGTCATCGGTGACGGCCAAACGGGAACGAGCACAAACGAATACGGATTCTTCTCCATCACCCTGCCCGCGGGTACCTACACCGTCTCCGTAATTTATCTGGGCTATGAAACGATTACCGAGACGATTGAATTGAATAAAAACATTCGTAAAAACTACAAGCTCTCGGACGAAAGTATTCAACTCTCGGCTGTCGAGGTTGTAGCCAATCGGACCGATAAAGCCGAGATTCGCAGCCCGCAGATGAGCCTTGTCTCGCTGCCGCTGCCGACAGTCAAAAAGCTGCCCGTACTGATCGGCGAGGTCGATGTCCTGAAAACGCTGCAATACCTGCCGGGCGTAAGTAATGCCGGCGAAACGTCGTCGGGCTTTAACGTCAGAGGCGGAGCGGCAGACCAGAACCTGATCCTCCTCGACGAAGCGGCCGTCTTCAACGCCTCGCATCTGTTCGGCTTCCTCAGCGTCTTCAACGCCGATGCCATCCGCGATATGAAACTCTACAAAGGCAGTATGCCCGCCCGCTACGGCGGACGCATCTCGTCCGTGCTCGACATCTATCAGAAGGAAGGTAACCAAAACCGATTCGGCGCCACAGGCGGTATCGGGCTGCTCTCGTCGCGATTGCTGGCCGAAGGCCCCTTGATAAAGGGAAAAGGATCTTTTCTCGTAGGAGGACGCGCCTCATACGCGCATCTCTTCCTGAAACTGAGGGACAACAAAAACTCTGCTTACTTCTATGACCTCAATACCAAGCTGAGCTACCGCCTGAACGACCGTAACAGACTTTATCTGTCGGGATACTTCGGGCGCGATATGTTTGATCTGAACGACTTCCTTACCAATGTCTACGGAAATACCCTCTTTAATCTCCGCTGGAACCACCTGTTCAACGAACAGCTCTTTTCCAACCTCTCGCTTATCTACAGCGATTACTATTACGGCTTCAAGTTGGCGCCTGTCGAGTTTCAGTGGGATTCGGGTATCAAGAACGTAAACGTGAAATACGATTTCAAACACTATTTATCCGATAAGATCAACCTTTCGTACGGTCTGCAAGGGCTTTACTACGCCTTTAACCCTGGTAAACTCTCCCCCACCGGTCCGGGCTCGGCTATCCGAGAGAAACTCCTGCCTCACAAATACGCATTGGAGAGCGGAATATACGTTGACGCGGAACATACATTGACGAAAGCGTTCACCGTTTCGTACGGACTGCGCTTCAGTTCCTTTCTACACTTAGGCGAACAGGATGTCAACGTGTACGCCGACGATCAGGCGGTGCTTTTCAATAAATATACGCAAACTTACCGCATGGCTACGCCCACCGGAAAGAAACATTACGGCAAAGGCGAAGTGATCGACCCGTTCTTCAATCTCGAACCGCGTTTGGCGCTCTCGTATGCCTTTAACGACAATCATTCCCTCAAAGCCAGTTATACACGCACGGCTCAGTACCTGCATCTGATTTCCAACACCTCCTCTCCTACTCCGCTTGATGTATGGACGCCGAGCAACCGCTTCATGCTTCCGCAAAAGGCCAACCAGTATGCCGTCGGGGTAGCGTCGAATCTGGCGAACGACGCCTACAGCCTCGAAGTAGAAACCTATTATAAGGATGTGGAAAACCGTCTCGAATACATCGACGGGGCGGATCTTGTGGCGAACGAAGCGATTGAGCGGGTTGTATTGCCCGCCCACAGTCGCGCCTACGGATTAGAGATCCTGCTGCGGAAAAATAAAGGCAAGCTGACCGGATGGATCGGCTATACCCTCTCCAAATCGGAACAGAGAACGCCGGGACGCACGCCCGAAGAGATCGGTATCAACTACGGCGACTGGTACAGCACGCCCTACGATAAACCGCACGATCTGTCCGTCACCGCTATGTATGCCCTTACGCCGCAATGGTCGTTTGGCGGGGTATTCAGCCTGCAAAGCGGATTGCCCGCCAACTTCCCCGTAGGAAAGTACCGGTATTTCGATATGACGATCCCGAACTACAGTAAACGGAACGAATACCGATTGCCTACGTACCACCGCCTCGACCTCTCGATCGTTTATACCCCGCATCACAAGCCGAACAAACGCTGGAAGAGCGAATGGGTACTGGGCGTCTACAACGTCTACAACCGGAAGAACGCCAACTCGATCTTCTTCCGCCAAAACGAAGAGACACGACGCAACGAAGCCGTGAAACTATCCATCTTCGGCATCATTCCAAGCATTACGTATAATTTTATATTCTGAACGAAAATGAAAGCATTCCTTTCTTTTATCTTACTCCTCGCCCTTTGCACAGGTTGCGAAGAAGTGATAGATCTGAAACTCGACTCGCAAGAGCAACAGCTCGTAGTAGACGCCGCGCTCGACTGGGAAAAAGGGAAACCGGGCAACGAACAGAAGATACACCTCTCCTATACGAACGATTACTACACGAATCAACCCTCCGAAACGGCAACCGGCGCCACAGTACTCGTCTCCGCTTCCGGGAATGAGACGTACACTTTCGTCGATCAGGGAAACGGCGATTATGTTTGCCGCGATTTCAAACCCGAACCGGACAAGAATTACCGGCTCACGATCGATTACAAGGGAAAACGCTATACCTCCGAAGACCGGATGCGTGAAGTACCGGAACTTACCGAAAGTAACATCACTCAGCGTAGCGACGGAGGGTTCTTCAAAGATGAAATCGCGCTCCGTCTCACGTTCCCGACCCAAACCGACGGCGACAACTACTTTATGATCAAAGTGGCATACATGAAAGAGAATAATAAAAAATCGCGTGTCTACGCCGTAGACGACAAGTTTGACAGCGACGGCAAAATATCGCGCTCCTTCACCGGCTCGAACATCGGCGGCAAATTTCTCAAGGGCGATGAAGTGGAGATTACCCTCTACCGCGTCTCGAAGCAATACCAGCTATTCATGGATTTGCTTATCGCCAACTCGCTCGACGATGCCCAACGGGGACGTCCGATGTTTACGTCTCCCGTGCGTGTTTACGGAAATGTAGTCTACGAACCGGATCCCAAACAGAACCCGTTCGGAGCTTTTCGCGTGGCCCAGTATTCGAAGATTGTCTACATTGTGAAGTAACGCGGCGGTCAACGATCGCGTGCGTTACGAGTCGGAGGCTTCCGACAGCGCTTCGGAGGCTTCCGTCCAGCGGTCCATCGCTTCGGACAGCGTCGTTTTCAGTCGGCCGTGCTCGGTGTAGAGGGTAGTATCCGCCGCTCCTTCGGGGGTGGCCATACGTGCTTCGAGCGTGGCGATTTTGTCTTCTAACGTCATAATCTCCTGTTCGGCATCGGCTACGGCCTTTTCCAGCTTACGCAAACGCCGCGCCCGCTCCTTCTGCTCTTCGTACGAGCGCACGGCTTGCGGCTTCGCGTCGGGCATTCCGGCGTTCACGCTCTCCGGCTGCTTCGTCGTCACAGCCGGAGCAGCCACGGTCTGCGCTTTGCGTTCCAGCTCCTGCAACGTCTCGATTTTCCGGCGCTCCAGAAATTCATAGATGCCACCCAGATGCTCACGCACGCGTTTGTTCCCGAACTCATAGACTTTATCGACCAGTCCGTCCAGAAATTCCCTGTCGTGCGAGACGACGATCAACGTGCCGTCAAACTCGCGCAACGCTTCTTTAAGCACATCCTTCGAGCGCATGTCGAGGTGGTTCGTCGGCTCGTCGAGAATCAGCAGATTGACCGGTTCGAGCAGCAGACGAATCATGGCCAACCGGCTGCGCTCTCCGCCGGAAAGCACGCCTACCTTCTTGTCCGACGCCTCACCGCCGAACATGAACGCGCCCAGTATATCGCGTATCTTCGTGCGAATATCGCCTTGCGCCACATCGTCGATGGTCTCAAAGACTGTCTTCTGCTCGTTCAGTAACTGTGCCTGATTCTGCGCGAAATATCCCGTACGGACGTTGTGCCCGAGCTGCAACGTCCCCCCGTAATCGGTAATCTCTCCCATGATGCACTTTACGAGCGTTGATTTTCCCTCGCCGTTCTTACCCACGAAAGCGACCTTGTCGCCACGATGAATGGTAAACGTGGCGTCGGCAAATACCAGATGATCGCCGTAGCGCTTGCTCAGACTTTCTACGGTCACCGGGTACGAACCGGATCGCGGCGCCGGGGGAAACTTTAGATGAAGCATCGCGTGGTCTTCCTCGTCTACTTCGATGCGTTCCACCTTGGCGAGTTGCTTGATGCGGGACTGTACCTGCACGGCCTTCGTCGCTTTATAGCGGAACCGTTCGATAAAAGCCTCGGTGTCGGCCAGCATTTTCTGCTGGTTCTCGTAAGCGCGCAATTGCTGTTCGCGACGCTCGCGGCGAAGCGCCACATATTCGTCGTACTTCACCTTGTAATCGTAAATATGTCCGAGTTCGATCTCAAGGGTGCGGTGTGTGGTGTTGTTGATAAACGCGCGGTCGTGCGAGACGAGGATCACCGCATTGGCCGAGGTGGCCATAAACGTTTCGAGCCACTGAATGGACTCTATATCGAGGTGGTTGGTCGGTTCGTCGAGCAGGAGCACGTCGGGGCGTTGCAGGAGTAGCTTGGCGAGTTCGATACGCATGCGCCATCCTCCGCTGAACTCCGCCGTCGGGCGCTCGAGGTCGTCGCGCGTAAAGCCCAGTCCGAACAGCGTGCGCTCCAGCTCGGCATGGTAATTCGTACCGCCCATCATCTGGAACTGCTCGGTGAGCCACGTCATCCGGTCGATCAGTTTCCGGAATCCTTCCGACTCATAGTCCGTTCGCTCCGACAGCTCCCGGTTAATGCGTTCAATCTCCGTTTCCGTCGCATGAATATGCGCGAAGGCCTGCTCTGTTTCTTCGCGCACCGAGCGGGTGTCGGAGAGTTGCATCTGCTGCGGCAAATAGCCCACTGTCGTGTCGCGCGGGATACTCACCGTTCCGCGTGTGGGTTGCTGCATGCCGGCCAGAATTTTCAACAGCGTAGACTTTCCCGCTCCGTTTTTTCCCACTAAAGCAATGCGATCTTTGCGATTGACGACAAACGACAAGCCGTCTAACAACGTGAAACCGCCAAATTCGACGGTCAGTCCTTCGATTGAAACCATAATTTTTTTTTTTTCGAGCGGCAAAGGTAGCGTTTTTTTACCTTTTTCCGGTCGTTCGAACCTCGGAGCACGAGGTGACGGCCACTCCATTTTATCAGGCACGACCGGCCGCTAAACTACCTGAATTCTTCCCAAAGGGCAGATGTGATGATTTGTTTTGTGGTATCGGCAAATTGCTGAAGGTTGGCTGAATCTATCGGTTGCTCCGTGTCATAGACTGGTGGATGAATTACCATCTCCATACGATGAGACCGTACACGCCACGATCCGATTGGTAAGACATGATAAGGACCGTTCAGCGTAATGGGAACAATCGGCAGATGGAGGTCTAACGCTATCTGAAACGCGCCTTTCTTAAAACGTCCGACTTTCCCGGTTTCTGACCGTGATCCTTCCGGAAAGACCGCCAGCGATGCACCGTTTTTAAGTTTCTGTTCTGCTTCAGCGATACTGCGTCGCGCTGCTTTCGGCGATGAATTGTCGACAAAAATAAATCCTGCGGCACGACAGGCGTAACCTACAAAAGGAATTTTAGCCAGCCCTTGTTTCATCATCCATTTCATGGGTACTCCCAGAAAACCGTATATCAGAAAAATATCGAATGCTCCCTGATGATTGGCCACAAATACATACGACTGTCCTTTACGCAGGTGTTCGCGTCCGCGCACTTTAACCGGACAGAGGGCCAGCCAGCACGTTACCTTCGACCATAACATCCCCGGATAGAACGAAAAGAATTTTTCTCCTCCCAGCAGGCAGCCAACCGTAACGATCAGGGCCGTCAGAATGGTATGCACCACAAAAACAGGGGCTGCGATCAACCAGAAATAAACAGTATAAAGTATTCTCAACATCTGTTTGTCTTTTTTCAAGGGCAAATATAAAAGGTTATTTGATTCATTTCATCATTTTTTTGCCGAAATATTTTTCGAATCGAAGAATTATTCCTTTATTTGTGCTTAAAATTGGTATGTAATAATAATTAAAATATCAAACCATGAGTGCATTAAAGTATTTAGGAGTTCTTGTTCTCCTGATTGGAGTGATCGTTTTGGCAATCCCTGCAATAAGCGGAAGCGCCGGGAATAATGTCATGCTTGTTTTAGGTCTTGTGCTTGTTCTTTTAGGATATGTTGGTCATATCATCCTGAATAAGAACAGTAAAAGAATAGAATAGAAGCAACGCGTCAACAGGTAGAGAAAAGGGGGCTGTCCGATCAAGTCAAAGACTTTGCGGACAGCCCCCTTTTTCTTTTATTTCTTTATTGCGCGGTAGATCGCATCCTGTATGCGTGTGCGTATTTCCAGCGACGACAGTTTTCCATTAGTACGTGTCGGATGAACACGATTGCTTAGGAAGATATAGATTAATTGGTTGTCCGGATCTACCCAGAAGGCCGTCCCGGTATATCCGGTGTGTCCGTAGACCGAGGAGGGTGCTGATACTCCACAAGGTGATGCCTCCGGATTGCCGGTATCGGGTTTATCGAATCCCAGCCCGCGACGACAGGTCGGACTTTTGCTTTGCGTAAAAAGTTTGCACGTCTCGGCTGAAAGATACGATTCGCCGCCATACGTACCGCCATTTAAATATAATTGCAGCAGCTTGGCCAGATCGCCCGCATTGGAGAACAGGCCGGCATTTCCCGAAACGCCTCCCTGAAAGGCTGCCGCTTCGTCATGTACATAACCACGCAACAACTGCCGACGTATAAATTCGTCGTTCTCGGTCGGAACAATTACCATCGTGTCCATTTTATGCAACGGATTGTAAGTCGTTGTACGCGCTCCCAACCGGTCGAAGAAATGGGTCCGCAAGAACTTATCCATCGGTTGCCCGGTTTGCTGCTCAACAACCATCTTCAACAGAATAAAATTCACGCAACTGTATCTGTATTTGCCGCGTTCTCCCAGTTTCGATTCTTTGATCTCCTGCATGATAATATCCTTGAACGAATCGTGCACATAGAGATGCTTCGCGGCTTCGGCCGTGAACCCGGGCTTTTTCGTCTCCGATATCAGATGAGAGAAGAACTTGAAATCGTTACGGGCATACGTGTGTTCATCCAGACGCACGGGATGCGTAGCGTTTTGGGTACGGCTGTATAACTTGCCTGTATAACTTTTTTCATCGATGGCATTCATGTAAAAAGGAATGGATGGTACGATGCCGGACTGATGATACAGCAACTCCTCAATCGTCAGATGCACTTTGTTGGTTTCCCGCAGAGACGGGATATAGGAGGAGACAGGGCTGTTCAGCGTGATCAACCGGTCGTCGTAAGTTTTCATCACGGCCAGCAGGGTACCGGTTGCTTTTGAGACTGATGCCAGATCATATACCGAGCGGCTCGTTACTTTCTGTTTCCTTTGGTAGTCATAATATCCGAACGATTTATCGTATACGATCGTCCCATTCTTGGCTACCAATACTTGACATCCCGGATAGGCCTCTTTGCTCAATCCTTCTTTGACAATGGCATCGATTTCCGCCAGACGGGCGGCATCCATCCTCACCTCTTCAGGAAAATGATACCCCAGACGCGTCTTTTCCGTAAAAATACCTGTACCCGCATAAAACAAGCCGGGGATGGTGACAGCCAGTTTACCCTTCGTCGGGATGCCTCCGAACACTGCCTGCGCTGCATATTCCTGTGCGAAAGGAGTACCTTCATACGCCATGACTACGGCTCTGGCATGCTTGATAGACTCTTTATACTCTTTGCAGAAGTAAGGCAGGGTAAAGAAAACATATATCCAGTCTTTCCGTGCGGCGAGTTTTGCTAATGAGGGATGTTCGTTGATTCGTACCGTATAGACACCGCAGATGATCACATCATATTTCTCTAAATCGCGCACGATGGTCTCGATTTCCGCTTCTTTTGTCGAAAGAGTTACCCTGTAATGATCAATGGCATCATATTTTCCCAGTGTGGATTGAAATTCTTCGTCATACACATCGCCGATGGAAAGCAGAGCAATCTTTTTCTTTTCGAGTTGCTTCAGAGGCAGGTAGTCCGACTCATTCTTTAATAACGTAATCGCTTCTTCGTTCAACTTGGCTGCTAACCAGGTGGCATGGGCGGAGTTCAACCGTTCGGAAAGGCCTTCGATTTTAATCGGACGATAATTGTTCAATCCGGCAATGTATTTATACGACAAGATCTTTTTACACTTTGAAGCAATATCATCTTTGCTGAGTGTTCCATCGATAATCGCTGCTTTTACGGCTTCTATTTCTTTGGTCAGTTTGTTCGGGGCAAGGGCAATGTCGTTCCCTGCCTTTAACGCCAGAACCGAAGGGCTTTCCTGCTTGTTGCGTTCGGCACCTTTCATGGCCAGGGCATCCGTAAAACAAAGTCCCTGAAAGCCATCTTTCTTCTGTAGGAGATCCGTAACGACAGCATCCGACATAGAAGCCGCCCGTCTCTCTTTTTTGTCGAGTGCCGGCACATACAGATGAGCCGTCATGATACCTGCAAATCCGGCCTTGATATAATGGCGGAAAGGAGACAGCTCAATGCGATCCATCTCTTTCATCGAACGGCGTAAGACCGGTAAGGTATGATGCGAATCGTCCGACGTATCACCGTGTCCCGGGAAATGTTTCGCTACGGAGAAGATACCCGTGCTTTCAAGTCCGCGCGCATAGGCTACGCCTTTTTCCGCCACGGCATCAGGATCTTCACCGAATGAGCGGAGACCGATAACGGGATTGTCCGTATTGCTGTTCACGTCGATGGTCGGTGCGAAGTTGATATGGATGCCCATCTCCCGGCATTGCCGTCCGACTTCGGCACCGTAAGCTTCAATCAGACGGATGTCTTCAATAGCCCCCAGCATCATATTTTGGGGAAACCGCGTAGTTTCGCTCAGACGCATTGATAAACCCCATTCTCCGTCGAGAGCGATAAACAGCGGTATACGTGAAACTTTTTGCAGCCGATTCGTCACTTCTGCCTGTGTCAACGGATTGCCTTTGTGAAAAAGTACACCTCCCACTTTCTGATTTGTGATGTAACTTTCGATCTTCCGCATATTGGCAGCATCCGACTTCGGCTCGGCTACGACCATAAATAATTGTCCGATTCGTTCATCGTCGGTCATTGTCCGGTATACAGAATCGACCCAATGGTTCATCTTCGCTTTATCTGCTTTCCGAAACAAGACAGGCTCTACTTGCGACATCATATTCAGCCCAAGCAGAAAAAACAGTAAAGTATAATTGATCTTATTCATGCGTTACGTTTTTATATCCCGCAAAAATACACGCCCGGGGAGAAAAAACAACAATAATTTGTCTGCTTTTTATCAACAAGCGATGATACGAGGGACTTTTCCGGCTCGAACAGACATAAAAACATACTTCGAAAATGCGTATATATCTGTTTTTTTTATATCTTTGCAGCCGCTTTACGTAATCGCTGTCGGGAAAGAGTGAGACCCGTTATGTTGCGTTTTGTTCGAATTATAAACATATAAAGAGCTATAAACAATGGATTTAATTAAAGTTGCAGAGGAAGCATTTGCTACTAAAAAAGAACATCCCGCGTTCAAGAGCGGCGATACGATCACGGTTTCGTATCGAATCAAAGAAGGAAACAAAGAGCGTATTCAGCAGTACCGGGGCGTAGTAATTCGCATTTCGGGACAGGGTGATAAGAAGCGTTTTACGGTTCGGAAAATGTCCGAAAATGTCGGAGTAGAAAGAATTTTTCCGATCGAATCTCCTTTTATTGAAAATATTGTACTTAACAAAATTGGTAAAGTTCGTCGTTCTAAATTGTATTATTTGCGGAAACTTACCGGAAAGAAAGCGCGCATCAAAGAAAAGAGAGTTTCTACAATTTAATCGATTTCGTAACAAAATTAAAACAAGGCCGTCTCGAATCCGTAACGAGGCGGCCTTTTTGCTATATTAACCTGAAAATCATTCTTCTCTACGCCGGGAACAATAGCATCGTTTTAAAGTCGTTTTTTCTTACATCGAACTCGTGCTAATTTATTTACCACGTTGATTCACGTTGTTTGCGTTCGGATACTCAGTTTCCGGAGCAAAAACAGCTGTTTGAATGCCGGATACTCAGTTTCCGGGGCAAAAACAGTTGTTTGAATACCGGATACTCAGTTTCCGGGGCAAAAACAGCTGTTTGAATACCGGATACTCAGTTTCCGGGGCAAGAACAGCTGTTTGAATACCGGATATTCGGTTTCCGCCTTTTGCAATGGAGCGACCGGATCCTGCGAAGGCGATTGCCGGTCAACGTTCGTCGGCAGGGAAGCGCACACCGAGCTGACGGCGGATTTCGTCGAGCAGCTCCATCGTGATCAACGAGTGAGCGTGCGAGTTGACGGCCGATTCCATGGTGCCGGATTGGATCAGGTCGATAAATTCGGCTATTTCGTAGTAGTATTCGTTATGGGTGGGAGGCGCGAGCAGGTCGATCGTTTCGCCTTTGCGGGGGGTAAAGCTCACGCGGCCGATGATGTTGATGCGGTCGGCCGTAATCGTTCCGTTTTCACCCTGAATTTCGGTGGGCAGCGTCGAGTCGGCGATTTTACCGTAGAGGACGGTCGCGTCAAGACCTCCGTCGTATGAAAATTGAACGGCAGCCTGTCCGTCGACACCGCTGAAGAGTCTGACGCCCGAGGCATGGACGGTCTTCGGTCGGCCGAAGAGTACGACCATGGGATAAATCGTATAGCCCCCGATGTCCATCGTGGCGCCGTTGCTCAGTGCGGGCTGAAAGGCGTTGAGCACGATGCCCTCCTTGAGTTTGTCGTAGCGCGACGAGTACTGGCAGTAACAGGAAAAGTAGCGCCTGAGGGTTCCGGCCCTCGGCAGTTGCTCGCGGATGGCGCGGAAGCCGGGCGTGAGCGTCGGTTTCATCGCCTCCATCAGCACGACGCCCTGACGGCGTGCCGTGGCGATCATTTCGCGCGCTTCGGCGGCGTTCGAGGCCAGTGCTTTTTCGCACAGCACGTGTTTGCCGTGGCGTATGCACAAGATGGCCTGCTGCGCGTGAAGGGCGTTGGGCGAGGCAATGTAAACGGCATCGATCAGGGGGCTGGCCGCCATCGCTTCGAGCGAGGTGAACGTATGCGGGATACGGTGTTTATCGGCAAAAGCCCGCGCCGTTTCGTGCGAACGCGAACAAACGGCCGAGAGTTCGAACCGTTCGTCTTCGCGCCCGCCGGCTATCACCCAGTCGGTAATGAAATTCGTACCGACTACACCGAAACGGATTCCGTTCTTCTTCATTTGCGGAACGGCGGTTTGACGATCCGCGCCTTCAGGTCGCGGTTACGCACACGGATGCAAATGTTTTCGCCCACTTTGGCATGAGCGGCTTCCACGTAGCCGAGCCCGATACCGATTTTCATCATCGGCGACATCGTACCTGACGTTACGCGGCCGATCACTTCGCCCTGCGGACAAACGATTTCGTAGCCGTTGCGCGGCACGCCTTTTTCTAACAGTTCAAAAGCGCAAAGTTTGCGAGCCACGCCTTCTTTCTTCTGCTTCTCCAGCGCGGCGCGGTTGACGAAGTCTTTGCCGTCGACGAATTTCGTGATCCACCCCAAACCGGCTGCGATGGGCGACGTCGTGTCGTCGATATCGTTTCCGTAGAGGCAGAATCCCATCTCCAGACGCAACGTATCGCGCGCTCCCAGTCCGATGGGGCGGATGCCTTCGGGCTTACCGGCCTCGAAGAGGGCGTCCCATATCTTGCGTCCTTCGTTCGGATAGAAATACAGTTCAAACCCTCCCGCGCCGGTATAGCCGGTGTTGGAGATGATCACGTTCGGGCATCCGGCAAATTCGCCCGTGACGAAGCCGTAGTAAGGAATCGACGAAAGGTCGACCGGCGTAAGGCGCTGCATCACCTCGGCGGCTTTCGGGCCCTGCACGGCCAGCTGCGCCATATTGTCCGACGCGTTTTCAAGCTCGGCGCCCATCGTGTTGTGCTTCACGCACCAGTCGAAATCTTTCTGCACGTTCGAGGCATTGACCACGAGCAGGTATTTCTCGTCTTCGTAATGATACACGATGATATCGTCGACGATTCCGCCCTGTTCGTTGGGGAAATAGCTGTACTGCGCCTTCCCCACCGGCAGCGAAGCGACATCGTTCGACGTCACTTTCTGAAGCAGTTCGAGCGCTTTCGGCCCTTTGACCCAGATTTCGCCCATGTGCGAAACGTCGAAAACGCCCACGCCTTGGCATACGGTCTGATGTTCTTCGATAATTCCGGCATATTCGATCGGCATGTTATATCCGGCAAACTCATGCATTTTCGCACCCAGTGCGATGTGTAAATCGGTAAATGGTGTTGTCTTCATTTTTATTTCGTTTGATCTGTAATTATATGACATAGTTGAATAATCGTTTCCTTGCTTTTTTCGAGCGAACGAACCGGCAGATATTCGTACCGTCCGTGAAAATTCAGTCCTCCGGCAAACAAGTTCGGGCAGGGCAGCCCCATAAACGACAGACGCGCCCCGTCCGTACCGCCCCGCACCGGACGGATACGCGGCGTAACGCCCGCCGCACGCATCGCCTCGCACGCGTACTCGATCACCTCCATTCCCGGCGCGATGATTTCGCGCATATTGTAATACTGGTCACGCACCTCGACGGTTACGCAACCGGGATACCTCGTCTCCATCCCGTTCGCGAGTGTACGGAGCAAGTCTTTCTTCTGCTCGAAAAGAGCCCGGTCATGATCGCGAATAATATAATGTAAGGTAGCCTCCTCGACCGTGGCTTCCAAGCGTGTGAGATGGAAAAAGCCTTCGTACCCGCTCGTTTTCTCCGGCCTCTGTTCGGGCGGCAGCGAGGCGCTCAGCTCCGTAGCCAGCAGGGCGGCGTTAATCATCTTGTTTTGGGCATAGCCGGGATGCACGTTCCGCCCTTTGATGGTGATCACAGCCTGCGCGGCGTTGAAATTCTCGTACTCTAACTCGCCGATTTCTCCGCCGTCAATCGTGTACGCCCAGTCGCAACCGAACTTGTCGACATCGAACAGGTCTGCCCCCCGCCCGATCTCTTCGTCGGGTGTAAAGCCGACGCGCACCTTGCCGTGAGCGATCTCCGGATGCGCAAGCAGGTATTCCATGGCCGATACGATAGCTGCTATGCCGGCCTTATCGTCGGCCCCCAGCAATGTAGTTCCGTCGGTAACGATCAGCTCCTGCCCCACGTAGTTCGCCAGTTCCGGAAACGTATCGGGCGAGAGCACGATCCGCTCCGCCTCGTTCAGTACGATCGTGCCGCCGTCGTACGTCACGATCCGCGGCTTCACGTCCTTGCCCGTCATATCGGGACTGGTATCCATGTGAGCGATAAATCCGACGGTGGGGATGCCTTCGCGCAGTGTGGTGGCAGGCAGGGTAGCCATGACGTAACCGTTGGCATCGAGCGAAACGTCGTCCATCCCAATGTCCGCCAGTTCCTGCGCCAAATATTCGGCCAAATGCAGTTGCCCGGGTGTGCTGGGCGTCGTCAGGGAGTCTTCGTCCGACCGGGTATCGAACGAGACGTAACGAAGAAAACGTTCGGTTGTGTTCATGTACTTTTTTGTTTGCGCAAAAGTACGAGAATTTTCAAGATAACGAAAAAAAATTTGATTAGTTGGAAAAAGAGCGTATCTTTGCGCCGGGAAAGTCCTGCACGACCAGCTCCCTCGGAATCCCCCCAGGGCTTGACCGCAGCAAGGGTACTTGGTTGTAGCGGTGCGATGTAGACAGCTTTCCCACCTGCCTCTTTAGCTCAGTTGGCCAGAGCACGTGATTTGTAATCTCGGGGTCGTTG
>NZ_JBQNAZ010000028.1:0-41370 GCF_052170195.1 Tannerella sp. | reverse complement strand
GAGGAAAGGTATAAATATTTTTTTGATCAGATGCAAATATTTTGTCTGTTTTTTTTGCGTCTTTTACGTAATCTATTGCGAACTTGGCGGTAAAATTACGCAAAGCATGCAAGTTTGTTTAAGCAAAACATCTCGACCATTGAATAAATCAACATTTTACATCAGGCTTACAGCCCTCCGCAGGAGTGGGTATTCTTTTTCCCCAACGCTTCGCTTCGCTACGCATGAGGCTGAATTAACGCACTCCAGAAAAGGTACATCCCTTAAAAGTGGCGTAAATCATGATAGAAAAAAGAAGCGATAAGAACAAAAACAACTGTCAACTTTCCTTAGGACGACAGTCCGTATATTCCTAAAATGCATGTGGACAGGAATATGGCTGTAAACAGTATCTTTTTCATCTTATTGGATTTTAAAATTGATTTTGAAATGAATATCTTCAGTGAATAGCTTTTTATGAATCATATACTTAATCCGTGTATGAATTATTGTATAATAATCACCTTTAGGTAATGTTTCTTTACTCTCACTCATACAAAAAGGATAGTCAGGTCGAGTGTCATTTGTTAATTTCCAAGGGCAGTTTAAC
This sequence comes from Tannerella sp., assembly GCF_052170195.1. Taxonomy (GTDB): domain Bacteria; phylum Bacteroidota; class Bacteroidia; order Bacteroidales; family Tannerellaceae; genus Tannerella. The sequence continues at coordinate 40,781 of NZ_JBQNAZ010000028.1, read as the reverse complement.
TTTCTGGTTGTTAAAGGATCAATCTTCACTTCTGTTGGTTTTCTGCTGAACTCACACCATATACCAGTCCATGGCGTACCTCTATCGGTGTTGTTACTTTGATATACCCGATAAAAATCATTGTTTATAAAATCGGCTGAAACAAAAATATCATTTTGTGTGATATTCTTCAATGAAAAATAAAAGGTGAAATTGTCTCCTTCTTTAAAAAGCGTGTCCGGTTTTCCTTGTTTGTTAAGGAGGCAAAATTTAAGAACCAATCCGTTTATTTTTTTATCCTTAACTGCTTTTTTTTCATCAAGCAATATCTCTATCTCATTATCCATACTATCGTCTGTCGTTCCTACTACTTTTTTAAACCGTAAATAATTTTTGCCACCGTTATAATATAACTTGAGTTTTTGGGAGGCTATTTCGAAGCGATCGACTTTTCGAATTGTTTCTAAAAAAACAGGTCCGTCCCATAATTCATTGATGTATGTTTTCAGCCCAAAAAGAGGAAAATGAAGCTGATTGCTCTTAATTTCATACTTCCCACCTATTTCATTTGTAGAGCTTTTCCCTGTCAACATTCCATTCCGAAGGAAGATAAGCGTATAGCAGACTGTACAATCTTTTGGATCGGCTTCTCGAAACGCATTGGTTTCCGTATCGCCAAAACCTTCCAACTTCCATGAGCCGATCAGCTCCGAAGGGATAACCGGCAATGTCTCATTCTTCTTCCGATAAAAAAGCAGCTGGTTCTGACTGTTATCGTAATACAGTTTTAACAGATCGCCCATAAAATCGATACGAGAAATGTCATGCATAGCACTCACATATTTCTTCCCTTCAGGTTGTTCATTTGCGGATGTCCCCTCCCATTTGACAATACGCAACGTCTCATCCACCTTATATCTGCCTCTGACCTCGTTTGCCGAAGTATATCCTGAAAATGTTCCGTCTTTCAGAAACGTAATGGTATAACACTTCGCACAATCTTTGGATGCTATCTCTTCGAACGCATTATCTGTTGTGCGCACAAAACCTGCCAGTTTCCATGAACCGATCAATGCTGTCGGTATCACCGGCTCTTCTTCCGGCTGATTCGTATTAGGTTGATCTTGCTGCTGTAAGTGATTGTCATCGTCCAACACATTCTTTCCCGCTTTCTCGCACCCTGCTCCTGCTGTTAGCAAAAGCAGGACACCTATCCATAAAATGATTTTGGCTTTCATGTTTTTCTGTTTTTTAAAATTGATACTTGTTTCTGTGTTCCGGATATTTCTTTTACGCTGCGCCTCCGGTGCGGTTTGCGAGGCGCATCGGCTTGTCGGGCGGAGAAAAATCTTGTTTATTACTTCCATTATTTGTCTGGTAAAGTTAGTAAAAAGATATGTCATCAAACGTTTTTTTAAATATGATGCAAAAAAGGTTGAAAACGCTGCGATGCGAAATGTTAAAATATTTGTTTCTTTCGGGGGCGCGGAACTTTTTACTTTTTTTGCTACGCTTTTTAACCCAGATTCCGCGATAGAAGAAATAAGAATGAATTTCATTCAGGCCTTCAGCCCTCCGAACAAGGTCCGGATGTCGATACCCCACCCTTGCGGGATGGGGCTGAAATAATTCGGGCTATCAGCCCTTTCGGACAATGGTTAATGGTTATGCAGGGTTATCCGAACGCAAATTTCGCAAATGAGCGCGAATAACTGTGTTTGTCATTCCGAACGCCACCCTTTGTCATTCCGAACGTAGTGAGGAATCTCGCGGGGAAAAGGAAAGAGATTCTTCACTTCGCTCTGAATGACAAATTAATTATTAATTGTCAATGGTTAATGGTTATTTTTCAGGTACATGATTCGGCGTGTACCACGCATAACAATTAACAATTGACCATTAACAACTGAATTATGTTATGCCGGGTACATGGTATCCGAACGCAGAGGAACATCCCCCCTCCCCCCCTTCAAAGGGGGAAAAGCGGAGCGAAGAGGGGATGTTATCCCTTCAAAGGGGGGAAGAGCGGAGCGAAGAGGGGATGTTATCCCTTCAAAGGGGGAAGAGCGGAAGCGAAGCATTGGGGAAAAAGCAATATCTCCGTTGGGAGGGCTGTAAGCCTGACGTAACCATTGTCGTACATTCGCACATCCATTATTAATGGTAAACGCCGAACAGTGTATCGCGTAATTTGGGTTTAATGGTTCGTCAGTATTCAGCTACCACACGTTTTCATTTGCGCTTATTTGCGTCAATTGCGTCAATTGCGTTCGGATCAGATTACACATTGGGCTGAATTAACGCGCCCCTGCGGGGCTTCTTTTCAAATTGTCAGTTGTTAATGGTCATTTAGCAGCCGGCTTTCAGCCAACAGTCAAAACAGCTCAACAGCTCAACAAATCAACAACTCAACGCCCGAAGGACTATACTTTTTAGAAGAATTTAAATGAGATGGGAGATTATACGAACTTACCCAAGATTACATTCGGTAAACGTAACCTTGGGTAAGTACTAACTATTGAGAAAAAAGGTCTGTTATTCTACGTTGTACCCAGACAGTTGGACTTTCGGGGTGTTACCGCGCGTATCTTCGTCTTTCCAGCGGATGTTAACTGTTTTCTTCTCGCCGGGAAGTAGGGCAAAGTAATTGTCGGAGTAGAATACGGGGAGGAATTGCAAGCCGTCCTTTTCTCCGGTCACATTCACGCGGATCATCAGCGCGGGTGTTGCCGTCGTATTTTCGACCGTGACGGTGGCATGCCAAGTACCGTCGGGGTCTTTCCGAGTATCGATCGCAGGGAGTAATTTTACTTTCGGCAGTTCGCGTAATGCCTGATAATTGTTTTCTTCGAGGCTCCGATGATAGAAGTTCTCAGAAATAATCGCTCCGTTTTCGGTTAGTGTCAACTTGATAAAGTGCACCTTCGAGAGGTCGGACGGAAATTCGAGACGGACGCATTTGTCTGTCGTATCTTCATGACTGTCGACGGTCGCCTCTTTTTCCCAGACTACGGACGCGTTCATATTCAGCAACTGTGCTTTTGCCGTCAATCCCTTGCGCATGCCGCCACTGTAATTGACCACTTCTACTTCGTCGGTGGCGGGGTTCCACTGGATATGCAACGGCTCGGAGGCTTTCTTGATGGCAAAATAGGCAGCCGTCGGCTCGAAATAATAATCGTATGTCTGCCAAACCATCGAGGGCCAGCAGGGATGACTCATCCACATGAGAAGTCCTTTGCGGTTGAGGCTGCGCGACTCAAAAAGGCTGCGGTGCCCGTCGTAGTTCACCCACTGCGCCAGTTCGGCAAACTCCTTCGCGTTCTGCGGTTCGCCGTATCCCTTGGCGATGATTTCGTTGAACGAGGTACATCCCTGCGCGCCTTCGCGTGTATAATCGTGCATTCCCCACTGATGATCTTGCGGCCAAAGTCCTTCGGGCGAGAAGGTGCGGAGCATGCTTTCGTATGTCATGACGTTGGGCATCCCGCGCTCGCTGTGGAACTTGTCGTTACCCGTTTTCAGCGTAAAATATTCTTTTGCCGGGAGCATGCGGTAGGGGCCGTGTCCGCTCACCACGTCGTCGGCCGAGCTGGAGATATAATGTATATCGGGATGTTTTTCCCGGACGATGCGACGCAGCGCCTGATCGATCTGAGCCGGCGGGAATCCTTCGTTTCTGCCGCAATAAAGGGCGATGGAGGCATGGCTGCGGATACGTTTCACGTAATCTTCGGCATTGGCAATGAACATCTCGGGGTAATACGGATCGGGGCCGTCGGCAGGGTTGGCCAGCCAAAAGTCTTGCCAGATCATGATGCCGTGGCGGTCGCAGGCTTCGTAAAGCTCTTCGTCACCGATCATCCCCACCCAGTTACGCATCATCGTGAAGTTCATATCGGCATGATAGGCTACCGCGATGTCGTATTCGCGGCCGCGATAGTTCAGGTTCGACTCGCTGAAACCCCAGTTTCCGCCGCGACCGATAAAGCGACGTCCGTTGATGAAGAGGCTCAATATACGATTATCTTCATTAAACGTCATCTGACGGATGCCAGCCTTGAAGTTGCGTGCATCGGACACCTTATCGCCAACTTTGAACGTAAAGTTTGCGTCGTAAAGATTCGGAGCGCCGTACCCTTTCGGCCACCACAGGCGCGGATGTTGAATGTTCAACTGCGGATAGGCTGCCGCGTCGAAAACGACCGTTTTTTCTTCGCCCGCAGCCAGCTCGACCAGCTGTTCAAACGTGATTTCGCCGATTTTGCCTTCGAGCGTACCTTGCACGGCTTTTGTGTCCCAGTTCCGGACGATGATGCCGGCCGTCAGCTTGGCCGAGGTCGTATCGGGCAGGGGAAGTACGGAGCGCACAAACGGATCGGCGACGGTGACATGGCCCGTCGTTGTGAGCGATACGTCGTTCCATATTCCGATGTTGCGTCCGCGCATGGTCGGGATCCAGTCCCATCCGATCGTTGCATGGAACGTCGGATTATCGGCGCCCAGAATACCTCCGTTAAAGTCGGTGCTCTGACGGTTCTTCTCTTTGATGGCGCCGATGTGCGCATTCTTCACAATCTCGACCGCAACGATATTCTTACCTGCGACGACAAGGTCGGTCACGTCGAACTTGCCCCGCATGAAAGCGCCTTCGATACGTCCCAGTTTGCGGCCGTTCAGATACACGTCGGCTTTCCAGTTAATACCGTCGAAATTGAGGAACAAACGATCCTGTTTGAAATTTTCGGGCAGCTCGAATTCGTCGCGATACCAGAAATTGGAGTAGAAGAACGATTCGGAGATATGCAACTGGTTATCGGCATAATTCGGTTCGGCTATAGCTCCGGCGTTTTTGAAGCTGCTCAATACCGTTCCCGGAACGGTGGCAACGAGCCAGTTCTCCGGCTTGTAGTTGGAGGTCGAAATCTCTTCGCCCGTAGCTGTCACTTCCGACGCACGGCGAATCATCCAGCTACCGCCCGAGAGAGACATCCGCCCGTCTGCTACGGCCGGTCTTTCGGCCGGGTAGGGCACCAATCCTCCTACGCCCATCACTTCGATCTCGCTGAGGATATAGCGGTTCCCGGCCGATGCTTCCTGCATCAGCACACGCACGTAACGTCCTTTATATTTTTTGTCGAGGGTGATCTCGTCCGTCAGCGCCTCACCGCCGGGAAGCTCGGCTACATCGTCCCATTGCGCGGCATTCTCGGATACCTGCACTTTGCCGCGAACGGCTTTGTTGACCCAGCGTAATACGACTTTATCGAATTCGGAACGGCTTCCCAGATCGACATACAGCCATTCTTCGCCGGCAGAGGCACTCATCCATGCGCTGTTGAAAAACTTCGACGGTTTCATCTCCACGAGTCCCTCGGCATCATAGAAATTCGCCTCTGTAAACACCCAACTATGAGCGCCGGCCATCTTCAGCGTCACCCGATAATAGGGGCTGTTGACTTCCTGCTTGAAAGTTATCGTCTCGTTCAGTTTCCGTACCGACATATCGATCTGCTCCGTCTGCTTGTTCGGATCGGTTACCGGCACACGGTACGATACGGCTTCGCCCGGCAGGTTATTTCCGCTCAGGCGGCCTGCTTCCGTCCATTCCTTTCCATCGGCCGATGTAAGGCAAACGATCTCATAGCCGCCCCGGGCTGCTTTATCGTCATACACAAGCGTTCCTACGAGCGAAAGCTTGCCGACCTTCGCGCTGTAATTTGCAAGCGAGAACTGAAAGTACGTATCATCACCCATAAAGGTGTTTCTGGAATATGGGCCTTCATCAATCATCCATTCACGTTCACGACGCGGCACGTCACCTTCGGGGGTGGAGAGATTCAGGTATTGCGGCTGCTTGTCGGTCACGATCCCGTCCGTCGCAAGTTGTGCCGTGAGGTTGTAGTCGTAGCCAGAAGAAGCGAAGGCAGCCCTGCGCAGGGCGATGTTGCGATAAGTCATATAATCCGGCGATAAAGAAGGAGAAAAATCTTCCTTGGGATTACCGGGATATTGCCCTATCCCTCGTGTATAATAGTCCGATCGCTCGAACGATTCGCTGCTCACTTTCGTCTCTTTGCATCCGCAAAGAAATACCGAGGCCGCGATGGCCGTACAAAAAGAAAAGACCCCTGCGGCTCTTTTCCGCTCTTTCCATTTCTTCATGATTTATTTTGATTATAATTTATTATATGTTCGTTTCGTGTAATTTTCATCTCAATATGCTGTGTTTGTCCGGTCAAAAAAAATATTTGCGGAAAGGAGGCTCGCACCATCAGGTTTTTGATCGTTTGATGCGGTTAAGCGATTTATTTTATCCGCCTGACCGGCGCTACGCTCGTCAGATCGACGGTTACGGTCACCGCCAACTGCTCGATATGGAGTTGTAACCGGTTTCTTCCCAACTTGCGGATCACTCCCGAAACATGTTTCATGGCGCCATTCAAAATCTCCACTTTCTCACCGATGGAAAGGACGTGGTTGGCTGCCTGCTCCAGAAACGAATGGATGGCATCGATCTCTTCCTGACGAATAACGGCAGGTTTTCCCGAATAGTAAATGATGCGGACTACGCCATATACTTTCAACAGCGACATCAATTGCGCTTCCGAACATCTTACAAAAACATACGACGAGAAGAGGGGTTTATCAACCATCTTCACCCGATCCGACCAGACTTGCGGAGAGCGGTGTAAAGGCAAATAGCTCTCCACGCCCATTCCTCTCAGCCGTTCGTCGACTTTCTTCTCCGCACGCGGCGAAGTATAAAGAACATACCAGTTTACATACGTTTCTGCGCTCATTTTGTTCATTTTTCGTATTCCGAGAGATAATAATAAGTTGAGCGCGAAGGCTGACTTTCCATCCGGTAACGGTTCGACGCGGTAACGCAAAACGAATACTCCTTTTCCTCATGCCGATCGATGGGCAGATACAGTACATTCTCCCGGATACCTGTTGCCAGAATCGATTGAGCCTTGGTCATATCAATCGAATCGGACTGTGAATAGTAGATGGTATAGGTATAGTCGTCTGAACTCCTTCCTTTCCACGAGAGTTTCAGCCGTTCCTGTTCACGTACGACGACGATTTCCTGCGGTGCGCACGGCACGGAATCCTTCTCATTCATCCAAACCAGAGGGGGAAGCTGTGCGGGATATTTAAAGAAACGGTTTTTCAGTTCATTATACAGCCCTTTCTCATTCTTAATCACAAACTGTGTCCGGAAGAAAGCGCAACCTTTTACTCCTTGACGGCGTACATAATTAATCTGATCGGTGATTTCGGAGAGATTCCAGTTACCTTCTTTTTTATTCAGGCGATAGGCTCCCAAACCCGCGACCATGTTTCGCTGTCCGGAGTGTTCAAGCCAATTGTTGACAAATGGGTAGAAATCTTGTTGCTGATAATACATCATGGGCACGATCATATCCTGTTTTCCAGCCTTCAGCCATGCTCTCGGGTCTTGATACGCATCTTCGTAGGCCGTCCACCCAGCATTCGGATTCTGCCTTTTACTGTATTTGCCGAGAGGAGAACTGCTCACCTGTACCCAAGGTTTCGTCTTCTTTACCCAATCATGCACTCGCGCGATCATCCGGTTGATATTATCACGTCTCCAATTTTCGAGACTTTGTCCCTTTCCGTACTTTTGATACGTTTTTCTGTCAGGGAAGGATTGTGCTTCCTCGGGATAACGGATATAGTCAAACTGAATACCATCGACGTCATAATTTGTAACGACTTCTTTCACTAATGAAAGAAGATAATCGGACGTTCCCGGATGACCGGGATTGAGGTACCAGTCGTCACGATGTTTTATACATAACTCCGGATGGCGTTTTACAACCGATGCATGTCCCTGTTCCTTCACCATTTTGGCCGAACCGACGGGGTAGGTCACGAAAAATGCGTGACATTCCATGCCTCGTTTGTGACATTCGTCAATCACGAATGCGAGTGGATCATATTCCGGCCATTTTCCGCATTGTCCGGTAAAAACGGCTGATACCGGTTCGATTTGCGAGCGGTAAATCACGTCGCCTCGCAGCCGGGTTTGTACAAAAACCGTATTGAAGTGGGCTTCTTGCAGACGATCCAAGATGGTACGCAATTCCTGCTTCTGCCGGTTTCGTTCGGTTTCATTCGTTGCCGGACTTGTCGGCCAGTCGAGGCCATAGATCGTCGTCAACCATACGGCACGAATTTCGTGCTTGGGGTGGTCGTAATCTGCGGCCGACAAACTGCCGGCCCAGATACACCACCACAATAGCACGACGATCTTTTTCATCTCCGTATTATTTCTGAATAAACTTCAACGCCTCAACGGGGAAGTCGGTCGTGATAAAGTCAACTCCCGCATCAATCAACTCCCGCATCAGTGTCGTATCATTTACCGTCCAGATATTGATACCTAATCCCAGTCGTTTGGCATCGTAGAACCACGGCCGATTTTTCCGCATCACGCTGTAATGATAATCAAGACCGGCAAAACCTTCTTTTTTCAATTGTTCGGGCGACAACTCGCCGTTCAGATAATATACTTCGGCTTCGGGCGCCAAACGAATAAATTCGCGTGCCGCATCCAAGTTGAATGAAATATAATCCGTACGATGTTGCAACTTTTTCTCCCGTATCAAATCGACAACCATACGTGCCGCCAAACGATTTCGTTGCGGTGTAGCATGCGGTTTCAGTTCAAGAATCAAGCGGATGCGTTTCGTACGCCGGGCAGCTTCCAGGTATTCACGCAGCGTCGGAATTTTTTCTCCATTGGTCAGCGCGATCTGCTGAATCGCCGCATAATTTGTCTCCTGTATTTTTATTTCGTTGATCGTCATATCATGGAAAACAACGGGCACGCTGTCCGCCGTCAGATGTACATCGAACTCTGCCCCATAGACCCCGATATCCTCCGCATTCTCAAGGGATACAATGGAATTCTGGGCAGCCCCTTTGGACTGCCAGAAGCCACGGTGTGCAATGATGCGTACTTTCGGTGTAAGAATCTCCGGTTCGTCTATCTGTGAACAACTTGTGAAAAAGATACAGAAAGAGATTATTCCTGCTAATATGTTCATATCGTTCTGTATACTATTGGTTCATCAAATAACGTTCGGCTTCGATGGCCGCCTTACAACCACTCGCTGCTGCCGTTACGGCCTGTCTGTAATGGGGATCTGCCACATCGCCGGCTGCAAATACACCGGGAACCGTTGTTCGAGGCGTACCACCTTCGGTTTGGATATATCCCGTTTCGTCTGTAGCGAGCCACGGCTTGAAGATATCCGAGTTGGGCTTATGTCCGATGGCCAGGAAGAAGCCGTCGATGGTAATGTCGACCATTTCTTCGTCCGGCTCACCTTTGCGTTTCACTAAATGAGCGCCTTCTACTCCGTTTTCGCCAAAGAGTCCAACCGTATTATGCTCGAACAGCACCTGAATGTTCGGTGTGTTCATCACACGCTCCTGCATGACTTTTGAAGCACGCAGGAAAGGTTTCCGTACAATCAGGTACACCTGTGAGGCCAGCCCGGAAAGGTACAGCGCTTCTTCGCATGCCGTATCGCCTCCGCCTACAACGGCTACTTTCTTCTTGCGGTAGAAGAAGCCGTCGCATGTGGCACATGCCGAAACTCCCATACCCGAATATTTTTGCTCGTCGGGCAATCCCAAATACTTGGCAGATGCACCGGTGGCAATGATCAATGCCTCCGCTTCAATCACTTTTTCGCCGTCGATGGTAATTTTATACGGCGCAGCCGATAAATCTGCCGCCGTAGCGATTCCCTGACGTACATCGGCTCCGAAGCGCAACGCTTGTTTTTTCATGTCTTCCATCATCTCCGTACCGGTCACTCCATCCGGATAGCCGGGAAAATTTTCCACTTCAGTTGTCGTAGTCAACTGGCCACCGGGCTGAATCCCTTCGTATAATACCGGGGCTAAATTAGCTCGCGAAGCATAAATGGCAGCCGTGTATCCTGCCGGTCCCGAGCCGATAATCAAACAACGCACTTTCTCGTTTGTCATATTCTTAACTGTTTGTTTTGTTTTTGGTAATTATTATTATCGTAAATCTATTTCTGTTGCTCCCGGGTAATCGGCCGGATTGAATCGGAAGACGTGCTCCGGCTGATTGATACCCGTCTGCATCTTACGGATGCGGATTACGCTGCGCACACCGTTTTTCAGGGTCACCGTCAGGCGTACCGGCAACGAGGTAGCTCGCTCGATCTGTACTTCGACCTTTGCCACATCGCCGTTTTTTTTCGAGGCCAGCATCACATCGTCGGCCATTTTACCGTTGTCGGACGTGCTTTGACCGATATAGGAGAGCGTGAAGCCTTTCTTATAAGAGCGAAGGAGGGTCATCGGATTGGTAAACTCCAACTCGTCGCCTGTGGGGTTGGACAGGTTGACCTCATCGGTCCGGACGACGTATGTCCACTGCGTCGTACCGTCGTACCATGTCCGTGTATCGGGTGTGATAAGCACGAATTTGTCTCCTTTCATTTGTATGGTGCCCTCGAAACTTTCGGAAACGCCTTGTTTTTCGTGGCGAATATTTGCCGCAAACGAGGCTTTTAATCCGTTTGATGATTCATACGCAGCAGCGGCCTTGTTTAAAAGCGCCTCGGCCTTCTGTGCCGTGACAACTCCCGCGACGGAAAACCATAACATTATAATTATATATCGTATTCGTTTCATGACTTTAATGTATTTAATTTCTGTTCCAATGAATATTCGTCCTGTATCAATACCTGACGCGCCTTGCTCCCTTCGTAGGGGCCGACGATGCCGGCGGCTTCGAGTTGATCCATCAGCCGTCCGGCACGGTTATAACCGATTGAAAATTTACGTTGAATCAACGAGGTAGAACCTTGCTGTTGGAGGATGATGAGTCGCGCCGCTTCGTCGAAGAGCGGGTCACGATCGGAGAGGTCAACGCCCGATGCTTTGTCGGCTTCACCTTCCGGCACATATTCCGGCAACTCAAAGGCCGTGGGATAGCCTGCCTGCTGACCGATGTAGGATGCCATGGCTTCCACTTCGGGCGTATCGACAAAAGCGCATTGCACGCGGGTCATGTCGCTGCCTTGCGAAAAAAGCAGATCGCCCCGTCCGATCAGCTGATTGGCGCCGGGCGAGTCGAGAATGGTACGCGAATCGATCATCGAAGAGACACGGAAGGCCACGCGCACGGGGAAGTTTGCTTTAATGGTTCCGGTGATGATGTTGGTCGACGGGCGTTGCGTTGCGATAATCATGTGAATACCTACGGCGCGCGCTTTCTGCGCGATTCGCGCGATCGGCATTTCAATGTCGCGTCCGGCCGTCATGATCAGGTCGCCGAACTCGTCGATAATGACCACGATATACGACATATACTTATGCCCTTTCTCCGGATTCAGCCGTCGGCTGATAAATTTCTCATTATAATCTTTGATGTTACGGACGTGTGCTTTCGTCAGTAACTCATAGCGGTTATCCATTTCTTTACAGAGCGAATTTAGCGTATGTACCACTTTCGTAAAATCGGTGATGATTGCTTTCTCTTCGTCGGGTAGCTTTGCCAGATAATGACGTTCGATTTCGGCATAGATGCTAAATTCGACCATTTTGGGGTCGACGAGTACGAATTTCAGTTCGGCGGGATGTTTCTTGTACAGCAATGAGGTGATGATGGCGTTGAGCCCGACCGATTTTCCCTGTCCCGTAGCACCGGCCATCAGCAGGTGAGGAGCTTTGCAGAGGTCGAACATAAAGACGTCGTTCGTGATGGTGCGTCCCAACGCCACCGGGAGATCGTATTTGCTTTCGATAAATTTGCGCGAACTGATTACGGACTGCATCGAAACGATCTGAGGGTCTTTGTTGGGCACCTCGATGCCGATCGTTCCCTTACCGGGCATCGGGGCGATGATACGGATGCCGAGCGCGGCGAGGCTCAGGGCGATATCGTCTTCGAGGTTACGAATCTTCGAGATTCTCACCCCCTGCGCCGGTACGACTTCGTAGAGCGTGATGGTTGGCCCCACCGTTGCTTTAATTGACAGTATGCTGATACCGAAGTTTTCGAGTGTCTGCTTGATGCGTCGCTGATTATCGGTCTGCTCCGCCATGTCGACCGGTCTTTCGGCCTGTTCGTATTTTTTCAGCAGGTCGAGTGTCGGGAAACGGTAGCTGGACAAGTCGAGACGAGGATCATAATCGCCCATGGTCGAATTGTCGTACGGTTCTTCTTCTTTGGGCACCTCGATCGTAAATACTGACTCACCGTTGATGATTCTGTCACCATCAGCCATCGGTCTGATTTGCGGCTCGTCGTCAGAATCTGCTGTACGGTACGGATCATCATCGTATGTTACCGTTATATCCGGCGTATCTTCTTCGTCCTGTTCTTCATCATCTTCTGTGGTTGCATGATAGGTTTTGGATCTCATATAACCCTTCTCTTCGTCGTCTTCTTCCGTATCCAGATTGTTCTGCGCCTGCTGCTTTCCTGTCAATCTGTTCCGATACCACGAGAGGTTAAGTATCTGTTGCAACCATGGCATTACACGTTTACTCGTAAAAATGGCAATGACAAGCAAAGAGACCATCAGCAACAGCACCGTCCCCGGTATGCCGATATTCCGAATCAAGACCTCGGACAATTCATATCCGTGACGCCCCCCTAAATATAGAAACGAGTCTTCGTAACCTTTCAGAAAAACGAACGACAGAAAGAGTGAACTCCAGATAAGCAGCGAACTGCACAACAAAAAGCGTTTCATGAGCGACATCCGGCAAACGCCCATCAGATAGACACCCAACGACCCGAAAAAATACAGCAGAAAGAAAGACGCCACGCCAAACCAGCGGTTCATGATCAGATCGGCGATGAAAGCGCCACGCACGCCGGCCCAGTTTTGAACGCGTCCGCGGTTGATCAACAGGTCTTTTAACGGTACATTTTCGATGGCGCTTTGGTCTGCCCCGCCTGTAAAAAAGAAAGAAGCCATAGCGATGCCTATATAAATCACCGCGAAACAGAGTAGTAGCCCCGCAAGAAAACGTAAGCGTTCACTTGTGAAGAAGATACTCAGCGACCCCCATATATCATTATCCGCTTCTTGCGAACGTTTCTTTTTTATCGTCTTTTTTGCCATTTTTTATCGCTCATTTCCTCCCTGTTATCCAATCACGGGACGAAATAATTCAGCGGGCAAAGATAGCGATATTTCTCTAATAATTCAAGCTGAACGAACGACCTAACGGGCAATACGCAAGATGTACTTTAAGCATGAAGAAAACCTTTTTATCTTTGCATCGTAAAATCGTAGCATACAAAACGTATTTTGCAGACTTTATCCAAGAGTCATTCGATAAGGAACGAGGCAAGGTTTTATGCGCTTTGAACATGTTCAAGATGAAAGAGAAAGTTTCGAACCATTACAAAATACATGCGAAAGAAGCTGTTTGAATACCGGATACTCGGTTCCTACCCCTTGCAACAAGCAGATAGAGCTTTGTGACGTCTCTTTAATCGTGTTATTCAGCCCCCTCAAAAACTTTTCATCTGTCTTTATGGTGCGGAATTTGAAAATTATCCCGTACATTTGTGCGTTTTTTTAAAAAGAAATAAGTTTTGGAATATGTATAGAACAAGAACTTGCGGTGAACTGCGCCTGTGCGACGAAGGACAAAACGTGACACTGGCCGGATGGGTGCAGCGGACACGGAAAATGGGTGGCATGACTTTTATCGACCTGCGCGATCGATACGGTATCACCCAGCTGGTATTCAACGAAGAAGTAAATGCCTCACTTTGTGAGCAGGCCAATAAGATCGGACGCGAATACGTTATTCAGGTAACGGGTACCGTCAAAGAACGTTCGAGCAAGAACGCCCATATCCCCACGGGCGAGATCGAGTTGATCGTTTCCGAACTGAATATTCTGAATGCGGCCATGACCCCGCCCTTCACCATCGAAGACGAGACGGACGGCGGTGACGACTTGCGGATGAAATACCGTTATCTGGATTTGCGCCGGAACATCGTCCGTAAAAATCTCGAACTGCGTCATCGCATGGCATTTGAAGTACGTCGATACCTCGATAACGAGCGTTTTCTGGAGGTCGAAACTCCCGTATTGGTCAATTCAACCCCCGAAGGAGCACGGGATTTCGTGGTGCCTTCGCGTATGAATCCGGGACAGTTCTATGCGCTGCCGCAATCGCCCCAGACGCTGAAACAGCTGCTGATGGTTTCGGGCTTCGACCGTTATTTCCAGATCGTGAAATGTTTCCGTGACGAAGATTTACGTGCCGACCGTCAACCGGAATTTACACAGATCGACTGCGAAATGAGTTTCGTGGAGCAAGACGATGTACTGAACATCTTTGAAGGACTGACCAGACATCTTTTCAAAACGTTACTTGATACAACGTTCGACGCTCCGTTCCCGCGTATGACGTGGCACGATGCCATGAAATATTACGGATCGGACAAACCGGACGTGCGCTTCGGCATGAAATTCGTCGAACTGACTGAGATGCTCCAAGGGGCGGGTTTTCCGGTATTCGATAACGCGACATATATAGGCGGTATCTGTGCGCAGGGAGCGGCAAGCTATACCCGCAAACAGTTAGACGGATTGACCGAATTTGTTAAAAAGCCTCAGATCGGCGCCAAAGGACTTGTTTACGCTCGTGTAGAAGTTGACGGAAGCGTGAAGTCGAGTGTCGACAAATTTTATTCGCAGGAGAAATTGCAGGAAGTCAAAGCGGCCTTCGGCGCTCAACCGGGCGACCTGCTGCTGATTCTCTGCGGAGACGAGGTAAACAAGACACGCAAGCAACTCTGCGAACTGCGTCTGGAGATGGGAAATCAGCTTGGCTTGCGCGACAAAAACAAATTCGAGTGCCTCTGGATTGTCGATTTCCCGCTGCTCGAATGGAGCGAAGAAGATCAGCGCTTTTATGCCGTGCATCATCCTTTTACCTCGCCCAGACCTGAAGATATTCCATTGCTCGAACGTGATCCGAAAGCCGTTCGCGCGAACGCATACGACTTGGTCATCAACGGCGTCGAGGTCGGCGGCGGCTCAATTCGTATCTACGACAGTCAGCTGCAAGACAAGATGTTCAACATACTTGGTTTTACGGAAGAACGGGCGCAGGAGCAGTTCGGCTTCCTGATGAATGCTTTCAAGTACGGCGCACCGCCGCACGGCGGCATCGCTTTCGGGTTAGACCGTATGGTGTCTATTTTCGCCGGGCTTGACTCGATCCGCGACTGCATGGCATTCCCGAAAAACAATTCCGGACGCGACGTGATGCTCGATGCCCCCTCGCTATTGGAAGAAAGTCAGTTGAAAGAGTTGCATCTGGAAATTGATCCGGAAATCAGCGGAAAACAGTAAATCCTCAATATGCCCATGTTACGTATCAGAGACATCTTGCAGGAAATCGAACGTCATGCGCCGCTGTGGTTGCAGGAGTCGTTCGACAATTCAGGCGTTCAGGTCGGCAATATCGATCAGCCGGCACAAGGCGCGCTTCTCTGTCTGGATGTTACCGAAGCGGTGATCGACGAAGCCCTCGAACGCGGATGTAACTTGATCATCTCGCATCATCCGCTTGCGTTTAAGCCTTTCAAGTCGCTGACGGGAACAAACTACGTGCAGCGTTGCATCATGAAGGCCTGCAAGAACGATCTGGTCGTCTATGCCGCTCATACGAATCTGGACAATGCGACAAATGGGGTCAGTTTTAAGTTGGCCGAATACCTCGGCTTACAGAACGTTCGTGTCCTCAGCCCGCAACAAGGCGCTCTGCTGAAGCTGGCCACATTCGTGCCCGAAGCTCAAGCCGAAGCCGTGCGCACGGCGCTCTTCGAGGCCGGGGCCGGCCATATCGGCGCTTACGACGCTTGCAGCTTTAACATTCGGGGCGAGGGGAGCTTTCGCGCTTCGGAAGGATGCCGGCCTTTCGTCGGAAGTGTCGGTACGCTCCATCGCGAACCGGAAATCCGCATCGAAACCGTCCTGCCCAAACATCTTAAAAGTAGAGTGCTTCGCGCGCTGCTTGCTGCTCATCCTTACGAAGAACCGGCTTTCGATTTTTACCCGCTCGAAAACGAATGGAATCAGGCCGGATCAGGTGTTGTGGGCACGTTACCCGAAGAAGCGGATGAGCGAATGCTTTTGCAACGAATTAAGGAGGTGTTGCATCTTGATTCGGTGCGCCATTCCTATCTTACCGGAAAAAAAATCCGGAAGGTGGCGCTCTGCGGAGGAAGCGGAGCTTTCCTAATTCCCGAAGCGATCGCAACCGGGGCCGATCTCTTTATCACCGGCGAAGCAAAATACAATGATTTTTTTGATGTGGAAGATCGCATCCTGCTGGCTGTCATCGGACACTACGAAAGTGAGATATGTACAAAACACATCTTTCATGACATCATATCAAAAAAATTTCCTACCTTTGCCGTACAATTTTCGACAATAAATTCAAATCCCGTAAATTATATATAGAGCACATGGCGACAAAGAAAGAAGAAACGGTAATAAAGAAAGAAACAGCGGCTAAAAAGGCGCCTGCAAAAAAGAAAGAAACAACGAAAAAGTCTGTTGCAACCGAAAAAGAAAAGGCAGAAAAAAAGAAAGCCGTTCCGGAAGTGAAAGAAACGGAAGCGCAACCCATCGTTGCCCAGACAGAAGAAACAATCATAGAAGACGCAACGCCGGCTCCGGTTGCAAAGGGTAAAACCGACAACGAAGATAAAGAATATACGGTAGAAGAACGGTTGTGTTCGCTCTATCAGTTGCAAGCCATCATGACGGAAATCGACAAGATCAAAACGTTGCGTGGAGAGTTGCCGTTAGAAGTGCAGGATTTGGAAGATGAGATCGCCGGACTTGAGACACGGCTCCAAAACTACCAAACCGATATCGAAACGAATAAAACGAACGTGATTGCCCAGAAAAATAAAATCGCGGAGTCGAAAGAACTGATCGAAAAATATAAATCGCAGCTGGATAACGTGCGCAACAACAAAGAGTTTGATAATTTATCGAAAGAAGTAGAGTATCAAGGGCTGGAAGTTGAATTCGCAGAGAAAAAAATTAGGGAACTGAACGCTGCGGTCGACGTCAAGAAACATGAAGTCAAGCAATGTAAAGAAATACTTGAAGGGCGAAAGGGTGATTTGGATATGAAGAAAAGTGAATTGGAGGAGATCATATCCGAGACACGTCAGGAGGAAGAGAAGCTCCGCAACAGAGCTAAAAAATTGGAAGAAACGATCGAGTCCCGTCTGCTGACCGCTTTTCGACGTATTCGCAAAGGAGCACGAAACGGTCTGGCTGTGGTTGGTATCGAGCGTGATGCGTGCGGAGGTTGCTTCAATAAGATTCCGCCCCAGAAACAAATGGATATTAAGCTGCGCAAAAAAATCATCGTTTGTGAATATTGTGGTCGCATCATGATCGATCCGGCATTGGCCGAAGAGAATAAACTTTAATTATTAGAATTAGAAATCGTTTTCGGCAGGGGGATCGGGATCTTATCCGTATCCCCTGCTTTTTTTATTCTCCTGAAATGCTCCGAACCATCCGGAAATACATCGAGCAGTATGGTCTGCTTCAACCCGATGCTCCCGTCATCGTGGGGTTTAGCGGAGGAGCGGATTCCGTCGCCCTGATTCATGTATTGAACCGATTGCACTACCGATGTATCGCCGCTCATTGTAACTTTCATCTGCGCGGAGCGGAAGCCGATCGTGACGAAACGTTTGCGCGACAAATTGCCGGATCACTGCAAATCCCGTTCGAAAAGAAGGATTTCGACACGGTAGGATATGCTGATGCTCACGGAATCTCTATCGAAATGGCCGCGCGCGAGCTACGCTACCAATGGTTCGAAACACTCCGCACGGCTTACCATGCTCAGGCTATCGCGGTTGCTCATCATCAGGACGACAGTGTCGAAACCGTACTCATGAATCTAATCCGGGGAACCGGTATCGGCGGACTGCACGGCATCCGACCGAAAAACGAATACGTTGTCCGGCCGTTGATGGCCGTCAACCGCTCCGAAATCGAGGTGTGGCTGGCAGAGCAAAAGATTGCTTATCAGCAGGATAGTACGAATTTCTCCGACGCATATACCCGTAATGTTATTCGTCGGCAGCTTCTTCCGCTGATGGAGAAAATCAATCCGTCCGTCCGGGAAGCGATTCTGAGAACAAGCAAACATCTGTCCGACATCGAAGTCATTTATCGGTCGACCATCGAAAAAGAACGTGCTCGCCTGCTTGATGATCAGGAGCGCATCTCCATTAGCCGGCTGTTGGAGTCGGAAGTTCCTCAAACCGTCCTTTACGAATTGATTAAATCCTACGGATTCACACGTGAACAGATTCCGGCTATCTTCAACAGCCTTCACCGTGAATCGGGTAAAACGTTTTCTGCCCCGGAGACCGATTATAAGATTCTGAAAGACAGAGAACTCCTGATTGTATACAGAAAACAGCTGCAAGATGAAACGATATATCCGGTCGAACCCGGTGGCACACTTCATACCCCCATCAACCTGCGAACCGAAGAACGCATCATCGATTCTTCGTTTATTATCCATAAGCACCCTCATGTGGCTACTTTTGACCGCGATAAGTTAACTTTCCCGTTAACATTACGTACATGGCGCAGGGGCGACTGGTTTATTCCTCTCGGGATGAAAGGACGCCAAAAACTGAGCGATTACTTTTCCGATCATAAATTCAGTCGCTTGCAGAAAGAACAAACGTGGTTACTTTGCTCCGGAGAAGATATTGTATGGATTGTCGGCGAACGTACAGACCATCGTTATCGTGTCGAAACCACTACCAAAAAAGTACTGATTGCAACTGTTTTTTGAATGAAAATTTGTCATTCATAAAAAAAACGCTACATTTGCAGCGTCTTCATCTATAGATAGAGTAAAAACAATACAACAATATCTCCATCTCAGGAAAAAGACAAACAATCCGAACTACATAAATTTTGACTGATTATTAACAAAAGCAAAGACGGTATGGAGGGCTCCTGTTCATTACAGGATGATCAACCTTCCGGAATGCCGATACTCATTTGCTCTATTTACATCATATGCAAAAATATAATATTCTTGAACTCACGGAAAAAGAATTACCCGAATTGCAACAGATCGCAAGCGATTTGGGAATTAAAAAGATGAAATCTCTTGAAAAACAGGATTTGATCTACAAGATTCTTGACGAGCAGGCCGTTTCATTAGCCGGTATCCAAATGGAGAAAGAAAAGGAAAAAGAAGCTCGTAAATCGGAGCAGAAAGCCAAGCGGGTGGCAGCACATAAAAGCCAGACTGCCGAAAAAGACGCTCCTAAAACGACTGCCCAAAAAACTGTAGCGACCGAAGAAGTGAAAGCTCGCAAACGGGGAAGACCGCCTAAAAATTCGATTGTAGAAACTGAACCTGTTCGTGAAAATGAAGAAAAAAACACGGCCGAGAAGCCCCGTAAGCCGGGACGTCCGCCTAAAAAAGCAAGTCAGGAGCCGGTAGAAGAAAAGTTGCAGGCCTCGAATGAAACGGTACAAACCGTACAGACGTCCTCAACTGTAGAACCTGTTCCGGCTGCTCTTCCTACTGCTGAAGCAGTGAATCAACCTGTAACGAAACCGATGGCAACAACTCCTGCGGTTCTTCCTGCCGAAACTGAAGCAGGGACCGAAACGGTTGCGAAAACAGACCATCCGGCTCACAAAGAAAAGACGGAATCGCAACCGGAAGAAAGCCCCAAAAGGCTAATCTTTAAACATGCGAACGATACACCTTCGGTCCTTGATCAGGTGTTACCGATGCAGCCGCCTGCTCCGCAGCGCGAAAAGCAACCGAACGAGGCGAAGAACAGGCCGCAAAACAATAATCGGGCGAATAATAACAATCCGAACCAACGGAATACTCCAACCAATAATGTGCCGGTGTACGATTTCGATGGAATCCTGACAGGAACAGGAGTATTGGAAATCATTCAGGATGGATATGGATTTTTGCGCTCGTCGGACTATAACTATCTGACTTCGCCGGACGATATTTATGTGTCGCAATCCCAAATCAAACTTTTCGGACTGAAAACGGGAGATATTGTCGAAGGACCTATCCGCCCGCCACGAGAAGGCGAAAAATATTTCCCGCTGGTCAAAGTTGACAGAATCAACGGACGCTCACCCGAAGAAGTGCGTGACCGAGTGCCTTTCGATCATCTGACTCCTCTGTTCCCGGACGAGAAATTTATGCTGACTGCCCGTCGGTCGCCGAAAGTGTTTGATCATATTGCCGTGCGTGTGGTCGATCTATTTTCTCCGATCGGTAAAGGACAGCGTGGTTTGATCGTCGCCCAACCGAAAACGGGTAAGACGATGCTCCTGAAAGATATTGCGAATGCGATTGCAGCCAATCATCCCGAAGTGTATATGATTATTCTGCTGATCGACGAACGTCCTGAAGAAGTAACCGATATGGCACGCAGTGTCGACGCCGAAGTGATCGCTTCTACATTCGATGAACCGGCCGAGCGCCATGTAAAAATTGCCGACATCGTGCTTAACAAGGCTAAACGAATGGTTGAATGCGGACATGACGTGGTCATTCTTCTTGATTCTATCACGCGTTTGGCACGTGCGTACAACACGGTTCAGCCCGCTTCCGGAAAAGTGCTTTCGGGAGGAGTAGACGCCAATGCGCTGCAAAAACCGAAACGTTTCTTCGGCGCAGCCCGTAACATCGAGAACGGAGGAAGCCTTACGATTCTGGCTACGGCATTAACCGAGACGGGCTCGAAGATGGACGATGTGATTTTCGAAGAATTTAAAGGTACGGGTAATATGGAATTGCAGTTAGACCGGAAACTTTCGAACAAACGGGTATATCCCGCTGTCGATATCATTGCGTCGAGCACACGTCGCGACGACTTGTTGCAAGACGATAGTACCATCAACCGAATGTGGGTATTACGTAAATACTTGTCGGACATGAACTCGATCGAGGCGATGGAGTTTGTGAAGAAACAGATGGAAAATACGCTCGATAATATGGAGTTTTTGGCTTCGATGAACGGATAAACGATCATCCGATCAAACTAAAAAATAAGAGTGGGGCTATCCGAAGGTCAAAGACCAAGCGGATAGCCCTGTTTGGTTGGGATACGGTTCTCTCAATCTCACGAAGTATGATCAATTTACGAGGTAAAAAGCTTCTTTAAGTGGGTGAAGACAGAGATACCGAAAATACTCACGAACGGAAAGTTGCACGGGAGAAGAAAAACACTTACCTTTGCCTTGAAATTGTAATGATTTCAATTTAGTATTATATAAAAGAAACAGATTAAATTATGGAACCGATTATTAATTCGCAAATTCCTGAATTTAAAGTTCAGGCATTCCACAATGGAGAGTTTAAAACCGTATCGAACAAGGATATTGAAGGGAAGTGGGCTATCTTCTTCTTCTATCCGGCTGATTTTACGTTCGTTTGTCCCACAGAACTAGTCGATATGGCTGAGAATTATGATAAATTCAAGGCGATGGGTGTAGAGATTTATTCCGTGAGCACCGATACCCATTTCGTTCATAAAGCGTGGCATGACGCTTCCGAGAGCATTCGCCAAATCAAGTATCCGATGCTTGCCGACCCGACGGGATTGCTTTCGCGCGCTTTCGGCGTGATGATCGAAGAATCCGGTGTTGCTTATCGCGGAACGTTTGTGGTAAACCCCGAAGGCAAAGTGAAAGTCGCTGAAATTCACGATAACGGTATCGGACGTAATGCGGAAGAATTGCTTCGTAAAGTTGAAGCAGCTCAATTCGTTGCTGAAAACGACGGGGAAGTATGTCCGGCAAAATGGAAAAAAGGTGCTTCTACACTTAAACCCAGCATTGATCTCGTAGGTAAGATTTAAGCATACGCAGGGTTTTCTTTTAGGAAGAGGCTGTCTTTGTGTTGTTCACGGAGATAGCCTCTTTTTATTTTCCAGCAGTCCGTTAAACGCAATTATGCTTATCCCTGCAACCGGTCATATCCCTTTTTATGGCGATTTTTTCAGGCCATATCACTACAAATAGGGAGAAAGAATGAGCATTTACTCAAAAAATAACTACCTTTGTCAACAAAAAAGACATTCTATGGAGAAATTGCTCTTTTCGGAAAAAATGAAATTGGCTGATCTCATTTCAGTCAATCATAACCTTATACTTATGTTGCCGCGTTTTGGCATTCCTCTCGGATTCGGAGATAAAAGCGTAAGGGAAATATGCCTCATGAACAATGTGCCGGCAGACTTTTTTTTGCTTGTGTGCAACGTTTATGCTTTCGATTCTTATCTTCCTAAAAGGGAAAAGATCGAATCAACCGACATGCGCTTGCTCGTACCTTATCTTATGGCTTCGCACCATCATTACATGTATGAACAATTGCCCCATATTGAACGTCATCTTTTGAATGTCATCAATAAAGTAAGTCCCAAATATGGAGATGTGCTCAAACGATTTTTTAACGACTACAAAAGCGAAGTTGAAGAGCATTTCAAATACGAAGAGCAGATCGTATTTCCGCATATTCAGGCTCTCTTGTCCGGCGAAGTTCATGAGTCTTACCATATTCGTGATTTTGCTGAAGTACACAGCAACATAGAAGATAAATTAAATGATTTAACCCAGATCATTTTCAAATATCTACCTGCAAACGCTTCACCTAAAGAATCGATCGAACTTGTCTTTGACATCTTTCAACTTTCGACCGACCTCAATAAACATACTTTGATTGAGGATAAAATCCTCGTACCCTATGTAGAAATGCTCGAAAGAAAAAAGAAATGAGTCGCAAAGAAAAAATACTGATTGTCGAACCCGCAGCCATCGTAACGGAAGGACTTACGCGGATACTCAAAGAATTGACGGAATTTGAAATACTCCCTCCTCTCGAAGATATGGACGATTTCAGAGAACGTCTGGCTGCGGCTCGACCTGATATCCTCCTGATTAATCCTACCATGCTTCCTTATTCCAAAAGGCCGGTCGTTTTCAGTCTTTTACAAGATTATCCTCAGATGACGATCATTGCGCTCGTCTACCAATATATCGATAGTGCAGTTCTTCAGTCTTTTCACGGAATCCTCGAAATCAGGGAGGCACGTGAACGTATTTCCGAAATACTTACCGAAGCTCAAACCTCAGCATCCACGCACAAACTCCCTATGGATTCAACGAACTACGAGCTTACGAGGCGTGAAACAGATGTCCTCGTTCTGGTTGCTAAGGGGTTGATGAGTAAAGAAATCGCGGATAGGCTTCATATCTCTGTGCATACGGTTATTTCTCATCGTAAAAACATCACTCGTAAAACAAATATCAAATCTGTTGCCGGACTTGCGATGTACGCACTGATGAATAACCTTGTCGAAGAAGATTCTATATAATCTGATTTATAAGCACTCTTGCCTGCAACGAACAACTTGAATTAACCCACTTGTATTTGTTGTTGTGTTGCGGAATGTATCTTTCTGTTATGGTATTGGTTATTTATTTACATAATAAATGGTTTGCGGACTGATATTGCGTTTTGACCTCGGATGCTGTCATGTTACTTTTGTCGCTCATCCGTTATTCATAGGGTGTTGCGTGAGCTATCTTTCCTGCGACGCAGAAGAGTGGGAAAGGGGAGTCCATAACTGAAAAAAAAAGTGTACTTTTGTGGTCAAAATTTTTTTTAAAATAAGATTGTTTATGGAATGGTTGAATGAATTGTTATGGGGCGAGGGAATCGCCCATTCCGTGATGTTGTTATCCATTGTTATTGTAGGTGGAATTTTGTTGGGAAAGGTGAAAATTGGGGGTATTTCGTTGGGAATTACGTTCGTGTTGTTTGTCGGCATCTTTCTAGGGCATTTCGGCTTTTCGATTCATCCGGAGATTCTACATTTCTTCAAAGAGTTCGGGTTGATTCTATTCGTCTATTCGGTGGGGATGCAGGTAGGGCCCGGTTTTTTCTCGTCGTTCAAAAAAGGAGGAATAACGCTCAATATGTTGGCAGCGGGCGTGGTATTCTTAGGAGTGGTGACGACACTGATTATTCATTATATAACGGGTATTCCGATGGAGACGATGGTCGGAATTCTTTCCGGTGCGGTGACGAATACGCCCGGACTGGGTGCGGCACAACAAGCCTATTCCGATATACATGGCGAACCTGCACCGACGATTGCCCTCGGCTATGCGGTAGCTTATCCGTTAGGAGTTGTGGGTATTATCCTTGCTATTTTGTGTATCCGTTTTCTTTTCAGGATTGATTTGGGAAAAGAATCAGATCGTTTACAAGCTGAAGATAATAAGCATGAAAATGAGGCGTCTCCTGTTTCACTGCTCGTGAAGAATCCGGCAGTGTTCGGAAAAACGGTTGGCGAATTGTCGGCGCTTGTGGGAGACCGGGAGTTTGTACTTTCGCGTATTTGGTACAACAACAGCAAACAGATGGAGATCGTATCGGCCGATACGGTATTGAATGAAAATGACAAAGTACTTGCTATCACTACCGAGAATGACGCCGAGACGATCAAGACGTTCATCGGCGAAGAGATTCAGATGGATCGTAAGGAATGGATAAGTTTGGAGAGCCAGCTTGTCAACCGCCGTATTCTGGTCACGAAATCGGAAGTGAACGGCAAGCAACTCGGAGAATTGAAACTGCGTAAATCGTATGGTATCAACATCACGCGAATCAGTCGTGCCGGGGTTGATCTGGTGGCAACGCCTCATCTGGTGTTGCAGGTGGGTGACCGGGTGAATGTCGTCGGGACGGAGGCTTCCATTGTTGCGGTCGAAAAAGTGTTGGGTAACTCGATGAAGCGACTGAATGAACCGAATCTGATTTCGATTTTTCTGGGTATCGCGATCGGAGTCTTTTTGGGAAGTATTCCGATCACTTTCCCTGGCATCCCTCAGCCGGTAAAACTTGGTCTGGCCGGTGGCCCGCTGATTGTCGCTATTCTGGTGAGCCGTTTCGGATATAAATATAAACTGGTAACTTACACGACTGCCAGCGCCAACCTGATGCTGCGTGAAATCGGTATTACCATATTTTTAGCTTGTGTCGGTATCGGTGCCGGAAAAGGTTTTGTGGATACGATCATCAATGGAGGCGGACTTTTGTGGATTGGGTACGGTTTCATCATTACCGTCTTGCCATTAATGATAATCGGCACGATTGGGCGGTACTTCTACAAAGTGAATTATTTTACTTTGATGGGACTACTTGCGGGAAGCACTACCGATCCTCCTGCACTTGCCTATTCGAATGCAACAGCCGGTAACGATGCTCCGGCGGTAGGATATGCGACTGTTTATCCGCTGACTATGTTCCTGCGTGTGCTTACGGCTCAACTGATGATTCTATTCTTCGCCTGACGATTCAGTTTGATTATACCAAAAACCGGCTACCCTGCAAAGAAGACGCGAGGTAGCCGGTTTTGTTTTTGACTGTTCTTTTAAAAGCCGTCGATGCTTATGAATCTTTAGACTTGTTTTTCATTCATCGGCAGCTTTTCTATTATTTATTTGCTGTATTTATAATCTACTGAACCGTTTACCGGACACGATGTGACATTGTCGATGCAATACACTCCGTTGATGGCTCTCAGGGTATATGCTACAATCCGACAATTATTCAGGTTGACGGTTCGTTTCAGTTTGATGGGGTTCGTATCGATCGTAAACGTGCGGGAAGCTTTTCTACCCATTTTAATTTCTCCTAAATCAACACCCGTTTTTGGATCATCATCCGAGAGTTTGTAGGTGGCCACGTGATTATGTACGTAGTTAAGGTCTACTTCCTCACGGGTAATCATTTGACCATATACGATCCCATCTTCGACAACGAACGCATAGAAACGATAACGATCGGTTTTGTTCGTCAGAATATTGGCTGTGAACTGAATCGTTCCATCCGTTACTTTCGACTCCATGGCAATACCGGTTTGTGAAGGACAGAAAGCATTCATGTAATCGATTGCCGAGATCAATTTTTTGGGGGTACTTATCGGATAAATATTCACTTTTTGGTTGAGATCGACCAGTGAAGATGGCCACGAGGGGCAAAGCATATCAGCTGTTTTGCCGAGTACGCCATAGAGTGTTTCGTAGTTGAGACAGCGGTTCTGTACGTGCAATACAATGGGAACGATTCGGTTGGGTCGTTGTTTCCTTACATTGTTGATAGCTTGCGTCATGATGGGACATGTGTTGCAGGCGGCCGATGCAAATTGCATGATACAAAACTGTTTGACGAAAGACAGTGGCACATAGGTTGCTTTAAGAGAAACCTCATCCGATTTTATATTGTCGTAAACGGCATAGAAGGTATACGTTTCGGGTTCGGTTGTTTTGAATGTTCTTCCATCATAAGGTGTGTCCGGCGATCCTTTTTGCATGATCACTGCTTTCCCGGTTACGTCTTTTCCGTCTGCCAGAACCGTAAAAGCCGCCTCCTCCGATCCGTTGGCCTTGATCTCGTTTTTGTTCAATGTTAATATAACCGCTTCGGTTGCTGATTGGATCATTATTTTTTCCGACTGTTCGCCATCGTATGTTGCATAAAAGGTGTATGTTCCTGATTTTTCGGTCGAGAAGCTGTGATTTTCGAGTTTCGTCTCGTTCTCTCCCTTTAGTGTAATGACTGCCGATGAGGTCACATCTTCTTCGTCAGCTTTTACGGTGAACCGAATCATGTCTGTGCCATTCGGTTTGAGGCTTGTTTTATCGGCTGTCAGTTTAATGACGACTTGTGTGGCTGCGACGGTGATCTCGTTCGATTTTTGACCTTCATACATCGCGTAGAAGGAATAAGAGCCGGCTTTCGATGTGGCGAAGTTGAACTTCTTGAGTCCTTCGGTCGAGGTTGATGACGAAGGTACGATGGTAACTCCTGTCGCCATTTCCTTACCATCGACTTTGACCGTGAAAGTCAAAGAATCTTTGCCGTTGGCTTTGATGGTTGTTTTGTCGGTCGATAAGGTTACCGATACCGGTATGTTTTTTTTATCAGAACATCCGAAGATGCTTAAAAAGAGCAGAGTGCCTAATATAAGGCCAAATGATTTATAATTTTTCATTGTTAATGTTTATGTTTAAAATACGGCGCAAAAGTACGGATTTATTGTTTGAACAAAATGTAAAAAAAGTTTCGTTTTCGGAACGGTTTTTCTTTACAAACTGCTTATTAACATTGGAATTGGATGGGTGTTTTTATTTTATCAAGTGTACAATAAAAAATTAAGAGCGAATTATCTGTCATCGGTAATAGTCATCGAAATTTCGATGCAGTGTGTATCAATAGGTATTTTATCGAAAAATGGATCATTCATATTGTTGAAAAAGAAAAGGCTACCTTATAAGGCTGCCTTTTCGAGGGTCAACATGCTTTTTCCGTTTTTATCGGCAAGATGCAGTTGTGTTTCCGTTTTGCCGGATTTTACTTGCGTTACGTTTTCAAAAGCATTCAGGATTTTGCTTTCCGTTTCCAGATCGGGGCAAGCCATCATCGTTACACGTGGAGCGGAAAACGATAGAGCAGCCGGTTGCTTCACATCAAGCTCTGTTTCCGTATTTATCAGGTTGCAACCTGCATTACCATGTAAACGAAGCATGTTATCTTCTTTCACGAATTCAAAGAAAGCCTTATCTGCTTTTACAGACTCTCCGCTTACTTCTACAATATTCCATCGACCTGTCAGCTCTTCGGCTGTTACGTGCTTCCCGTTGTTGCAGCCAGTCATTGCAGCGATACATGCCATCGCCAGCATTCCATTCATTTTTTTCATTATCATTCTTATGTTTTTGTTTATTATATGATCATAAGACGTGAAAAATGGGTAAGATGTTCTGTGAAGTTTGGTTTTTAACAAAGATTAATAATTTTGCGCTTTTACAACTTTCTATTTTTTTGTTTTTATTTACTTGTTTATCATGTTTTTATTGGGTGTAAAATGGTGGCTAAAAAAAAGCTCATGATTGAACAAATCGTGTATTCTATCTGTTTTATTTATGTGAATGTATTTTTAATATTAACTTGTACTAAAACAAAAAGAAGCTATGGGTATTTTATCATGGATTATTTTAGGTTTATTGGCCGGCTTGATTGCTAAGGCCATTCGTCCGGGAAAAGATCCGGGAGGTTGGATTATAACCATTATTATCGGTCTTTTAGGATCGGTTGTAGGTGGATGGATCGGTTCGGCATTAGGTTGGGGAACTGTGAATGAGTTTAGTATCAGGACTCTTCTGCTTTCTACGGGAGGGGCTGTGATTGTGTTATGGATTTTTGCGCTTCTCAAAAAGAAATAGTTGGCGGATAGCCTGAAATGATAAGCAAACCCCTTGCCGGCAATCGTCCGGCGAGGGGTTGTTGTTTATTTGCTTATCGTTTCAGGTTGGGATTCAAGGAAGCGTCCCATGCCGGATAGGGCATGTAGTTACGGTTATCAGTCCAGGTGGCGTCAGTGATGGGGATTTTTTCCTGTACTGCCACTCCGGGAATGATTTCAACCGGCGTATTAGCCACACGCTCGGCAAAAGTTTCTTTGAGGGTGTTCATACGCAACTGGTCAGCACGACGTGTCACCAGAGCCGGATGATAACCGGCTACTTCCCAGCCGTGCTCGGCAAGGGCAGCATCGGCAAAGGTTTGTCCGCTCAGTCCCGGAGCCAATGCTGGCAATCCGGCGCGCTTGCGTACCCGATTCACACACTCATAGGCTTTTGCACTGGGCGTTCCGGTCGAACGTGCCTGCGACTCGGCATACCACAGCAAGACCTCGGCATAACGAATCATCTTGCGGCGTTGTGACGTAAACTGGCACATGTTGACCCCCTTCGTATAGTCGTAGTCTTGTACGTCGTTGATTCCGGAACCGGAGACGGTCGTGGTACAAAACATCGGATGCAGTTCGGGTACCAGCCAATTGCCTTTATCATCTTTTTCCCACCAGTTTATCAGAGGATTGCCTAGCTTATTCTGGTAAAGAATTTTCGACGAGTACACGGCGTCTTTGCGCGGACCTTCGGGCATCCGTTTCCAAAATCGTATTTCTCCCCAAAAATCGCCCCATCCGCCTTGCGATTCGAAGAGTTGAGTATTGCAAAATGATGTACCTTCACCATCGGCAAACAATCCGTTCGCATTGACACCCAGCACTGTTTCCTGTGTATAGTTATGTGTAATGTCGTAGACGAATTTGAACTCCGGTTCCAGTATGTATTCATACTGTCCTTTCTCTACGCCTTCGATCACGGCCAATGCCTCTGTCGCCGCCTTTGCGTAATATGCGGTTTCATTGATCGGCCATCCTGCCATCGCCATATAGACAGCCGAGAGGGTGGCACGTGCCGCTTGATAAGTGACAAAGGTATTTACGCCGAAGAGCTTGCCGGGTTCGGTCGTATAGTTCGTCGGCAATAACTTCTGGCAATCAAGCAGGTCGGGCACGATTATTTTTTCATATACATCCTTTTCCGAACTGAGTGGAATTTTCTGATCGACTTCGTTCTTAATAATCAGAGGCAGCGGTCCCCAAATACGCACGAGGTTAAAATAAGCTATGGCCCGCCAGAATTTCGCCTGACCGACGGCTATATTTTTCTCTTCTTCGGAAATGGGCGTTTCGTCGATATTTTCTAGTACATAATTGGCGGCTTTGATGAGCGTGTAATTGCCGGCCCATGTTTGTGCCAGTGCAATGTTTCCATCGGTCGGACGGAATCCGTCGATTTCGGCATACCACATTTTATTACTTCCCGGATTGGTTGTCGCATCGTCACCTTGCATAAAGTTGGGTGCGGTCAGGTTGGTGTTCGCCTGCATCTGTGCCACCTTGCTGTATAAAGCTGTGACGGCCAGATCGACCTCCTTCTGCGATGTAAACTTGCGAAGTGTCAGCTTACCTTTCGGATCTTCTTTCAGAAAATCATTACATGATGAGGTGCCGAACAAAAAGACAAAGAGTCCTGCTATGATGATTTTATTTTTCATATCGGTAACTGTTTTAACATTAGAAATTAGCATGAATACCTACTAAGAAAGTACGCGGAGACGGGAATGTTCCCATGTCGATTCCGTTATCCACATCCGCATTGGGTCCGGCCGATACATTGGCGGGATCCATCCCGGAATAGCGAGTAATGGTAAAAGCATTCTGACAACTGAGTGAGAAGCGCAGATCGGCAAAACGGACAACGCGTTTTGGTAGCTTATACGAAAGGGTAATGTTTTCCAAGCGCAGGTAACTTGCATCTTCGACCCATTGCGACGAGTTGCCGTAATTCCTGTTGCTTGCATTCTTCAACGACGAATAAGCGGCTCCCGCCCCGACTTTGTCGTAATTATTTTCATACGCTTCTTTCAGTGTGATGAAACGGCTTGGGCCTGTCATCGTCGACATGGCAAAGCGTGTCAGATTGATCTTGTCCATCCCGAATTGGCCGTTGAAGAACAAATTCAACTCCCAGTTTTTCCAGTTTATTTGGTTGTTCCAGCCCAGCGTAAAGTCGGGGAGTGAGTTGCCGATGATCTGACGGTCTTCCGAATCGAGTTTGTTGTTTCCGTTCACATCCTTGAATTTGTTACATCCGTTCTCGTCGAGTCCTTCCCATACATATCCATATAAAAGACCGAGCGGTTCTCCCACTTTCACCAGAGAAACTTCATTGACAAAGCCCCCCCACAAGGTGTTTCCGAAGATGAACCGCTCACCACCGAGCGAGAGTACTTCGTTCTTCAGCCATGTACCGTTGAGGGTACTTGTCCAGTTCCAGTCGGAATTTTGGATCAGTCGTGCCGATACGGAAGCTTCGAAGCCTTTGTTATGTACTTCGCCGTCGTTCACCCAATAATCTCCGCCACCATTATAGCTGGGTATATGCTTTCTGAGCAAACCATCCTTTGTACGCTTGTCATAATAATCGAGAGAAAAGCTCAGCCTATCGTCGAGCACGGAGAAATCGACCCCTAAATCCCATTGAAGTGTTTTCTCCCAAGTCAAGTCGGGGGTAGCGAAGATGCCGGCGTAGTACCCTGTCTGTTGGCTCGTCGTTCCGAAGGCCGTGTTGGCTTCCCACAAGAGCCCGAGGGTTTCGTAAGGATTCAGAGCCTGACTTCCTACAATTCCGTAGCTGCTCCTGAGTTTGAACTGACGGAAGACCGACTGATCTTTCATAAACCCTTCGTTGGCTATGTTCCAAGCCGCAGCGACGGAGGGGAAGTAGCCCCATTTGTTGTTGGTGAACACCGAAGAGCCATCGGCACGGAATGTTCCGGTTAAGATGTAGCGGTCGGCGTAATTATAGATGATCCGTCCGATGCCAGAAAGCAATGTTCTTTTGCTGTAATCGTTTCGAAGGCTCTTCGATCCGGCCAAGTTGATATTCCAGTATCCGACACTTTCAACCGGCAGATTATTCCCCGAGATGTTCATCATACGTGTTTCCGACGAGGTGGCTTCGAAGATGGCCGAAGCCGTCAGCGAATGCTTGTCCCATTTTCCTGTATAAGTAAGATTATTGATTGTCTGTAGCATCAGACGGCTATGATCTGTATTGCTAGCCCAGCTTTGCCTATATACGGTGGTGGGGCCGAACGAATAGGTTTTTCCGTCGAAGTAGTCTACCCCGTTCGTTGTCGTAAACGTTAGTCCGGGCAGTATCGTGAATCTCAGATCGACGTGCCCGGTCATCCGGTTGGCTTTCGAGTCGGAAGGTGCTTGTCTGATTTCTCCCATTGGGTTGGCTTCGATGTTGTTATAAGGATCCCAGTTGTATTTACCATTTTTGTCTTGCATCTCCATGGTGGGAGAGTAGTTCAGAGCTTTGAACATAGGGTTGGGGCCGGTGCTGAACCATGAGCCGGTAAAGTCGGAATGATCAGCCATGATGTCGGCCGTCATATGTAGCCACGGCGTCAGTTCCGACGTGAGGTTGAACTTGAACTGATATTTATCCGACTTATTATTCTCGACGATACCTTGTTCCGAGTTATAGCGACCCGATACATAATATTGCGTATGCTGGCTGCCTTTTGATATGGTTATTTTGTAGTCCTGTGTCATGCCGGTTCCGAAAAAGACATCTTGCCAATCGATTCCCTTGGTGCCGTTTTTATATCCTTCCATTTCGGCATCGGTGAAGGCATTTGGGTTTTTGATGTCGCGGTAAGCCAGCGCAGATTGGTAAGGAGTTAGCATCTCGTATTTTTTGACGAGGTTTGAGAAACCCATCCGGGCGTCGAAGCTGATATTTTGCTGGTTCGCTTTTCCTTTGCGGGTCGTGATCAGAATCACGCCATTTGCTCCACGAGATCCGTAAATAGCAGTGGATGAGGCATCTTTTAGGATTTGAACGGATTCGATATCTTCGGGTGCGATACCCGTTTCTCCGTTTTCACGTACCAGTCCGTCTACAACATACAGTGGGGCGTTGTTCCGATAAACAGAGTTGACTCCTCGGATACGGATTTTCGCAGAAGAGCCGGGTTGACCGTTTTTCTGAACGGAAACGCCGGAAACACGTCCCTGTAAACCGTTCGAAAGATCGGAAAGGTGCTGGTCTCTGAAGCTCTTATGATCCATCACGCCTACAGAACCTGCCAAATCGACTTTCTTTACAGTGCCGTAGCCGATGACCACAACCTCTTCGAGCGAGCGTGTATCTTCCTGCAAACGGATTTGCATGGGGGAAGAGGATGACTCGACTTCGATCGTCAGGTAGCCGATATACGACACGATGAGTGTCGCACTTGCCGGTGCATCGAAAGTAAAACGTCCGTCAGAGTCACTGATCGTTCCGATAGTCGTTCCTTTGACGGCCACGTTCGCACCGATGACAGGCTCACCCGTCACGGCATCAACCACCGTCCCCGTTATCCGCCGGCTGTCCTGTTGTGTAACGGAAGAGGCAGTCTTACCCAGCATTTTTTTTCTCACTAATACAATGTAGTTGTTTTCAAACTCATAACCGATATCGGTTGTCCCGAATGCCTCGTCGAGGTATGACGACACTTTGTCTGATTTACTCCGAAAACGCACTTCACGTTGCGTATCGATTTCGCGGTTACTGTATACGACCAGATAATCTGTTTGTTGTTCGATCTCATGAATTAACTGTTTTATCGAAACAGTATGCGAATTCATGGTCACCATGGCATGCTGGGCTTCGGTCTCGATGGCTGTCAGTTGCAGAGTGAACACGAATAAAAGAAGGAACGAAATTCTCATCATTCTGAAAAAGTTTTTAATACGTATATTTTTTACAGTCAAAAATAAGAACAAAGCTTTTATTTTCATATCTTTGCAATGTTAAGTGAATACTAAAATTAAGTTACGTGTTTACTTTTTAAAAAGGCGGCTGATGTTGCAGCATCGCGCCGCCTTTCTTTTCTTCGGATAGGTTTATGTTTTCATGGTTGTCTTTATTTTATCGAATGTAACAATCGGTTATTTACTCACTGTAATTGTATTGTTTTCCATATCTCTTATGACCTTAAAGCGATGTATTTTACCAATAATCCGGAGTATTTCGTCAATCCCGTCGTTTTGTCGGAATTTACCGCTATACGTCAGATTAAACAGCTCCGGCTCTTTTACTTCGATTTTGACATCATAATATCGTTCGAGTTGAATCAGAATATTCTTGAGCGATTCGTTCTCAAAACAATAAATCCCATCCTTCCACAAAAAATGATCGGAAGATGTGATAGGCTGAACTTCCATCTTTCCTTCGCAGACAGTTACAGTTTCGTTCGGTTTCAGCGTAACCCGCCGGGTTGGCATACGGGCGTCGGAAACCTCAATGCTTCCTTCGAGTAGACTGGCCTGAATGTAGTCTGTATCTGGTTGATTATAAACATTAAACTTTGTTCCGAGCACCTTCATTTCTACATCCTTTGCCGAAACGATAAAAGGTCTTTTCGCATCTTTGGTCACATCGAAAAAGGCCTCTCCTGTGAGGTTTACACGGCGCTCCTTACTTCCGAATGATGTCGGGTAAGTCAGTGTCGACCGTGTATTGAGCCATACCTGCGTGCCGTCGGGTAGTATCAACTGGGCTCGTTGCCTTGAAGGTACATAGAGTGAACTCATTGCTTTCTCATGCGGTAGGCTCTCTTTTGAGAGATGGTGTGTGATTAACGTCGTAGATGCAATTAACAGCACTGCCGCTGCTGCATAACGAGTGTAGAGAGCGAAAGAGCGCCGAGGTCGGAGATGGTCTTCTTTCATGCTTCGGATGAATTGAGAATATTTTTGTCCTGCTTCCCGTTCGTCTTGTTTCTGTTTCCAAAGCAGTGATAAAGCTTCGATATTTTGCTGCCCGATAAATTCGGATTTTAACCGAGGATCGGTATCCATCCTTCTCAATAACTCTAATCGTTCGGAGTCATCAAGCATGCCTTGAAAATATCTCCGTACTTGTTCTTCCATCTTTTCCATATTTTTGATAGTAGAACGTATAAGAGTGAAAAATCCGCTAAGAAGCAGTCCTTTTCATGTAAATAAAAAGAACAGCATGGGAAGTAGTCTTTCGAGAGCGATCTTCAGTTTTTTATAGGCAATACCCATTTGGGTTTCGATGGTGTTAAGTGATAGGCCGAGTTCTGCAGCAATGTCTTTTTGTTTTTTTCCCTCGATTTTACTTTTAATAAAAATTATTCGACATTTTTCCGGTAAGGTCTGAATGGCTTTTGATACAACAGACTCGATGTCATGTTCTGCCACATATTCTTCGTCGAAAGCTTCCAACGACTCGAACTTCATTTGCAGGGTGCGCGTGTATTCCTCTTGCAACTGTTCGGCCGAGCGCTGTTCGACCATCTTGTGTCGGAGGAAATCCACACATCTGTTTTTTACAGAAGTCAACAGCCATCCCATTTTATTCATGCGCCCTTCAAGCACGTCCTGCCGTTCCCATAAATCGAGGAATACATCTTGTACAATGTTCTCGGCATCGGCTTCCGACATGATGTATGCCTCGGCAAAGCGTTTCATTCGTGCGTAATACGATACGTAGATGGCTTTGAAACTTATGATCAATTGATGATTCCTGTCCAACTCGTTCCTTCTTTTTCCCGCAAACATACAGAAAAAAAATGTTTTTTATGTATGTTTGCATATTCGATATTGTTTACGGATGATTAAAGCGATTTTTTTAGACATCGACGGAACCATGGTCAGTTTCGATACGCATCGGATGCCGGAAGATACTGCATCGGCTTTGTGTGAAGCACGTAGCCGGGGCGTGAAACTTTTCGTGGCTACCGGTCGCCAGCGCGGAGATATCAATAATCTTGGTGACATGGAATTCGACGGATATATTACTCTCAACGGAAGTTGTTGTTTGGTCGGTGATAAGGTGATTTTCCGGAAAAGCATTCCGAAAGAAGATATTGTGGCTTTTGTCCGCTATCAGGAAGAAAACGGGATCATTCCCTGCTTTTTTGTCGAGACCGACGCTATTTCGGCTAATACCCGAGCTGATATTATGGAGCGTATGCGTGAGCTGATCTGTTTCCCCCCGCGCCCTGTTGTCTCCATGGATGAACTAATGCAGCGCGAGATATATCAATTGACAGCCTTCTTTTCGCAGGAAGCTGAGCCGGAGGTGATGCGGCAGATGCCTCATTGCACCGCTACGCGCTGGTATCCGACCTTTGCCGATGTTGTGGCAAAAGGCGTCGAGAAGTGTGTTGGTCTGGAAATGATGGGAGCGTATTTCGGTATTCGTCCTGAAGAAATGATGGCTATCGGCGATGGTGGCAATGATATTTCCATGCTCCGATACGCCGGCATAGGAGTAGCCATGGGCAACTCGGATGAGGAAGTCAAGCAGGCTGCCGATTATGTGACGTCTTCAATCGATGAAGGGGGAGTTGCGCAGGCGTTACACCACTTTGAAATCATTTAGCGACAAGCGGGTAGGAGAGAGGCACTTTCTATCTCTTACGGTAAGCTGTTACTTCAATTCCGGATAGCTGATACGGGTGTGATACATTGTTTTGAGCTTTTCGGTGAATGTCGCTTTGACGACGTCGATGTCCTTAAATGTCAAAGGTGCATTGCGCAGCAAGCCGTCGTTGATTTGACTGTCGATAATCTTATGAACGAGTGTTTCGATATGTTCGTCCGTATATTCGTTGAGGCTGCGCGATGCCGCTTCGATCGAGTCGGCCATCATCAGGATAGCAGTTTCTTTCGTAAACGGATTGGGACCGGGATAGGTGAATTTTGCTTCATCGATCGGCTGGTCGGGATAAGCGTTTCTGTATGAATTATAGAAATATTTCGTTTTGCCTCGCCCATGATGCGTCTGTATGAAATGGATGATGGCACGCGGGAGCATTGCTTTTTCAGCCATTTTAATGCCTTCTGTCACATGACTAATGATGATCTGTGCACTTTCTTCGTACGACAGTTTGAGGTGCGGATCAGCCTGCTTGTGCTGGTTTTCGGTGAAAAATGCGGGGTTCGTCATCTTCCCGATGTCATGATACAATGCGCCGGTACGTATCAGTTGGGTATCTGCACCGATCTTCGCACCTGCCGCCGAGGCAAGAATAGACACTTGTAGCGAGTGCTGAAATGTGCCGGGACACGTTTCCGAAAGTTTCTTCAGCAGCGGTGTGTTGATGTTTGACAGTTCGACCAGTGTGATGGGCGAGACGAAGCCGAATAGTTTTTCGAGCATGTAAATCAATACGTACGAGAACATCAGCAGGATAAAGCTGATGCCGAAGAAAAGCATCATCTGCCAATTGATTTTGTTCAGATCGCCTTCCTGATAGAGTGTAAGTCCTAAGTAGCACAACACATAAGCGAGCGAGATGAAAAAAGCACACCGGATCAGTTGCGAACGTTGCGTTAATTCTTTCAGGCTGACTATGAATACGATACCTGCAATCGTTTGCAACATCAGAAACTCGTGCGGGAATGGGGCGATGAGCGAGCAAAGCAGCACCGTGATCAGATGAGTAAAGAGCGCTGTATGCGAGTCGAAGAATGTACGAACCACGATCGGAACGATGGCAAACGGCAGGATATAGATATTGAACAGGTCGTATTTGAGGCATGTCTCGCTCAACAGACAGGGTACCAGTATGCAGAGCTGGATGAAGATGTTATTGTTGCGTCGAAAGAAAATCTCAGGACGGAACGAGATAAAATATAATGCACAGCAAAGCAAGATACCGAAGATGAGTACGAGCTGGCCTGCCCAGATCGTTCCGTATCGGTGACTGCCTCCCGATTTGGTTTCGTGAATGATTTTCAGGGAGCGGAGGATATTGTACGTTTCGGCATCTACCACCTCACCCCGGTCGACGATCCGTTCGCCGGCCTGCACCATTCCAATGGAGAGGGAGACGTCGTGCAGCCTTTTGTTTAGTACTTTGTCTGATGTTTCCGCATCGTATGTGAGGTTCGGCTCCAGATATTGTTCGAAATTGCTCGACCACAATTCGTCTTTATCCATCGGTTTGGGAGCGTTTTGAATGATGTTTTCGTAAGCTGTTTTAGGTGAATATAAGTCGCTGACATTTCTGCCGACAGCCACGTTCTTCTTCAGTACATTCACTCGCGCACGATTTTCCGAAATCATCTTCTCTAACTCCGGAGCTGCCACGATGCCTTGGTTATAAAGATGTTGTATCTGACGGTTGAGGTATTGCCACAACGGAGTGCTCATCGTATGTTGTGAGAGGTAATCGTTTTTCAGATTTTCCAGTACTGTTTTCGACACATCTTCTTTCAGCCGGAAATACGGTTCGAAACGTGTCCTGATGCTGTCTTTTTCTGCCTTTATTTCCTGATCACTCTTGTAAATCGGGAAGTCGCCCGGTGCTGTAAGCAGGTCGTACCGCCACGGTTTACCTTCGTGGAACTGATAAGGAAATTTTCCTTCACGAGGGAAAAAATAAGCGATAATCGCAGCCGTAACGGTAAAAAAGAGAAATGATTGTATTGTTGTTTTCCTTGACTTCATACGTATCTTCTGCTTAAACGATTTATGAGTTTTCAGGGCGAAATGTACGCAAAAAATCAATATCTGCAAAAAAATCGTAAAAGGTGGCGGTGTAAGCGGAGTCTGCCAATAGTCTTTCTTTGCGATTTTTTCATACCTTTGTGCGCCGATCTTTCTTATCGACATCAACAAATAGCTTATTTATTCATCTTAATAATGACATAACATATGAAAAACTGGAAAAAAGCACTTTTGGCAAGTCTGTTGTATATGGTAGGAGGAATATTTCTTTCCGCGCAGCAACCAATCTTAAAGTTCAATGCAGACAAGAAATTTAAAATTGTTCAATTCACGGATGTACATTACATCGATGGTGATCCGCGCTCGGCCGGCTCATTGGAAAACATCGCCGAGACCCTCGATGCCGAAAAGCCGGATTTGGTCATCATCACCGGCGACGTGATATACGGCAAGCCGGCCGAAGCCAGTATGCGTGCTGTGTTGAGGCCTATTTCGGAACGAAAAATTCCTTTTGCCGTAACGTATGGCAATCATGATGACGAGTTTGATATGACCCGTGAAGAACTGTTCACCGTGATTCAAAGCGTACCCTACAACTTGACAGCTACGACTGAAGGCATCCATGGCGTGACTAATTTTATCTTGCCGATTCTCTCGGCTACGAGCGAAAAAACGGCTGAACTGTTGTATTGCTTCGATTCTAATGCTTATTCGAAGCTCGAAGACGTGAAAGGATACGACTATATCAGAACGGATCAAATTGCTTGGTATCGCACACAAAGCGAATTTTTTACACGTGCTAACGGAGGTATTCCCATCCCTTCGCTGGCTTTTTTCCATATCCCGTTTCCCGAATTCAATCAAGCCTCTTCGGACGAGCACGCACACTTCTGCGGAACACGTATGGAAGCTGCCTCGTCACCGAAGCTCAATTCGGGCATGTTCGTGGCGATGAAAGAAATGAAAGATATCGAAGGGGTATTTGTCGGTCATGATCATGATAACGATTACTCCGTTCAGTGGCATGGCATATTGCTGGCTTTCGGACGCTACAGCGGTGGAAATACGGTCTACAATAACCTCAAACCGAATGGTGCCCGCATTGTTGAACTGACGGAGGGTGTCAAAGGCTTCCGCACGTATATCCGTTTGCGTGGTGGAGCTATCATCAACGACTTCAAATATCCTGAATACTTTACGGATCAGAAGAATTAGAGCAACGATTTAATACGTCACCTGTCGGGGTGATCGACTATAAACCGCCGGGCCTCATTCTTTTATTTCTGAAGAGAAACAGCCCGGCGGTTGTTTTTAGCATTCTTTTTGCATTTTTTCCAACTCAGTCCAATTCCTCGCGTTTTATACCCTGAAACCCGTTCGTTTGATAAGAAAGGCGGCTTCTTTGTCCAATAGGGGGCTGAAAACTTGCAGAACCACCTGCCTCGTGTCTATCTTTGCATCCACAGACATAATATTTCATAATAAAGTCTTTTTAGTGGTATATGAATGGTTTATGCGAGGAATCCGAGACGTGAGTCTGGGATTTTTTCTTTTTAGGGCTTTACCATAGCCGCATCCATACCTTTGGAATATTTGATTCGGTTTTGCCCCGTCTCATCCGAATAAATTACATAATATTCGATATCCTGAAATGTTTCGGCCATGCGGCAGGCTGCTTCTACCCCCATCGCCATAAATGCCGTGGCATATGCATCTGCCGTCATACAGTCAGGCGCGATGATCGATGTACTCAGGATTGTTTGCTCCGAAGGATAGCCGGTTCGAGGATCGATCGTATGGGCGTATTTCTTGCCTTCTTTGATATAGAAATTACGGTAATTGCCCGACGTCGCCATTCCTTTCTTCCCGCAAAGAGCCACTACCTGGCCGATGTCGTTTTTAATACCTGTCGTATCGTCTTCGGGCTTATTAATTCCGATGCGCCAGCAGTCTCCTTTGGGATTTAAACCTTTCGAAGCAACTTCGCCACCGATATCGATCATATAATTTTCTACTCCCTCACGTTCGAGGAGGTCAGCGATCACATCGCAGGCATATCCTTTGGCAAGAGCAGAGAAATTAAGCTGGATGCGCGGGTCTTCTTTGACCACACGCCGGCCTTCGAGACGTATTTTTCGATATCCGACAAACGTTAACAGACTATCGATAACGGGTTGCGATACGCTGTCTTTTCGCTCAAAGCCAAACCCCCACAGGTTGATCAACGGAGCAGCCGTTACATCGAAAGCTCCGTCGGAACGGGCAGACACTTCCATCGCCTTGTTAAAAACGGTCACAAACCAGTCGTCGACCTCCACCGCTTCGTTTCGGTTTACTTTGGCCAGTATTGAGTTGGGATTAAAGGGATTCAAAGAAAGATTAAAAGCCTGAAACTCCGCGTCGATTTTTTCCGTTAGCAACACAGATGACTCGTATTTAATCTGGTAGAGCGTGTGAAAAACAGTTCCGCTCTCTTCGTAATATTGAGGTTGAGAAGAGCGGCATGACATAACCGACAGGATTGTCAAAAAAAAGAAAGTGAAGCGGAGAAAAGCGCATCGTTTGCTTGTTTTCTCTAAAGAAAATTTCATCATCGGGTTCATTGTATTTTCTGTGTTAATTTTCGCGCAAAGATACGTCACAATTTTCATTTCCAACGTGAACAGAGGGGATTCACAGGGCAACCGCATCAAATCTTTAGTAGCTTTTTGAGGTAGTCCATATTCAGAG
>NZ_JBQNAZ010000027.1:0-43446 GCF_052170195.1 Tannerella sp. | reverse complement strand
AAAAAATATACTTTTATTCCTTTTTATTCAAAAAAATCAATTGTTAAGGAGTGACGAAATAATTCGGGCTTTCAGCCCTTTCGGACAATGGTTAATGGTTATGCGTGGTACACGCCGAATCATGTACCCGGCAAATAACCACTAATCATTGACAATTAACCATTGAAAAACAGCCTTGAAAGGGCGAGATAATTCAGCCCAATGCGAAGCGTTGGGAAAAAGGCATCGCATCTCGGCGGAGGGCTGTAAGCCTGAATGAATATTGATTTAGATACCCCTTTGTCATTCCGAACACCTCCTCTTGTCATTCCGAACACAGTGAGGAATCTCGCGGGGAAAAGGAGGAGATTCATCGCTTCGCTCTGAATGACAAAAGACCGAACGCAGAGGAACATCCCCCCTCCCCCCCTTCAAAGGGGGGAAGAGCGAAG
Organism: Tannerella sp.; assembly: GCF_052170195.1. Classification (GTDB taxonomy): domain Bacteria; phylum Bacteroidota; class Bacteroidia; order Bacteroidales; family Tannerellaceae; genus Tannerella. Next base: position 43,015 of record NZ_JBQNAZ010000027.1, on the reverse strand, counting down.
CGAAGGGGGATGTTACCCCTTCAAAGGGGGAAGAGCGGAAGCGAAGCGTTGGGGAAAAAGGCATCGCATCTCGGCGAAGGGCTATAAGTCTGACGTAACCATTGTTGTACATTCGCACATCCATTATTAATGGTAAACGCCGAACAGTGTATCGCGTAATTTGGGTTAAACTTTAGCGCGATACTATTTCAGGACGAAACATTTTAGCGAAAAAAAGGACTGCTTTATGTTGGAGCAGTCCTTTTTATTGTTTGTAAATCAGTATTTTATTCAATCGTTATCTTTCGTATCCCACCATACTCGTGTTTCGAAATTATCCGGTCCCTGAGCAGCTATGGCAGCATCGTAATTTTCTTTGTTGACCTCATAGTCACCCAAATGATAGTATCTGCGATAAGGAACATGCTTAATTGTTCCCGCTGCCGCTTCACCCGGAGTCAACTTCGGTATATTCAATCGTCTCCAGTCAGACCAAGCTTCAATACCGTCTTCCATAAAACCATTCATCCAGCGCTGCATACCGATCTTTGCAATTTTCTCTTCCATAGTTCCTGTCAGAGCAACATTTGCCTGGGCTACATATTCATCCACATTCGTTATGAATCCATATTCATCCTGTAACTTTTTGAGAAGTTCAGGGTCGCTGTTTTCATATTTGGCTATATCGCTCTTAAAATCTTTCTCTTCAAACGACGCTTTGATAGCTTTTTTGTACAATTCCGCAGCATCCGCCGTAATCCAACCTCTCACAGCCGCTTCTGATTCCACAAGCAACATCCTGGCGGCAGAGATAATCGTAATGGTCGCATCCATGGCATACACCTTCGGATTCAACATCACAATTTTTCCTTTATATGCAGAAATATTCGCTCTGGCCACTCCGAAAGGAACAGCATCATATTTTCCTTGAGGATTAGGAACGCCATAACTTAAAGTGCGAGGATCCTTATGTGCAATTAAAGCATCGATGATCGTCTTGGCAGGAGCAAAGTCTTTACGCTTGCTGACTTCCATGTTATCATACAGAGGATTCATATTCGCTGTTTCATTTAAATAACGATATCTTAAATTGGACTCATTTGTTTTGATACCTCCATCGTTATAGGCTTTAACAAATCGCGCTTTTCCCGTTTCCGGCTCTACATCCGAAAGTTTAATGGCCATAAGCATACGTAACGAAGCGTTGAGCTGTTTCCATTTGGCGATTTTACCTCCATATAAAAGATCATACGTGGCATCGAATGTTTCTTTTTCGTTAAACATGGTATATGCTTCATTAAGTTTCGCATCCAAAGCCGTATAGATATCTTTCTGAGAATCGAATTTCGGTGTAAAATTTCCCTGATCTCCTTGTAATGCTTCAGAAAAATAGATCATGCCTACTATATCCGTCATGTGCATGTAATAAAAAGCTTCCAATGTCTTTGCGGCAGCGATCTGATTTGCATTGGAACCCATACCCATGACAAATTCGGTTGCTTTCTGCTTCTCATCCTGATTCATGGCAATGATAAGCTGGAGGTTGCGCAGGAACGTATAATAATAAATACCCATGTTAAAATCCACAATTCCAAATTCGGTATATTGGATATTTTGAGCCTCTGCAAGGTATTGGGGATATAACTGGCTAAACGGATCATAGGTGTCGGTACTTGGAGCCGGGGCGCTTGTAAACACTGCACTCGTTACTCCCTGCATCGCACGAGCAAATAAGAATCGGGTATCGGCCTGCGACGGATTATTCGGGTCTATGTTGATATCTCCAAAATCAGAGCAGCCTGAGAAAGAAAAAATACCGATCCAAACACATAAATATATTATTTTATTTTTCATATTTCTTAATCTTTTATCGTAAGTTAAAATGTAAGGTTTACTGTTACCCCGTAAGAACGGGTCGAAATCGATTGGCCTCCTTCTACATAGCCGCGACGAGCTCCGCTCGTTTCCGAAGGATCAATATTCGGTGTTCCCGAATAAATCAGCCAAGGATTCTGTGCGATAAATGAGAGACTAGCGGCCTTTACACCTAATTTAGAGGCCTCTAAAAGATTCTTCGGAAACTCATAACCCAGAGACACTTCTCTCAGTTTAACATAAGAGGCATCATAGACCGATGGAGCCCACACCCGAGGATAAAAACTTTGATAGTAGGTCTGTGTATCAAAATAACCTTCCAGTGGATTGCCATCTTTATCCACACCCTTCAGGTGAATACCTCCTCCGTCTTTTACCGGATCACGTAATGGTTTTCCCCGATCATTCAAACCAGTGGTAGTATTTAAGATACCCGATCCGTGTCCCCAATAATTGGTATATGAAACAAGACTTCCACCTTTTGAAAAATCCAAGACGGCAGACAATGTAATTCCCTTAAAATTAAGCGATGTTGAGAAACCACCTGTAAAATCCGGTTGAGCAATACCTAAATCCTGATCTTGGTTTTTGTCATCCCAATAGGGGCGGACATCTCCCAATTTATGACCATCGGGGAGTTTCCCTAATATCAAGTTGCCTTTTTCATCGCGTTTCCAGTCGTTTCCTTGTATAATACCGATAGGTTGCCCTTCGCGAGCATTGATGGAAATAGGATAATAAAACTTGGTCCACCAGATTTGATAAGGATCATCGTCTTTATCATTTTTAATCAATTCAACGAGGGTATTTCTATTTTTCGAAATATTAAAATTCACTGTCCACTGCAAATCCCTTGTTCTGATCGGCGTCCCCCCAAGCGTCAGTTCAACGCCCCGGTTACGGATTAATCCGGCATTGACTTTTGTAGTTCTATATCCGCTCGCAGGCGTTACGTTACGGTCGATAATCTGATTTTTCGAGTCCCGATTATAGAAGTTAAAATCACCCCAGAAACGATTATTAAACAAGCGGAATTCGGTTCCCACTTCGTAAGAAGTAGAGATGGTAGGCTTGATATCCGGATTTCTTAAGTTCTGACTTTGAATCATCGTTGTTTGATTTCCGTATTTACGTACAAAACCATGATCCCAATCCGTTATATAGATCGGATACACACGATAAGCATCCATCGTTGAACCTACCTGCGCAGCAGATGCTCTCAGCTTCCAAAAACTTAACCAATCAATTTTTATCAAATTACTCATCATGACTGAGGCACTCAATCCACCATAAAGATAGCTGTTGTGATCAGGGTGCAAAGTCGAACTCCAATCGTTACGCAGGTTCATATCCAGATAATACGTATCATCTAAGCCTAATGTTGCTGTACCGAATACACTTCTGGTCTTATAATGAATCAACTCCGACTCTCCTCCCGGTTTGCCAACAGAAGCTGATATATTCCAGAACTTATTCAGGAACAGTCCGTCACGAGTAAAAGCGCCCACTTTTTTATAGGTATAATTATTCTCTTCGATAAAAGCAGCGGCGTCGAATGTAAGACGCTCCGCAAGAAAACGGGTATTATACTTCAAAAATCCTTGTACCTGAATATCTATCAATGCATTTTGACTCTGTTTATATTCCGCTGTTTTCCCGAGATTCAGCGGGCGCTTGCCTTCTTCTATCATATTCCGGATATTGCCGTTTACATTCGTTCCGATCTTCAGGTTTTCCAGAATTTTATACTCAGCCGTACCACTGAAAACATTCCACTGGTAAGTTGTGGTGTTGTTCACCTCATTCATTAATGCATACGGATTCCAGTGATAAGCAGGAGTCAGATCGCTCGGGCTTGTGATATTCCATGTGCGGAATGTACCATCCGGACGTGTATAGTTATCTTTCAAATCTGCAAGATTTACGTTCGTATTTCCCCATTGCAAGTAAGAATACAAGAAATTACCAAACTCTCCATATCCTTCTGTTGCGGCATTATGATTTCTCCGATACGTATATTTATAGTCCAACGTTACGTTCAATTTTTCCGTAACGTCAAAAGAAGAACGGATCGAGAGGTAACGGCGAACGGCGTCACTGTTATATTGCACACCTTGCTTATCGACATTTGTAAATGAGATACGCGTATTGTATCCCTTTCCGGCCTTTGCAAAAGAAAGGTTGGTCGTATTCGCAATCCCTGTACGATATAAATCGTTAATATCCATGCCGAATTTCCATTCGGTTTGTTGTCCGAAGCGAGGATCGGTTGGATCCCATGCATACCAGGGCATATAAGTTTGTCCCGCATATTTAGGTCCCCAACTTGAATCATCTGCATAGTCATACATCAATCGACCATCAAACTGCTTCAAGTAATCAGGCATCGTATCTTCCCATTTGAAGGTAGGTAACTCAGCCGTAGCTCCCAAATATCCTCCGCCATACTCTTTCTGTACATTTACATGAGAATAAGCCTTTTCCCATGCTAACGTATGACTAACATTTATTTCAGATTTACCCTTGTCAACACTTTTGGTTGTAATGATGACGGCTCCATTTCCTCCACGAGATCCGTAGAGAGAGGTAGCGGCAGGCCCTTTTAAAACATTGATACTCGCCACATCATCCATATTGATGGAGTTGGGATTCGTGATAGCCCCATCCACGACGTAGATCGGTTCTGACCCAGTAGCAGAAGTCAACGAACTGGTTCCTCTAATATAAATTTTACCACTATCAAATTTGGAGCCGGAACCTCCCACAAAGCGGATACCTGAGATCTTACCTACTAATGCGTTGTTTAAGTCGGTTTGACGTGCTTTAACCAGATCCTCAGCCTTTACTTCCTGAGCAGCATAACCAATCGCTTTCTTAGAACGAGAGATTCCCATGGCCGTAACCACTACTTCTTCCAATGCTCTCGTATCACCTCTCAAAACAACTTGGAGATTGGGTGCAATCGCTACTTCCTGTGTAACCATTCCGATATACGAGATCATCAATGTCTTTGCTGAACTCGGCACCTCCGGCAAAGCAAACTTCCCGTCCATATCCGTCACGGTACCGACCGTCGTGCCCTTTACCACTACCGACGCTCCGATAACGGGCTCACCATTCTCGTCCGTCACCGTGCCTCGCACCTGTGTCTGAGCCATTACTACGCCTATTCCGATAAAGAACAAGGCTAAAAACAGTTTTAGTTTTCTTTTCATACTCTACTAATTTTAAAAAAACAACATACATTCATTTTGCTCAATTCATACATCCGATTTTATTGCTTCCGGACAAATTGATTTTTTATTTACACAGCTTCTATTCGCACTTTCAAATAAATTTTCATGTGTATCAACTTACTTTCTCTTGAAAAGTATCGACTGCAAAAATAACGAATATTTGTTATTTGCAAATATTTTCTGCTAAAAAAAACTTTTTATTCAAAATAAATTCTTCTCCATCGTGCTAATTCATAAAAAATTTGCGCTACATAGGGCTTTGCATTATCTTTGTCCTTTTATCATAAAAATAAATTCGTATCATTATGGCATTACAATGCGGCATTGTGGGACTACCGAATGTGGGAAAGTCGACGTTATTTAACTGTTTATCGAATGCGAAAGCGCAGGCGGCTAATTTTCCGTTCTGCACCATCGAACCCAATGTGGGGGTGATCACCGTCCCTGATGAACGACTCAGCAAGTTGGCTGAGTTAGTGCATCCGGCACGGATTGTTCCGACGACGGTCGAGATTGTCGACATTGCCGGCCTGGTGAAAGGCGCCAGTAAAGGAGAAGGGCTGGGAAACAAATTCTTGGCGAATATCCGTGAGACGGACGCCATCCTTCATGTACTACGTTGCTTCGACGATCCCAATGTTGTGCATGTAGACGGAAGTGTTAATCCCGTACGCGACAAGGAAATTATCGATACCGAGCTTCAGATCCGCGATCTGGAAACGGTCGACAGTCGTATCTCGAAAGTACAGAAACAAGCCCAAACGGGGGGAGATAAGCAAGCCAAGCTCGCCTATGAGGTGCTGGTCAGATATAGGGAAGCTCTTGAGCAGGGCCGGAATGCGCGCACGGTATCGTTCGAGACGAAAGATGAACAAAAAGTGGCCCGCGAGCTATTCCTGCTTACCGACAAGCCTGTACTGTACGTCTGCAATGTCGATGAAGCAAGCGCCGTGAATGGTAATGCCTATGTAGAGCAGGTACGCGAGGCTGTAAAAGACGAAGGGGCAGACATCCTTGTCGTGGCAGCAAAAATAGAGAGTGAGATTGCGGAGCTCGATACATACGAAGAGCGACAGATGTTCCTGGCCGAGGCTGGCCTTGAAGAGTCCGGTGTAAATCGTCTGATCAAAGCGGCTTATAAGTTGCTTGATCTGGAAACATTCTTGACAGCCGGTCCGGAAGAGGTACGTGCATGGACGTACCGCAAAGGGAGCAAGGCGCCGCAATGCGCGGGTGTAATCCACACCGATTTTGAAAAAGGTTTTATACGCGCCGAAGTCATCAAGTACGATGATTATATCCAATATGGCTCGGAAGCAGCCGTGAAAGAAGCCGGAAAGATGCACGTGGAAGGAAAGGAATACATCGTGCAGGACGGAGACATTATGCACTACCGTTTCAACGTGTAGCTTCCCCGCAAGAGAGACATCGTAAAAGTGAAACATTGAAGGAGGAAGCACATTGGGCTGGCGTGATTTCTTTTATTTCTCACGAGGTGAACGGCGAGGGTTAATCGTACTGCTCTGTCTGATTGCTTTGGCGGGTATCATCATGCTGCTGAAAAGTCCTTCATCGGATCAGGAACAGCCGACACATGGAGATACGACATCCGTTCGTCGGATGCTGCCCGGAAACACGCCTGATGGTCAGCCTGACGATCAGACCGCACAGTCGCAAAGGCAGTCTTTCAGCAGAGCGCGACCTGCCGTATCTCGAACACATGAAACCACCGGCGAGCGTATCAAACGATTGACCGATACGCGTCCGCGATACCCCCGATCCCAAAAACTTCCTGCGGGCTCCACCCTCGAACTGAATACTGCCGATACGACCGACCTTCAGAAAATACCGGGCATCGGCCCCGCGTTCTCTAAACGCATCGTCAAATACCGTAACTTATTGGGTGGGTATGCCGATGTATCTCAATTGGCGGAAGTATACGGGATCGATGAAGAAAAGTACACGGCATTGGCACCATGGTTTACGGTCGATCCGACACGGATACGAAAACTGAACGTGAATCGTCTGCCGGAAGATTCGCTGCGTCGTCATCCTTATATCGATTATCGTCAGGCAAAGCTAATGGTGCGTTTGCGCAGACAGCAAGGCGGCCTTACCGGATGGCACGATCTGACGCTTACGGAAGAGTTTACCGATGCAGACCGGAAGCGCCTCAAACCTTACCTCTCGTTCGACAAATAAATCCGGCATATCATCTCAATATATTCCTGAAAGAGGCTTATAAATAGAAGATTAAGAACCTGTTTAAACCTTGCAATTCTACAATTTTCAATTTGTTTTTATCCGACGGCATTGCTCTTAAAGACGATCTTCAAAATACCTCGTTATCTTTTCGTAGAGATGCGGGCGGTCTTTGCCGATGACATTGTGCGGATGACCGGGGTAGACGAAGTAGTCGGGGAATGTGCCGGCATCGATACAGGCTTTCAGAAAGAGCTGGCTATGCTGCCAAACGACAACCGGGTCTGTGGTGCCGTGAATAAGCAGCAGACGCCCTTTTAAATTGCCGGCTTTGCGTAGCAGGTTCGCCTTCTCATACCCTTCGGGATTCTCTTTCGGGTGATCCATATACCGCTCACCGTACATGATTTCGTAGCGGTGCCAGTCGATCACCGGACCTCCGGCTACGCCTGCTTTGAACACGTCGGGATGCGTCAGCATCAGGTTGGTCGTCATGAATCCACCGTAACTCCAGCCGTGTACGCCGAGACGCTCGCTGTCTACATAGGGCAACGATTTAAGCAGTTCGACCCCTTTCATCTGGTCGGCCATTTCCGCTTCGCCGAGGTTCCGGTGAATCACGCTCTCGAATTCGAATCCGCGATTGGCTGATCCGCGCCCGTCGATCGTGAGCATCACGTATCCTTTACGCGCCATATAAAGATCCCAACCGCCGACGCCGTTCATCCATCCGCCGGTGACGAGCTGCGCGTGAGGGCCTCCGTAGACGTAGATAATGGCCGGGTGCTTTTTCGTCTCGTCCATACCCGGAGGCGTCACGAGGCGATAATGCAGTGGAGTCTTGCCATCGGCCGCTGTGAGCGTGCCGGTTCGGATCGTCGGCATATCGTAGTTTGCGAAAGGGTCTTTGGCTGACAGGAGAGATTTTACCGTCCGTCGGTCATTGATGCGCACGAGGTCGATGTCGCGCGGTATCTGCGGCGACGAAACCCGGTCGATCAGGTAAGTATATGTCGCGTTGGCTGAAACACCGTGTATACCTTTCTTCTCGGTCAGGCAATCACGTTTGCCGGTTTTCATGTGCAGTCGCCATGCGTAGGTCTCGAGTGCGCTTCCGTCTTCCTGCGAATGGGCGTCACGCGGTGCCGTGGCGGTAAAGAACAGATTTTTGCCTTTGGCATCGAAACCGAGGACTTCCTTTACGATCCATCGCCCCGAAGTCAGTTGTTTGAGCAGTTTACCGTCGGTATCGTAAAGATAGAGGTGATTAAATCCGTCCCGCTGGCTTTGCCAGACGAACTGACGCGGGTTACCGGGACAAAACAGCACGGGCGCTTGCGGCTCGACGTAACGCGTGTTCGTTTCGACAAAAAGCTCCGCCTCACGTTGTCCGGTACGGGCGTCGTATCGTACCAGTCGGCAGGTATCCTGTCCACGGTTCAGTTCGGCCAGATAAATGCTTTTCGCGTCGGGGCTCCAAGCGATATTTGTCAGGTATTTCTCTTTCGGCAAACCGGTTTTCAGCCAGACGGTCTGTTTCGTAGAGAGATGATAGATGCCGACCGTTACCTCGTGACTTTTCATCCCGGCCATCGGATATTTGAACGGCTCGGCTCGCGCGATGCGTGCATCGACATGTACGATCGGGTAATCCGTAACCATGGTTTCGTCCATGCGATAGAAAGCCAGCGCCGCACCGTCGGGCGACCAGAAGAGCCCTTTGTGAATACCGAACTCGTTTTGGTGCACGGCTGTGCCGCAAACGATGCCTTTATCTGTCTCATTCGTCACCGTTTCGGTCGTACCGTCGGGCGAAAGAATACAGACATTGTTTTCGCGTGTGAATGCGATGCGTCCGTTTGCCTTGTCGTATTCCCAACGACTGCCTGCCTGATCCAGTGTATACTTCGCCGCGACCTGTCCGTTCCGCAGGTCGTAATGCACCCGATTCCCTTTGTACTGGAAAGCGATCACGGGCACGGAAGCATCCGGCACGAAGAACGCCGGCATGGACGAAATTTCGGGCAGACCGGCTGCAACGAGCCGGTCGCTTAGCCGGGCAGCTGTGAAAGCGACTTGCTCGGAGTCGTCTGTCGGTTTAGCCATCAGCAGGCTGTCACCTTTCACATACGTATAAAAATCACCGCACCATTGAAGTTGCCGGATGTTTTTCGGCACGAATCGATGGTTATTTCTTCCGCCGGGTATCAGGTCTTGAAATGTTAGTGTTTTTTCCTGTGCGCTCATTTGCGTTGCGAATAATGCGAGACAAAGCAATACGTAAATTTTTTTCATCGGTTTGTTTTTTAGGGTTGAGTTCATGTCGTTCGTCTTTTTTCTGACGTCCCTGTACGGTTTTTACGGCTCCGAAATATTTCGGTAGCCCTTCGGGTAACTGCCCGAAGGCCGTTTCAGTTTGTTTTCACCTTTCGGGTAACCGCCCGAAGGCTGTTTCAGTTTGTTTTCTCTCTTCGGGTAACTGTCCGAAGACCGTTTCCATTTGTTTTCTGCTTTCGGGTAATCGCCCGAAGGCCGTTTCAGTTTGTTTTCTCTCTTCGGGTAATTGCCCGAAGCCATTTCCTTTCGGTTTTGCTTTTCGGCGATTGCCCGAGGCGCTGCTTTTTTTCTTTCGCCCTCAGCTTTCTTGTAGGCTTTATTCGTTCCGGCAAACAGCTCGTAGCATCGGTACTCGCACTCGAGGTCGCCGTTCCTTAGTTTTATTTTGTGTTTGGGACGCAATCCGATACGATCGAAACATTCGTCTTTGTAGCTGAGTATCCATGCGCTGTATCCGGTGAATACGTGCTTCAGCCGTTCGCCGATCATACTGTACAATTCGCTGATGTTATCGGGCGTGATGCGTTCGCCATAAGGCGGATTCGTAATGAGGATACCCGGCTGCGGCGCTTCGGTGAATTGTTGAAAAGGCAGCGTCTGCAATTCGATGTATTTTGCCAGCCCCGCGCTTCGGATATTTTTTTCGGCTTTCTTGACGGTTAACGGCGAGATGTCCGACCCGTAGCATTTGAACGAAAACTCGCGTTCGGAGGAGTCGTCGTTGTATATCTCGTCGAACAGGTCGCGGTCGAAGTCGGGCCATCGTTCAAAGGCAAAGCCTTTGCGGTAGACGCCCGGGGCGATGTTCAGCGCGATCATGGCCGCTTCGATCAGCAGGGTGCCCGATCCACACATGGGATCGACGAAATGCGACGCGCCACGCCATCCTGTTTTCAGGATCATGCCGGCGGCAAGCACTTCGTTGAGAGGAGCCTCGCCTTGTGTCGTCCGGTAGCCTCGCTTGTGAAGGCTCTCGCCCGAACTGTCGATGGACAGCGTGCAGTCTTTGTGTGAGATGTGAATGTTGATGCACAGGTCAGGGTTGCTCAAACGCACGGACGGCCGTTCTCCCACGCGCTCGCTGAAGTAGTCGGCAATGGCATCTTTGGTGCGGTAGGCCACAAATTTGGAGTGGTGGAAGTCTTCGGAATAGATTACGGCATCGACCGAAAATGTTTTCTCGGGAGAGAGGTACTTTTCCCATTCGATCCGTTTCACTTCCTGATATACCATGTCGGCGTTGTTCGCACGAAACCGGGCGATCGGCACCAGAATGCGTAACGCCGTGCGGCAATGAAAGTTTGCCTTGTAGAGCATGGCTTTATCGCCCGTGAACGATACCATGCGTCGCCCCGTCTGCACGTTCTCGGCGCCGAGCGCCGTTAATTCTTCAGCCAAGATATCCTCTAACCCGTAGAGCGTCTTGGCGATCATCTCGAATGAGCCGTCTGTCATCGTCTTACCAGTTCATGACGATGCGGAACGTGCATGTCGGCGGAGGATTGCCGGTGTAAAAATCACTGTAGAATAAATGGAAGGCAATGGAACCGGGCATAAAGTCGAACGTATAGATTTCAGACCATAATTCCGTTTTGCCGTTCGCTTCTTTTCCCAACGGGATGGTATAAGGCAACGGAGTCTGTACTTCCGAACTCTTTCCTTCATCCTGTATCAGATAGCCGACAATTTTTCCATCCTTATAAATCGTTTTGGTCAGAGCATCTTCCTTGAACTCATACATAAAATGTGAACCGAGTGCGTCCTTCTTTCCAAGTAGCTTCCAGTCTCCGGCTTTCACCGTATAATATACGATTTTCCAGTTCAGCGCTTCTCCGTCTCTTCCGGGAGGGCCCATCGGACCTTCGCACGATGTAAGTGCTATTGCCAGCACACATATCAGTAACCCAATCTTTTTCATCGTTCTCTAATTTAAAATTCGTGTTGCAAACATACATAAAATCACTGTAATATTTGCAGAAAAATGGAAGTTTAATATAATTTGAGTTGATTACTAATTTGATAGGGTGTAAAATCGCAGAAGTTCCGTCTTTATCTGCCATAGCGCAGAAATACGCGGATAATAGCAGAAGAATAGTTGTCAAATCATGCCCCCAAAGCCGGGTTATTTCCTCTGTTCAAAAGGAGAAGAACGACGATTTTAGTGCATCCGCAGGAGTAGTGGTATGGGAAGGGCGACAAGGCAAAAGTAAGGAAGCTGTCGCCACCCACCTCTCACTCGACAACATCAAGGCACAAATCATCAAATTTTGTCAGCGCATTTCCGGCCGTGAGGCTTTCGTCACGGCGCACGGCATGGAGTTCCGCCGGTCGCCTTCCTGAAAAGAACGCAGGTAGACTATCTGTAATCATTGACCGGAGGGGGGAGGAAATAAATCAACATGCTGTACAACATATAAAAATATTTGCGCACATCTTCTCTTTTTTCAAACTTTGTATATATTAATATGCAAAATAGCAATAAGATAAAGAAGTTTATTTTTGCCTTAGGCTTAGTGACGGTAACCGGAGCAGTATCGGTTAACAGTAGCCCTGCAACGCAGGCGCAAGTCGAAAAACAGTGTGTTGTCAGTTTTTGTCAAGGCATTACGGTTTGTGATAATGCCTTCTCCGATTCTGATGTTGCCGCAGATTATCTTGATATGATGGAGTCTTTCTGCGACGGAGATTAAGTAAAACAAGAAAGTTCTTAAAGAAAAGAATGATGAAAAAGCAGATGCTTATTTTTCTTTTTGCGGCAGTTTCATTTTGCAATGTACTGTCGCAGGAAAAGCTTGACGATACCGTGTTTCGCGCAGTCTATACGTTTTCGTATAAGACTCGCCCGAATCAAACCGAGTATGCCAAAAGTGATTTAATGTATCTTGATATGGGACAAAAAGTGTCCAAGTTTTACAGTCGTAACCAGGAAGTGAGAGACTCTATCCGTCATGCGGCAATGGTGAAGAATTCATCTCCCGAAGGAGGCATAGAGGCTGCGAGAGGTTATAAACGAGGCACTCCCCATAGATATTATATCTTGCAAGATATAAAGAAAATACGTGTTACTACGGAGTACGTTCTTTATGGATATATGTATGAAGAACCGCTCGTAATGCCGAAATGGACGATGCTCGACGACACCATGACCCTTGTCGGCTATTCTTGCCGACGCGCAACGACCCAGTATTTGGGGCGCGAATGGGAAGTTTATTTCACGACAGATATCCCGATAAACAAAGGCCCTTGGAAATTATGGGGACTCCCGGGATTGATTGTAAGGGCCGAAAATAAAGAAGGATATTTTCGCTACGAACTGAATAATTTTGAAAAACAATCGTCGCCGACGCCTATTATTTATGTCCATCATAAGTTCGATACAGAAAAAGGGACGTATGCAGGCGAAGCATACAAGCATATTACCAAGAAAACGTACCAACAATACGAGAAAACATTCAACGAAGATTTTGCGGCTTTTTCACGTATCGAATTCGGGCGTAATATCCATATGAGCAATCAGGATGGCAGCCCTGTTACCCATAAAATAAGGAAAGATTATATTCCGCTGGAAAAATAAGAGATGAATAATCGGTTTTACTCTGTTTATAGATAGTTTTATCCAAAAGACAAAACGTTTGACCTCGAAAGTGAAATTTCATCGCATTGATAAGACGAAATACCTCAGCAGAATATATTCCAGCCAAACATTTTCATAATCCAAACAATAGATTCTATACAAATAATATGCTCAAAGAGAAACGTACACGATGAATTATTTAAGGCGATACTCCATATGGTTCTTTGCTTTGTGCATTGCGACGATGACTGTAGCGCAACAGTCGCTCACGGGGCGGATTAAGGACGTCCGAACAGATCAACCGGTACCGAATGTGTACGTCATGCTTATGAGTGAGAATGGGTCTAATATCTTGGCCTATGCTTTCTCGGCCGAGAATGGTCTCTATACCATCGATTATCCTGACGAGAAGCGGCCAACATACCTTATCTCTACCTCGTGCGTAGGCTACGAAACGTTCAAACAGAAGATTCCATCCCGTCTGCAAATATTCGATATCGCTCTCAAAGAATCGACCACCCCTTTACGGGAGGTTAAGATCACTTCGTTTCCTATTCGTCGGCAAGGCGATACGATCAACTATTACATGGCCAACTTCATCCGTCCGCAGGATCGTTCGCTGGCCGATGTGCTGGCACGCATGCCGGGCATTGAGGTGCGAAAAGACGGCCAAGTAAAGTACGACGGCAAACCCATCAATCGCTTTTATATCGAGGATATGAATCTTTTAGAGCGTCGCTATTCGCTGGCCACAAAGAACCTTTCGCCCTCCGTCCGACATCGCTACCGTACAGGTCTACGAGAATCACGAACCGATCAAGATGATGCGTGGACGAAGTAATTCGGAACAAGCAGCGTTAAATATCAAACTCAAAGAAGGAGCACGCTCCCGATGGTTATACACGATTGATTTCGGTCTGGGTGCATGGCCACCGCTCTACAATGCTACCGCAACATCGGCACGCTTTGCTCAAAAGAATCAGACGCTCATCGTAGGAAAAATCGACAATACGGGAACAGATATTTTTCAGGAGTTGAAACTGCATTCGCTTGGTGCAAGAGGCAAGGTGTTCGTTTTAGGCCAAGATGAGGGGCCTTCAGACCGTTTCTGGCCCATCCGGTCGTCTGCAGATCTGTTTGTACGCGATCGCGCACGCTTCAACACAAGCTCTATTATCTCCCTCAATCACTTGCGGCGCACAGCTGCAGATACGGATCTACGACTGAACATAAACTACGGATACGAGCGCGAAGAACGTGAGCGAAGCATAGAAACGGCGTATCATTTCAAAAAACACCCTCCCGTCATTTTGCGCGATTACACATCTCAGGCAGCGAACTGGCACAAGACAGAAACCGAACTGACTTTTCAGGCTAATAAGTCGACCTATTACCTCGAAGAAAAACTGACGGCTAACGTACATTGGAAAGATATTGCAGCAGACATCAAGGCTCCTCGTCATCAGATGACACAGCAAATGGCGTTGCCACGTATACATCTAAGAAACAAGACATCGTTTTCCCGTCTTGTCGGCAACGTATCGCTGGGCGTGGAAAACGAGACGGAATATACACGTCTGCCACAACAACTTACCATTGAGTCAACAGATACGCTACCGCTCTTCGGTGTACAGGCTGCAAAACAGTCGGTAACATTCGACGAGGCCTTCAGCCATACATACGCGACGGCAGGATATACGCGACGCCATCATACGTTCGATCTTACAATGGGTGGCATCCTTACATGGCAACGTATGCGGAGTCAACTGACACCGCGCCCCGAAGTGGCAGGCCGTTACGCGAACGACCTACAATGGCGATCGTGCAGATTCTACGCCCAACCCTCGTATCGATTCATCTACGGAAAATGGAACATCCGTACTTCTATCGCTGTCAATTCTCTGCACACGGATTATTCGGGTCGACGAAACCGACACACATACATCAATCCGCACATGCGTGTCATATTTGATTCACAGAGTGGGGTGAAACTCAGTGCAGGCTATTCTCGCGACCTCCGCTACGGCGATCTTGACGGGATGGAAACAGGCTATGTGATGACACGCTATAACACCTTTTCGCGCGGCATCGATCAACCGAAGCGCAACACTTCGCAAACGATTGACGCAAACGCAATATATAAAACGTTCTCACAATTTATGACATTGAATTATAATATAATTTATTCACAATACAATGATAACCTGATACCCGTAAGTTTTATCCGCGATATGTATGCGTTCTATGGACAGGAAGCGCGTGACAGAACGTTCTCTTCTTGGACAAACCGCTTATCGGTAAGCAAGCTGTTTCCGGCAATATCCCTTACTGCCGGGCTCAGTCTGTCGTACAACCGATCCGGTTCATCCATCGAACAGCAAGGAACGAATTACGACTATATCAACCATTCGTTTGGTGTCGAGCCGTCACTGAGATGGAACGCAAGCCCAAAAATAAATTTCGATTACACAATGGATGCCTCTCTTTCCGGTATCAGTGTGAATCGTCAACCTGTCCTTACCTATATTCCTCTCGTCGAGCATCGACTCTATACGTTCTTTGGCGCTACCGATAAACTCTCTTTCACGCTTAACTTACAACATTTCTATAACAAAGCCCCTAATGCATCAGCCTCGAATCTGCTGTTTGCAGATTTAGGTATTCACTATGCGTTCAAACATATAGCCATCAGCTTAGACTGGACGAATTTGTTAAACCGCAAAGAGCATATCACCACCCGATACAATACGATCAACACGGTCATGTACACCGAACGTCTCCGCCCGTCAGAAGTACTGATCAGTGTCCGATTCAAGCACTGAAGAACAGACGCTATTCCTCGTGTATCGTCATTCTTTCCATTTACGATCATAACCTACCCAAGACTCTAATCGTGCTTATTTTGTTTTTTTAAAGTTTGATTATTAACCTCTTTGCGATAGATGTTGATTCTTCGGTAGTTTGCCAATCAAGCCTGCTCAATGGTTGATGTTTGGCGTACCTACCGTATGCGTGGAGATGCTGAGAACAGAATAAAAGAGTTGAAACAGGATTTTGGAGCGGAAAGTTTTAATATGAAGGACTTTTATGCAACTCAAAGCTGCCTTGATTTTTTCGATGATAGCCTACAATTTAATGTCGCTGTTCCGTCTATTTGTTCTGCAAGAAAAAACGCAAAAAGCACTATCTACGCTGCGTTACAGAACCATTGCCATTGGTGTATATTTTGAAAGGACTGGCGATACGCTCAAACTAAAAATAGCACTTACTAAAAAACGACGAAAATGGTTCATCGGACTATGGGATTACCCCATCAATCTAAACCAAAAAGTTCCTATCGAGTAATCTGGGATAATCCGAAATCTTAATTCCGAATTCCGCAATCTTTTCATCTGCAAATCTGCTAATTTTCTCATCTGCTAATCATCACATCAAAAATCCCCAATCCCATATCCCCGACAGCCACAAAAAAAACGGAAGCGCATGCGCCTCCGTTTTCCCTAAAAAAAAAATTGTTTTACTGACAATTACTTGCCAAGTTTCTCTTCCACTTGTTCTTTGGAGATTTTCTTAGTGCAGAAGAACCAGTCGTAGCAGTGCATCTCCTTGTCTTCGCCTGCCATACGCGATTTGGCGACACCGCACGAACCCGCCGGCGGAACGATGACTTCATCACCCGGACGCCAGTCGGCAGGAAGTGCCACCCCAAAGTTATCAACAGTCTGAAGCCCGATAAGCACACGCTTGATTTCATCGAAGTTACGTCCGAGAGAGAGCGGATAGTACATGATGGTGCGGATCTTGTTGCTGGGATCGATGAAGAACACCGCACGCACGGCTGCAGTGCTGGCTTCACCCGGCTGAATCATACCATACAGGTTGGCCACATCCATGGTGATGTCGACAATCAACGGAAATTTCACTTCCAAATTCTTAAAGCCCTTCCAGTCAATCTTATCGTGAATGGTGCGGAGCCAAGCGATGTGGCTGTGCAGCCCGTCAACAGAAAGACCGACCAGCTGGCAGTTGAGCCTGTCAAACTCCTCTTGCATGGAGGCAAAAGTCATGAACTCCGATGTGCAAACCGGTGTAAAGTCTGCAGGGTGGCTGAACAAAATTTTCCATTTTCCACTGAAGTCATTGGGAAAATTGATCTCACCCTGTGTTGTAGTTGCCTGAAATTCAGGTGCCAAATCGCCAATTCTCGGCATTGCATTTACTTGATTTTCCATTGTTCTAATTTTTTATTGATGACACATTTTTTACTTATTGATTTTTTTACGGTACAAAGATACACGATTAATTGCTATAGAGCGCATTGATTTTTTCTATCCCTGTATCAATAGAATCTATAAATACAACCCTGCAACAGTTGGAATACATTGTGCCGCTTGAAAAAATACCGGCATTTCACATCCGGCAACGCGTTGAGTACCGGTGTGAGCTACCGGTTGATCCGTACGGATTACGACCTGCGTGACTTCCGAAACATCACCGAAAAACCCGAGGCACGCGGACAGATGCCGGCTTTCTTCTCCGAGTTCAAGGGACAGAAAAACAATTTCCAGTACGGCATCGGACTGAGAGTACAGCAAAACCGCATCGAGTACCACCCATCCGACCGGACAGCAAGCAGCAAACATTCGGACTGGGACCTTTATCCTTCGGCCGATTTGCTCTACATGATCAATCCCGACCAAGGACATCTGTTTATGCTGTCGTACAAAAGAAGTGTCGATGAGATACCGTACAGTGCGATAAGCCCTTATCGAAAATACGAGAGCGAACACTCTCACGTTCTCCAAAAACGCGGGTGCCACACTCGAAGGATATTATGAACCGACTTTTACATTCACCAACGAACGGTACCGGACTGTATATGAAATGAGCGGCAGTGTATACAAAAAGTTCTTCAACGACAAACTGGAATGCCGGCTCAAATGTAAATTCTTCCGAAAAGGACGTGTCATCGAAACCGATACGCCTAAACTCTGGAAGAGCTATGCGAACCAAACGAATGAGCAATATCTGCAAATATCGCTGTCCTACTCCTTCAGAGGTGGGAAAAAGGTAAGCGTCAAGCAGACCGAAAGTCTTTAAGAATACAACAAAATAGAGCGTTCCCAAAGATAACCTCATGCTTTTCCCCTTTGTCAAACAACCCGATGCGATGGATTGCGAGCCGGCGTGCCTGACCATAATCCCATAAGAAAATTATTTTATTATGTTTTTTAACGCAGATAATTTGCACAAATCCGATTCATGATATTTCTTTGTAATTAAGATATATGATCTCTTCGACTGGTGTAAAAACCGAACGAAAGGAAATCATGGAAGAACATAGGTACCCTCTCACTGCGGACTCTTTAAAAAGGTAAAAGCCGATAGTGATCACTTGCATTTGCATACAGAGACTTGTTTGACACAAGCAGATGTGCGTTATTTGAATACAAGAACACGAAAACAGGGCAGCCTGAGGAACTGCCGGATTAGAAGGAACCAAATGCCTAAGGCATATAGACTTTGACAACTCTGAGAACAGTTTGCTCTCGCAAGAGAGACAAACACACAGAGGAAACACGATTTTCACGATGTATAATCCCAACAAGCCGGAAAAGGCACTGCAGAAATTGTAAAAAAGATATTTCACCTAGTTTCTTATGTCTGCTGAAAGCGAAGTACAGTAACGAAGTATGGCAGTGTAGCAATCTCCAACCGATATCTTCATATCGGAAAACTGCATCAAACAATGGACGCGGATTTCGAAAAGCGAAACGAGTAGAAAAGAAAATTAAAATGTAAATGACATGGAAGAAATAAAATTTATCATTGAAAGTCAAGATGTTGAACAATGTAGAAAATATTTTCAGAATAATACCTAAATGTCATGTTATCATTAGAATGAACACTCATATTGAAAATGAGGAAGATTTTCCATTACTATATGAGATGTTGACCAAAAGGTGGGGAAATCAGAATTATTCAGTTCAAATGAAATACGTTAATAAACACAATAGCGGATGTAAAGTTGAATGTATCAAAAATAAAAACCAAGCCTTTCATCTTCAAAAACTTTACAGAAAATACAACCTCAATAATACTGATTTATTCCCTTCCCCTCAAATAGGAGGATGTGTTGCAACTCAAATTAATTCATTCGTTATAGGAACCAAAGGAGAAATTTATAAATGTTGGGTTGATGTAGGAAAAAAAGATCGAGTAGTTGGAAATATTTTTTCAAATGAATATAATATGACACTAATCTCAGAGTATATATTAGGTACCGACATGTTTAACGATAAAAAATGTTTAAAATGCATCTTACTGCCCATTTGTGATGGCGGTTGCAATCTACAAAGATTAGAACATAAAATATCAGGTAAGAACTTTGATAATTGTCCTGTTGATACAAAAAAATTAGACATCCTACTAGACATGCTATATGAAATAAAGCATTCTAAGTAACCCTATTTTAAAAAAATATTATTGCATTTATATATTGATTATGGTAATATACTTCCTATCATTCTTTTTATGCTTTGTTCAACAAACACAAGAGCAGCAGATCATGGGTCGGGTGGTCGATACACAGAACAAACCTCTCGAGTTCGCGAATGTCGCACTGTATGCGTTGCCTGATACGACCTTGATAATGGGAACGATTACTGATACGGAAGGGCGGTTTACACTTGCAACAAGACATTCTGAATCAAAAGTATGGCTACAAGTTTCGTTCGTGGGATATCAGGACTTCGGACGGGAAATCGCATCGGAAGATTACGGTACGGAGTTGCAGCCGATCGTTCTTTACGAAACATTCTTCGGAATCAAAGAGATAACGATTACAGCCGAACACCCTGCTATCAGTAGCCGGAATGGAATTTTGACGACCACCGTTGCGAATACACTTCTAGCAAAGGAGCATTCGGTCTATGATGTCCTAAGTAAAGTGCCCGGCCTTATCAATAACAAAGGAACGATAGAAGTCTTTGGTAGCGGACGGCCTGTCTATTACATCAACAATCGAAAGGTGAAAAACAAGGATGAGATCGGATTGCTTAATGTGCAAAACATACAGAAAATCGAATTGATTACAAATCCCGGTGCAACATATGATGCCGATGTAAACGCTGTCATTAAAATATATACACTCCGAAAAGAGTCGGGTTGGTCAGTTTTGGCAGGAGCGTATGCGGCACAAAGCGAAAAGTTCAGCCATTGGGAAAATATCAGAATCGGATACAAAAATGAGAAACTGAACGCATCAGCCTATTATAGTTTCTATGATTACCGGAATAAGGCATATCAATACCTGATCAAAGAGATTCACGCAGATACCGTCCGAAAATACACGACAGACAGGACGCAGCTCCCAGTTTCTAAGATACATAATTACAGCATCAATACAGATTATGAAATAAGACCTAACCAAATTGCCGGCTTCCAGATCACTGGTTCAAGAACAGACAATCGGTTTAATACGCACGAACAAAACAGTGTCGAAATGAACCGTATCTTAAGCGGCACTTTCCAAAGCCCGAATGACACAAAAGATATAACAGACAATGTACAGTTCAACATGTTCCACAATGCTCAATGGAATGACCGGCTGTCGTCATCACTGAACATGGACTATGTATGTTATCGTGATAACCGGGAACAATCTATTCGAGAAATAATGCCTCAGAAGACCTATATCACCGATTCCAGAATTCGTTCCGATTACGATATCTATGCAGCAGAATTTATTCTGAACGACAACCTGAATGAGCACCACTCTCTTTCGGGCGGAGTGGAATACAGTGCGATCGACGGTAGCGGAACACTCGACATCCTGTCAGGTGCCCTGAATGATTCCCGTTACACAAGTCATGAACGTAAGTATGCAGGGTTTATGGAATATACGTTTAAGAACGACGCCCTTTCGGTTCATGCAGGCCTACGCTATGAAAATGTACAAAGAAAACACACGGATTTAAATGAAGCCGCGAACAATCTGAGCGATTCCGACAGTAAATTTTATCCTTCTGCGACCCTGTCTTATACGAAGAACGGAATAAGTAATTCTCTGTCTTTCTCGGCTAAAACAGCTCGACCGGCACTCTCGTATCTGAATGGCCGGACCTATTACCAGAACCGTTTTCTGTATCAGAAAGGAAATCCGAACCTAAAGCCTCAAACGTCTTATATATTAGAGTGGATATTCGGTTATCGATGGATAACCTTTCGGACAAGTTATACACAAACAAATGATTTTATTTCCGATACCTTTGTTGATAGCCCTTCCATTGATCCATCCGTCATAGTCAGTACATGGCAAAATTTCAAAAAAGCCGAATACCTGAAAGCCAACTTAACCATGCGACATTCATTCGGCTTCTGGCATCCGTCGTTATCAGCAGGTATGATCCAACCATATCTCAGCAGTGTGTACCTTGGAGAAACAATCCATTATAACCATCTCAACTTTTATATCCAATGTGGGAACTATTTCAAACTACCTGCAGGTTATACGGCATCTGTCAATTATTATTACAATAGCGGAGGCAGTCAGCGAATCTTCCGGTTCGATCCGTTTCAGTCATTAGACGTAAGTGTGCAAAAATCATTTCTGCACGACAGACTTGATGTAAAGCTGTCTGCAAACGATCTTTTACGGAAATTAAACTACTACGAACATGCAAAGATCAATAAATTCACATTCTACCAAAACGAGAACTATTCTCAGTGGAATTTTTCTCTTAGTCTGATCTATCGTTTCAATCAGCAGAGCCTCAAATATCGTGGAAAGTCGGCAGCAAAAGAAGAAAAAGACAGGTTATAACCTCATGCTTTTCCCCTTTGTCAAACAACCCGATGCGATGGATTGTGGGCCGGCATGCCTGACCATGATTGCTGCACATTACGGGCGACATTATACGCTGGATCATCTGCGCGAGCAATGTTTTATCGGGCGTGAGGGCGTATCGCTCTTAGGTATCAGCAAAGCAGCCGAACAGATCGGTTTTCGCACTGTGGGAGGACGACTGACGTTCGACAAGTTGGCGGAGAAAGCATTGCTTCCATGCGTCGTGCATTGGAATCAGGAGCATTTTGTCGTGGTATATGCCATCCGGAAAAAGAAGAAAGAATACACCGTTTCGGTCGCTGATCCGGGCAAGGGGCTCGTTACCTATTCGCGTGAAGCGTTCTGCCGGCACTGGATCAGTACCTGCACCGGAGGCGAAGAGAAAGGCATCGCTTTGCTGTTGGAACCGACACAGTTATTTTACGAACAGGAGGGCGACAGGCTTCCCTCGGAAAACCGTATCCGCTTCCTCTGGAAATACTTGATCAAATATAAGCGTTTCTTCGGACAACTTATGTTGGGGTTGTTTATCGGCAGCCTGCTGCAACTTATTTTTCCGTTCCTCACACAGGCCATTGTCGATACGGGGATTCAAGGCAAGGATATCGGCTTTATCTGGTTGGTGCTGATCGCACAGATGGTGTTACTTTTCAGTCGTACAGCCATCGACTTTATCCGCCGGAAAATTCTGCTGCACATCAGTACGCGCATCAACGTTTCACTGATCTCCGATTTCTTTATCAAATTGATGAAGCTACCGATGAAGTTTTTCGATACCAAGCTTACAGGCGACTTGCTGCAACGCATCGAAGATCATCGGCGCATCGAAAACTTCCTGACCAATCAAACGATCTCGATTGTTTTCTCCGTCTTTACCTTTATGATCTTTTCGATCGTACTGTTCGTCTACCATCTTCCGATTTTTACCGTTTTCATCACCGGAAGCATACTCTATGGGTTATGGATACGGATATTTCTGAAGAAAAGACGTCTGCTCGATTATAAGATGTTCGAACAGCAGGGGATGAACCGTAATGTCGTTTACCAATTGATTACCGGTATGCAGGAGATCAAGCTGCAAGGCTGTGAGCAGCGTAAGCGATGGGAATGGGAAGACGTACAGGCCGACCTGTTCGATGTGAACATGCAATCGCTCAACCTGCGGCAGAATCAGGAGGCAGGCGGTATCTTTATCAATGAGTTGAAGAACATTCTTGTAACGGTATTAGCGGCTACGGCTGTCATCAATGGCAGCCTGACCTTGGGTATGATGCTCTCGATCCAATATATCATCGGACAGCTCAACAGTCCGGTAGAGCAACTGATGAGTTTTATCTACCAATGGCAAGATGTCAGCATCAGTCTTGATCGCATGAATGAGATCCATACGCAGCAGAACGACGAAGGCACGGGCCGTTCCATAACCGCTTTACCGCGTGATGTGGAGACGGATATACACATTCGTAATGTCTGCTTCCGGTACGATGGCGCCCGGCCGGATTATGTACTGAAAGGCATCGACCTGCACATCCCGCAGGGGAAGGTCACGGCCATCGTGGGGGCCAGCGGAAGCGGCAAAACGACCCTGATCAAATTGCTGCTCGGATACTACATGCCGAACGAAGGCGAACTGCTCGTCGGCGGTGAGAATCTGTCGCAATTCAATCCCGCATGGTGGCGCACGCAATGCGGTGCGGTGATGCAGGAAGGATACCTGTTTTCGGATACGATTGCCCGCAATATCGCGGTCTCGGACGATGAGATCGATACCGACCGTCTGCGTCATGCCGCCCAAACGGCCCATATTGCCGAGTATATCGAAGGTTTGCCGTTGGGATACAATACGAAAATCGGGCAGGATGGGCAAGGGGTCAGTCAGGGACAGCGACAACGTATCCTGATCGCGCGAGTGGTGTACAAGAACCCGCCGTTTGTCTTTCTGGATGAGGCCACGAATGCGTTGGATGCGAATAACGAACGAGCGATCGTAGAGAATCTGTCGGAATTTTACAAAGGCAAGACGGTTGTTGTGGTAGCACATCGCCTGAGCACCGTCAAGCATGCCGATCGGATTGTCGTGCTCGAAGGTGGACGAATAGCGGAAACCGGTACGCATGCCGAACTGACCACCCGGAAAGGACGGTATTATGAATTAGTACGTAACCAGTTAGAGTTGGGAAAGTAAACATGGAAGAACGGAAGCCTATTGAATTGCGAAGCGAGAAAGTCCGTAACATTATCGGACAGATCCCCCCTGTATTACTCCGCTATGGCACGGTGATCATCGGCGTGACACTGGCTGCATTGTGCATGCTGTCGATGTATATCCCCTATCGTGAAACGATTCCGGTACATATCATCATCGAGCAATCGAATGATACGGTCTATGGCCTTGCTCTTGTACCTAAAGACCGGATTCCATTGATGCAAACAGGAAACAGGGTAATGATTCATGACCCGCTGTCCGGTTCGCCGGAAGCAACCGTCTCGCATATCTCGACTGTCCCGGCACGTAGCGATGGTCGCCGGCGCGAAGTGCAGATCGCTTTCCCTCCCACGGTCACCATGCAGCCGGGCGATGTATTGGAAGGACGCATTATCCTTTCGGACATGTCTGTATTTAACCGATTCTTACAATCACTAAGAGGAAGATGATCTGGATTGTTTTGAGATATCTTGATAAAACACAAGTGCAATTAAATCAGATCGATTGGTTTTGTTTCCGATAACCATGAAAAACATAGGTTAATCAAAGAACATGCTAACGGATGTTCTCACGTTAAAAAAATCAAGAGTATATTATTACGATTATTGTAACCTTCCATCCGCTCTACTCGTCTATAAAGTAAAATACCGGGAAAAGAGAAAACAAGTTGTTCGGTTCATTCCCTCGTATATAATAAAGATTAAGTTCGATTCGTTCATTTACATAAACGTCAAAACATCATGAGAACATTTCAAAGTATGCTGATTTTTCTGCTGAGCGGTATGGTATGGTCACTTTCCGCACAGATCACCGGTCGCGTGGTCGATACACAGAACCAACCTGTCGAGTTTGCGAATGTCGCATTGTATGGATTGCCCGATACGACCTTGATCACGGGAACTATCACCGACAGCGAAGGCAAATTTATACTCTCCTCCACTCATTCCGGTCAATCGATTCTGCGAATCTCGATGCTGGGTTATGAAACGAAAGAGATCGATCCGTCGAAAGGCGAGCCGGGAACAATTGTGCTAAACGCCATCGCACAGCAACTTGAAGATGTGGTTGTCACTGCCCGAAGGATAAAGCGAAGTCCCGGGGGGTATGCGGTGAATCTTCAGGGTGAGCAAACGACTCAGGGCAAGCAGGCGAATGAATTGCTTCCTTTTTTGCCGGGTATAACGACCGAAAACGGGCTCTTAAAAGTCCTGGGACAAAACATCGGCGTGATTTATCTGGACGGCATACGCATCAAAGACCAGAAAGAGCTGGCCGCCATTCCGGCAGAGCAGATTCAGACGGTACAAGTCGATTATCTGGCCGGGAGTGAAGAGTTCGCCTCGATCAAAGGAGCCGTTATCCGGATCCAACTCAAAAAGCAACCGCAGGGCGGATACTACGGACGACTAAGCGGAGGAGCGACTTTTATGAGCAAATACGGTTTCACCGACGATCATCTCACGTCTACCTACAGTTATCGCTACAAAAAACTAAGTCTTTATAACAGCCTTTACTACAACGATTCCAAAGCAATCGGGGATATTGAAAACCAGACTCTTTTCCTTCAGTCGGGCACGAAGATCAATACGGTCGAGCAATACCGAAGCCAGGGAAGATATATCCATGACCGCCTGAGTCTTACATACGACCTGACGGAGAATCAGACCCTCGGCGCCTCCTTCTTTGTTTCCACCCACCATGCCAAGCCAACTAACGACGTACGAAGCGAGACCATCACGACCGATCGGAAAACGCTCAGCCGATCGACCGTCGAAACACCCTACGATTACCTGCGGTATCAGGCTACGGCCCGATATAATTATGTCACGGACGAAAATGGTAGCGAGCTCGCCGTCGTGGCCGATTATCTTCAGAACAACGAAGAAGACCGGATGAAGACCAGTATTTTGGGCGAGGAATACGCCGCCGGAATCACCGAGAGTCGCTCCCGGCAAATCACCCGGATGATGGAAACGCAAATCTCTTACGATAAACTTTTCACATCCGGCAACGCGTTGAGTACCGGTGTGAGCTACCGGTTGATCCGTACGGATTACGACCTGCGTGACTTCCGAAACATCACCGAAAAACCCGAGGCACGCGGACAGATGCCGGCTTTCTTCTCCGAGTTCAAGGGACAGAAAAACAATTTCCAGTACGGCATCGGACTGAGAGTACAGCAAAACCGCATCGAGTACCACCCATCCGACCGGACAGCAAGCAGCAAACATTCGGACTGGGACCTTTATCCTTCGGCCGATTTGCTCTACATGATCAATCCCGACCAAGGACATCTGTTTATGCTGTCGTACAAAAGAAGTGTCGATGAGATACCGTACAGTGCAATAAGCCCTTATCGAAAATATGAGAGCGAACACTCATACCTCAGAGGTAACCCGGATATGATTGCTCCCAAACAAAGCATGGTGATGGCCGGATTAGAACTTTTTGACAAAGTATCGATCAGCGGAATATATATGTATGGTCGAAATCCGATTTATCATTCTACCCGGGTGGATCCCGAGAATCCGCAGCTCACTTACATGATACCCAAAAACGGTCATCACGAAACATTGCTGGGAATCAATCTGGAGACACGCCTCCAACCCGCTTTATGGTGGAAGCTGAAAGCCCACGCGATGTATTCCCTGTACGGTTCGGAGACGGAAGATTTTAAAGTGAGCAACCAGTCCAAATATTACTTTTCGATGAACAACCATTTCACGTTCTCCAAAAACGCGGGTGCCACACTCGAAGGATATTACGAACCGACTTTTACATTCACCAACGAACGGTACCGGACTGTATATGAAATGAGCGGCAGTGTATACAAAAAGTTCTTCAACGACAAACTGGAATGCCGGCTCAAATGTAAATTCTTCCGAAAAGGACGTGTCATCGAAACCGATACGCCTAAACTCTGGAAGAGCTATGCGAACCAAACGAATGAGCAATATCTGCAAATATCGCTGTCCTACTCCTTCAGAGGTGGGAAAAAGGTAAGCGTCAAGCAGACCGAAAGTCTTCAGGAATACAATAAAATAGAGCGTTCCCAAAGATAACCTCATGCTTTTCCCCTTTGTCAAACAGGCGGATAGCATGAGGCACAAACAAACGTCCTCCGACTGAAAAAAGAGGGATGCCTCAATACTGTTTCAATTCGAGCAGCTGACCGTCCCAGACGGCATAGGAATAGAATTGCATCCAGTCGCCGAGAATCATCAGGCGAGCATGGTCGGTAATGGCTTTGTCGACCATCAGGTGCAGGTGACCGAAGAGGAAGAAACGCGTGTCCGGGTGCGTCGGAAGATATTCTTTCGCGAAGGTTTCGAGCGATTGGATATTGCGCGCCTGTGCGGCAGCGAGTCGTTCGGCGGCCAGCCCGCTCTTACGGCTGCTGAGCGACCAGCGACGGGCAAAGCCAAAAGTCCACCGCGGATGGATGGCGGCGTACAGGATCTGACACAGCCGATTGCGGAAGATGCGCTGAATAACGCGATATGTAAAAGGTTGATAACCGACCTCATCGCCGTGCGCGAGGAAGAAACGTTTGCCCAACAGCTCGGTATCGAGCGGCTTGCGGTGTATGACGGCTCCGACTTCCTGCGGCAGATAGTCGAACATCCAGATGTCGTGATTGCCGATAAAGAGATGTATTTCGACACCGAGATCGCTCAGTTCGGCGATCTTACCGAGAAAACGCACGTGTCCGCGCGGCACGACGTATTTGTATTCGTACCAATAGTCGAAGACATCGCCCAGAAAATAGACGGCAGCTGCATCGTGTTTAATCTCGTCGAGCCATCGGACGAGACGTTTCTCCGCCGCCATCGGGTCGCTCGAATAGCGGTTGCCGAGATGGACGTCGGATGCGAAATAAATCTTCTTCACGGTTTTCCGGTGCAAGATTACAGCAGACCGAGTTCGAGTTTGGCCTCTTCGCTCATCATGTCCTTATTCCATTCCGGCTCGAAGACGATGTTGATCTGTGCGTTCCGTACACCGTCGATCGAGCTGACTTTCTGGCGTACATCTTCGATGATAAAGTCGGCCGCCGGGCAGTTGGGAGCGGTGAACGTCATGTCGATCTCCACGTTCCGACCGTCATCCACCTCTACTTTGTATATCAGTCCGAGATCGTAGATGTTGACCGGAATTTCCGGATCATAGACCGTTCGTAACATCTTCACGATTTCTTCTTCCGTCTTCAGAAATTCATTTTCCATCTGTTCCTGTATTTAAATTTTAACGGTACTTCTCCTTCACGCTCTTTCCCGAAGGAGAAAGGTTTCTACGCCGGAAGGTTGCCGGAAAGTTTACCTTCGTCGGCGTAGCTATAATAAGATTTGTCGCTGATGATGATATGGTCGAGTAAACGGATATCCATCAGTTGCGCCGCTTTCTGCAAACGAGCCGTAAGCCGGTCGTCCTGCGGACTGGGCTGTATGTTCCCCGACGGATGATTGTGGCACAGGACAATACCGGAGCACAGCGTACTGATCGCCCCTTTCATCACGATGCGCAGGTCGGCAGCGGTTTCGCTCGTTCCACCCCGGCTGATGACTGTCTGCTCAATCACTTTCCCGCTCCGGCTGATAAATGCTGCCCGCAATTCTTCGTGAGGCAGATCGCACAGCACGGGATAAAACAGCCGGAAAGCATCCTGACTGGAACGGATCGCGGGACGTTCGGGCAGCTCGGATAATCCCCTTCTTCGCCCGAGCTCCATGGCTGCGAGCAAGGTAATCCCCTTTGCTTCGCCAATGCCCTTATAGGTCATCAGCTCACGGAGCGTCAGTTTACCGAGTGCGTTCAGGTTATTCCGGACGCCGTTGAGGATGTGCTGAGCAAGCTGTATAGCCGTTTCCTGACTGTTCCCCGAACCGATCAGTATGGCAATCAACTCCGCATCGCTCAGTGAAGAAGCTCCCTTGAGGAGCATCTTCTCGCGCGGGCGGTCTTCCGCTGCCAACTCCTTGATGCGAAGTCGCTCGTCCATCGCCAACTACATGTACTATATCGAAACGATTGCAGGAGTGCCGATTATTTCACCCGACCGGTATACGACCCTTCCTGCGTATTGATTTCGATGATATCGCCTTCGTTGATAAACAGCGGCACGCGTACCTCCGCTCCGGTTTCTACCTTCGCAGGCTTCAGCGTGTTCGTTGCGGTATCTCCTCTCAGGCCCGGCTCGGTATATGTCACGGCCAATTGCACCTTGATCGGCATATCGGCAAAAAGAATGGTTTCGGTCGAAGCATCGGAAACAACATCGACGATCTGTCCCTCTTTCATGAAATCGACCCCATTAATCAGGTCATGCGCAATGGGTATCTGTTCGAAGGTTTCCTGATTCATAAAAATATATTCGCCTCCTTCCTGATAAAGGTATTGATACTGGCGCCGTTCCACACGTACATCTTCCAGCTTCTCGCCGATGTTGAAACGCCGTTCGATGACGTTGCCTTTCACGACGTCTTTCAGCGTCGTACGCATGATCGTATTGCCTTTTCCGGGCTTTACGTGCAAGAAGTCGATACAAAAATAGAGTTTTCCGTCGAGGCGGATACACGTTCCTTTTTTAATGTCTTGTGAGTTAATCATCTTTATGTTTCTTTGTTAATATAAATCGTTCAGAATAAACCGGCTGCAAAAATACGTTTTTCCGACCAAAGATGCAAGCGTTTCACCGGTCAGCGTTAATTAATTGTTAATTGTCAATGGTTATTCAGTGGTCAGTCCTTCGGATGTTGATTTGTTTAGTTGTTTATGAATGTAGGGGCGAACCTTGTGTTCGCCCGCCGGAACAACATTTGCGAAATTTGCGTTCGGTTCCTTGTCATTCAGAGCGTAAGCGAAGAATCTCTTTCCGTTACTTTTGGCTTGACCCAAAAGTAACCAGAAAGTCAAGGCTTCGGGCGCTTCGCACGACTTCGCGACGCTTGCAGGTCGGAAAATCAGGTAACTCGCTTCGCTTCGGACAGCCTGATTTTCTTTCGCCCTGCTCGCTGCTCCGTCGGCTCACCGCCGGAATTAATTGTCAATGGTTAATTGTTAATTGTCGATGGTTATTTTCTAAATACATGATTCGGCGTGTACTACGCATAACAATTGACCGTTAACAATTGAATTATGTCAGGCTTTCAGCCCTCCGCTGAGGGGGTCGCCTGTTTTCCCAACGCTTCGCTTCGCTACACATTGGGCTGAATTAATGCGCCCTTTCAGGGCTTTTACAGCAGTCAGCCAACAATTAAATAACTAAACAACTCAACAATTCAATATCTCAACTACTTTTCCCACTGCGAGAAAGGGTGGCGGGAGAGCATGGCGTTATAATAACGCGGGTCACCACTGACTTCTTCGCCCACCCAGCAGGGTTTCTCGAACGGTTCGTCTTCCGAAGGCAGCTCGATCTCGGCCATGACGAGGCCGGCATTGTCGCCATAGAAAATATCGACCTCCCATGTATGGCCGGCAAAGGGGATCCAGTGCCGCACCTTCTCGATCACACCCGAGCAGCAAAGCGTCAGCAGCTCTTCGGCATCGGCGAGCGGTATCGTCTGTTCAAATTCGTAGCGGCTCCATCCACGTTCGTTCGTAGCGCTCTTAATTGTCAGGAAAGCCTCGTCGCCACAGATGCGTACTCGCACCGTGCGCACCTCGTCCGAGCACAGATAGCCCTGCACGATCCGGCTGCGACGAGCCACCATCGGCTCGAAATCGCCCCGCACCAAAAATTTGCGTTCGATCTCCAATCCCATCGTCTCAACGTATTTTGACCATCGTAGCCCCGAATCCGTATTCACGAAACGAAGCATCCTGATAGTCGCACGATTTGTAACGCGTTTTCAGTTCCTTCTCAATGGCGGCACGCAACACGCCTTCGCCCTTGCCGTGTATAAACACGATCTTCCGCCCCTTCTGCTCGGCATGCTCCTGCATGACGGCATGAAACTTATCGAGCTGATAGTTGAGCATATCCGAAGCGCTCATGCCCGTCGTGTCGTCGAGGAGCTGAGAGATATGCAAGTCGATCTCGAGTATCGGATTTTCGGGTGTTTTCGGTTTGGATACCGGTTGAGGTTTGCGGCGGTCGTCGCGTTTCTTCTGCATCATCGCCTCTTGCAGGTCTGTGGCGGAAATCAGCAGCGGACGCTCCGGCACGTCGTTCCGTACGACAGAGACAAGCAGCGCATCCTCGTCGAAGAAATCATTTGGAGTGAAGCAGTGCATTTTGTAGAACTTGACCGTATCGAGCCGAAGCTCTACCGACATCGCATTTTTCAGCGCATACGGTTTCTTCTTCTTGAAGGCAATCAGTTGCACACAGACTCGTTCCAGATCGTTCAAATCCTCCTTACCGAACTCCTCCATAAAAATGCGTGTATTAGGCTCGATGATTCCCGACGAACGACTTGTCCAACTCCGGTTCGAGGCATTCATATAATTATAAAACAGGTAGTAGTTACTGTCGTTCACCAAATACGCTTCGTATCCGCTTGATGTGAGGTTCTTCGGGTCTACCGGCAAGTAAGCGATCGACAGGTTGAGGCGTTCGCCTTCGGGTGTCTCTTCGACCCGATATTCTTCCGACTCCTTACGTACGGGTAGTTCTACCGGCTGTACTGCCGACGAGCGTTCTTCGCCTGCGGAGCGAGTATGACGGGCTGTGCCTCCGCCTTCATCCACCACGACACATTCGCTCACCGAAACGGGAAACTCAAACCCGCTCTCATCTTCCACCAGCGCGGTATGCTTATCGCGAAAACCTCTGACGATGCCCCCGCCTACGCTGTTCAAGAAACGTACCTTATCTCCTTTTTTTATCATATCGTATTGTTTTATCGGAACATATTCAAATTATAATTTCCATATTTATCCGTCAAAGGTACACAATAAAACATTAAGAACAGAAGTGTAGATTCCGCGTTTTTAGCAATATTTGAGAGATATTTCACTCTTCACTTATCCTTGTTCGTTGTGTGATCCCGTTTTCGTCGAGGGTAATGAGCTGTTGCTTGTAGAGAGCTCCGATGGCTTTTTTAAAGCTCTTCTTGCTGCATCCCAAGAGGGCGTAGATTTCGTCGGCATCGCTTTTATCGTGCAGCGGCAAGGTACCGTTGTTTTGCTCCAACGCCCGGAGAATCTGTTGGGCGATACCTTCTACCTTATCGTAGCCAAGAGGCTGAAGACTCACGTCGATCTTGTCGTCTTCACGCACTTCTTTGATATAGCCTTTCGTTTTCTCACCCTTGCGGAGGGTACGGAAGACCTCGTTGCGGTAGAGTAGTCCCCAGTGCAGATGGTTGATGATGACCTTGTAGCCAAGCTCGGTCTCGTCGGCCACGATGAGATCAACCTCCTGATTGTATTCGTAACGTGGCGGCAGATTATCGAGGAACTTGTCGATACGCGCCGAGGCCACTACACGTTGGGTAATGAAATCGAGGTAGACGTAGACCAGATACCACCGTCCGGCGATCATCTCGGCTTTCTGCTCCCGATAAGGCACGAGGAGTTCTTTCATCAGCCCCCACTCGAGGAAGGCACCGGCATTTGTCACCTGATTCGCCTTCATCCACTGAAACTCGCCGACGGTGGCCAGCGGACGCTGCGTGGTAGCAATCAGACGCCCTTCGTTATCGTGGTAAATGAATACTTCGATCTCGTCGTCGATGTCCAACCCTTCGGGCACAAAACGCTTCGGCAGGAGGATTTCATGCTGATCGCCTCCGTCCAGATATACGCCGAACGCCACTTTCTTTACGACACGTAACGTGTTATATCTTCCTATCTCCACGGTTATTCCTTGTTTTTGTCCGACAAAGTTAGAGATTAAATTTGGTATATGAAAGAGTCTTATCCGTCGCAGCGGGGAGGGGGTTTGTCTCTTAAAATCAAACGGCCTTGCCGGGCAGACTATCTTTGTGATCGTAAATGGAAAATGAACCTAAAAGAAGGAAGCAATGAACAAAAGAGAAACTGTACAAGCCGTTTCGAACGGCACCGGGATAGCAACCGGAACATGCGTCCGTATTCTGGACTCTTTGGAAGTGGTGTCGATGCACGAGATGGAAAACGCCGGCGGAATAACCCTGTTTTTCGATCATATCTACCGGTTGACCGATCGGCTGAAAAGGATGCGGGAGAAGCAGGTCGAAGAAGAAACGTCCGCTTTGGTCCGGAAGGTTGCCTGTTTGTCCGAAACAGGTACGGAGGAGACACAACGCGTATTGAAGGCGTTGTCCGATCTGCTGAATCATCGGTTGGAGACCTCGAGAAGCGCGAGGTTCCAATACCGCATCTTCGTTCGGCTGGTCGATTTCTTCAGACATACATAATCGTAACATATAAAACCTTAGAAAGATGAGACATTTGAATGTATTCCTATTCGTAATTTGGGGTATCGTATGCTCCGCAAAGATGTATGCACAGGAGGATAAACCCGTACAAACGATCCGTGGCGTTGTCGTCGATTACGCTTCGGGAGCGCCCATCGCCTACGCTACCGTGGGCTTGCTGAATATGCCTCAAATGGGAGCGGCCACCGATAACGAAGGCCGGTTCGAAATAAAGCATATCCCGGTGGGTCGTCATGATTTGCAGGCAAGTTTCTTAGGATACGAGCCGGCTGTTTTTCGGGAAATCCTGTTGACATCGGCCAAAGAGGTGTATTTGGAGATTCAACTGCGCGAAAGCGTCTTGCAACTGGACGAAGTGGTCATCCAGCCTCGCATTCATAAAGAAGTACCGTTGAATAAGATGGCCTTGTCGGGGGCGCGTATGCTGAGCGTGGAGGAGGCCGGCCGTTTT
Organism: Tannerella sp.; assembly: GCF_052170195.1. Classification (GTDB taxonomy): domain Bacteria; phylum Bacteroidota; class Bacteroidia; order Bacteroidales; family Tannerellaceae; genus Tannerella. The sequence continues at coordinate 8,942 of NZ_JBQNAZ010000027.1, read as the reverse complement.
GCGGGCGGCATGGACGATCCCGCGCGTTTGGTCAGTTCTTATGCCGGAATATCGTCTGCGGTAAGCAGCAACGGTATCTCCGTGCACGGCAATGCGCCGAGTCTGCTTCAATGGCGGTTGGAAGAGGTGGAGATTCCGAATCCCAACCACTTTGCCGATGTGGCTTCGTTGGGCGGTGGGGTCTTGTCGTCGTTAAGCAAGAACGTATTGGGAAATTCCGATTTTTATACGGGCGCCTTTCCTGCCGAATACAACAACGCGGTTTCGGGCATTTTCGATATGAAACTGAGGAACGGAAACAGCCAAAAGTTCCAACATACCCTGCAAGCGGGCATATTGGGCCTCGATGTCGCTTCGGAAGGGCCGTTGAGCAAAAAGCGGGAAGCCTCATACCTGTTTAACTACCGCTACTCGACGACCGGATTGATGAACAAGGTAAATCCTGCCGGCGAGCAGGAACAGGTGCTGGATTATCAGGATTTAAATTTCAAGTTCAACCTTCCGACCGAAAAAGCCGGCACGTTCTCGCTTTGGGGAACGACATTGGTCGACAAAGTCAAACCCAAGATCAACACTCCCGACAAATGGGATTATGCGGACGATGCGAAAGATTCGAGGATGAAGCAGACGTCGGCCGCCGCGGGGCTGACCCATCGTTATGCTTTCAAAAACGGAGGCGTATGGAAAACGACCTTGGCCGCTACCTATGCCAAAACAAACGCATGGGAAAGCATCTACGATTCGCAGATGAAGTCTTCGCCGCGCCTCGATTTCAGAAGTCAATATACGCACCTTGTCCTTACCTCTTCGTTCAATAAGAAATACAGTCCCAGGCACACGAATAAAACGGGCTTTACGGTAACGCACATGATGTATGATATGGATTTCGACTTGTCGCCTTTCTACGCCCAACCCATGCACCGCATATCGGAGGGCAAAGGAAATACCAACCTGATAGCGGCTTATACCAGCTCTCTGTTCCGCATCAACGATCGGTTATCCGCCACTTTGGGAGTGAACGGGCAACTCTTTACGCTGAATCATACGTGGACGATCGAACCGCGTGCCGCCATCAAATGGCAGGTTTCGCCCCGAAGCTCGTTCGGACTGGCTTACGGATTGCATAGCCGAATGGAGAAGTTGGACGTCTATTTTGTAAAGAAAAAGGAAGCGGGCGACAAACTCGTAAATAAAGCATTGGACTTTACGAAAACGCATCATCTCGCCTTGTCGTACAGCCACAAGCTGTCGGACGATATGAATTTGAAAATTGAGCCTTACTTCCAGTACCTGTACGATGTGCCGGTTATTGCCGACAGCTCCTATTCCGTGCTCAACCGCAGCACCTTTTATGTGGAAGATGCCCTCGTGAATACCGGGAAAGGACGCAACTACGGGGTCGATCTGACGTTCGAAAAGTATATGACCCGGGGACTGTATTACATTGTAACGGCCTCCCTCTTCCGTTCGGAATACGCCGGCGGCGACGGGATATGGCACCATACGAAGTTCAACCGCAACTATATCGTCAACGGGTTGATCGGTAAGGAGTGGATGATAGGACGCCATAAGCAGGACGTGCTCAGCGTGAACCTGCGGTTGACGTTGCAGGGAGGCGAACGGCATTCGCCCGTAAACGAGCAGGCTACCTTACGCCATCCCGATAAAGCAACGCAATACGACGAAACGAAAGCCTACTCGCAGCAGCTGTCGCCCATGTTCCTCGCCAACTACACGGTCAGCTACCGGATGAACCGCAGGAAGGTGTCTCACGAATTTGCCGTAAAGGGGATGAACGCGACCGGATACAAAGAATATTTCGGACATGAATACAACCTGAAAACGGGAGCGATAGAGCCCAGACGATTGAAAAATTCCATCTTCGACATTACGTACAGACTTGAATTTTAACGTATCTTTGTCCATACGATATTTGTACGAATGACACGAACGAGAGAACATCATTTCATGCTCCGGTTTCTGTTTGCCCCGAACTACCGGATCGGGAGGCATGTGATTTTTATCATGCTCTGGGCGGTTATTACGTTTAATCAGGTGTTTATCGCGTATCGGGACAGTCTGTCCGTTTTAGGCAATCGCATCTATCTGGTTTGTCTGATCTCGTGCATGACCTGCCTGATGGCGATGTATTTCAATTACTTCTATCTGGCGCCCAAATTCCTGTTGAAGGGAAAACATACGGCTTATGCCATCGCCCTGTGCGTCATCGTGCTTGTATTGCCCACTTTGTCTGTCTGGAGCGAATACGGGGTGCGCAATATGTTGAATCTACCGCATCGGATTACGTCCTATACCCATCCGCTGATTGTGGTCGACAACCTGTCGACGTCGGTGGTTACAGCCATCTGTTTTTGCGGGACCTCCGTGATGCTGTTTTTCGGGAAATGGATCAAAGGCAACGAAGAAGTTAGCCGGATGGAACGGGAGCATGTGCGGTCGGAACTGAATAAGTTGAAAGGTCAGATCGCTCCTGCCTTTCTATCGCAGACGCTCCGGAATGCTTCCTCATTGGCCGCATCGCAGCCGCAAAACACATCGAAGATGTTGATGCAGCTGGGACAATTATTAAGGTACCAGCTCTACGACTGCCATCGGGACAGGATATTGCTGAAATCGGAAATTCAGGTGCTGACTGTGATGTTTGAATTGGAGCGGTCGAACCGTCCCGCGTTTGAATACCGGATCCGGACGGACGGAGAGGTGAGTAACAGGTTTGTTTCGCCCATGCTCTTTCTGTCGCTCGTTCAATGTGTCATTGCCGGTAGCCGTTCGGTGGAGCTGCTTTTCAGACTGCGGGATGAGACGCTGCTTTTTACGTGCCGGACTGATCATAAGGAGATATGCGATGGCGATACTCTTTCGTCGATCAGGCAGCGGCTGGAGTTGCAGTATCCCGATAGACATACCTTGCAATTGAGCGAGGGAACGATAACGCTTACCATCGATTTATCGCTATGAAACCAAGCAAAGAAAAAAACGGCAACGCTCTGTCTTCGTTCGTGATGGATGACCAATATGCGATCCACCGGCATCTTGTCTTGCAAGGCGTTATTCTGGCCATATCCGTCGGCATCTTTTTCGATGCCCCGGACAGGCTGAACCTTTCCCTGAACCGCTTCTACGGCTGGATCAGTTATTACCTGTTCCTCAATATGCTGGTATATGTCAATGTATATGTGCTGTTTCCGCGGTATCTGGCAAAAAACAAAGTGTTCGCTTATGTGGTGTCGGTCTTTCTGTTTACTGTCTTCTCCATCGTGATCATGGTCATCTTGCAGGATTTATTTTACGACATAACGGTCATGCGTCAAACGCCTTCCGCCATCGCCGTTTTTCTGAGTATCGCCTCTTCCATGTGCGCGATCTTCCTTTTTCTGGGAGGGATATCAATGTTTATGCTGTTTCGGCAATGGGCCATCGGCAACCGGAAGATCAACAGTTTGCAAGTCGCTACTTTCCGCTCGGAACTGAATTTTCTTAAAAGCCAGATCAATCCGCATTTCCTCTTCAATATGATCAACAATGCGAATATCATGGTGGACGAAGATCCGGAAATCACGTCCCATATTTTAGACAAACTCGACCGGATGTTGCAGTATCAATTCAACGACAGCACACAAGACCGAGTGCTTCTGTCGGCCGACATCGCTTTTCTGACCGATTTTCTGGCGTTGGAAAAAGTGCGTCGCGACGATTTTGAATATACGGTTGCGATAGAGGGCGATATGGAAGAGACGGAAGTGCCGCCTTTGCTCTTTATTCCGTTCGTGGAGAATGCCGTTAAGCATAATCAGGACGTGAATCGCTCGTATGTGCACCTCGAATTCCGGAAGGAAGGGCAGCGGCTGTTTTTTGAATGCGAGAACTCCAAACCCTCCAAACCTGCGAAACGCGACGTGGGCGGATTGGGCTTGGCGAATATCCGGCGCCGCCTCGATTTGTTGTTCGAAAACAGCCATCTGCTCGAGATCGTAGAAACAGAGACAACGTATACCGTAAAGTTACAATTAAACAGATGAAATGTATTATCGTAGATGACGAGCCGATCGCTCGCAAGGGAATAAAAAAACTGGTCGATCAGATTCCGCAACTGGAGCTGCTGGAGTGCTTCAACTGTGCCGAAACGGCCTCGGAGTATCTGCAAACAACGGAGGTCGATCTGATTTTTCTGGATATTCAGATGCCGGGCATCAACGGAATCGAATTCGCCCGGAGCATCCCCAGACATACGCTTGTTATTTTCACCACCGCCTATCTGGAATATGCGCTCGACAGCTATGAGGTGGATGCCGTTGATTACCTCGTGAAACCGATCGACGCCTCCAAGTTCAGAAAAGCGGTGGATAAGGCGATTACGTATCACTCCTTACTCCTCGACGAAGAAAAAAAGAGCGTGGAGAACGTGGAAGACGAATGCATCTTCGTGAAATCCGACAGGCGGTATTTCAAAGTCAACCTGAAAGAGATTCTTTTTATCGAAGGCCTGAAAGATTATGTCATCATCCAGATGGAGGGGCAGCGCATCATCACCCGCATGAATGTGAAGACGATACACGACTTGTTGCCTAAGAACGTCTTCCTGAGAATCAACCGTTCGTATATCGTGAACCGGAATCGTATCGATTCGTTCGACAACAACGATGTGTTTATAAAGAAATATGAGATAGCGATCGGCAATTCCTACCGGGATGCCTTCTTTGAAGAGCTTATGAAAAACAAAACGTGGTAAAGTAGCCGAGCTTGTGGTTGGCTTAGCCGTCGTTGTGTTATGTTAAGAGGGTGTGCCCAAAAAATTGGCACATTGGGTAAAGAGCCTTATCTGCCATAGGAGGGAGAAGTGTCTGTTTCTTAAAATCAAATATTGCTGTCCGCTAAAACCTTTTTCTACCGTATAAATTTAGGGCTGACACTCCTCTGCAAAGACGACTTACACGCCCTTGGAACTTCTCGGGATTAGCTACGATGGTAAGAATCGTCCTGATGTACTACATCAATATGGATACGTTCCTCGAACGACCTGACGAAGACTTGAAATTACTCCTAAAACAAACAGCCGAAGAACCTCCGGAAGAAGAGAATTTGACATAAGGGGGCTTATCTGCAAGCAGAAATAATCCCAACACGTAATAGGTAGCGAGTTGGGAGTAGATAATGATGGTTTAGCGGACGGTAATAATTACAAATATTATCGACTTTGGTGGCTTACTTTTTCTTTGAGAAGAAACCATCCATAAACCTCTATCAGGAGATTATGGATAACTCAAGATGGATGACCGCTTAGATCGAACTCACGCTGTTTAAAACTCATTGTTGTGCAACAACGGAGCGGAAACGAATATTTTGGTACATTTTCGGTTGCCTTCAGTACATCAACTTGAGTCCGACTCCTCGCACGGTTACGATGGAAACGTGTTCGTCTTCGGCAAGGTAGTTGCGCAATTGTGTAACGAATACGTCGAGACTGCGCGAGGTGAAATAATCGGCTTCCGGCCAGAATCGTTCGAGAATGGCTTCGCGTCTGACGATTTCGTTCCGGTGCTCGCATAAGAGTTGCAGGATCTGCGTTTCGCGCGGGCTGAGCGAAATCGTTTTCCCGTTCTTGTCATGCAGTTCCGACTTCGACGCGTCGAACCGGAAGCTGCCCAGCGTAAACTGTAATGTAGTATCTTGGGCCCGTTCGCTGTTCTGCGTCCTGAGCAACGCTTGGATATGTTCGTTAAGTTCTTCCGGAGTATACGGTTTCTTGATGTAATTATTGGCGCCGACCTGATAGCCGTGTATTAAATCTTTCGGAGAAAGAAGACCTGTAGCGAAAATAATCGGTGTCCGGCCGTCTGTCTGGCGAATTTTCGAGACCATTTCGAAGCCGTTCATCACGGGCATTTCAATATCGGAGACGATCATATCCGGCGTCTGTTTTTTCCATTGCTGCAATCCCTCTTTACCGTTCACGGCCGTGAGGACTTCGTAGCCGCCAATCATATCCTCCAGTCCACTACGCACCATGTAGAGCAGCTGGGCGTCGTCTTCGATCAGTAAAAGTTTAATCATGTTGTTTCGGGGGTTAATTGAAAGGATATTTCTTGCATCAGAAGAGGGAAAATCAGTGTAAATTCACTCCCTTGCCCTTCGATGCTTTCTACTTCTATGCTTCCGCCGTGTGCCTGCATGACTTGCTGCACGTAGGTCAGCCCCAGCCCGAAGCCGGTCGCTCCTCCGCGCAGCGAACGTTTGTTGGCGGCCGAGGCGCGTTCAAACTTTTCAAAAATCAACGCCTGATCTTTTAGCGGGATGCCGAATCCGTTGTCCGAAACGCTGATTCTTTTCTCATTCGGAGTGGTCTGGCACGACAGATTGATATGTACCGAGGCTCCGGAATATTTGACGGCGTTGTCGATCAGGTTGCTGATAATCTCACGCAAATGCATCGGATCGGCATAGACCTGCTCCGTTTCTGGACAATGTACTTCGAACGTAATCTGTTTGTCCGTTCGGATCAAGAGGTTGCGGCCCAGTTCGTCGATCAGCGGCTTCAACGGCACTTCGGTACGGTCGAGTATCAGTTTGTCTTCTTCTATTTTCGCAAGCGTCAGTACTTTGTCACTCAACGAAAGCAGATGATGACATTTGTCTTCTATGATGTCGAAATGTTTCTTTTTCTTCTCCGTATCGTGGTCGATCTTACCGCTACTCAGGATCCTCGCTCCCATCAGGATGGTGTTCAGCGGTGTTTTCATATCATGCACCATCGCATTCGAGAAATTTTTGCGCAACTCGGCAATCCGGTTTTGGAGTAGGATAATTTTGACCTGATAAGCGATGCCCCACCCCACAAAAAACATGGAGACTAACGAGCCGATGAAAAGAAGCCCCAGCCGGCTGAACACATTTTTGTGAGGCGAAACGATAACGGCGCGAATTGCTTCGGTGCTGTCTCGGCGGAGGAGCGCGGGCTCCGTCTCGACCGTGCCCCACCATGCGCGAAACGTAGGGTCGGTACTCTCCAACACTTCGCCCGTACGCAGATTGATTTTATTGATAATCGTTTTTGTATGGATATTTTCGGCAATCAGATCAGCACGGTAAATCGAATCGAACTGTGTCAGTGAAATGGGGGCATTATACTTGATAAGGATTTCTTGAAAAGGAACATAATCATCTTTTCCGTCTTCACTCACTTTGCCTGCAACAATCCTCGTTCCTTCAGGAATCGTTCCCTTTGTACGTCTCATAATATCTTTAAACGTAGAGGCAACGAAAACCACATTGCATCTTTCTTCCAACTGCCTATACTGCATGTGATACGTATAAACTGACCACATTGTTTGCAAACAGAACAATACAAACAACGATGCAGCAGTTACAATCTTAGGTCTCCTTGTATTCATGATACCATGTTATGGTTTTAATCAATGAGACAAAGGTAAAAAAACTTTTTTTAAATCGAACAAATTTTCGAGCAAAAAAAATAACCTTCCCATAACCTTGGATAACGTAACGTTAACATAGCGTGAATTTCGGAAGCCGTACCTTTGCCGTATCAAAAACAATTAAAAAAGGATCGATATGAAAAAGAATGTATTTAATGTATGCAGAAAGGGCTTCGCAAAAAAGAATGCGATGGCGCAAGTACCGGATGGGTACCTGACCTGTCTGACAAACCGTGAGATGGAAATGATTGAAGGAGGAGACTGGGAATATATTATTGTAAATGGAGATTTTGTCAGAATTTATGTCCCTAAAAAATTAACGTAAAGATAACATAGCGTTAACACAGGGGTGGAAAAAGCAACGTTACCTTTGCGGTATGAATTTTAGAAATGGATTTCTCCGGTCAAACGCAATTGAGCTCTTTGGTTTTATTTTTTTGCCGGCTATAAATAAAGGAAGAGTGAAATGCCGGGATTGTGAGAATGAAAGATAACCGTATTAATTTTTAAAACAAAAAAAGATGAAAAACAATTTGAATGAATCCACTTATGCAGTGGAAGTGATGAGTGAGAGTGAAATGGCGGAAGTCAATGGCGGACTGATTATTGAAGTAATTGCTGTGTGTGCTGCCCTATTTACCATAGGATATCAGATGGGGAAGGATTGTGCTGAAGCAGACAGAAGAAATCGTTAATAGTCATAAAGGAAGAAAACTATGAAGAAGATGATTAATTTTGAAGACTGGAAGTGTATAGAATTAGAAGAAAATGAAATTCTGGATATTAATGGTGGCATATCCCAGAAAACAATGTTAATTGGGAATACTCTCACATTTCTCTGTCCTGTGGTGGGAGCTGGTTTCTGGATATCATACGTGATAAACTCATAAGAGATGTTATTTATAGCTATTGCCTTATGCGTTCTTGTATTGGCTATACGATGCAAGAATAAAAAAATAAAATATGCATTGTTGGCATGTTCGCTGATCCTGTTGATTTTAAGTATGCTTATTTGACTCTGATTTTTATTTTGTGAAAGTGTACCACTTTTCCGCTGATTTCAGGGTTTATTCGGCAAGACAGGAAGTGATGTTTTTGACTGGAGAGGGACCGATTTTCCTCTCCGGTCACTTATCGCCTTTTCGGGCAATTGGATAATTGAAATCTTCTGTTTAATTTTGCATCCATGAATATTTAACGATTAAAAAAGAAACGTATGAAGCGGTGTATTTTTAGAAAAGAGACGAATGCGGAAAAAGCATTAGTGATTTTATTTTGCCTGTCTATTATTATTTATATGGCCGGCGAAATAGCATACCAGTTCGGACAGGCTTTGGCTGCCGGGTAAAAGTTTTACTTGATTTTTAAGTGGAACCGTAAAATCCCATTAGGACATAAAAAAAACAATTTGGAAAACAGCCTTGATCACCCTTGGTATCAGGGGTGACGCATTAAAATTGCATTGTCATTAGTTGTTGTGGCTTCATTCGA
>NZ_JBQNAZ010000026.1:0-43690 GCF_052170195.1 Tannerella sp. | reverse complement strand
TAAAGGGCTTCGAGTAAGATGATTTTGTCTTTTTGAGTTTTACCGGACAGCAATATTTTGAAGCCTTCTTCTCGTAGGGCATAGAGATATATTTTTGTGTGGTGCTCGACGACCGATGTACGCGCCATAGGGATGGATACTGTCCTAAAAAAGTGTGTAATTTTCATCCCGAACGTAGTGAAGAATCCTACAGGGAAGAGGAAAGGAAAGATTCTTCGCTCATGCTTTGAATGGACAGGGAAAGGGAGAATAGGTCGATAATGTAGACGGGCGAACCGCTGTGCTCGCCCGTCATACCGCCGACATGTATATCCCGCCTTCAAAGGGAATGCATGAATGCCCCCAACAAATCAACAACTAAACATCTCAACGCCCCGAAGGGAGTAACCATTGACCGCCGTGCTATTCGGGGACGTAGATGATTTCGCCGCTTTCGAGCTGGTAGGCGGTGCCGACACGTTTACCTCGCGAACTTTTGTCGGACGGGCTATCTTCCGAAGGCGTATACTTTTCGATTTTCTCGCCTTTCTTGGTGATGATTTCCATCTTCTCCGTGCCGGGGTTCTTGACCATCGTGAAGTCTTCTTTCGAGAACATCTCGGTCATATTAAACCGTGCCACAAGCGCGACCATCAGCGCTACGGCAAAGACCATCGCGACGTCGAAGAGATTGCCTACTACGCTCATCGGATCGTTATCGTCTTCTTTCTTGAGCAGATTCCGTTTCATGCCTTGTTCCGTTTTTCGGTGATCAGTCCGGCGATAAATTCGAGATTCGTCATATCTTGCAGATACCAGCGCTGTTTAACCTGCTGGGTGATGAATCCGATGGCGCTTGAGAAGAGTCCGACCACGGTGGTGGCAAAGGCTACCTGCATGTTGTAGGCCATCGAAGCGATATCGCCCGTCGACAGTCCTACGAGCGCGGGTCCCATGGGGATAAGTGTGCCCATGAGTCCGAGCATCGGCCCTAATTTGGCCAAGGTTTTGGAGACGGACAAGTCTTTGTCGGCCGCGATTTCAAAATCGGCCAGCAGACGTTGCACGTGCGCGGGACTATCTTTGAGGGCCAGCAGGCGGCGCATGTAGACGGTCACGAGCGAAGCATTGCCTTTGGGTAACCGCTCGGCGAAATCGTCGAGCCGGTCACTGCTCAATGTTTCCAATTCGGGACGGATGGTTGCTTCGTTTTTGCGAATGGCGAGGTATTGTCCGAAGAAGCCTCCGATCAGCAGCAAGGCGCGGATGAAAAGGAGGATCAGCAACACGATGACGGGCACGAGCAGCCCGGTAGATATCCAGTATAAAATATCGGAGATATAGTTCATTTTTCTTTATTTTTACGTAGTTTATAATATCGTTTGATACGGGCTATGAAGAAGCCTCCTATGGTTCCGACGAGGGTCAGCGCGGTTAATCCGGCCAGCGCACTCCAGTCGATTACGGTGTTTCCCGTCACGGCCGTGCGGCCGTTGACGGTGGTGATGACGCCCAGCACCGCGATCAGGGCGTTGGCCAGAAACAGCAGTTCGAGCCTCAGTTCTTTTTCGGGCAACAGGCGTTGCAGCACAAACGTACCCGCGGGAATCAACACCAGCACTCCCGCGGCCATGCTCCACGCGATGAGCGGGAACGAAACGCCCGGGAAGGAGAAGATCAGCGCAACTAATCCGCTGAAAAGAACCGGGAAGATGAGCAGTCCCGGAAACCAGCGCAGCGCTTTGTAGCTCCACAGCGTGCGTTTGCGTATGCGACCGGTGGTCATTACATGCGCGGCCAACATGCAAAAAGCCATCTGAAGAACGACCTCGATGCTTAACACGACGGAGGTGTCGAGCATCAGCGCCGGGTTCGACAGCCAGTCGGCAATCTGTGTCTTCGACTGTTCGATGGCATAAGGCCAGATCAGCCCGACGAACAAGGCACAGACAAAGGCAATCACCAGCATAGACCACCATTTGCGATACGTTTGCTTCAACATGAAGTTGAAGCAAACGAGTATCATCAGGACGACTACGACGGTCTCCATCTTATTCCCGCATTTTTTTGCGGCGATGACGCACAAGCCATATCAACACAATGACGGCCAGCGCCACGACAGCAGCCACAATCGCATTGTTCAGCACGTTCGTCTGTGATTGCGCACCGGACGAAACGTCTTCTTTCTTCATCACCATGTTCTTTTGGTTGCCCGAAGCAGCGGCCTCACGTATCTGATTGATGTGCTGTGTGTACTGTTCGGCCGACGGCGTGTCGGTCTTCGAGGCGATGAACTGCCGCAACTTGGCATTGTCGCAGACAAAGCCGGAGCACGACGGTTTGTATTTGTTCACCAGATCGGTATGCAGCTTGGCAATGTCGGTGATCTGTTGCTCGGTGGCTTGCCACATCCCTTTGCGGATGGTTTCCATCATGACGGCCGTGATTTCTTCGAGCGCCGCCGGGTTTTGGGTCTCGAAATATTCCTGAACGCCCAACTCGAACTTATCCTTGACATATACATTATATATTTCGTCCCACATTTCCTTGTCGATGGCTGCCGGTTTCATCACGTTCCATCCGTAGGTGTTCTGTACGATCTCCGCGAACGCGCCTGCTCCGCCGGCCTCGCCTTTCATCTTTTCCTTGATGTAGGCAGGGTTGAAGATCGTCGTCCGGCTCTCTACGCCGATGGCTTCTTTTACCTCCTGCATGCGGAAGTTGTTACGGTTGCGGTAGTCGCTCAGGTAAGCGTCGGGGTCTTTTCCGGTGACGTTGCGTACAGCCAGATTCAGTCCGCCCATAAATTCGTACACATGATCGAGGCTCAACGCTCCCCACGTATTGCTTTGGCGCGGCTGGATGACGGCATCGGTGCGGGTCAGCGCCGCCTCGAAAGCGAATTGGCGGAATGCCTCCCAGTTCTTCTCGCTGCCGTAATATGCGCCCATATTGTTCAGGTACGTGTCGGCGATTTCTTTTTCACTCTCCCAGCGGTCTCCGCTCATCACCATGCCTTGAATGCCGGTGCCGTAGCCGCCGTTCATTCCCCCGAAGACCCGGAAGGTCGAAATCTCACGGGCGTCTTTCGGCGTAAGACCCTTTTCGATCAGCGTGCGCTCGGCTTCTACCACGCCGGCAGCCACCTGATTCTCGAATTTCTCGTCCTTGGCCGCCGCCGCCATTTCTACGGCGCGGTTGATCAGGAAGAGACGCGAAGCGGCAAGGTCTCTCAGCTGACCGCTCGTCTGCACCACCACGTCGATACGCGGCCGTCCCAGTTCTTCCGACGGGATGAGCTTCAAGTCCGTCACCCGTCCGAAAGCGTCGCGTAACGGTTCTACGCCCAACATATACAATACCTGAGCAATCGTCGCTCCCTCCGTCTCGATAAACTCGCCGCTCCACAGCGTGTAGCTCACCTTGCGAGGGATACTGTCGTTATGACGGCGTCTGTACAGCTCAATCGTGTTGTTCGCCATCTGTATGCCTTTTTCCCAGGCGGCCTCGCTCGGCGTAGCTTCTGCATTGATGCCGTAGAGGTTGCGTCCGGTGGGCAACGTGTTCGGATTGACGATCGGGTCTCCTCCCGGCGACGGACGGGTGTATCCGCCGTTCATGGCGTTGATCATCGAATGCAGTTCCTTCTCCGGGCTTTCCCGCAGCGCTTCTCTGTAATGTCCCACATTGCGGATGGTACGCTCTACCTCCATGATAGCCAGCGCAAAGTTAATTTCCTCCTTCGTATATTCTTTTTTCTTCGGCATGCTGCCACCCATCATGCCGCTCATACCTGCCGGCATGGCTTTTCCGTGAGCCGATGCGCTGTCTTTTCCTTTGGCAGCCATCTTCTCTTTCATCGCCTGCGGCATTTCTCCGTGCGCTTTCGCCATTTCTTTCATGGCTTCAGGCATTTGACCGTCTGCTTGGGTCATCTTCTCTTTCATCGCCTGCGGCATTTCTCCGTGCGCTTTCGCCATTTCTTTCATGGCTTCAGGCATTTGACCGTCTGCTTGGGTCATCTTCTCTTTCATCGCTTGTGGCATTTCACCGTGTGCATTGGCCATTTCCTTCATAGCTTCAGGCATTTGACCATGGTTCCTTTGGGACACTGTTGTCGGCTTTCCTTTCATATCCGAAGCGTCGGCGTGCACTTTGGCTTCGGCCGGAGCCTCGCGTTTCATGCTCATCATCATCTCCATCATCCCTCCGGGCGATTTGCGCGACTCTTCTATCTCTCGCGCTTTGGCCAGTTCGGAGGGAGTGACGCCTGCGGTACGACAGATCAGTTCGTCCGATGCCAGAGCGGGGTTAGCCAGCAGACGCGTAACGAGTTCGCGCGCCGGATTCATGTAATGCTGCGTGAACAACGCGCGATGTTTGACCGTCTGCTCATCGGCGCGTCCGCGCAGTTTATCGAGTGCGAGCAGGCTGTAGGCAATCGGGTCGGTAGCCATCGCGTAGACACTGCTGGTGATGCGGATGTCTTCGTAAGGTACTCCCATCGTGTAGAGTTGCCCCGTTATTTTTTCCATTGCCAGCTCTTCGGCAAAATTCTCGATGCGGAGGATGTCATCTTCGGAGTAGGGAACGGTCATGACGCTGTCCAAGCCCAACTCACGATGAATGCCTAACTTCACCGTCGCCGCTTTTACGGCCAGCGACGCACGATGCAGATCGGCCTCGTTACGGGTGTCTTTTTTCGCATGTTCGTGGTCGTGTTCTCCGCCACACGAGCAGGCTCCCTCCATATTGTTATAAATCTTAATGCGCTCCATGAGTTCGCGGTAGATGCCTCGCACGCTGCTTTCCATAAACGGAGGCGTCAGGTATGATTGCAGTCCGGCGTATGAGCGACGTTTGGCTGTCATGCCTTCTCCCACATTGCCGATGGTGTAGATGTAGAAGTGCGGCACGGCGCCCACGAGCCGGTCGGGCCAGTCGTTGCTGCTTAACGCCACCTGTTTTCTCGGCGTAAATTCCAGACTGCCGTGTGTCCCGAAGTGCACCAGAGCATCGGCCTTGAATCCGAACTGCATCCAGAGATACGAAGCGATGTAGGTATGAGGGGGGGCGGCATCTGTACCGTGCACCACCTTGAAGTTATCGTTGCCACGACCGGCTGCATTTTGCGGCATCAGCACCACATTGCCTAATTGCAGGCGTGCGATGCCCAAACGTCCGTCCTCTGTGGCCATATACGAGCCGGGGAACTCGCCGAATGCAGCGACGACCTCCGCGTACTTATCGGGGCGGATGACTTTCTTCACCCAGCTTTCGTAATCTTCTTTGGTGATCAGCTCCGGCTGACCGGTTTTCATAAACTCGTCGAGCGCTCCTTCGGCGTATGCGCCGAACACAGCCCCGTGAGCTTGTATCATGCGTTCCAGCTCCTTCGATGAGGCGGGAAGCCCTTCCACTTTGTAGCCTTCGCGTTTCATGCGTACCAACAGGTTATAGAGCGAAGGCCCTACCTCCATTCCGCCAGCCGACAGGGCATTTTGTCCCGGACCTTTGTAATATACGATAACCACCCGCTTTTCGCTGTTCGGCTTACGTTGCAGGCTGAGGTAATTATTAATTGTTTCCACGAATGTTTCGAGCCGTTCGGGAATCGCGAAGGCGTGATGCATTCCTTCCTCGTCCTTGTAATGCCCGAAAACGACGAACGGACGGAGCGCCCCGTCAATCTCGGGGGTAACCACGCTTTGAGAGAGGAACCCGCCGTTCATACCCATTTTGTCATCCTCCCATTTCTCCACGAGCCGGTTGGCATTGAGCGGAGCAAACAGCGGAATGTTCTGTTGCGCCAGATAGTCGACGATATAGTCGCCCATACGCCCGTGCGCCATATTGATGACGGCCGAAGGTTGTACCGAGTCGATGTGATGGTTGCTGACAAGGTTTTTCATATTGCGTACCGGATAGACTACATTGCCCGTTTCTTCCAGCCGGCGGATCAAGTCGGCCGGCTGCCCCATCGGGCCGGTGATGATGATACGCGGCGCTCCTTCCTTGAGCAGTCCGTGCTTTTGGAGGAACGCATGATATTCGGCAATCGAATTGAAGCCGAGCTCCTCCTCGTCCGGCTTGCCCGGAACGGCATGGTAGAGCATGTCATTGGCGCGCTCTACGACAGCTTCCGGCTCATGGAGCGAAATCTTTTTGCCGTCGATGTATTTACGCACGTAGTTAAGCAAGCTCCGGTAGTTGCGTCGTCCGCCGTTGTTCAGGTACTGTTTCAGGGTATCGGCCTGAAGCGAGTCGATGGAGATAATTTTGTTCGCCGGATTGGTCACTGCCGTAGACAAGACAGGCAGCCCTTCGTCTGCCGCCTTCTGTATCTGTGCCCGCTGTTCTTCGGTGATACGCAACCCCATCGCATTGATAAAGACCATGTCGTAACCTTTGAGCTTATCCAGCTCTTCGGTATCGACCGTTGCAATTTTAATAAACGAATTGTCATTGGCCTTGTGAATCTCGCCCAAGGTAATGATCTGATAATTGACAAAAGCCACTTTGGTGGCAGACATCCACTTGGAATATACAAAGAACGCCGCTGCCAATATGACAGCGACGATCCCTCCCCATAAATAAATTTTACGTTTCATGTTTTATATTGTTTCTGCTTATCATTACTTTCCGATCAGTTCGGCTATATTGACCGACAGGTTTGCAACAAATTCCGTGCCACGTGAAAATATGGCATAAAGGTCGCTAAAATTATCGTCTTTTGTGTTAAAGAGATTGTCAATGCCGATATTCAGTGTAACACCTCTCGGAAACCGGCAAGAAGCATTGAGTTTCCAGATCATATAGTCGTTTAATTCCAATTTGGTGAAAACTCTTTTTTTGGAAACATACGATGTCGCCCAATAATCTACACCGCTCATCCATCGGCCGTTCAGACCTAAAGTAGCCCGGCAGTTACCGAACTTACGACTGTATTCGGCCTGCATAACGGCTGTATGCGGGCGTACATAGGAACTTCTTCTTCCTTTTATTTTCGTATCGTCGTACACATACGAATAAGTACCTTTCAATGTCAGATCGAATGGCAGCCGTATCTGCATATTGATGTCGGCTCCGTACGTCTTGGCAGAATCGGCATTGACATACACAAAGTCGGGATATTTTTGCTTCTTATTTTCGGAAATGCGTTGTTGCATCGCAATCCTTTTGTTGAACCAATTGTAATATCCGGTAGCGGAGATATTGAAGATGCCGGCCGTCCATTCCCCCGACAGGGAAACATGATGGCTCGTCTCGGGTTTTAAGTCGGTGCTGCCATAAATTTTAAACATCCCACCATGACTGAATTCTCCATATAATTCTTTCATTGAGGGCGAGCGAAATCCGGCAGCATATCCTCCCCGTAACGTCACGTTGCCGACTTTATACATCGCTGACAATTTCGGGCTGACATGCACTTTATACAGCGAATGATAATCCATGCGGATTCCTCCGACCAGAGTCAGGCGGTCGGTAATCCGGTAATCGTCCTGTACATACAGCACATAATTCGTGATGCTGTTGGCTGTTGTATCCTTAAACCAGTTCGTTCGCAGTTTTTCGGCGTTTACTTCGCTGCCCACAGTCAATGAATGGCGTTCGGCCAACAGCAGACTGTAATTTAACCGAACATTGTTGAGAATATCCCGGTATCTGATTTTTGTTTTATGATGATCGGCCGAATCAACATCGTCTTTAAAGTAATTGTCATAATGATAGGATAAATCCAGCCGACTGTTTTCGTTGAAGATGTAGTTCACTTTTCCACCGAACGTAAAGTCACGAAATCGTTCGCTTATTTTTCCTTCCTTTACATACAGCAACTTGTTCTGATAAAAACTGCCGTTCAACTCGGCGCTCAGTTTATCCGTAAAGTCATATCCTAATTTTTGTGCGATCGAAAAAGTTTCATATCCACGCATATTCAACTTCCCTAATTTTTTATTTACCCCGATCGAGTCACGTCCGTCGGGCAGTTCGTATAATCTTTTTGTCGGCTTTCGCTCTTCAAAGGTAAAAGGGTCTCGACGACTGAACGATGCGGTCGTCAGTGACGAAAATTTTTCCTGCCGCGTACCTAACGATACCGTATATTTCCTGTCCTTGCGGCTCGTCAGACGTGTCGATACCGTTCCGACGAACGGACGGTTCGCTTTTTTGGTGATAATATTGATTACCCCACCCAATGCATTGGAACCATAAAGTGTGGACATGGCATTTTTTACAATTTCGATCCGTTCGATGTTATCTACATTCAAACGACTGAAATCCACATTGTCCAATGCTCCTTCGCCGGCAATTCTCTCCCCGTCGATCAGGAAAAGCAAATAACGGGAGTCCATCCCCTGAAAAGAGATGGCCGGAAGTCCCGAGCCGTGTGCCGCTCCGTCGAAATGTAATCCGGGAAGTTCATATTCAAGCAAGCTCTTAAAATCCTGAGGATCGATTTTCTTGATATCCTCGGCCGTAATGACACGGGTTACTACCGGTTCGTCTTTCAACATCTTTTCACTGCGTGTGCCGGTGACGACCACTTCCGTAAGATTGTTTTTCGCTTCATCAAGCACAATATCAAGTTCCGGCTCTTTTACGGCATCCACCTCTACCGTGCGAGGTTCATACCCCGTACAGGATATGCGGAGCTTATAATTGCCCCTGTTCAATTTGATCTGAAATTTTCCTTCGACATTCGCTGCCATACCGATATTGGTACCGGTCACCATAACCGTAGCATACGGTATCGGTTCGTCTTGCCGGTTTTTTACGGTACCTTTTATAATATAATCTCTGTCCGCCGCCCCAATTTCTGTTGCATACAGGCTACTAATGGAACACAATACCAAGAATAATAAAGTAACTGTTCTTTTCATCATTTGTTTTATTGTTAAAATTTGACGATGCAAAATTCGGCAGAGAACAAGAAACCGACAATCCCTATTTTCGGGTATTTTAACACGTTATATCCCCATAAATGAGGAAAACACAACTTATAATCCGAACATATCGGCCAGATTGATGTTTACCGTACCGATCAGGCTGATGCCCTTCTGCGGTAATTGCAGTGAACTGTCTGCGGCCTTGTCTTGATAATTGAATAAGTTGTCGATGCCCACATTGACCGAGACTCCTTTAGGCATCGTCACGCCGGCATTCAAACTGCACAAGGTACGTGCGTCGTAGGTGACCGACCGATGAGTACCGTCTTTCGAGAATCGGTACGTACTCAGCTGCGAAGCCCATTGCCCGTTCAGTGCAAGATTCATACCGATTTTGCCGAATTTGCGGGAATACACGGCATGGAACGTTACGCTGTGCGGACGGACAGACGAAGTGTTTTTTCCGTTCACCTGCTCGTAGTCGTTCACGTAAGCGTATGAGCCGGTCATTGTCAACCCGAAATCCATTCGCATTTGCAAAATGGCTTCTACGCTTGTTGTTCTGGCATGTTCGGCATTGGTATATTGCCATTCGGCAGCATTTTTGTTTTTTTCTTTATACGTAATTTTATTATGAAACCGGTTGTGCGAAGTTGATACGGAAGCGTTGAATCCTCCCTGAGTGTATTCGGCCGAGAGGGAGAACTGGTGACTTGTTTCAGGTTTCAGGTCCGGATTGCCGTAAAGCATCAGGAAACCTTGCCCGCCCATATCGTATTCCTGATACAATTCTTTCAGCGATGGTGAACGGAATCCCTGCGAATAGCCGGCACGGAGCGTAACCGTTTTGGCCGGCCGGTACATCGCGGATATTTTCGGCGTTACATGCCAGTGATATTTTCGTTGATAGTCAGCACGTACTCCCACGATCACGTTGAGCGAAGAGAACGGCTTCCAGTCTTCCTGCATATAGAATGCATAGTTTTCATTTCTGGCATCGGCACTGTCTTTCATCATGTAATGTTTCAGGTATTCGAAAAATCCTTCGGACCCGATGCTAACGGTGTGATCGCCATACGTGCCCGAATAGTCGGCGCGCAGCATTTGTGTTCGGTTGCGATAATCCGTACGCTTGAATTTCGCCTTGAAAAAATCTTTATCTTTTTTATAATTGTCGTAGTTATACGATACGATCAGTCGACGATCGTCTCTGAAGACGTAATTCACTTTTGTATTGAATGCATAGTCGACGAAGATATCCTGAATTTTCCCCCCCTCGGGGACATCGCGCATGTTGTGATAGAACGACCCGCGCAGATCGGCGCTGAGCTTATCGGTAAAAGCATAGCCGAACTTCTGCGAGGCATCCCAGACCTTGTATCCGTAGACGGTTGTTGATTCGGCTTTGAGTATACTGTCTTTTGCCGTGCCGTCGGGGTTGTATAATTTTAATGTCTTACCGTTTTTATCCCCTACCGAGTACGTATCTCTTGTACGGAAAGTGATATTCGTGAGTGAGGAGAAGCGGTCTTTCTTTGTTCCGGCCGAAACGGTATATTTCTGTCCGTTCGTCCCGGCATAGCGCGCATGAATGTTCCCGATAAACGGGCGATTGGCTTTTTTGGTGATGATATTGATTACGCCGCCCAGCGCATTCGAGCCGTAAACGGTCGACTGCGATCCGCGAATAAACTCGATCCGTTCGATCTCGTCGACATTGAAGCGCGTAAAATCAACGTTATGGTCGGCTCCCTCACCGCTGATCCGCTCCCCGTCGATCAGGAACAGCATATATTCGCCGTCTACGCCTTGATACTTAATCTGCGGCATCCGGCTCATGCTGTTGTAGGTAATTTGTAATCCCGGCAATTCATATTGAAGAAGCGTCTCGATACTCATCGGGTTGAGCGCTTGGATATCTTTCTGCGAGATGACGCGGGTCAGTACCGGAACTTCTTTGAGCGGCCTTGCGATCCGTGCACCGGTAACGACGACTTCGTTCAGTTCGTTTTCCGCCGGCTTCAAGATAACGTGCAGAGGCTGTGCTCCCGTTTGCCGGTTCACCTTCACCTCTTCGGGGATATATCCGGTAAATGATACACGAAGCGTATATTCGCGCCCTTCATTCAAACGGATGGCAAACTCTCCGTTCGCATTCGTACCGGCGCCGATCGTAGCGCCTACCACCCATACAGACGCTCCGGGTAACGGATCGCCGTTTTCGTCTACCACCGTACCCTTAACCGTATACCGGCCGACCTCAAGCTCTTTGTCTTCTGCGAAAACGGTGCCCGAAGGCACCGTCAGCAAAAGCAGAAACAATATGTTACCCAAAAACGACTTCATCTTTTACGAAATGTTATTTGGGTTGAAATTCGTAATTAAAAGAGACATGGCCTTTCTCTTGCTTGTCGTTCGTAGCATCGGTGAACTTTATCTTGGCATAGCTTCCGTCTTTAAATTTTACTACGAAAACGGATTTGGAGAGTACGGGTGCCTTTCCCATAGGATTTTCCACAATCCATGTTTTGAGTACCGGATTTACTTTTGCTATACCGGCAACAGTAAATTTACTTTTCATCATATCCGCCATATTGAAACCGACCAACATTTTGTCTTTTATTTCCACGTCTTTCTTGTAATCGCCGACTGGAAGTCCTGTCACCTTGCTGAACTCCGTTTCTTTGGTGGCAATGGCTTCGCCTTCGTTTGTCCGTATATCGAAGCGATGAATCGCGATATGCCATTTAATTTTGATATCGGCTTCCGAACCTTTGGCCGGGATGGTTTCGAGAAGCTTTCCATTTTCCATCACATGCCATTCGCTGAAGTCGCGGTGTGTTTCCGTCTGGCCTGTCTCTAAATTCACATAGGTCCACATATCATATTTAGTGGCATCGATTGTTTTGGAGTTTTTGATCGTTTCTTTTACGTCGTCTTTTTTGTCACATCCGACGAATGCCAAACCGAGCGTAACAAACGCTAATGTCATTACATTTCTCATTTTCATAATCTAAATACCTAATGTTTTTAATTTAATTTTTATTTTACGGGTGCAAAAGTAGAGGTGTTCACAAAAGGGGGCAATCCCGAATTGTCGGTATTTTATGGCAATTTCTCCCCAATAATAGGGGTATCCCATCATGTTGGTACAAGTTGGTTGTTTTCTTTCTTGTCATAAAAAAAGGAATCGACGGTAATCACTTACGGCCGACTCCTGAAAAGAAATTTATTTGACTTACGTGGTTTACTGTTTATAATAGATCTCGTATAAAAATGTTTTTTTTATCTACTGCGATCTTTTAAAAATTCACAGTGCAAAGATACGGTGGCTTATCGCGCTCCGCAATCCCCATTTTAGGGGAAATTTTGCGTTCATGTCGCCAATAATGGTTAGTTTATGGTTCAAAAAGTCGGGAATGTGTGCCGAAAATATAATATTTTTGCCCTGTGAAACATTTTTTCGGGTCCTTACAAGTGTCGTTCGGTTGGTCTTACAAACCGAGATAGGCAAAGATAACGGAAAGTGTCGGTTACCCAATGGATGCTTTGAAAAAAAGTGTCGGACGATGTTTATTATGTGTTTTAAATGCTTTGTTTATTAGGTTTTTATCTTTTATCGGTTGTGAAAAAGCATTTATCCGGAGAGAAGACGAGGAGTTTGTTTTTCTCTCCCGATTGATGTACTTTTGCGGCCTCAAGAAACACAGCATAACACAAAATGGATTTCAAAAATATCATTAAGCGAGACGGAACGAAAGAGAGATATAACGTCTCGAAAATAAAGCGCGTGATACGTGCCGCCTTTGCAAGTATCAAAGAAGAGTGTCCTAAGGAAGCGTTGACTCGGCTTATCGAAAACGTAGAAGAACGACTCCGGGAACTTGCGAAGGAGGGCGAAATCAAGGTAGAGCAGATACAGGATGTGGTGGAGATTGAACTGATGCGTAACGGATTCTACCGTGAGGCTCGTCGTTTCATTCTGTATCGCGAAGAGCGGGCGAAGTACCGCGCCATCATTCTCGAAATAGAAGAAACGGTCACGCACAAGGGCATGCACCGCTTACTGAAAGATATACAGAAAGACTTTCCGCATCTGAACAAATCGTTCGATACGTTGGGGATGAAATACCGTTCGTTCCATAAGGCGACTATGACGCCCGACGAATGTTTGAAAGCCCTGATCCGCGCGGCTGTAGAATGTATCACGGCCGAAGAACCGGATTGGGAGTTCATTGCCGGCCGTTTATTAAGTTTTCAGAGTAAACTGAATGTCGGTCGGAAGATGGAAGCCCTTAAAATCGGTACGTTCTTCGATAAACTCACTTATCTCACGCGTGAGGGATACTATGGTCGATATATCCTTGAGCATTACTCGAAAGAAGAGATCGACGAGATTGAGACTTTCTTTGTTCCCGAGCGCGATCATCTGCTTACATACAGCGGGCTCGACCTGTTGCTGCGCCGTTATACGATACGTAACTTTACGCATGAGCAACTCGAAACGCCGCAGGAAATGTTTATGGGTATTGCCATGCATCTGGCCATGAATGAGCGGCATAATCGTTTACAGATTGTACGCGATATCTACGATATCCTCAGTAAACTGCAAGTGACGATGGCTACACCCACGATGGCCAATGCCCGCAAACCGCATTACCAGATGTCGAGCTGCTTTATCGATACGGTCCCCGATTCGCTCGACGGAATTTATCGGAGCATCACCAATTTTGCCAATGTTTCCAAATTCGGAGGCGGCATGGGACTCTATTTCGGAAAAGTACGCGCCAATGGCAGCGACATTCGCGGCTATAAAGGCGCGGCAGGCGGCGTTGTGCGATGGATCAAACTGGCGAACGACACGGCTGTGGCCGTCGATCAACTTGGCGTGCGCTCCGGAGCCGTAGCCTGCTATCTCGATGTATGGCATAAGGATATTCTTGATTTTTTGCAACTTCGCACGAATAATGGAGACGACCGCATGAAAGCGCACGATGTCTTTCCGGCCGTTTGCTACCCTGATCTTTTCTGGAAAATGGTGCGTGAAGATATGAATCAACCGTGGTATCTGATGTGTCCGCATGAGATTAAAAGCATCAAGGGCTATGAGCTTGAAGATTATTACGGTGAAGAGTGGGAGAGACGTTATCACGACTGCGTGAACGATTCCCGCATTCCCAAGACCGAGGTACAGCTCAAAGATATGATTCGTCTGATTCTGAAGTCGGCCATTGAAACAGGCACTCCGTTCGCCTTTTTCCGCGATACGGTGAACCGCGCCAATCCGAACAAACACAAAGGGATGATTTACTCCTCGAACCTCTGTGTCGAGATTGCACAAAACATGTCGGCCATTGAAAGCATTTCTACCGAAGTCGTAATTGCACCCGATGGAGATACGGTCATCGTGGAGAAATCACGTCCGGGCGATTTCGTGGTCTGCAACCTTTCCTCACTTGTTGTCAGCAAGATTAATTTTGACGACGAGCAAGAAGTGCGGCACGTATTACGAACCATCGTCCGTGCACTTGACAATGTGATCGACCTGAATTTCTATCCCATCGAATATGCACGTATCACGAACCGCCGCTACCGTCCTATCGGGCTCGGGGTGATGGGATACCATCACTTCCTGGCGAAAAAAGGCGTTGCATGGGAGAGCGAAGAACATTTGCAGTTGGCCGACAAGCTGATGGAAACGATTAACTACTACGCTATTCAAGCCAGTGCCGAGCTGGCGGCCGAGAAAGGAGGCTATGAATATTTTGAAGGGTCGGACTGGCAGACAGGCGACTATTTCCGACTGCGCCAATACGAAGGAACGCCGCGATGGGATGCGCTGGCAGAAGAAGTTCGCACGAAAGGGCTGCGAAACGGTTATCTGTTGGCCGTGGCTCCCACCAGCTCCACGTCGATCATTGCCGGAACGACGGCATGCACCGATCCTATCATGAACCGCTTCTTCCTCGAAGAAAAGAAAGGTTCCACCATCGCCCGTGTTGCGCCTGATCTGAACGATCGGACGTGGTGGCTCTACAAAAATGCGCACCTCATAGACCAGACATGGAGCATACGCGCGGCAGGCGTTCGACAGCGACATGTAGACCAGTC
The DNA here is from genome assembly GCF_052170195.1 of Tannerella sp. Classification (GTDB taxonomy): domain Bacteria; phylum Bacteroidota; class Bacteroidia; order Bacteroidales; family Tannerellaceae; genus Tannerella. The sequence goes on along the minus strand of NZ_JBQNAZ010000026.1, from coordinate 28,712 downwards.
ACAGAGTACGAACCTCTATATCACAAATGATTTTACCCTGCGTCAAGTGCTCGAACTCTACATCAAAGCATGGGAATGCGGTCTCAAAACCATCTACTACGTGCGCTCCAAGTCGCTCGAAGTCGAAGAATGCGAATCCTGCTCGTCCTGATTTCTTAACTATACATTATATATATTATATCATCATGAGTCATATACAAACCATTCAGCGCAAACCGCTCTTCAATGAGCACGGTGATACCGAACTGTCGAAAAAACGTATGATTAACGGCAACACCACCAATCTGAACGACTTCAATAATATGAAGTATAAATGGGTATCGGATTGGTATCGTCAGGCTATGAATAACTTCTGGATTCCTGAAGAGATCAATCTGAATCAAGACCTTAAAGACTACGCAAAACTCAGCGAGGCGGAGCGTACGGCTTACGATAAAATTCTGTCTTTCCTTATCTTCCTCGATAGCATTCAGACGGCCAACCTTCCGAACATCAGCGATTATATCACTGCAAGCGAGGTGAATCTCTGCCTGAATATCCAAACCTTTCAGGAAGCCGTGCACTCACAGAGCTATAGTTATATGCTCGACACCATCTGCTCGCCCGAACAGCGTGACGCCATCCTGTATCAGTGGAAGAACGATGAGGTGCTGCTTAACCGCAATAAATTCATCGGCAATCTCTACAATGCTTTCATGGAAGATAAAAGCGTGGAACAGTTTATGCGCGTGCTTATCGCCAATTATATTCTCGAAGGTATTTATTTTTATTCGGGATTCATGTTTTTCTACAACCTCGGACGAAACGGCAAAATGCCCGGATCGGCACAGGAAATTCGTTATATCAATCGCGACGAAAATACGCATTTGTGGCTTTTCCGTAACATCATTCTCGAGATGAAACAGGAATGTCCGGAAATGTTTACTCCCGAACTGATTGAAGAATACCGTGCCATGATTGCCAAAGGGGTGGAGGAAGAGATCAAGTGGGGCGAATACGTACTGGGCGATAAAATCGAAGGGCTGACTACCGAAATGATACGCGATTACATCCGATATCTGGGTAATCTGCGCATTAGATCGCTTGGTTTCGATCCGCTTTTCGAGGGATATACTTCCGAACCGGCCTCGATGTCATGGGTATCGCAATATTCGAATGCCAATATGATCAAGACCGACTTCTTCGAAGCGCGTTCTACGGCTTATGCTAAATCAAGCGCGCTGGTTGATGATCTGTAACGCTGTGTAATAAATATTTGTGATGAGTGTTGAGTTGTTTAGGCGAATAAACAGTTCAACACGAAAACAATCCATCTGCTTAAAGCTTTAACACGTGCTGGGATGTTTTTACAGGGCTACTTGCAAGAGCATTTGAACCAATTGATATGAGGGAAAAGACTAATCTTTTAGCCTTTATATCAAGTTCCATAAATACAAGAAACAGTCGTTTGTCTGTATTGATAATTGTTAAAAATCCATTAATTCGAAAAAGATCAACAGAGGATTGTCATCTTCTTTCATGTTCGCGATAATTTTTTTATCCTTCTCGGATAGAAACATGCTGTTAAATAACAAAGAATCTGAAGATGAAGGGTAATGAAGAGAAATAAAATAGTTTCTATAGGATGAAACAGGAAATCCTATGGATGGTATTTGTTTTTCACTGTCATAAATGGCATGAGTGCCCCCTGTCAGTTTTTTTGATTTTTTATCCCTGTATATTATCGTGTTAAATCCAATGTAATCATTCATTAAGAAAAAAGCATCTTGGTGTTCCGTTTCCAAATACTCTCCTAAAAAATAGTAATAGTTGTTGTTTTTAATTGCATCGCGAAATTCCGGCATGGAACCTTCTAAGAACTTGTCAGGAAGTCTTTTCTTTTCAAAATCCAAAACAAATTTTGAGTCAAGTTGATTGGTCGTACTTGTATATTGATAGATCGTATCTACAAATCTTTGTGTTATGTTAAAGGTATAGTTATGATATAAGTAGTTATATCCTCCGTAGTTAATATTGTTAAAGTAAAAAGGTAATGCTACTGACTTTAGTTTAAAGTTCTTGTCCGTTACAAATAAAGTATGGTCTTTAAATTTTCCTAAATGCCCATTTCCTTGTTGATCAAGCGTTTTAAAAATGTACCCGTCGGGGATAACATGAAAATTATAGAATCCGAAAGGCAGTCTTTTCTGTTCGATGAACTTACCATTCGAGGTATAAAAAAGTAGAAATGGATGCTGATATAGCACCAGCTCTCTTTTTTCGGAATCGTAGGACACATCATACAATCGATAAATCTCTCCGGGCCCTTGTCCGTGGCTCAATCTTTTTATAAACCTACCATTCTGATCAAAAATGGCGACTCCTCCCCCTTTAAGTCTGTCGTGAATGTAGATATTGGAGTCGGTAACGATGATTTTATATATGGCATCCAACAGACTTTCATCGGTCGTTTCCAAGGGAACCACCTTGATCTCTTTGATCAATTCTTCCAGGTTGAATTCCTGCGGTTTCAGGAACGAATTTACATCTACAATTTCTACGGATCGATTGTCGGGGGTTAGTACAAGGGTACTATCAAGTGCCAATGAATTTATTTGCTCTGCACTGTATCGAAATCTTTCAGGAGCGTTTGTGCAGGCTGCGATCAAGACAAAAAGGGCAGACGCTAAGAAGATATACTTTTTCATAGAATTATGTTTTTTGTTTTTAAACTTGTTTGATTTATGTTAGGGGAGCAATTATTCTGTTTATATCGAAAACGTCTTTACTTCCTATCTCTTATTTACTCCTCGATGTGAATCTCATTTTTCATAGCTCTATCATTATTATCCAAACTATTAAGTCTATAATTTGACAAAAGTAGAGAAAATATGAAAATATATCAAAATATAAGTGGCGTTTTTTTAATTTTTTGCGTTTGTTATGCGTGTTGTTACATGTTTATAGTCTAATTTTCAGGAGAATTATGTGTTTGCTCTTTTGCAAGTATTTTGGCCCATCGCCAATCGACGGGCGTAGTGATTTTGATGTTTTCGCGGTTACCGTCGACTAAATGAATGGGATATCCGGCAGCCTCGACGAGTGACGCGTCGTCGGTAAATTGTGATTGGTAAGGTTGTTCGTAGGCATGGCGCAGCCAGTCGGCCCGAAAGACCTGTGGCGTCTGCACGATGCGCAATCGTTCCCGGTCGAACGGACGACTTTGCATCCCGTTGACTTCGCGCACGGAGTCGATCATGGGAAGGACGGGGACAGCAGCTCCGAACTGTTCGGCTGCCGCGAAGCACGCGTCGATCACGGCATGCGAAACGAAAGGGCGTACACCGTCGTGTACGGCGATCCATCCGTCTCCGTCGACACTTTGCAACCCGTTGCGCACGGAGTGGAAACGGGTCTCTCCTCCATGCACTGTGCGGTGCGGTATCGCGCAGTTTAGTTCGCGGCAGAGCATCTGCCAGTAAGCCTGTTGTTCTTCGGGCAGGACGATGATCTGTTCGGCTGCCGCATCCCAACGGAAGAAAGCGTCCATGGTGTGCATCAGAACCGGGCGACCGTGCAGCGGGATGAACTGTTTCGGCAGTTCGCCGCCCATACGCAGGCCTTTGCCGCCTGCCACGAGAATGACCGTGCGTTTCATCTATTATTATGTATTATGCCTGATCCAATGTGTTGAGAATCTTCTTCACTTCTTCGTCGGCTTTGAAGAGCTTTTCTCTGCACAGCTTAATCAGCCGGCTGGCTTCTTTCACCTTTTCCGAAAGCACGTCTACATCCAGCTCGCCGCTTTCGATATCCTGAATGATGCCCCGAAGTTTCTCAATCGCCTTATTGTATGACTCCTTTTTTTCTGCCATGGTCGTTCTATCTGTTTATGTTAAAATTTTTCCTTTTCGTTCGCCGTCGGTAAACTTGACGAATATTTCGTCGCCTGCTGATAAGTCGGCCGCATGTTTGACAATTTTTCCATCCTTGAGTGTCAACGTATAGCCTCGTTTCAGGATATGATCCGGCGACACCAGCCTGATATGCTGTTCGCTGAGTGCAAGCTCATGGGTGTGGCGGGTCAGCATGGCATCGGCTGCCTTCCGGATATGCACGGGGACGAGTTCGAGCTGTTCCGCATGCTTCTCAAGGTGCTTCGGCACGGACGACAGACGGGCTGTCAGCGTGTGCAAGCTTGTCCGATGACGCTCAAGATGTCCGGTAACGAATACCGGAAAACGCGTGGCCAGTATCTGCCATGTCGTTTTCTTTGCTGTCAGCTGGTTACGTGTCGCTTCGCAGACGGTTTCCCGCAGCTCGTCGAGCAGGGCAAGCTGCTCTGCCATGCGGTTGATCAGAAACGCGGCTACGGCCGTCGGTGTTTTCATACGCGTATGGGCTACCTTGTCGACGATCGAATCGTCGCGTTCGTGCCCGATGCCGGTAATGATGGGCAAGGGGAATTGCGCACAGTTGGCGGCCAGCGTATATGAGTCGAAGCTGCTTAAATCGGCTGCCGATCCTCCGCCGCGAATCAGTACGACGACGTCGAACAGTTCGCGATGAACGTAAATCCGCTCTAGTGCGGCGATTACGCTTTCCTCCGTTTTCTCGCCCTGCATCAGCGCCGGGAAAAGTTTGACGTAGAATGGAAAGCCGTAGTCGTTATGGGTTAGCTGATTGACAAAGTCTTCGTAGCCGGCTGCCGTCGGCGAGGAAATAACTGCGATGCGCTGGGGCAGTATGGCTAATGTAAGTTCCTTATTCAGGTCGAATACGCCTTCTTCCTGTAAACGGCGGATCACTTCCATACGCTTTCGGGCCATGTCGCCAACTGTATAGGACGGATCGATATCGTGAACGGTCAGCGAGAGCCCGTACAGTTCGTGATATCCGACGGAGACATTAACGAGTACTTTCAGGCCGGAGATGAAGGTTTGCTTCGTTTCCTGTTCGAAATACGTTCTCAATATCGCGAAATTACGCGCCCAGATCGTGCCGCGCGACTTGGCGACGAGTTGTCCCGATGTCTCGTCTTTTTCCACCAATTCGAGATAGCAGTGTCCGGAGGTTGCATTGACGCGCACCTCACTCGTTTCGGCGCGTACCCAATACGTTCCGGGCAGTGCCTCGTCGAGAGCAGTTTTCACCAACCGGTTCAGTTCCGTCAGCGACAGGGCGTCCGGCCGTTCGCTTCGGATGTCGTTAAAGGAGTTCATTCATCTCCTTTCTGTATGCTTTATACATGTCCGGCACGCCATATCCCAGTTCCGCATCCGGATGTTTCGATCGGGAAGCCGTTTGCCGGATCAAGTCAATCAGTTCTTTATTTTTCAACCACGAGAGCGACTGCCAGAGGCATGCGCAAAGTCCTGCCAGTGTGGGGGTGGAAAAAGACGTGCCGTCGACCCATTGAAGCCGGCCGGCCGCGTTGATCACGCAGACGTTCGTACCCAGTGCAACCACATCGGGTTTCACCCGATAGTCGGCCGTCAATCCGGTAGAGCTGAAAGCGCTCTTCGTTTTTTCGGTGGTTACGGCGCCTACGGTGAGTATGTTGGGCGCATCGGCCGGGAAGGTGATCTTCTGCCATTCGTTTTTCCCCTCGTTCCCTGCGCTGCAAATAATCAGCATTCCTTTGCTTGCCGCTTCTTCGGCTACGCGTGTGATAAATGCCGTTCTTCCGTTCAGGTCGGCACGGGTATAAACCGGTTCCGTATCGAACTGAAAATAGCCCAGCGAGCAGGTGATGAGATCGACCCCGACACTGTCGGCATATTCCAGCGCTGCTGCATAGAAATCTTCTTCGATCGGATACTCGCCTCTTGTATCTTCGCTTTTGATGAGCAGATAAGACGCGTCGGGCGCTGTGCCGACCATCACGCCGGGCAGGTTGGCTGCCATACACGATAAGACTTTCGTTCCGTGATCATCTTCGCAAAAGACGCTGTTCCCGGGAAAAGACATGTTGCGTGTTCCGATAATATCGGTCGAAGTAAACGCTGCGATCTTGTCTACGTGCAGGAAGCCGGCATCGATAACGGCAATGCGCATCCCCTTTCCGTGCCGGCCGGCTTCGTGCAGCCGCACTCCGTTCAGTATCTCGATCTGTGTCGTGGCATGTCCGTAATATGCCTGTGATACCGTGTCGTACGATTCGAATACGCCTGTATCGTCCGGACAATCGACTTGCTGCAACCGGTTCCGGCCGTGCCATACGCACCGGACGGAATCGACGATCGGCAAGGCTTTCAGCCGGTCGGCAATCAGGCTGTCGGTATGTTCGATCACGACGGTGTTCATCCATTTACTTTGCGTAATTATTTGTCCGCCCGTAGCGCCGACCGTGCGAATATACCCGGGTGAAATCGGGATGTCGGAAACCGACAGCTCAACCCCGCGCTTTGCTCGTCTTTCGACCGACTCGGCCGAAAGGTAAAGCCTCGCATCCGTCCGGCCCGGAGCTTTTACTCCCTTATCTTTCAAATACACCCGAAAGCAGTAGCTTTTGCCGTCTGCGGCCGAGAGACTTTCCGGCATGCACGTGCACAAATACAGTCCTGTCAGCATGCCGAGATATTTCCATCGTTTGCTTGTCTTCACCTCGTTTTGTATTTTCGCACAAAAGTAATATAAAACGGTATGCACTCCCATTTGATCCTTCTTGCCTTTTGTTATTTTAACATTGATGTCGGAGTAGGGGAGTATCTTTTCAAAAAAACGTACTTTTGGCTTGCCGTATTTCCGGAAGGAATACTACTTTTGTCGGATATTAGCGTTTTTTGATCGTTGTTACACGGGGATGAGAACGACATAAAGTCTCCCGGATAAGAAATTACAAAACAAAGCAATAGTAAAATGAAATTGTACATTCCGGCCGATTATCGGCCGACTTTGGCTTCGGAGGATATGGAAGAGGCTATCAAAATGTTGAAACGGGTTTTTCAGGAAGAACTGGCGGCCACATTGAAACTGCGGCGGGTAACCGCTCCGCTCTTCGTTTTTTCAGGCACCGGGATGAATGACGACCTGAACGGGGTGGAGCGTGCCGTATCGTTTCCTATTAAAGATATGAACGACCGTCGCGCCGAAGTGGTGCACTCGCTGGCTAAATGGAAACGGATGAAGCTCGGCTTTTACAATATCCCGCCAGGCGAAGGGCTTTATACCGATATGAACGCGATCCGCGCCGATGAGGAACTGGACAATATCCATTCGATCTACGTTGATCAGTGGGACTGGGAGCGTACGATCCGTGCCGAAGACCGTCATCTCGATTTTCTGCGTATGATCGTCGATCAAATTTATGGCGTTCTCAAGACGGTGGAAGAAAAGACGTACCGTTCTTTTCCGCATATTACCCCGTTTCTGCCGGATAAGATCACGTATCTGCATGCCGAAGAGTTGCTGGCTGCCTGTCCGGACATGTCGCCTAAAGACCGGGAGTATGAGGCGGCGAAGAAATACGGTGCGATTTTCATCATCGGAATCGGGGCAACCCTCTCGAACGGCGAGAAACATGACGGCCGCGCTCCGGATTACGACGACTGGTCGACCCCGACGGTTGACGGGCATCGGGGACTGAACGGCGACATTATCCTGTGGAACCCGGTCCTCGACGCACCGCTCGAAATATCGTCGATGGGGATTCGTGTCGACAGGGAAGCGATGCTTCGTCAGCTCGAACTTGAAAATTGCATGGAACGCCGGTCGCTGGCGTTTCACAGGGCGTTGCTGAACGGTGAGATTCCGCTATCGATAGGGGGAGGCATCGGGCAGTCGCGCTTGTGCATGTATTTCCTCCGCTGCGCGCATATCGGCGAGGTGCAGGCGTCGTTATGGTCAGACGAGATGATCGAACAATGTAGAGCAAATCATATCATTTTGAAATAAAAACGAATCCCGGTAATCGTTATGAGTACGTTACGATTTAAAGCAGTAGAAGAGGCTTTCAGGAAGAAAGCGCTGGACGTTCAAGCGCCGGAAGGGCCGATGTCCGGGTTTTACGGAAAATATGTTTTTACGTATTCCGTCATGAAAAAATATCTGTCGAAAGACACGATCAGCGTCATCAAGGATGCTGTGGAAAAAGGACAGACGTTAGACCGCGGCATTGCCGACCACGTAGCCGCAGGCATGAAGATGTGGGCAATGGAGCTGGGCGCCACGCACTACACGCACTGGTTTCAGCCGTTGACCGATGGGACGGCGCAGAAGCACGACTCGTTCATCGATTACGTAGATGGGCCGGGCGAAAGCATTACCGAAGAATTTTCCGGCAAATTGCTGGCGCAGCAGGAGCCGGACGCGTCGAGCTTTCCGAGCGGAGGTATCCGCAGCACGTTCGAGGCGCGCGGATATACGGCTTGGGACCCTTCGTCGCCGGCATTTGTCATGGACGACACGTTGTGCATCCCCACCATTTTCATCTCTTATACCGGTGAAGCGCTCGACCTGAAAGCTCCGCTGTTGAAAGCCGTCAATGCCATCAACAGGGCTGCGACAGACGTGTGTCATTATTTCGACCCGAACGTGAAAAAAGTGTCGTCTTATCTGGGATGGGAGCAGGAATATTTTCTTGTGGACGAAGGGTTTTACGCTACACGCCCCGACTTGTTGATGACCGGTCGGACACTGCTTGGGCATGAGTCGGCCAAGAACCAGCAACTCGAAGATCACTATTTCGGTTCGATCCCGACGCGTGTCACGGCATATATGAAAGACCTCGAATTTGAGGCCTGCAAATACGGCATCCCGCTCAAAACGCGCCACAACGAGGTTGCTCCGAACCAGTTTGAACTGGCACCGATCTACAGCGAAACGAACCTTTCCATCGATCAGAACCAGTTGATCATGTTGCTGATGAAAAAGGTAGCCCGTCGTCACGGCTTTCGCGTGTTGCTGCATGAAAAACCGTTTGCCGGCGTGAACGGCTCCGGCAAGCACTGCAACTGGTCGATCGGTACGGACACAGGCGTGGGGCTGCTTACCCCGGGCAAGACGCCGGAAGAGAATCTGCGCTTTATCACTTTTCTCGTCAATACGCTGATGGCTGTTTATAAACACAACGGCTTGCTCAAGGCATCCATCAGCTCGGCTACGAACGTGCACCGTCTGGGAGCACACGAAGCGCCGCCGGCCATCATCTCCGCCTTCCTCGGCACCCACATGAACGATATCCTCAATAAGATGGAGCAAAGTACGACGGAAAAGGTGATCATCCTCGATAAAAAGAAAAAGCTGCGGCTCGGCATAACCCATATCCCGGAGGTGCTGCTTGATAATACCGACCGTAACCGTACATCGCCCTTTGCTTTTACGGGTAACCGCTTTGAGTTTCGCGCTGTCGGATCGTCGGCCAACTGCTCGTCGGCCATGACGGCGCTCAATGCCGCGGTGGCGGCGCAACTGATGGAGTTCAAGGCGTCGGTCGATGCGAAGATCGCACAGGGCGAAACGAAGGAACGAGCTATCTTTGAAGTGCTCAAAGAGTATATCCGCATCTCGAAACCGATTCGCTTCGAGGGCAACGGATACAGCGAGGAGTGGCGGCAAGAGGCCAAGAAGCGAGGACTGAACTGCGAAACGAGTGTGCCCGAAATTTTCCGCATGTACACAAGTCGCGAGAGTGTGGAGATGTTTGCCCTGACGGGGGTGATGAGCCGTAAAGAACTTGAGGCACGCAACGAGGTGAAATGGGAGATATACACGAAAAAGATTCAGATCGAGGCGCGTGTGCTGGGCGATCTGGCCGTCAACCATGTCATCCCGATTGCTACGCGTTACCAGTCGCTGCTGCTCGACAATGTGTACAAAATCAAGGCTGTTTATCCTCCCAAGCGGGCGAAAGAGCTTGCGTCGATGGATGCTGCGCTGATCGAAGAAATTGCCGGGCATGTAAGCGCCATTAAGCGTAATGTGGATGCGATGATCGAGGCACGTAAGGTAGCAAACAGGATCACCGACGAATATGCGAAAGCGGTCGCATACCACGATAAGGTGTGGCCGTATTTCGACGTGATCCGTTACCACGCCGACAAGCTGGAACTGATTGTGGACGACGAAATGTGGTCGTTGCCGAAATACCGCGAGTTGCTCTTTATCCGGTAAGCCTGGCGGCGGTGTGTCATAACGGGCGAACTGCTTCGTTGCTTGCGGAATGCGAGCTCGATCACATACGTTAGTATGCTCCCTCGCTCGCATCCTTAGCGCCTTGCATTTCACCCATTCTGACACACCTAAAAAGGGTGGTCTCAAACATTGTGTTTTATACACCCTCGAAGTGTTCGGACTTTTACTAATTTTGCAAAAAAAAAAAACGATACGATGATGAAATACGGATATGTGAAAATAGCGGCCGGTGTGCCGCCGGTACGGGTGGCCGACTGCCATTACAATACGGCGCAGATCGAACAGATGATTCGCCGGGCGGAAGAGCAGGGCGTACAGTGGATCGTGTTCCCCGAACTGTCTGTGACCGGATATACATGCATGGATTTGTTTATGCAGGAATGCCTGCTGCGCGAAGCCGAACAGGCGCTGCTGGAACTCGTGCAACGTACGAAAGCCGTTGATGTCGTATGTGTTGTGGGGATGCCGCTGGCGGTTGAGAATCGCTTGCTCAATGCGGCTGTCGTTTTTCATCGCGGCGAAATCCTCGGAGCCGTACCGAAAACATACTTGCCCGACTGCGGGGAGTTTCAGGAGACGCGGTGGTTCACCTCGGGCGAAGACGTAACGACGCGAACCGCTCGCATCGGCGCGACGACCTGCCCGATGGCACCGCGTTTGCTTTTCACCTCCGGCTCCGTAGCCGTAGGGATCGAGATCGGCGAAGATCTCCGGATGCCTGTCCCGCCCAGCTCGGTGATGGCTTTGCAGGGAGCGAACATTATCCTTAATCTCTCGGCCGGCAGTGAACAGACGGGAAAGAACGATGATTTGAAGATGCTGATCCGGCAACAGTCGGCACGCTGCGCGGCGGGCTATGTGTATGCCTCGGCGGGGTTTGGCGAGTCGACGACCGACCTTGTCTATGCCGGAAAGGCTTTTATCGCCGAGAACGGGACGATGCTGGGAGAGTCGGATCGTTTCTCGTTGAACGAGAAACTGCTCATCAGCGAGATTGATGTCGCAGCGCTGTGTCACGATCGGCTCGTGAAGACGAACTTTTCGAAAGGCGCTTCCGTATTACGCTGCGGTGAACCGCTGTGTGTTTCCTTCCGCTTGCCCGAAAGAAAAGAAACCGCCCTGACACGTTTCATCGATCCGCATCCGTTCGTTCCCTCGACCGGTGCCGAATATGACGAACGTTGCAACGAAATATTCCGCATCCAAACGAATGCGTTGGCCAAGAGGCTGGTGCACACGCAGATCAAGCATGCCGTCATCGGCGTATCCGGTGGGTTGGACTCCACGCTGGCGCTGATGGCTACGGTGATGACCTTCGATGCCCTCAATCTGCCGCGCAAACAGATTCACGGCGTCACTATGCCGGGCTTCGGCACGACCGGACGGACATACCGCAACGCCGTTGCCCTGATGGAAGCACTAGGCATTACGCTGCACGAGATATCAATCAAGGCCGCCTGTCAACAGCACTTCAAAGACATCGGTCATGACGGCGTGACACAAGATGTGACCTACGAGAACGTGCAGGCACGTGAACGGACGCAAATCCTGATGGATCTGGCCAACCTCAAGAACGGACTCGTTATCGGCACAGGCGATTTGTCCGAACTCGCACTTGGCTGGACTACGTATAACGGCGATCACATGTCGATGTATGCCCTTAACGTCGGCATCCCCAAAACGCTCGTGCGCTGTCTGGTTAAGTGGGTCGCTGCTCATCCGGCAGGAGAGGCTGTCCGCGAGACGCTTCTCGATATTGCCGATACGCCCGTCAGCCCCGAATTGCTTTCGGCGGCTGCCGACGATACAAATCACCAAAAGACGGAAGACCTTATCGGGCCGTACGAACTGCACGATTTCTTCATCTATCACCTGATGCGCTTCGGGGCATCGCCGGCCAAGATATTCTTCTTAGCCTGCCAAGCCTTTGGGAAGAGTTATGCGCCCGAAGAAATTAAGCGGTGGCTGCAAATCTTCGTGCGCCGCTTCTTTGCGCAGCAGTTTAAACGAAACTGCATGCCCGACGGCCCGAAAGTCGCTGCCGTCAGCCTTTCGCCCCGTAGCGACTGGCGCATGCCCAGTGATGCCTCGGCAGCACTCTGGCTCAAAGAGGTCGAAAATCTGTAGGGTATGAATGTAATGATGAAACGTCTGAAAATATTTTGCCTTTTGGGGATGATGTTTTGCCAACCCGCACTCAAGGCGCAGACCGTAGGACTTGTTTTGAGTGGCGGCGGAGCGAAAGGCGCTGCCCATCTGGGGGTGATCAAAGCGCTCGAAGAAAATAATATCCCGATCGATTATGTGACGGGTACCTCCATCGGGGCGATTGTGGGCAGCCTCTATGCAGTGGGCTATACGGCCGACGAGATGCTGGAATTGATGCTCTCGGACGAGTTTGGCTACTGGCAGAAAGGAACCGTCGAAGACGAGTATGTCTATTACTTTAAGAAGCCCGACGATACGCCGGATTTTATGCACTTCTCCATCGATTTCTCCGATTCGATGCAGATCCGTACCAACCTCCTTCCGCAAAGTATCATCAACCCCATCCAGATGAATCAGGCTTTCATGGCTCTGTACGCGCAGCCTACGGCCAAGTCGGGATGGAATTTCGATCATCTCTTTGTTCCGTTCCGTTGCATCAGCTCGGATGTGTATAATAAAAAGGCTGTCATCTGGCGGAATGGTGATTTGTGCGAAGCCGTGCGTTCGTCCATGACGTTTCCGTTCTTCTTCAAGCCGGTCTGGAAAGATGGTATTCCGCTTTTCGACGGAGGAATTTACAATAATTTCCCGGTCGATGTCATGAAGTCGGATTTCGAACCCGATTTTATTTTCGGATCGTCTGTGGCCGGAGCCGCTAAACCCTCGACCGACCCGATGAAACAGATCGAAACGATGGTGATGCAAGCTACCGACTATCATGTCGACGAAGAAGACGGCATGATGCTGCAGTTTGACTTTCCGGATGTTTCGTTGCTCGATTTTCAACGTGTCAAAGAATTGATGGATATCGGTTATCGCCGTACGCTCGAAATGATTGACTCCATCAAGCAGCGTGTACCCAGAGAAGTGCCGCACAGCGAACTTAACGCACGTCGTAAGGCTTATAAAGAAAGTCTTCCACCCCTTAAATTCAAGAATATTTATATCACGGGTGTAACCGACGCCCAGCGTCGCTATGTGCGTGAGCAATTGCATCGCGATATCAACGGCGAATTCTCAATGGAAGAATTCAAGCAAGCCTATTTCAAGATGCTCTCGGATTCGAAAATCAAAGAAATCATTCCTCATGCCGTATATAACCGTAAGAATCAGAACTTCGATCTGTACCTCGATATTAAAATCGGAGAAGAACTAAACGTCAGTATCGGTGGAAATATTTCTTCTCATCAGGCAAACCAGTTGTTTCTTGGTCTGGACTATCAGAGCCTCGGTGAACAGGCCGTCGACCTCAATGCGAATGTGCAGATGGGGAACTCATTCAGTGGAATCTCCCTGAACGGACGTGCTTACCTGCAAACTGCCATTCCGATGTATCTGCATCTTCAAGCCGTTTTCTCGTATCGTAAATACATGCAGAATCAGTCGTTGTTCTATGAAGACCTTCTTCCCGCCTTCATCAAAAAACGCGAGAAATTTGTCAAACTCAAACTTGGACTGCCTTTTATGACCAAAGCTAAAGCGGAGTTCGGACTGGGATACGGACGACTGAGTGATGACTACTACCAGCGAAGCGATATTTCGTTCGCTGAATCGAAGTTCGACAAAAGCTGGCATGATCTCTTTCGTACATCCGTACGGATTGAAAGCAACTCGCTTAATGCAAAACAATATCCCACTGGAGGGAAGCAGTATTTTCTCACAGCACAGTATGTCACCGGAAAAGAGACTTATCACCCCTCAGAGGGAACGCGCGCTAAACAACCCGTACAAAGCTGGCTTCAGGTGAAAGGACGACTCGAAAACTACTCCGTGATAAGTCGTCGTTTCCGGCTTGGAATGATGGCTGAAGCACTTTTTTCGAGCAAGAATCTGATGAGTAACTATACGGCTTCCATATTGCAGGCGCCAGCATTTACACCTACGCCGCACAGTAAGATTACATTCAACGAAGGCTTTCGTTCCAATCAATACGTCGCTGCCGGTATCATGCCTGTCTTTACATTTAATGATATGTTGCATCTGCGTATCGAAGGGTACGGATTCCTGCCTCTTTACCCTATCGAAAAGGAGCGGTTTATACCGGAACCTTATACCAATATTCCGCGTTATGGAAAAATGATTCAGACTTTCCGCTATATGGGAGAAGCTGCCTTGGTGCTGAATTTTCCTTTCGTCTCTGTCAGCCTGTTTGCCAATGGATACAGCTATCCGAAGAACGATTTCAATGTGGGGTTGAATATCGGCTTTCTTATCTTTAATCCGGGATTTTTGGAATAAAATCATTTTTTTGTTTGGTAGTTTCAAAAAAAGCCTTACCTTTGCCGTCGAAATTTTGAAAGAGTAATTGGCCGCGTAGCTCAACTGAATAGAGTAGCTGACTACGGATCAGCCGGTTACAGGTTTGAATCCTGTCGCGGTCACTCTTTTTGATTTCTCCCCTCTCTTTATTATTCCTCTTTCCTTTTTTACATTGGTAAACTGTGTGACAATAGGTTTCTATTGTCTTTTAGATGCAGATTCTGCGACTTCGTGATTTTTATTTTACCTCGCTTGGAAATACCTCTATTTTCACTTATTTTTGTCACCTTAATCAAACATCCGACGTTTTGCCGACGAAAATGAAACAATCGAAATCCGCCATTCTCATTCCCGAAGGAATGGATAAGGTGCTGTTGCATGCATGTTGCGCGCCTTGTTCGGGCGCTATTGTCGAATGGATGATGGAGCAGAAGCTTCATCCGACGTTGTTTTTCTGTAATCCGAATATTTTCCCGCACGAAGAATACGTAAAACGTAAAGAAGAACTGATGCGTCATGCCGATCGGATGGGGGTACCCTTTGTCGATGTCGATGATGATCATACTGAGTGGCTCTTACGTATACGCGGGTTGGAGCACGAGCCGGAACGTGGAGCACGATGCCGGCAATGCTTTATTGTACGTCTTGAAGCAACGGCAAAGTATGCATACGAGCATGGGTTTGGTGTATTCACGACAACACTTGCGTCATCGCGCTGGAAGAATCTTGAGCAGATTACCGAAGCCGGCCGAAAGAGTGCCGCCGGATACCCCGGGCTGACATTTTGGGCACAGAACTGGCGCAAAGGCGGACTAAGCGAGCGGCGAAATGCTCTCATTAAATCATACGACTTTTATAATCAAACGTATTGTGGCTGTGAATTTAGCCTCTCCTCGGCTCGAAGAGACCAGCAAAAGCTTATGGCAAACCATTTATCATCTAATTGTAACGAATGAATCGAATTGTTTTTCCTGCCGAATGGGCGCCACAAAGCGCCGTACAACTGACTTGGCCGCATGAGCAAACCGACTGGGCGCCGATCCTTCATGAGGTGACGCCTTGTTTCGTTGCCATCGCCCATGAGATTGTGAAACGCGAGAATTTACTGATTGTCTGCCCGGACGCCACCGAAGTACGTCGTCAACTCGGCGACATCGACGAACGGCGTATCATGTTCCGTGAGATGGAAACAAACGACACCTGGGCGCGCGATCACGGGGGAATCACTGTCTTTACTGAAGGGCAGCTGATTGTCTACGACTTTGTCTTTAATGGCTGGGGTATGAAATATGCGGCGTATCATGACAATCTGATTACGCGTACGCTTGTCGCTACAGAGACATTTACCGATGAAGTTCGTGTGGTGAATATGCAACCTTTCGTGCTCGAAGGGGGAAGCCTTGAATCCGATGGCAAAGGAACACTATTGACAACATCCGAATGTCTGGAATCACTCAATCGGAATGAATACCTGAACCGCGAACAACTCGAAATCCATCTGAAGGAAATCTTTGGCCTCGACCGTATCCTCTGGCTTGAAAACGGCTATCTTGCGGGCGACGATACGGACAGTCATATTGATACGTTGGCACGTTTCTGTGATTCGGAAACAATCGCTTATGTGCAGTGCACCGATGAGACGGACGAACATTTCGTGGAACTGCAAATGATGGAGGAAGAATTGAAAGCATTCCGGACCGTCGACGGAAAGCCTTATCGCCTTCTGCCACTTCCCATGGCTGACCGGATCATTGAGAAAGGAGAACGACTGCCGGCTACGTATGCGAATTTTTTGATCATCAACGGTGCCGTACTTGTTCCTTTCTATCGAAGCGAGAAAGATGAAATCGCACGGAAAACGTTGCAAATCGCTTTTCCCGACCGTGAAATCGTAGGTATTGATTGTCGGCCGCTCATCAAACAACACGGGTCGCTGCACTGCGTAACGATGCAGTACCCTCTGTCGGTAATCAACAACCCCATAAAAAAGCAATGAAAATCGGAATCATACAACAGCAAAATACTGCCTGTACGGAAACAAATATCGCGAACCTGTCACGAAAAATACGCGAATGCGCTCAGCAGGATGCGGAACTGATCGTGTTGCAGGAGTTGCATAACAGCCTTTATTTTTGTCAGACGGAAAATACAGACGTCTTTGATCTGGCCGAAACGATACCTGGTCCTTCGACCGAACACTTCGGGGCGTTAGCTCGTGAATTGCACGTTGTACTCGTACTCTCACTCTTCGAGAAACGGACGGCCGGTCTGTATCACAATACGGCTGTCGTTATTGAAAAAGACGGAACGATTGCCGGCAAGTATCGAAAGATGCACATTCCCGATGATCCGGCTTATTACGAAAAGTTCTATTTTACTCCGGGAGATATGGGATTTGTTCCTGTTCGTACTTCCGTCGGACGGCTTGGTGTGCTTGTCTGCTGGGATCAGTGGTATCCTGAGGCAGCACGTCTGATGGCGCTTCAAGGAGCCGAGTTGTTGATTTATCCGACGGCTATCGGCTGGGAAAGTAGCGATACGACCGACGAACAGCAGCGACAGCTCGATGCATGGCGCACCGTGCAGCGAGGCCATGCCGTCGCAAACGGGTTACCCGTTATCGCCGTCAATCGTACGGGGCACGAGGAGGATCCTTCGAAACAAACCAACGGCATTCGTTTCTGGGGAAACAGCTTTGTCTGTGGGCCACAAGGCGAGCTGCTCCATGAGCTTCCCAACGACAGCGAAGCGACTTGTGTGGTTGAGGTAGACTTGAAGCGCAGTGAACAGGTTCGTCGCTGGTGGCCGTTCCTGCGCGACCGTCGGATCGAAGAATTTGGTCTGCTCACACGCCGCTATATTGACAACTGACAAACAAACTCCCTAAATGCCACCATGAAACAGGCACGCATGATAGACGAGGAAGTGATTCGCCGTATCAATGGTGGAGATACGAATGCCTTCGGCGAATTGTATAAAGCCTATTATGTCTATCTGTGTACTGTGGCGACAAAATACGTTTTTGATCCGGAGGTCGCACAGGAAATCGTTAATGATGTGTTTCTGAATGTTTGGCATCACCGACTCACTCTTTCTATTCCCGTGACGGCCTACCTCATTCGTGCCGTACAAAATAGAAGCCTGAATCATCTTCAGCGGAAACGAACAAGAGAACTTCCGCTTTCCGACGTGCAGGAGCAGCTGCTGACGATCTCTGAGCAAGCCGTTACTGCCGAAGAACACCCTCTGGCATATTTGGAAAACCTTGAATTCGAAAAATATATAGCGGATGCTGTAGAGACACTTCCTGACAGATGCAGAACGATCTTTAAACAGTATCTCTATCAAAATCGAACGTATGACGAAATAGCTCATCTCAATGGTATTACATCGAGCACGGTTAGAGGACAAATCAGAATCGCATTATCGAAAGTCGGTGAGTCACTCCGGAAATACTATATTACTCTACTTTGGGGGTATATATTATGATGCTTATAGAACTGTTTGTTTGAAAGACAATGTGTAAATATCAGTAAAAAGAGTTTGGTAAAGTGAATATCTGATTTTTTTACGATCTAAAGCTGTTTTTCGGATTCGATATACTTGTTTGAAATAAGAGAATTTACTTCCGATAAAAAACTGTGCGATTTTCTTGGATATGTAAAAAAACGTTTTCATCTTTGCGGAAGCTAAAACGAATTTAAATACCATGAGATTTAAATTATCACTTACAGTCGACCGTCGTGCATTCGGCGATTTGTTACCAATTAATTATCAGTACGAGCAGTCGGCTGTGATTTATCGTATCCTCTCTCGTTCCAGTGAGCAATATGCCGATTGGCTGCATGATAACGGTTTCCGACTCGAGTCCGGACGACCGTTCAAACTTTTTACCTTCTCGCGCCTGAAAATCGAAAATCGACAAATTCTACCGCGCAATGAACGGATACGTATCTTGTCCGACTCGGTCGAGTGGCAAATTTCTTTCCTGCCCGAGAAAAGTACGGAAAAATTTGTTCAGGGACTCTTCGCAAATCAGGTGTTTGAAATCGGAGACCGCCAATCGACCGTTCGTTTCATCGTGAAAAATATAGAAGTCTTGCCTTCTCCTGCTTTTAATCAAGAGATGGAATTTACAACCATGTCGCCGATCTGTCTGAGGATGAGGCGTGAAGATAGAGGCATCGACTATCTTTCACCTGTCTCTCCTCACGCAAGTAATGCGATACTAACCGGTTTGTCGAGGCGATATGAAGCATTTTACGGAATACCTTATGCCGGAGAGAATACCTTTGACTTTACAGTGCTTAACGAACCCAAGTCTGTGTTAGTGAAAATCAAATCCGATACTCCGGCACAAACAAAAGTGCGCGGTTACATGTGCCGGTTCAGGATGAAAGCCCCACTTGAATTAATGAAAATCATGTACGAAAGTGGCATTGGAGAAGAGTGCAGTCAAGGTTTCGGTTGTGTGAAAGAGACAGATGTAAAACTAAGAACGGATCAATAAAATAGAAATTTAACATAGGAGTATCATGGCATTTATATTTAAAATCAAAATCGACGGCAGTTCAAAACCTCCGATATGGAGAAAAGTGAAGGTAAACGAATCGATAACATTCGGCGACTTTCATCTAGTTATTCAAATCCTTTTCGGATGGACCGATTCGCATCTGTTTGAATTTACGCCCAAAGGGTGGGGGAGCTGTCCGAGAATAACCCTTAGCTTCGACGAAGAATATGAGCCGGATGAAAGTTTTTCGGAGCGGGACACATTCCCTTATGGTGAACTTTACCGTGCCGACGAAATCCGACTAAGCGACTATTTTAAGGAGGTCAAGCAAAAGATCGTCTATATCTACGATTTTGGTGACGATTGGCAGCATATTGTTGAATTGGTGGATATTGCCGACGATGCGGTTCTTCTTCCGGTTTGTCTTGCAGGGAAAGGATCCAATCTGGAAGAGGATTGTGGGGGCATTGGCGGCTTTTACAATATGGTCGAAGCCGTAAACAACCCCAAACATCCTGAACATAACGAATACCGCCAATGGCTCGGTATGAAGCGGGGGGAAAAATGGGACATAAACTTCTTCGACCTCGAAGAAACAAATGAGGTGTTAAGGGAGATATGGAAGTTGAAAGAGAGAGAGAAGTGAAATAATTTTTGAGTAGATAGAAGTTGTCGAAAAGAAGAGGCTGTTCTGATCCGAAAATCTCCAAATATAGTCTTAGGAATTTTAGTTTCTTGAAAGAAAATGATTCTTAGGGGGTAGACGACAGAAAAAGATACAGAAAAGAGTTCAGCTAATTGAGTAGCGGAATGAAATACTCCCCGCCTAATTGAAGCGGGGAGTAATAATTTCCAAAATGGTGCGATTAAAAGTGACATATAAAACTCACTATTTTTCAATTCCGTAATTTTGGAAAACAAAAGTAGTAAAAATAAACTTACTATAGGATTAAATTAATTTGCTACTTTTGTGAAATGATAAACAAAAAATAAAGAATATGAGCCTCGATACCGTTTTAAAAATAGGAGAAGCACTTAGGCTGTCAGACGATAGCTTAAAGTATTTTAAATATATAGAACCTTGCCCTACTGATAATAAAGGGAATTATCCTTTATGTATCACTATTCCTGTGAAGGAAGACTTTAGTTTTGATTGGAATGGCATAAAAATTACACCCGAAAATGAACGAGATAAATTGTATTATCTGAAATTTAAGACTTCGGATAGCGATAATAACCCTATTAAATATTTATTTGGAGATATTTACTTTGGATTATCAAAAGGAGAAGATCGAGGCGGTTGGTATAAAATATCAAGAAAGAAAAACAAAAAAGGAGAAGTTACTAATCATTCATTTTATGAAGGGAAAAAGTTTATTAAAGAACTAAAAGAGTCAGAGATATTAAATGATTTCAGAAAAAATTTTGAAGAGTCAATAGCTTTATTTGATAATATATTAAAATACCATATTGGGCTAAAATTATTGATTAATTCCAATGGTAATGTTTTCAATTTTTTGCAAGATGAAAGCAAAATGCTGCAATTTTCCGCTCAACAAATTTTCATTGACATTCTGGCTAAAAAATCCTACAAAAAAGATTTACAGAAATTATTTAAAAGAGACATTGAAAAATGGGAGGATATTAATAAAGATGAATATGCCACATTAATGAAATCATATTCAGGTAATATTTTTTTACATTTTGAATTTCCGAGGAAAACAAGTTGGTTGGATTATAATTTAATAATTGAAAGTATTTTATCATTGATATATGGCAAATTTGTTAGCATAACCACGGAAAGTATTGAGAATCAGTATGTGTTTAATTCATACCTATACAAAAATATTTGTTCTGGCACTGATGATAATGATATTCAATTTCCAATGTTTAAAAATTTATACAAACATAAATCCAAGTCTTTTACGCATGATGATGTCCAAAATCTTTTCTATGCCCTATCATATACTAATAAAGGCAAAATGATTCAGGGTACAGATATAAAGTTGATAGTGCTGCCTCGTGGAGAAAATCTTACTGCAAAAGATTATGAGGATTTTCAGGAAAAGCAAAACGAAGTGCAAATAGTGGCAAATAACGCCAGTTTTAATAGCTCTTTATTCGATTTTGCAGAAATCGAAAAGGCTGAAATAACGGCATTTGACCTAATTTTTACTAAGAAGGGCGGAACTACTTCACCTGATAAAGATTTGGTAGAAATCTCAGGTGTTGAAAAAAGCAAATTAAGGCAAATCAAAGAGCGGATTGAAGATATCGCAAAAGATGTATATAAAAAAAGAAAAGAATTTATCAATACTGAAAAAGATTTAATTCCGCTATCACCAGAGAATTCTTTTAAAAATATACTTGGTAATCCTTTAACTGATAAAAGTGGAAAAGTGAAATTTGACGTGAATCCTAAATATCAGTCGCATTTACTGAAAGTATTACCTCTGATATATTCAGATTCATATTTTAAAGACGATATGCTTTTGGATAGTTTTATTCAAAATGTAGAATATTCAATACGTTCGGGAGATAGCAAATACAATTTTCTTAAATTCGATCTAATATTCTTATTAAAAATACAAAACAATATAAACGATAAATATATGGAAATTATTCAATCAGAAAGTTATGAAATTGGATTAATGTTAGGGGCATTAGCCAAAAACTTAAGCCTTGAAATTAATTCTTTTGAAAAGAATTATGTAGGAAATTTGACCAGACGTATCGGAACTCTTTCCGATTTCATCAAGTTGAAAACGGATATTGAGCAAAAATTGATTATGCACGACAAATCTAAATTCACATTCCAAACGTCTTATGATTTAGCACAAAAAGTAAAAAATTTCAAATCTCAATACGATAGAGAAGAATGCGCTTTTGGTTTTATGGAAAGTTATTTTAAACCGTTGCCTAAAAGTGATAAAAAAGAAGTATTACAAAACCTATAAATAAACAATTAAAATAATTCTATCATGTCAGAAGAAGTAAGAAAATCAGAAATTTTATTTTTATACGAATCTTCGTATAATATCCCCAATGGTGACCCTTTTACAGGCGAACAACGCTACGATGAAGAAACAAAGAAAATACTTGTTAGTGATGTGCGTATGAAACGCTATGTGAGGACTTATTTGGAAGATATTAAAAAAGTTCCTATTTATGTTAGCGAAAAAACAGGAGCAGGAAAAACTGACTCAAAAGGAGTTTTAACTTGGATTGCACAAAATAGAAATCCAGAAGCTAAAACAAATTTTGGAGAACTTTTAAAAGAACAAACAGATGTACGCTTATTTGGAGGAATTTCCACGTTAGATGACAAAGTAAAACTTAAAATTAAGGGAGAGGATGGAAAAGAAAAAGAGGTCGAATTTACAAACGGACATGTGCAATTTACCGGACCTGTACAATTTGCACTTTTGAATCCTTCGCTGAATGAAGTAAATTTGAGAATGCACCAAAACACAACTCATTTTACCTCTAAAGCCGAAAACACACAAGGCTCTATTGGAACCACAACGTTGGTTCCTTACTCCCTAATCCAAATTCACGGTTGGGTTAATCCCAAAGTAGCAGAAACTACAGGAATGACCTCAGACGATTTAAAACTCATGTATGAAGGTCTTTGGTATGGCACGAGCGGAGATGGAAGTTCTCATTCTCGAAGCAAAGTTGGACAAAACTCTGTTCTTTTGCTTGAAATTGTTTACGACAAACCCAACCAAAAAATATATGGAGTTGATCGTTTGATAACTCTAATACCAAAAGATGGGAAAAAAGGCGAACAGCTCCGAAGTATGGACGATTACGATTTGAATTTTGACAAATTGATTGAAATTGCAAAATCAGACAAGGTCTTGAAAATTAAGTATTATACTGAATTGCAGTCAATAAAAGATAAACTCAAAGATGGGAAATTTGAAATAATGACACTATGAAAGGTTTTCAATTAGAGATAACAGGAAATTGGGGACATTTCAAAAGACCGGAAACAAACAACAATCCGCTTTCGCATGATTTGATAACCAAGACAGCTTTGATTGGGATGATTGGGGCTGTTTTGGGAATTGAGCGCACGGATATGAAAAGTTTGTTTCCGCAACTTTCCGAAGATTTACTTTATGGCGTTCAACTATTAACTCCTGTTCGGAAGATTTCATGGGGATTTACAAGCAAAACAGCAATAAATCCAACCGGAGCGGGTTCTCCTAAATACTTTGAATTTTTGAAAGACCCTTCATTTCTTGTTTCAATTGCTTTACTAAATGAACGTTCGGAAAATATTTTTGATGAGTTCCTAACAGCAATAAAAAATGAAAAGGCTGTTTATCCACCAATTTTAGGATGGCATAATTGTCCTGCAAATCTGAAATTAAAGTCCATTGGTAAATTTTCTGATGAGAAAAAAGGAGAGTTTGAAACTTTTGGTTTTGTGGTTGCCAATAAACACATCCCGAAAGATATTTCAGGCTTGTTCAGAATAGGATTTGATAAATTACCAACCTATCAAAGTGACGATTTTTGGAATTTGCCTGATAAATATTTTAATGTTATTTATCCTGATTATCCTCATTCAATGAAAGTTGAAGGTGTTTTCTATGAATATAATACCGAAGAAATAATGGAAAAATGGTGCTTGATATAAATGAAATAAAGTCTCATCCCAATAAAAAGCTATTAAGGCACATTGAAGGTGTTAGAAAAAATGTAAAACTGCTTACTCATTCTAAATTAGCGGATTTAGTCGCAATTTTTCATGATTTAGGCAAGATAAATCCGAACTTTCAAGCTAAGCTAAATCCTAAGATGAGCATGGGTAGCGGTTATGCGAACCATGCTTACTTATCGGCGTATGTCTTTTTTTGTATTTTTGGATGCTCGTCAGAGAATCAAAAAAAATTGAAACATTTTTTGAAATGGGACAGAGAACTTAATAAGAATGACATTATCGCCATTGCGGTTTTGATTGCAAAGCACCACGGAAACCTGCCGGATTTTGAGCCAAAAGATTACAGTGGTACAGGAGCTATAATTTTATCAAAAGATGAAAATAATGAACTTTTCAGTTTCCTCAATACAATTGAACTTCCTGTTAGCGAGTATGCAAGATCTTTTATGGAAGTGGATGATTTTACACAATTTATTAAGAATCCTAAAGTTCAAGAAACATATTTAAAAACAACTGTTTTCAAAGAAGTTGAAAACAGATTTCCATTGGATTTCTTTCTGGATTTTCAATTCGCTTTTTCCACTGTTATTCAAGCAGACAAAGCAGATGCTGCTAATTTTGATAATTTTATTGAGAGACAGCAGAATGAACTACATTCATTTTGTGCACATTTTAAAGTTCAACTTGAAAATTATTTATCGAGGTTAAAGCAAGACTCAGAACTCAATAAACTTCGGACGAGAATCAGAGAAGAAGCTGTCAGCAATCTCATTAATCAAATATCTGTAAAGAGAGTGTTTGAATTGACTGCGCCAACTGGATCCGGAAAAACACTGATGTTATTGTCTTTGGCATCTGAAATAATCAATAGAATCGGTGCAAAACGAATCATTTACGGATTACCTTTTTTATCCATTACAGAACAGGTTGAAGCGGAAGTATTAAAGATTTTCAAAGGACAAGAAAATTATATTCAAAGAATAGATTCAAAATCTGAAAATAGTCGATTTGAATCATTACAGCAAAAATTGGATGACAACCCAAAACCTGAAATTATTGAAGAATTAAATTTGCTTGAATTTCAGGAAAATATATTTGGTTATCCATTTGTGATTACAACTTTTGTCCGTTTTTTTGAAACTCTATTGAGCAACCGTAATTCTGAACTGCTTAAATTACCAAACTTCTCTAATAGTATATTTTTACTTGACGAAATCCAATCTCTTCCTCCCAGACTATATGGATTTTTTGTCGCTTATTTAACGAAATTCTGTGAAAAATTCAATAGTTATGCCATCATTTCGACAGCTACACAACCGAATTTTTCATTACCCGATGGAAATGATGACGCTAAAAAATTCTTTTCCGATTACGAAAACCCTATTCCATTACTGCCTTTATCCTATTTTGAAAATGAATTATTCAATCGTTATTGTATTGATATTGAAAAAGAGGAAATAAGTTTGTGTGGTCTGAAAGAGAGAATTTTATCAAAAAATAGTTCCGCTCTTGTAATTCTTAATACAATTGATGATACAAAAGAATTATACAAATTATTGCAAGATGATTTAGATAATAGCGAATTACTTTTGCTAAATACACATTTCACTCCCCGACATCGAAAACTAAAAATTTATTTAGCTAAAAGGCGGTTAAGAGACAAAAAACGAATTATTGTTATTTCCACACAACTTATCGAGGCGGGTGTGGACGTTGATTTTCCGGCGTTGTTTCGCGATTTTGCAACAGTATCAAGTATTGTTCAGTCTGCAGGACGATGCAATCGTAATGGAAGGCTTGAAGCAAAAGGTAAAGTGTATTTATTCACTCTTATAAATCGGAATAAAATTAGATCAGAACTTATTTATCGAGGTTTTGACAAAGATTTGTTATGCTTTACAAAAGAGTCTTTTGAAAGAGTACCCATAAATAATTATCAAGAAAAGGAACTATTACCAATTCAGCAAGAGTTCTTTAACAGAATACAGTCTGAATGGCATTTTGCCAAGCATTGGAAGAAAAATAATCAAGATCCAAGAAAACCGGACTTTGATTTTTTAAAAGATATTCGCCAATGCATGTTCGAAAAAATAGGCAAATTCCAATTGATTGACAAACTGGATTTTGGAGAAGAGTTTCAGTTTTATGTGCCTAAAAGAGCAAATGACGAAAATTTTGAGATTTTATTGAATAAGCAAGAAGAACTATTAGGTTTATACAAAGCAAAATCTGATTTTTCAATTATAAAAAGGAAGAAAAAAGAAATTGAAATTCACTTAAAAAGAATGTCAAATCAAATTGTACAAATCAGATTAAAAGATAGTTCCCAACGTGAATATTTAAGAGGAAGTGATGATAATTACTTTTCTCTGTATAAAATAAATTTCAATAATTATAGCTTTGAAAAAGGCATTGATTTAAAAGAAAATGAATGTTTAATTTAAAAATCTATGTCCACCAACAGATTAAAAAAACACCTTCAATCTCTCACGAAAGAACAAATCGTCGAGGTGATGTTAGATGCTTACGATAACAGTAAAGCCGTCCAAGAGTATTTTGATTTTTATCTTCAACCGAATGAGAAAGAAAAAATAAAGAAGTACAAAGCCATTATTGAAAAAGAATTTGATATAAAAAATCCGATGAGAGCCGGATTGAAGTATTCTGTTGCCAAGAGGGCGATATCCGATTTTGCTTCGTTGAAACCCTCGCCTGATGCTTTGGCCGATTTAATGCTCTCCTTACCGGAGGCAGCTTGTCGCTTTACTCGTGAGTTTGGCGATATGGACGAACCTTTTTACAATGGTGCCGCAAATAATTTCAAGCGAGCCTTGGACTTTATGGCGAAGCATGGTTTGTTGGAAAACTTCAAACTTCGCTGCACAGATTGCGTGAAGTATGCATCTTCTTGCGGATACGGTTTCGCCGATGAAATGGCGGAACTCTTTTTGATTTATTACGGAGAGTCGGCGCAGTACGGAAACTCATAAATATTCAATGAATCTCACTGCAACACATATCAACTATCTTGAAGTTTGCAAGCGTAAACTTTGGCTTTTTTCCAACGGCATCAATATGGAACATACTTCCGACGCGGTGTACGATGGGAAGTTATTGCATGAGACCTCCTATCCGCAGCGTGCCGAACGATACGAAGAGATGCTCATTTCTGCCGAGTACGAAGGTATTACGTTAATCGGACAAATCGATTATTTCGATGTGCGGAATAAGGTTATTCACGAAATCAAGCGTAGCGATAAGGTGGAAGCGGCCCATGTGCGGCAAGTAAAATTCTACCTCAGGCTTTTGGAGCTTAATGGGGTCGATGGAGCGACGGGGATTTTGGAATATCCCAAACTGCGTAAAACGGACGAAGTCCTATTCTCGGACGAAGATCGGCAGGGATTGCAGAAATCGGTTTCTAAAATTCAATCACTCATTGAAAGCGAATCTTGTCCGCCGACGATCAATGCCAAAATTTGCAGGAACTGCAGCTATTTTGATTTTTGTTACTCAAGAGAAGAATAAATCATGAAAAAGACCTATTATCTTTTCAATCCCGGTCGTTTGTTCCGCAAGGATAACACCTTGAAATTCGTGCCGATGGAAGAAGACGGAAACGGTATCGAACACGAAGGACAACCGAGGTATATTCCGGTCGAAACGGTTGATCAATTCTATGTTTTCGGTTCGCTCGATGCCAATAGCGCTTTGTATAATTTCCTCGGACAAAATGATATTGCCTTGCACTTCTTCGATTATTACGAAAATTATACCGGATCATTTATGCCGCGGGATACATTACTTTCGGGGCGGATGATTTTGGCGCAGACCAAAGCTTTTCAGGATAAAAAACGGCGCATGGCAATCGCCCGGCAGTTTATTCACGGAGCGGCCTATAACATGCAGAAAAACCTGCAGTATTACAACCGGCGGGGAAAAGATATGGAAGTTTTATTAGAACAGATAAAAATCTATGCCGATGGTATTGAGCAAGCATCCGCCCCCGACGAGCTGATGGGCATCGAGGGAAACATTCGTCAGGTTTATTACGATGCGTTTGATCTTATACTCAACGATTTTGAGATGGGAGGTCGTACTAAACAACCACCCCGGAACGAAGTGAATGCCTTGATCTCATTCGGAAATATGATGTGCTATTCACAGTGCCTACGTGCCATTCATCAAACGCAACTCAATCCCACGGTCAGCTATCTGCACACACCCGGCGAGCGGCGCTATTCTCTGGCATTGGATATCTCCGAAATCTTTAAACCGATTCTTGTCGACAGGGTTATTTTCAAACTTCTTAATAAGAAAGAGATACAGGAACGTCATTTCGATAAACGATTAAACAGCTGCCTGTTGAATCCTTCGGGGAAGAAGATTTTTGTAAAAGCGATGGAGGAACGTTTTAATGAGACGATTAAGCATCGGTCGCTTAATCGCAGTGTAAGTTACAAACATCTGATTAAGCTCGAATGCTATAAGTTAGCAAAACATCTGCTTGGGATGGAAGACTATAAACCGTTTAAAATGTATTGGTAATGTATGTGATTCTGGTCTATGACTGCGGCGAGAAACGGGTTGGGAAAATGCTCAAGCTCTGTCGGAAATATCTGAATTGGATACAAAATTCGGTTTTTGAAGGCGAAATTACAGAAGTTAAATTAAAAGAGTTAACTTTGAAGGCTGAGAAAATAATGAACAGCGATGAAGACTCTCTGATTGTTTTTTCAAGTCGACAAGAAAAATGGTTGGATAAGCAAATCTTTGGTAAAGAGCGGAGTAGTGTCGATAACTTCTTGTAACCGGTTGTCGGTGGACGTATATTCCCGAAAAAAGAATCGGGCTATCGCTGTTATGCGTTCTTTGACATAGTGAAAATCAGAATTATTGCTGTCCGGTAAAACTTTTAGGACTGTAAAAAATTAGGGCCGACAC
>NZ_JBQNAZ010000025.1:0-45328 GCF_052170195.1 Tannerella sp. | reverse complement strand
ACCATTAACCATTGTCCGAAAGGGCTGAAAGCCCGAATTATTTCAGCCCCATCCCACAAGGAGAGGGGATCCATGCCCATACCTTGGTTAGAGGGCTGTAAGCCTGAATGAATATTGATTTAGATGTCCCCTTTGTCATTCC
Source organism: Tannerella sp. (assembly GCF_052170195.1). Lineage (GTDB taxonomy): Bacteria > Bacteroidota > Bacteroidia > Bacteroidales > Tannerellaceae > Tannerella. The sequence goes on along the minus strand of NZ_JBQNAZ010000025.1, from coordinate 45,186 downwards.
GAACGCAGTGAGGAATCTCGCGGAGAAGAGGAAAGAGATTCATCGCTTCGATCTGAATGACAAAAGTAGGGGAATTACGAATTACAAATTACGAATTACGAGTAGATTTTTAATATATTTGATTTTTGACTATAGAAAATCACTATTGTCCGATAAAAAAATATTCAAAAGTGCAGGGAGAAAAATAAATTTTCTCCCGATATACTTTTTAGGACAATACCTATCTAAGCAACCATATTCAGTATAATCCCTGTTAAAAACTGAAATCTTACTCTTCGACCCGAATGGTTGCGGAGAGGGTGTGTCCCTGCTCATCGACGACGGTCATCGTATGTTGTCCGGGCTGAGGAGAGACGGAGACTTTATGAAAATCGCGGGTGGCCGTGAGGTATTCTCCGTCTAAATGCCAAAAAACAGTCGCCTCGCTGTTACTGTGTGCCAGCTCGAACGTGACGACGCCCGGAGTTCCGTCAAGCTGCTTCGGTAAGGTCACTCGGGTATGATAACTTTGCGGATAGATAAACTGCATCGGTTGCTCGGAGTCGCCTCCACATCCGGCCCAAAAAGGCGGAAGCGGCTTATATTCGGGATGACGACGCTTGTAATACCATTCCCATGCAGGTGGCAAAACAAACCAGTTCTCCGGAATCGTCGTCCCGTTATTCAGACAATGCTCATAGACGCGATAACGCCTGTCGGCGCTCAGATTTACACGGATATGGTAAGGACACGCCACGGTTCGCTGTCCGTTCGGACAAATCGGAGCCGTTTCCGTCTCGTCGCAAAAACGTCCTTTTAAATGTCCCGACAGACGGCACACTTCGGCCTCCACAAATACGCCTTCGGGACGAACGAACCATTCGGACGAAGGCAGGATATTGAAAATATCGAACATCACCGGCCCGGCCGTACGCGCACCGACCAGCTCGGGTTTACCCTCACCCGAAGCATTGCCTACCCATACGCCCACGGCATAGCGTGGCGTCACGCCGACGGCCCACGCATCGCGAAAGCCATAGCTCGTACCCGTTTTCCAAGCGACGGACTGCATCGAGGGGATTGTCCGCCAGTCGATATCTTCCGGACGGTTCACTTCTTTGATGGCATCGAATGTCTGCCATACGGCTCCGGGCTGAAAGATTTCGGGCAGAGAGGGCGTTGTTTCTCCGTCGGACAGCATGTGACAAGCTGTGCGCTCCTTTCCTTCCAATGCCCGTGCCATATCGGCATAGACCGTAGTGATATCCCAAAGGGTAGCTTCGGCGCCTCCCAGAATAAGCGAAAGACCGTAATGCGAAGAGGGGCGGGTTAAGGTCGTCAACCCCGCTTTTTTCAGGAAATCGTAAAACTTGGGCACGCCGTAACGGCGCAGCAGCATCACCGAAGGGACATTTAGCGACCGGGCAATAACTTCGGACGCCGGAACAGCCCCATCGAACTGCATGTTGAAATTTTGCGGAGCAAAACCGTTTACATTCAGCGGCACATCGGGCAGCAAAGTATGTGGAAGAATATCGCCGTCCTGCAAGGCCGCATAATACAGCAAGGGCTTGAGGATACTTCCCGTACTGCGCGGCGACCGGATCACATCGACCTGATTGCCGGACTTCGTGTCTTGAAAGTTCACATTGCCGCAATAAGCCAGCACCCGGTTAGTACGTACATCAATCACCATCGCGGCCATATTGCGGATATCGTGCCGGACGAATTCGGCATGCCAGCGTGCCAATAGCCTTTCAAGCTGCAACTGCAGCCCTTTGTCGATCGTTGAAGTCACCTGCTGCCCCTGACGGTTTCCATAAACATACGCTACCAGATGCGGGGCTATCTGCGGCAACGGCAACGGTTCCGGCGGAAGCGCTTCGCTCAAGGCCAGTTCATAGTCGATTTCGTCAATCACCCCTTGGCGATAGAGTTGTTCCAATAGCTTGTTTCGCTTTTTGATCAGCGCCGGACGATTTTTGGCCAGATGAATCATCGAAGGAGCATTAGGCAGCACAGCCAGTGTTGCAGCCTCAGCCCAGGAGAGTTGTGCGGAAGAATGTCCGAAATAACGCCACGATGCGGCATCAAGCCCCACTACATTTCCCCCGAAAGGGGCATGCGAAGCATAAAGGGCAAGGATTTTCGCTTTCGAGTATCGACATTCGAGACGCGTTGCCAGTATCATCTCAATCAGCTTTTCTCCGATCGTTCTGCGTTCTCCACGCGAGAGGCGAATCGTTTGCATCGTCAGCGTGCTTCCCCCACTCACCACTCGTCGAGCCTTGATATTCTGCACCAGCGCTCTCCCCGTCGCCAGCGGGTTAACACCCCAGTGCCGGTAATAATAACGGTCTTCAAAAGCAATCAGGCACTTTGCGAACTTCTCCGGTATCGTATCGCTCACCGGAAAACGCCACTGTCCGTCGGCTGCGATCCGGGCACCGAGCAACTCGCCGTGGCGATCGGTCACCACGGTGGCGTAGGGAGTATGAAACAAGGTACGGGGAAGGCAGAATAAATAGCAAACAAGCAAAAGAGCTATCCCGTATCGGATAGCCCTTTTGCGAAATAACGGATCTTTTATGCTCCGGTTAATCATCGTTCTACCGTGACACGTCCTGCACGTGTCCGCGCCTGTGCTCCCGCATCGTACATCGCTCCGCAATGTACGGCAGGCAATACGAACGTACCGGCATAAGATGCTTGCAAACGCACCTTAAACACTTTTGTTTCACCCATCTTCAGATCGAAATACGTCATTACTCCATCATCTCTGATGTCACGATAAATGTAGGACGCCGCTTTTTCCGTATCCGGATCGTCCGGATTGAGCATGCGCTCGTTATATACTTCCCATCCGGACGGAATAAGTTGTGTCAGGGCAACATCCGTATAGTCATTGATTCCACTGATATTCGACACCCGAATCACCGCCATAAAGTCCGTGCCCTGCTTCAGCCGTTGCACATCGACCAGCGTGCCTTTCAGATCGGTATACGTGACTGTCATACGCAAATTTTGCTCAATGGACGAAAGCGAGTCGCGGAGAGGTTTCGTCTTCGAGACAAGACTCACATACAGCAACCCGTTTCCATTGTTTTTGACAGTTGCCGCACCGTTCGTCGGACGTGTCGGGAGGTCTTTCTGGAAAACGGCACGGGCCGAATTCACCTTGGATTGCGCCTTGCCGTTCAACGTCCAATCGAACTGCAACGAACCGGACACCTTCTCCGCCAGACGTCCCATAGCCACCAACGAATAAGCGGTAGACTGCGTGGTAAACGATTGTTCACGTGAAAGATTGGCCGATACTTTCCGTGCCTGTTCGAAGGCTTCTTTTTCCTTGCCCATCAGCACCATGGCCTCAAGAATCATCGCCATATCCCGCTCGGACGAGCCAAACGTCGAGTTATTTAATGCATAAGGAGCGACCTCCGTCGAGGCGTTAAAGACAAGCTCACTCGCCGCCTTCGTCTTACCGGACAAGGCATAAGCTGCCGCCAGACACCAGCGCGCCTGCATCGACAAGTCTTTCAACTCTTTCATCCGGTTCATTGCCCCGAGTTCGGGAGCGCCGGACAACGCCAGCGTATAAAGACGGTAAGCCTGCGAAAAGTCCGACTGATAATATGCATATCGACGACTTCCCCGCGCATTCGCCCGCCAGTTCTGAGCAGCACTGCGCTGATAGTTTTTCCATCGACTCAGCACGCCCGAATTGACGTCATACCCTTTCTCTTTGGCCAAAACCAGGAAACTGCCGGCGTACGATGTCACCCATTCGTTCTCGTACCCGTCGCCCGGCCAATAGGCAATCCCACCATTGGACAGTTGACGACCGTACAGATTCAAAATGGCTTCACGCACATTCTTTTTCACGGATTCCGTCTCTTTCTCCTCCATGTCCTTAAACTGAGCGATAAACAACAGCGGCAAAGCCCTTGAAGTAAGCTGCTCGGAACAATAATGCGGATAGTCATACAGATAATCGAACCGTCGACTGATATCGACCGAAGGAATACGGGAAACTTCTAATTTCACCCAGTTCCCGTCGAAATCGCCGTCTAAGGTGTACGTAAAATCAGCCGACTCTCCTGCATTGAGCAGTTTATTGTCGGTACGGATAATCGGAGGATTAGGATTCCGGACATCGATTTCAATCGTCTCTTTCGAAGTATGCCCATTGCCAGTGGCGGTAACCGTCACTCGTTCTATTCCCGTCGAGGAGCCCGATTTCAGGGCAAAGTATACCATCTTATCGCCGGGAGCAGCAAACGTCAAGGACTGGCTGCCTCCGTTCGCGATTTTTAACTTACCTGTCGTCTCAACCTTGATCGATACGTTCTTCACCGTATTCTCCATTGCAAACACATTGACCGGCAAATAAATTTCTTCGTCCGTGCTGACTACACGAGGCAATGACGACAAGATCATCAACGGCGTACGTACCGGCACGGTCTTTTCCGCCTTGCCGTAAGCGCCATCCTGCCCGGCAACAACCATCACACGTACCGATCCGATATACGGCGGGAGCTTCAACTTATGACTCTGTTCCTCCCCTTTTTTCAACGCGAACGGACCGATAAATTTCACGACCGGTCTGAAACGATTGGCTTTCGAGTTGGCAGGCTTCATATCTTCATCCCCTCCGATACTGAACAGTGAACCGTACTTCCCTGCGTAGGCGCCCATCACAAAGTCATACATGTCCCAGGTACGTATCCCCAACGCTTCGCGTGCATAAAAGACATTCCACGGGTCAGGCGTCTTGAAATTCGTCAGGTCAAGTAATCCGTCATCTACCACAGCCAGCGTGTACGTCATGGCTTTGCCCGATGTTTCTTTCACTTTCACCGTGAATTCCGTCTCGGGACGTAACACGTCGGGCATCGTAATTTGCGGTGTAAGCTCGGAATCTTTATTCGTGACGAAAACCGGTACCACTCCGTACATCCGGATAGGCAAATCATTGACGGTTTGCGCGTGAGGTTGCAACAGACTGACATGCACATAGACGTTCGGCGCCATCTGTTCCGTAATCTTAAACGTATATTTCGTATCGCCGGACGAAGCCATATCGACCCACTCGCGGCTTATGACTTCCGATCCGTTCTCAATAGAAACCAACGCTCTGCCTCCGGCCGACGAAGGAATAATCACCGTCGCATTCTGGCCGGCTTCGTACGAAGATTTATCTAACGAGAATGCTAACATCTTAATCCCGTTCGGATCCGATTTATTCGAACGTCCGCGCCACGAAGGCCAGTCGATATAAATAACCCCGCCTGTTGCATGACCGCTTTCACGATCCTTGACATAGACCAGATAACGTCCCCACTGCGGATAATCCACCCGGAAGCCGATCCGCGCCTTGCCGCCCGAAGTGCTCAGCGTGCCCGATGCCACGGGCGAGATCGAAGAGTTATTCAGGTACGACGCGAACGATTCGTCATCATGCTCCCACCACCAGCTCCAACCGATCTTGTAAATCTTATATTCCAGGCCGGAACGATTTGTCGGTTGACCGTCCGGACTGAGCGTCACAACTTCGAACTGATGATCAACGTCCGTCTCGAGGAAATCGGTCTTGTCCTTCTCTCCGAAACGGATTCCTACATACGAATCGAAGGGAGAGAAAGGAATCGTCTGCGTATAGATACTCGCATCCCCTCCCGGTTCAAACACCCGGCAGGTGATGTTGGCACGCAACATACCCGGTGCATTTTTGGCCGCCGGAAGCGACATACGGAAGACCGACTTTCCCTCTCCATCCAACACTCCGGAGTATAGATCAATCGTACTCGACGTAAAGTCTGCGGCCGGATTATGAAAGATGTATTTTTCATACCCTTTAAACTGGGTTGTCGTTTCAGATAACAACAACTCCACTTTGGTCTTGAGATGCTGCGCCACCGCACCGGTCAACCAGGCCGATTCGAGAGTTGTCTGAACCGGCGATGCCGAAGCCTTCAACTGTTTTCCGGGGATCGTCAAGTTAATTTTCAGGCGATTAGGCTTCACGGTCTCGATACGTAACGATTTATGAAACGACGTACCGCCCACTTTCACATAGGCATTCCAAAGCCCCGTCGGATCGTCGGCCTTAGTCGGAACCGTGAATGTGTACAATCCGTTCAGTCCTTTGGAAGAAACCTGCTTTTGATAGAATTGTCCACGAGGATTATACACTTCTATCGACACCGGATGATTGACCGGAATCCGCTTCTCACGGTCTTCCAGCATAAATGAAAGATGCAATGTATCTCCCGGACGCCACACGCCACGCTCACCGTACACAAAGCCTCTCAAACCTTTTTTGATCTCCTTGCCGCCGACATCGAACCGACTCAGCAGATTATCCTCGCCATCGACGAGACGCAGGTAGGTCTTCTGCTTATCTTCCGACGAGGCAACGAGTACAAACGGTTTGTTTTTAGCCTTGATCAGTGCAAATCCGTCTCCGTCCGTCCGAGCCTTCCCTATCGGTTGCAACTGGAAGTTATATGCTGTTACTTCAACATTCGACATCGGCTTTGTATCCAACAGATTTGACACAGCGACCCATAACGTATTGTTCGTGTTGCCTTTCACAATCACCCCCATGTTCGAAGCCATCACATTCGTCGTTGCCTTACGCTCCGAAACCATATAATAACTCGGATGGCACGGGTTATCCCGTTCGTCCCATTCGTATATGTCCCAGTCCATGTTCGAATTATCATAATAATACGTTTGGGGTTGATCCCATACGGCCTCGTCCTCTTCCGTCATCTCACCGGCCTCAACACGTGTCAAAGCATTCGATGCTTGCAGATTACGTGCGGCCGGCTCGTTTCCGCACGGATAAGCCGAATAGTCCTGCTTAAATGAAAGCTCTACCCGATAAATAGCCCCCGGCTCCTGCTTCATCACCCCACTGAGGTCGATAAAATAGTTATCCCAGTCGTGTATGTTCTTTGTCGGATCACTATCAAGACGAAGCATCTTCTTATATATCAGTCGGCCGGAACGTCTCAACTCCGAAGAAGAAGATGCAGATAACGAATTATCCTGTAAGAACATCAGCACGTTGCTCTCAAAAATCCGGATCACTTTCAGATCGACGGCATACAGATTAACTGCCCGAAACGGCAGAACCAGTTCTTTAGAATCAGGCATAATCATTCCCGACGACAAAAATTCCACTTGTGGACTCAGCGAATTCATTTGCAGGGTAACAGACGAAGACCTAGGTAACGATTCGTCGGATACATTTTTTAACCCCTGATCAACATTAATATAAAGAGACGTATTTTCACTCTTTCGCTCAAAAAAGATTTTAACTTTATTATCCTCCACCTGAAACGTATAGGTAGAGATCGGTTCCAGCGTAATCAATCCGTTCAAATCCTGCGTATTGGAAACCGGTGAAGAAAAAGTCAGACACACGCCATGTTCAGGTGCTTCAATAACTTTGGCCGACAGCAATTCAAATGGGGGCGTCAGTGCCGGTATGTCCATCTCCAGCTTGATCCTTTTATCGGAATTAAAGGCTTTTCCATCGACCGTAACCTCGAGGGTCGTTTCGGCTTCTTTTTTGGCGATGTTCGAAATAACGAAATGGAACGTACGCGGATTTTCGGTCGGGGTCACAACAGCCGAGAACGACTCGTTTTCCCTCATGGCCGTTATCATGTCTTGTACAATCGTAGCGGGCGGAGCTTCACTAAAACGAATCTCCCCCTGAACAGTAACCTGATTCATAGCTAATTCCACCACATCAAGCGATGTAAATTCCATCACAAAACTTCGCTCTTCCACGCGAAACGAAAATTCAAATTCTGCCAGTTTCTTTTCTACCTTCATCACTTTACCCAGCGCAAAGGTTGCATTGTAGAGTTCTCCGGGTTTCAACGCACCGGAATCGGGGATAAACTGAAGCGTTTTGTTGTTAACCCAAAAAGTTTTTCCCTTCAGCGACGGAGAGAAACGAAAGAGTTTCTCCTTTACTTCGGCACCTATCTCCACGATTTGCTGTTCTTCAGTCAATTCGATAAAAATAGACGCATCGGACGAGATGACCCCGCCTGTATATGCACTTACATAAGGAGCATATTCAGACGAAGGCACAATATCCCGATTTCTTTTGCAGGACATGCAGGACAAGCCTGCGACGATTGCAATAACGGCAAGTGCAAGAAATTGTTTCATGGATTCTTTCTATTTAAAATTAAAATCATTTATACTTCTATACTCTGTTTAGTTTTATCTTGCTTATCAAGAGGCAAAAACAAGTAGAATTCCAAATAAGAAACACAAAATTACCTACTTCTATTTTCTATAATAATAATTAAAGTTTTTAAAATTGCAAATATATGCTATTCTTTGTACACATGCAAGCAAAAAAAGATTTTTTCGTTACAAAAAAGGAAGGCAATACCGTGTATCCGACTATTTAGACGATCTCATTCAGCAATCGGTTCAAAATAATTGCTCCGTAAATTATGTACATTCATTCTCTTTTTTTACTTTTGCCCTTTCGAATTTAGATATATTATGAAAGCATTAGAACGAATCGTAGCAGAAAAATTACTAAAAATCAAGGCCGTAAAACTACAGCCGGCCAATCCGTTCACATGGGCATCCGGTTGGAAATCTCCTATTTATTGCGATAACAGGAAAACACTTTCCTATCCGGCTATACGTACCTTCATCAAGTTGGAACTGGCACGGATCATTTCTGAGAAATACGAGGAGGTCGATGCCATTGCCGGCGTAGCCACAGGGGCTATTGCCCAAGGAGCTTTAGTGGCGGATCTCCTCGGCTTGCCATTCGTATACATCCGTTCGGCACCGAAAGATCACGGACTGGAAAATTTGATTGAGGGTGAATTGAAACCGAGCTCGAAAGTTATCGTTGTCGAAGATCTCGTCTCTACCGGCGGAAGCAGCCTGAAAGCCGTGAATGCCATACGCAATTTCGGATGTCAGGTCATCGGGATGGTCGCGATCTTCACCCATGGTTTCCCGATAGCCGAACAGCAGTTCAAGGAGGCCAAAGTATCGTTGACGACACTCTCGAACTATGACGCTGTCATCGAAGAAGCGGTTAAGATCAATTACATCGACGAAACGGAGGTAGCCATCCTTCAGGAATGGCGCAAGGATCCTGCGAACTGGGACCCGGACGCTTAACATCATGGACAGAAACGAATGACAGAATTTACCAGTCAAATCAGAACGATCCCGCATAACGACGAACGCATCTTCTCGATGTTATCGGATCTCTCCAATCTGGAGCGTGTCAAAGCCCGGATTCCGGAAGACAAAATCAAACATTTTTCTTTCTCGAACGACCGTTGTTGTATCGAAATAGATCCGGTAGGTAAGGTTGAGTTCCAAATCGTCGACCGCGAACCGAACAAAACGATCAAATTCGAGACCGTTCAGTCTCCGGTGCCTTTGTCCATGTGGATTCAACTCAAACAGGTGGCGGAAAAAGACACGAAGATGAAGATGACCGTACGCGCCGAGTTGAACCCTTTTATCAAAGCCATGGTATCGAAGGTGATGCAGGAGGCTGTCGATAAGATATCGGAAGTGATTGCTTCACTGCCGTACGAACCGTCAACGAACGAAAACGCTTAACGCTTATGTCCCGGAAACTTTGGGAGAAAAATATACAGGTCGATAAGGAAGTGGAACGGTTCACGGTCGGGAAAGATCGTGAACTGGACCTTTATCTGGCTCCTTACGATATGCTCGGGTCGATGGCGCACATCACCATGCTCGAATCGATCGGATTGCTGACGAAAGACGAGCTGCAAAGCCTGCATGCGGAGCTAAAAAACATGTACGTCGAAGCCGAGTATGGTAATTTTGTGATCGAAGAAGGTGTGGAGGATGTACATTCACAAGTAGAGCTTATGCTCACACGTAAGCTGGGCGACATCGGAAAAAAAATCCACAGCGGACGCTCCCGCAACGATCAGGTATTGCTCGATCTGAAACTGTTTACACGCGCCCGAATCCGTGAGCTGGTCAGACTAACCGGCGATTTATTCGAGGTGTTGATCGACCAGAGCAATCGCTACAAAGACATCCTGATGCCGGGCTATACCCATCTGCAAATCGCGATGCCTTCTTCTTTCGGACTTTGGTTCGCAGCCTATGCCGAGAGTTTGGCCGACGATCTTCTGCTGATGCAGGCGGCATATAAGATATGCAACCGCAACCCGTTAGGTTCTGCGGCGGGCTACGGTTCTTCGTTCCCGCTGAGTCGCACCATGACGACGGAGCTGTTAGGGTTCGATTCGATGAATTATAACGTCGTTTACGCTCAAATGGGGCGGGGAAAAATGGAACGGACGGTCGCTTATGCCATGGTGGGAATAGCGGCTACTCTCTCGAAATTAGCGATGGATGCCTGTCTCTTTAACAGTCAGAACTTCGGATTCATCCAATTACCCGACTCGTTCACGACCGGCTCCAGCATCATGCCTCATAAAAAGAACCCGGACGTGTTCGAGCTGACGCGTGCCAAATGCAATACGCTTCAGGGGATACCCCAACAAATCGCACTCATCTGTAACAATCTGCCCTCGGGATATTTCCGCGATCTGCAAATCATCAAAGAGCTTTTTCTTCCCTCGTTCGATGAATTAAAAGATTGCCTACGCATGGTCACCCTGATGATGCGCGAAATAAAAATCAACAAACATATCCTGGACGATCCAAAATATTCGCTGCTTTTCAGCGTTGAAAAAGTAAACCGCCTGGTTATGGACGGCGTGCCTTTTCGGGATGCGTATAAAAAAGTAGGTATGGACATTGAGGCCGGAACGTTTACAGCCGATCAGACCGTCCGTCATACGCACGAAGGGAGCATGGGGAATCTTTGCAATGAGAAGATCGAACAGTTGATGCAACAGACGATCGAGGGTTTTCAGTTCGAGAAGGTCGACCGGGCAGAAAAGGCATTACTGACATGAGAAAAAGAATCTATCTGATCTTATTCGTACTGTTCGGATGGTTGGCTTGTACGGAAGAACATCCCATACTCAATTATCCGGTAGACTTATTGTTAGACACCCAGCACAGCGACAAAAATATCCGCAGAGGAAACATTCTCGGATACCGAACTTATACAATCGAAGATATGCGGGAAAGACCTTTCGCCATAAGAGCGACCGGGTATGGGGGGATATTGGCGGTACGCGCGCTGGATGGAGAATGTTATGCCTTCGACTTGGCTTGTCCGCACGAAAACGACCGCGGAGTTCTTATTTCCGTCGATCAGGATCGCACTACGGCTACCTGTCCGAAATGCAAGACCGTTTATGACATCAGTGCTGCAACCGTTCCGGGTATCCCCATCAAAGGAGTCAGTAAATCTCAATTAAAAAAATACTCCGTTTACGAAAACGGCAGCAAGATCATCATACGAAACCATTAATCGACAAGCCGAAGGATCGATGAATTTTACCATCCCCCTCTGAACCGTTCGCACTATTCCTGTACTATACATGCATTGTTCTTTCAAATATCCGATACTTCTATCGCCTGACGACCGGGTGAATAAAAACCTTTATGCTTTCTTTTTATGAAACAGTCATCCCCCTTTAAAATAGGTTTCGACGCCAAACGCGCCGCGCGAAACAATACCGGATTAGGAAATTACAGCCGATTCATCATTTCCCTGCTGGCTAAGTACAGCCCGCAAAACAGGTACTACCTCTATACTCCCGCCTCGCGGCGCACCAATCTCTTAAGCCAAGTCGCAGATCATACGAATGTGTGCTATCCTCACACCGGTTTCTGGAGAACATGCCCATCCTTATGGCGTATTTGGGGAGTAACGAAGACAATCGTTCAGGAACGCATCGATCTGTTTCACGGTCTCAGCAACGAGCTTCCCCTGAATATTCGTCTGGCGAAGCACACACGAAGCATCGTAACCATCCACGACCTGATTTTCATGCGTTATCCGCGTTATTACCGTTTCTTCGACCGGATGATCTATCGTTATAAATTCCGAAAAGCCTGTCGGAATGCCGACCGTATCATCGCCGTCAGTCACTGTACGAAAAAAGACATCATCGACTATTGGGGTATTCCGTCGGATAAGATCGATGTCGTTTATCAAGGATGCGCCGACGATTTTAAACGTCCCGTATCGGAGGAACAGCTCCGGAGTGTTCGGCAGACGTATAAGTTGCCGCAGCAGTTCATCTTATATGTAGGAAGCATTGAAGAACGCAAGAATCTGCTTCTCGCCGTACGCGCGTTGCGACGGCTCAGCCGGCCGGTCAAATTGGTGGCTATCGGAAAACGGACGGCATACACGCAGCAAGTAGAGCAGTACATCAGAGCGCATCGGATGGAAAGCAGCGTGACGTTACTGACCGGCATCAGCACCCATGAATTACCGGCATTTTATCGACTGGCCACGGTATTTGTTTACCCTTCTTTTTTCGAAGGGTTCGGTATTCCCATTCTGGAGGCGCTATGTTGCGGCACTCCGGCAATCGCGGCCAAAGGCTCATGTCTGGAAGAAGCAGGAGGGCCGGGGTCTCTTTACGTCGACCCGAACGATCCGGACGAGCTGGCACAAGCCCTTGAGCGGGTATTGGATGATCCGCATTTACGCCGCCGAATGATTGACGAAGGACTGATGCATGCCCGTCGTTTCGACGATGAGCCACTGTTCCGGAATTTATATAATGTATACGAGAAGACACTTTATCCTTCCGTTCCATAACGACTATTTCCGTCCGAAGTCGGCAGGTATTTCGCCCCACGCAGCCGTATCCCATTTCAGGATTTGCGTCGTGTAGGTATTTTCACGCAACCATTTCTCCGCCCGGAGGATCAGTTCGAAAATCGGGGCATTAGCGGCGTTCTGTTCTAATTTCGTCCGGCATTTTTTGAGTCGCACCCATTGCATCGCATTGCGACTGTCGGAATAGATCGGCATCGCACAGTTGCTTTTCTTGAACAGCGCCAGCCCGTGTACCAGCGCCAGAAACTCGCCGATATTATTTGTCCCCTGCGCCATAGGCCCGACCCGGAAAATCTCCTGTCCCGTCTCGACGTACACACCCCGATATTCCATATCGCCGGGGTTGCCGCTGCAAGCCGCATCAACCGCAAGGCTCTGCACAATATACGGGGGAGGCCCCTCCCGACGGAGCAACCTGAAAGACGATGCAGCATGCTTCCCGATGTATTCGTAAGGCGATTCACGCAGGGCTGCTTCAGCCTCGGCACGCGAAGCGAACGACTTGTAGAGCGCACCTTCAAACCCTTCGATCTGTAGTTTACACTCCGTCCAATCCTCATAAATCCCGGGACAAACACCCCGCCATACTACATAATATTTCTGTTTCGACTTTCCCATCCGCTTTTCCGTTTTAATGGCTCCAAGCTGCCGGCAAAATACCGATGCCGCATTATCTCTTCCGGAATTCCCGCGCAAAAGTAAACATTTTTTTGTCGTGGCTAAGTACCTTCCCCGAGCTTGTTTAAAAAGGCTTTGCATAAGCGCGCAAAATTATTTCTGTTATTTTTTGTTGCTTTTCTTTTATAATTTCAAAAAAACAACTACCTTTGACACGAAATTTTCAAGAAAAATGGTGCTGAAAAAACTATTATTCATCGGGTATATCTCCTGTCTGTTCGCGGCATGTACAAAAAATGCGGCCTATCAGGTAGATGTAAAGCTTTCCAATCTGGAGGCGCAGCACATTTACGCCGTATTCGAAACATTCGATGGCAAGCACGTGGATACGATTGCCTGCCAACCGTCCGAAAAGTTCTCGATCATACGGAAAGAAGGTGAATATACGACACTCACTATTTATTTTGAGAATCATAAGGATTGGATCACCGTTTACCTCGAACCGTATAAGAAGATTACGGTCAGTGGAGATGCACTCTATCCGTTACTTGTCCAAGTTAAAGGTACGCACACGAACGAACTGTTGTCCGATTTCCGGAAGAAAGCGGCATCATTATTGAAGGAAAAGACCGAGCTGTCCGGAGCGATTGATACTTCCCAATATGTCGGGTCGGAACATACGCCTCGTCTGGCCAATATCGATCATGAGTTGACCACGCTGGCCGAACATTTTATCCGCAAGCATCCCCATGATGAAGCTTCGGCCGTCCTGATACAGGAATACTTCCTCGATCCTGAAAATCCGCTTCCCGCCGAGACGCTGATAAACACGCTGGATCCAAAACTTGACGATTCGTATATCGTTAAAAACCTGAAAGCTTATTGTCAAAAAGCGAAGCAAACCATGGTCGGAACAAAGGCTCCCGATTTCGAGATAACAAACATCTACGGCACCACCTATACGCAACATTCGCTTGCCGGCAAGTATTGTGTACTCGCTTTCACGGCTACATGGTGCGATATGTGTCAAATCGAAAAGATGATGCTGAATCAAATTGCGGAGGTTGCTCGCCCGGAAGAACTCGAAATCATGCTTGTCAGCCTCGACGAAGACCTGCAGAAGGTACGCAGTTTTATCAAAAGCCAGACGATACGCTGGAACATCTGTACCGACTCGGCCGGACAGGCCATCCATCTGTTGGAAGCCTACAACATCAGCTCGCTTCCCCGTTGCTTCGTGCTTGATAAGAACGGAACGATTGTTCTGAAAACAGACAACGGCATCGAACTTAAACAAAGCCTCGAAACCTTAGGAGCTATTCCGAAAGACAAGAAATAACTACAAAACAAGTCCCCCTCCATGCAATGAAACGAATCGTCCTTATCACCGGCGGTCAGCGTTCGGGCAAAAGCAGCTACGCCGAGCAGATGGCGCTGTCATGGTCGGCCAACCCTGTTTATATGGCTACGGCGCGTGTATGGGACGACGAGTTCCGTCAACGTGTCGAACGGCATCAGGCTTCGCGCGGCATGCAATGGACGAATATCGAAGAAGAAAAAACACTGAGCCGGCATGATGTGACAGGACGTGTCGTGGTGATCGACTGCGTTACGCTGTGGTGTACGAACTTCTTCTTCGACCTCAACGCCGACGTGCAGCAAGCCTTGCAAGCCGTCAAAGACGAATTCGACCGATTTACGGCACAAGATGCTACGTTTCTCTTCGTCACCAACGAAATCGGGTTAGGCGGCGTTTCCGAGAACGCGCTGCAACGTCAATTTACCGACCTCGAAGGATGGACGAACCAGTACATCGCAGCCCGTGCCGACGAGGTTGTTCTGATGATCAGCGGCATCCCGGTAAAAATAAAATAAGGGTATTGTTAAGTTCTATAGTTTTTGAGAACATTGATTCGCAATTAATTTGTGTGTTTGTTATATCTTACTTTTTACTACAAGTTATTATTTGCTTCGATTGCGTTATTGGCATTGGGATGCTCTGTTGTCGGGCCTCAGCAAATCATTAACCCAAATTACGCGATACACTTTTCGGCGTTTACCATTAATAATGGACGTACGAATGTACGACAATGGTTATGTCAGGCTTATAGCCCTCCGCCGAGATACGATACCTTTTTCCCCAATGCTTCGCATTGGGCTGAATTATCTCGCCCTTTCAAGGCTGTTTTTCAATTATTAATGGTTATTTTCCAGATACATGGTTCGGCGTGTTCCACGAATAACCATTGACCATTGTCCGAAAGGGCTGAAAGCCCGAATTATTTCAGCCCCATCCCGCAAGGGTGGGGTATCGACATCCAGACCTTGTTCGGAGGGCTGAAGGTCTGAATTAAATTCATTCTTATTTCTTCTATCGCGGAATCCGGGATTAAACAATTCAAAGATTAAACTTCCGAAAGATTAAACTTTCAAAGAATTAACACCTTCCGCCTTTAATTCACTCTACTACGGAATACGATGTCAATGTTTCATTTTGGGAAGTTTCCAGTGGTATTTGACGGCAAGTACGCGTATCAGTAGGATCGTGGCCGACGAAAGCAGCTCGCATGCCTCATTGCTATAAGCTAAGGTATGACAGACTGCAAAGACAATCCCCCCCATCACGCAGGCCAGCGCGTAGACTTCCTGCCGGAAGACGAGCGGCGTTTCGTTGATAAAAATATCACGCACCACTCCGCCGGCGATACCTGTAATCGTCCCCATCGTGATGGCCACCCAGAACGGATAATTCAGCTCCAGCGTTTTCTCTATACCGATGACGACGAAAAGCGCCAGACCGATCGCGTCGAAAATAAAGAAGGGCGTATCGAGCCGCACCAACTGTTTGCTGAAGATAAACACTATCACCATCCCCAGCAGGGTACAATACATGTACGACGGGCTGAGCATCCAGAACGGCGTGATTCCGAGCAGCAAATCGCGCAGCGTCCCGCCACCGATGGCCGTAACAAGACCGACCACAAACGCCCCGAACCAGTCGAACTCCTTCGCTGCCGCCAACCGGATACCGCTGATGGCAAAAACAATCGTTCCCGCATATTCGATGATATCCCTGAGCGAAAACAACGAGGCATAATCTTGCAATGGCTCCATCTTAATTCTCTTCTCTGTTTGTTTGAAGTTGCAAAGATATAACACATTATGATTTTTTATTAGATGAGACAAAAAAAACATGTTTAATAACATAAATATTACTTTCCAAAAAGATGCCACTTTTTAAAAAAATATTCTTTACTTTGAACCGTCTTACGAAAAAGACGAGTTGTGGTTTTTCTTTTTTTAAAACGTTCTTACAGTATATTCTTAAAGCGTTCTTACGGAAGCAGAGCTACAAGCCGTCTTTTGCAGACAATACAAATAACAAACACAATCTTTAATTAATCTTTTCATTTTGTACCATGATGCACAAGCAATCAGTATTGAAACACGGAATGGGCATGGCGTTTGGCCTGTTACTTGCGACAGGGGCGCCCACCCTTTCGTTGTATGCAGAGAATGTGACTGTTGCCGTTACGCAGCAGTCGAAAACCGTTTCAGGAACGGTAGTAGATGAACAGGGCACCCCTTTGCTGGGAGTGAACGTGTCCGTTTCCGGTACCACTACCGGAACGATCACCGACATCGACGGCAAATTTACGCTCGAAGTACCGGCAGGAGCACAATTGACGTTCTCCTACATCGGTTTTATCTCCCAAACACTGCCTTCGTCCAACAATTTATCGAGAGTGGTTTTAAAAGAAGACACCCAAAAGCTACAGGAGGTTGTAGTCGTAGGGTACGGTACCCAGCAGAAAAAGGACATCACCGGCTCGGTAGCTGTGGTGAATGCAGACGAGCTGTTGAAAACACCTTCAGCTTCGGCTACCCAGCAGTTGCAGGGACGCGCCGCCGGCGTAGTGATCGGTTCCACCGGTTCGCCCGGCTCGAAGTCGATGGTGCGTATCCGCGGTATCGGTACGGTCAATGATAACGGACCGCTTTACGTGATCGACGGAGTGTCAACCCGTAACCAGAACCTCAACAGCATCAACCCGAACGACATCGAGAGCATGCAGGTGCTGAAAGATGCGTCTTCGGCCGCGATCTACGGAGCAGAGGCCTCGAACGGTGTCATCCTTATCACTACGAAAAAAGGATTGAAAACCGCCCAGCGTCCGAAATTAACATACGACGCATACATCGGCGGCTCGACGACCGGCAAGAAGTACGATGTTCTAAACGCCACCGACCGTCTGAACGTGGAATGGGCGGCACAAGCCAATGGCCACAAAATCAGAAACAGCAACGATCTGCCCTCGCACGAGCAGTTCGGCACCGGAGCCACACCTTCCATTCCCAATTATCTTTCGACCAAAGGAGCAGATGGGCAGCAACTGAACCCTGCCGATTACAGCTATCCGGCGAATCAATTGGTTCCCTGGGATGCACAGGGAACAGACTGGTGGAACGAATTAAGCCGTACCGGATTGATTCAGAACCATCAACTCTCTTTGCAAGGCGGTTCGAACCACGGCTCTTACTTGTTCTCGGCCAATTATTACGATCAGGAAGGAACGGTCATTCACCAGTATTTCCGTCGTTATCAGATCCGCGCCAATACGTCGTATAATGTGCGCGACTGGTTGCGCGTGGGGGAAAACCTGACGTACGCATGGACAAAAGATAACGGTCTGGATGAAGATTCGGACGAGGCAACCCCTTATTCGTGGACGTACCGCGCCTCACCGTGGGTACCCGTCTATGATATACAGGGACATTTCGCAGGTTCGAAAATCGCCGGTACCGGAAACTTTAAGAATCCGGTGGCTGATGCCATTCGAAACAAAGACAATTACTGGTCGAACACCCGTGTTTTCGGGAACATCTGGGGCGAAGTGGACTTCATGAAAGACCTGACCTTCCGTACCAGCTTCGGTATCGACTATACCGGAAATTACAGTTACAGCATGTCAAAGAAAGATTTGGAATTCTCCGAGACGCCCGGGGCGAACGGACTGACCGAAGAAGCCGGCTTTAACTTCCGCTGGGTATGGACGAATACGTTAACATTCAGCCGGACATTCAACGAAGTGCACAAACTCAACTTACTGGTGGGGACCGAAGCCGTTCGCGACGGATTAGGACGGAAGATGCTGGGATATCGCCGGAACTATCTGTACGAAGACAACGTCAACACCTGGACCTTGGATATGGGCGAATACAATAATTTCCGTAGAGCGGAATCTGACTATAAAGGCGAATTTGCTTCGTTCGGTATCTTCGGACGCGCCAACTATTCGTTTGCCGATAAATACCTGTTGACGGCTACGGTACGGCGCGACGGCGTATCGCGTTTCTCCAAGTCGAACCGTTACGGAACCTTCCCGTCTGTCTCGGCTGCATGGCGTCTCTCGTCGGAAGAGTTTATGAAAGACTTCGAATGGCTCGACGACCTTAAACTGCGTGTCGGATACGGACAGGCCGGTAACTCGATCATCCCGCGAGCCACGAACTTTATTTCAACTTATTCTACCAATCCCAGTCGCACGAATTACGACTTCACTGGCAGACAAACATCTTCTCAGCTCGGTTACCGGATGGGAACCTTCGGGAACCCGGACACGAAGTGGGAGCGCGTAGAAACGACAAATATCGGTTTGGATGCCACCTTCCTCGAAGGTAAATTCTCGACCAATATAGAATGGTGGTATAAGAAAAGTACGGATATGCTGGTTGAAGCCGTTTATTCAAATCTGGCCGGAGGAGCAGACAAACCGTACATCAACATCGGCGACATGAAGAATACGGGAGTCGACTTTATGATCAACTATCAGGACAGAAACGGTGATCTGTCGTGGAATGTCAATCTGAACGTTTCTACCTATAAAAATGAGGTCTTGAAAATTGGCGTTTCGGACAAGGCGGCCAAGTATGGCTACTCAGACCGTATTTCAGGCCCGGTTTCGCGTACGATGAAAGGTCGTCCGATCGGTGAATTTTACGGATATAAGATCGACGGATTCTATGAGTCGGAAGAAGAAGTAAAGGCATTGACTCCGCTGGGTGAAACGGCCGGGAAATTCGACCCGAAAACGTATATCGGTAAATTCAAATATCGTGATGTAGATGGCGACGGTAAGATTACGACCAATGATCGTGATGTGCTTGGCTCACCGCATCCCGATTTTACGGCGGGGTTGAATGTCGGACTGGGTTATAAAGGATTTGACTTTTCGATGTTCTGGTATGCCAGTGTCGGAAACGAAATCTTCAACGGAGCCAAGTATTTTACCGACTTCTGGATGTTTAACGGAAACCGTTCGTCTCGTATGCGCGATCTCTCATGGGAACCGGGCAAGAAGAATGCTATTTTGCCGATCCTTGACAAACAGGATAACAAATCCGGAACGAATGCGAACTCCTACTATGTGGAAGACGGAACATACGCACGGATGAAGCATATTACATTGGGATATACCCTCCCGAAGAACTGGCTCCGGAAAGCGACGATCGAGAACCTGCGCTTCTACGTGCAAGCGGAGAATCTACTGACGATCACCGGTTATAAGGGAATCGACCCAGAAGTAACGAACCGAGACAAGACGGCTTCAGGCGGTGATTTGGAGAAAGGAATCGACGTAGGGGGAATTCCGAACAGCATCAAATTTATCTTTGGTGTCAATCTGGTATTCTGAAGTAAATATGTATCATCTTAAAAAATAACATCATGAAACGAATTATATATACCATCACTCTGACAGCCGCAGTTCTGGGGATGACTTCATGCGGCGAAAACTTTCTTTACAAAGATCCTCAGGGCAGCTTTTCAGGTACTATGTTTGAGAATGCGCAGGGAGTAGAACTGCTTACAACCAACGCGTATGCGAACCTGACGGAGAACGGCTGGGGAGCGACGCCCTTTAACTGGGTATTCGGCAGCATTATCGGCGGTGATGCCAACAAAGGCTCGGATGCCGGCGACCAATCCGTTATCAACGAAATAGAAACGTATGCTCCGCTCACGACGAACGATTACGTACGGCAAAAATGGGAATGGACTTATAAAGGGGTACAGCGGTGTAATATTGCGTTGAGAGCCCTGAAGAAAGCCAAAGATATAGCCGCGGATGTAGCTAAATCGCGCGAAGGCGAGCTGTTCTTCCTGCGTTCGCTGTATTACTTCGAAGGGGTGAAACTCATGGGACCAGCGTCGCTGGCCTGGATACCGTGGGACAATGAAGAAGACGATCCGAAAGTGTACAACGGAACGGATATCTACCCGAACATCATGGCAGAAATCGATCAGGCGATCTCGTTATTGCCGGAGAAACAGAGCGAAGTAGGACGCGTCAATGTATGGGCTGCCAAAGCCTTGAAAGCAAAGATGCTGATGCAACAGGGGAAGATGGCCGAAGCCAAACCGGTCTTAGCCGACCTGTTAGCCAACGGACAGACATCGAACGGATTGAAATACGGGCTGGAAGACGACCTGAACAACAATTTCAACGCCTTCAAGGATAACGGTAAAGAATCGATCTTCGCCGTGCAGCATTCGCTCGACGCCAACAACAACGGATTACCGGGCTATTCGCTGAACTTCCCGCATAACGTGAACAAAAATGCACCGGGCGGATGCTGCGGATTTTTCCAGCCGTCATACGATCTGGTCAACTCGTATCAAGTCGATGCCGACGGACTGCCGTATCTCGACTACTCTTACCGAAGCAAGCCCAGCGTGTCGGTGTTCGACGGAAGCGCACCGGCCGGCAGCCAGTTTAAAAATGACTTCACGATTGCCGTAGACCCGCGTCTCGACTTTGCCGTAGGACGTCAGGGTGTGCCGTACAAAGATTGGGGCATCTGCTTTAAAGACGGTTACGGAATCCGCGACAAAGGAAACGGCGGTATCTTCCTGCCCAAGAAACACGTCTGGACGAAAGCCGAAGAAGAAGCCGGTTATGCTTCGCGCAGCCGTTTCAACGGATGGGCTCCGGCTGTGGCCTTGAACATGCAGTACCTCTCAGTGCGCGATATGATTCTGCTTTATGCCGAATGTTTGGCCAACGACGGCGAATTATCGGCTGCCATGGAGCAAGTGAATAAAATTCGCACCCGTGCCGGTAACGCAGCCAATATCATTCAATTCCCTGACGGAAAGGGACAGAAATATGTAGTCAAAACCTATCCGTCTACTCACGCCGCGTTTACGGACAAAAATACGTGTATCGCCGCCATCCGCTTCGAACGCAAGCTGGAACTGGCCATGGAAGGACAACGCTGGTACGACTATGCACGGTGGGGTAAAGAGGTGATGAAGAAAGAAACTTCAGCGTACGTAACGTACGAGAAACAGTACCTCTCGAAGTTTGCTTCGGCATCGACAACGTTTGATAAGGTATATTTCTTTGTGCCCGACGCTCAGATCAAAGATAAAGGAGTAGACGAAAACGGTAAGCCTTACCTCGTTCAGAACGATCTGTGGAAGTAAATATATTTTAATCGTTAGAGTAATTTGTAAAAAAGGGCAGGCAACTTCCGGTTGCTTGCTCTTTTTCTTTATTTCGCAGCATTTTGTTTAACCCGGATTCCGCGATAGAAGAAATAAGAATGACTTTAATTCAGGCCTTCAGCCCTCCGAACAAGGTCCGGATGTCGATACCCCACCCTTGCGGGATGGGGCTGAAATAATTCGGGCTTTCAGCCCTTTCGGACAATGGTTAATGGTTATGCGTGGTACACGCCGAATCATGTACCCGGCAAATAACCATTAATCATTGACAATTAACCATTGAAAAAGAGCCCTAAAAGGGCGAGATAATTCAGCCCAATGCGAAGCGTTGGGAAAAAGGCATCGCATCTCGGCGAAGGGCTGTAAGCCTGACATAACCATTGTTGTACATTCGCACATCCATTATTAATGGTAAACGCCGAACAGTGTATCGCGTAATTTGGGTTTAAACAGCATCTCAAAAAAGTGATTTTCTCAGACCTCTATAGGTTGATACTGCTCAATGTAAGCCACGGAAACGGATAGGATGGTATTCTTCGAAAAGACACAACCCAAAGAGACACAAAGGTAGAGCCGTTATCCATTTCGAAATTATTTGGCAATCATATTTATCTAATCTTCGGGTTTATGGATAAAGAAAAATTTGTTGGTCCTATCTCTTTATTTTTTTGAAGTTTGGAGTATTGCCGAAGACAAAGTTTTTTAGCACTGACATTCAATCTAAGCCGTTTAGTTCCATTTTGGCAATGACTTATCATTAATAGTGCTTTATTGAGTGTTTATTTCCACTGGCACCTCAATTAAGTTTTTAACAGTTGTGTATAGCTCAACATCTTGTGCAGGCGTTTCAAGTGAAATGATCAATGCATAGCGGGTTTGATTTTCTACTTTTCCTAAATGATGGCGCTCTCGCCACCAACCAATAACAGGGAAAACCGCTATGTGGTTACAAGTTGCCAAATCGGCCGCTGTTCCTTCCCAATAATCGGAATGTATAGACCCATTTTTTCGGTTACTTGCTCCTATGCTCCAACGATTGGCCCCTGATCCTGCATCTCTGTTTATTTCTTCATTTTCTTCCCGTGCCGCAATGTTAACACGTTTTCTAAAATCATCTTCACTTTCATTTACTTTGTTTACATCAAACTGCAATCCGTGCGACTGGTAGCGATATTTGTCTTTCCAACCTATTTCACCGGCTCCAGGTTCTATGAAATAAGAAAGTGTAACCTTCATTTTTACAAGTATTTCTCCCATTTGCAACAACAAATCAGTCGCCCATGGCAAATTAAAAAAATGAATTTCATTTGTTTCGGCTGTATTGTTTCCTTCTCTGAACTTAAACGGCTGAATAGTTTCTTGTGCTATATAGGTCAGCGCACTTTCCTGACTATACATTGCACGTTCTAAATTGGGAACACCAAAGCCAAAAGTTCTCAATAAATTTCTAAAACTTGCACGAGAAAGACCTTGCTGTACATTTTGTTGATTAAACATTGCAGGAGTCCAATTAGCAGAGTGAACAATCAAACCTCTTATGGTTTCTGCCCAAGCATTTGGATATTCATAAGCAATTTTTGCAGCAAACCATGACGCTTGTGCAGTCGCAGCACTTGTTGCGTAAATAGTATCAAAATGCTGCCCCATGTTGAATTGTTTTGAAGTGGACAACAATTCCAAATCTTCGTGTCTTGTAACTCTATTATCAGGTGTTCGTAGTAAATTTCCACCCTCAAATACCACATCTGGTTTAATAGGCCATTTTCTTTCCCATACTAATGACGTTGAACTATAAGGTGAAAGTTCTCCTGCATCTGCAATAGGTCTATAATTCTGATAGTTTAGATCAGTTACTCGAATTTTGTTTGTATATGCCCCTGCGACTAAAGCATTCCACGCTTGAGCAGGATTTTGAACCGAAGTGATAAAGTTTGAATCAGGGTAATTTTGCCACAATTCATCATTAGCCACATTTCCTGCTGAAATAATTATCAGACGTTGATTTTCGCCCTCGCCGTAAGCTAGATTGTCTATTGCTCCCGACCAAGAAGAGGGTCTGCCTCTGTCTGTGTCGTTTTGTGATGTGACCGCCATACAATACACCAAAACCATATTCGGATTTTGGATTTCAGCAATAGATATCCCTTGTGAAGTTATATCACCCCACAATTCCCGTGGACTTTGTCCTTGGCAAGGAAGTATTTTAACAGAACACAACTTATGCGTAAGAGGAACAGGATTAGAAGAAGTAAGTATCTGTTCCATTTGTCCATAACCTGCAATACCTGCCATTAGAGTTCCATGCCCTGCGCCAGGAGCATGATCATTTGTTCCCCAAGCATTGTTAACCGACAGGGTGTTGTCATTGTCAATAAGAGGTTGCAATAGTTGGTGTCCGCTATTTACACCGGTATCTAACAAACAAACCTTTACGTTGCTCCCTACAATTTGTTTTCTTTGCAAGAGATCTTCAACCCATGCTTGTTGTTCAATTCGGCTTTCGTTTACCCAAAAACCTGCAGGTTCTTGCCCCGCACGGAATTCCGCTAACAAATCACTTTGGAGCATTAATTCAATCAACTGTTCTCGATTGGCACATATCAATAAAACGGCTCTTTCCGGGAAAATAATGCTGTTGGATTTATACTCTATCTCTATTCTTCTAAGTGTTTCAAAGAACTGATTAATTTGTTCCTGTTCTTGGTTTTCTTTTGTGTTTACATTCAGCCACACTTCGCACCATTTGGCGTCCCGTGTTGGAATAAGTTGTAGATTATCTGTCCACAAACCTTCCAATAAGGCTATACTCACGTCTTCAATGCTATTGACTAGTGGCGCATTTTTAGGTTCCCCTTTTGCAGTTTCCTCCTGTTGATATTTTTGAATTTTCGAAATGAAGTGTCCCTCTTTTCCATTGGGAACGTAAACAGTTGCTCTAACCCGTGTTTGATTCTCTTCAGAAATTTCTCTAACATTTAGCAATCGAATGCCTTTTTTAAAGTCTTCCAGACTTTTGGTAATCAAGTCGTGGTCTGCTGCACTTGTAAACTGAATATATGTTCCTTCTCTCGTGGCGATTTGCTGGGCACTACGTTGTTGTTGCAATTGTTCTTTTTGTTGCCAAATTCTCTCAAACTGATTTAAGAGCCTTTGACTTTGAATTTCTCTATCACGAATAGGTATACGTACTTCTGGTCCCCTTCCTCTGTTGGGTTGATATCTCTCGCTACTTACATTTCCTTGAATGAAGATGTGTCTATATCCCATTTTTATCTTTATTTGTGATACGCTGCATTACGGTCTTTGATCGCTTTTATGATTAAATCATTGTTCATCTGCAGATTTTCATTCAAGATCGTTTCTTTAATGGCATCAATGCAGGCAAGAGATATTTCAGCATGGCTAAGCTCGTGTATGTTTGGCAGCAGACCCTTAAAATCGATTTTTTTTGCAAACTGCGAAAGTCTATTTCTTAGTAATTCCTCTTTTTCTTCCAAGCTTGGCAAGTGATATAAAATAACATCGTCAAACCTACGGAACAAGGCTTGATCTAAAAGCTCCTTGTTGTTGGTAATTGAAATAATCAAACTGTCAGAATGGTCACGCTCAATAAATTGAAGAAAAGAATTTAAAACCCTCCGCATTTCACCCACATCATTGTCTCTACTGCGCTCTCCACCAATGGCATCAAATTCATCAAAAAGATAAACACCTTGACGCTGTTCAATCAGATCAAATACTTGACGAAGCTTTGCACTTGTTTCACCCATAAATTTTGTCACCATTTTATCCATTAAAATGGTATAAAGCGGCAAGTTCAATTCATTGGCAATAATAGAAGCCGTAAGGGTTTTTCCTGTTCCTGGCGGACCCGAAAGCAGAATTTTTCTGCGGTTTTCCAAATCGTGCTTGCGCAATTTGTCGCGCTGCACGAACTCGGAAATGATGCGGTTGATTTTGGATTTAATATCTTCGGCAGCAATTATATCCGACAGTCTGACGGCAGGAACATTCTCCAGAATCAACCCTTGCAAATCGGGAGTAAATGCTTTTGTTTTGTACTTGGCCTCCTTCGACTTGTCTATAATGGCTTTAATATCGCTCGCAACAACGGTATGCCCCAACTTGGCTTCATGGGCAGCGATCTGCAATGCAACAGTAGTAAACCTTTCGGGTTCGTTGTTGTAGTGCGCTCTGATTAACGATACTATGTAGTCTGCTTTTGCCATTTCCCCTACAAAGTTACAATTTTTTGTTTGTATGTTATCAGTCAAACCTTCGAAGTCCGTCCGCGAACAAAGAAGAGCAGCAGAGCGAGCAATGCCACGCCGGTACCGATAGCCTGCGACAGTCCGATAGGCAAGCCGAAACATTCGGGCGCCACAAGCAGGTAGGTAGTGCAGACAGCCGTCATGAAAAGCGCCGGAATCAGTGCGACAAAGTATACCTTACCCGTCTTGGCAAGATAAACAGTCACAGCCCAGAGCGTGAAAACGGCAAGTGTCTGGTTAGTCCACGCAAAATAGCGCCAGATCATATTGAACCCTCCCGCATCTTTCTGGCTGTAAATGAGTATGCCGAATGTGACAAGAAAAATCGGAACGGAGATCAGAAGTCGCTTCGCGATAGGCTTCTGACTGATGTGTGTAAAGTCGGCGATGATCAGCCGCGCGGAACGAAGGGCTGTATCGCCCGATGTGATCGGAGCGGCAATGACTCCAAGCAGCGCGAGCAATCCTCCGAATGTCCCGAGCCATTCTTTCGTGATACTGTCGACCACGATAGCAGCGTTGCTCTCTCCCATACCATTCTCCTGAAAGAAGTACGTCGCTGCGGCCGCCCAAATCAGGGCGATAATTCCTTCGGTAATCATGGCACCGAAGAAAACGGGGCGAGCATGTCGCTCGGTACGTATACAGCGTGCCATCAGGGGACTTTGCGTTGCATGGAAACCGGAAATCGCTCCGCAGGCAATACTGACAAACATGATGGGGAAGATAGGCAGCATATCGGCCTGCGGGTTGGTGTTGGCCAGCCCGTCTGTCAGTTCGGGTAAAGCCGGAAAACGTATCAACAAGGCGACGAGAATGCCGATCGCCATAAAGATCAACGCAAACGCAAAAAGAGGATAGACTTTTCCGATGATTTTGTCGACAGGCAACAACGTGGCCAGAATATAATATATGAAGATGATGCCGATCCAGAAGGTGACGTTCAGATGTTCGGGGGTGAGCTTGGCCAACAGTCCGGCCGGTCCGGCCACGAAAGTGACACCGACAAGGATCATCAATAACACCGTAAATCCACGGGTAAACTGCTTACAACCTTTTCCGAGGTAACGACCGATGATTTCGGGCAGACTCTCGCCATCGTGACGGAGCGAAAGCATGGCAGCCATAAAGTCATGAACCGCACCGGCAAAGATACTCCCCAGCACGATCCACAGGAAAGAAGCCGTGCCGAACTTCGCTCCCATAATGGCACCGAAGATCGGCCCCAATCCGGCGATGTTCAGGAACTGGATCATGAAGATACGCCACGTCGGCATCGGAATGTAATCGACTCCGTCCTCGCGTGTATAAGCCGGTGTGCGACGTTGCGGATCTATCCCGAAGATACGTTCTATTACCGCACCGTAAATAAAGTATCCGGCAATCAGCGCGGCCAGGCAGCCAAGAAAAGTAATCATGCGAGCAGCCTTTTCACGACCTCGGAGATGGCTCCGCCTTCGGCCTTACCGGATAAGGTTTTCGAAGCAACCCCCATCACCTTGCCCATTTCTTTGAGTGAAGTTGCACCGACCTGAGCAATGATTTTTTTCACCTCTTCCTCAAGCGCTTCGGGCGACAGTTGACTGGGCAGATAGCCTTCGAGCGCTTTCACCTGTTCCAACTCTGCCTCGGCAAGGTCGGCACGATGCTGCTCGGTATAAATGCGGGCGGATTCGCGACCTTGTTTAACTAACTTCTGAAGGATTTTCAATGCCGCTTCGTCAGTGAGCAGGTCATCAGCTCCCGGAGCGGTCTTGGCTTCCAGAAAGTATTTCTTCGCATTACGAAGGGCTTCCAGTTTTACTTTGTCTTTCGCCAGCATGGCGGCTTTGATGTCGTTACTAACCTGATCGAATATACTCATATTGTTTATTTTAAATTGTTCGTGCGTCAATGATTATCCTATTCTAAAACTGATTTTAGGCTTACCCGACTGCGGGGACTGTGTGTCAGGCGTGTGGGCTTGATGCTCTCCGGCATTTTTGCTGCGGGCGCGAAGCAGTAGCTTGGGGTCGCGGCTGTATGTCGGATTTTCTTCCAGCAAGGTGATGATCGCATCGTCATCAAGCTCGTTGGCCGTCAGCACGGCAATGCTCGCATGCATGACCTTATGCGGAACGCGTTTGCTTCCCTGTTTCTTGCCGTAATATTTCTCGATCAGTTCTTTTTCACGCTCTTTCGTCCGGAGACGTTCTTCCTCTTCCATGATCTCGGCTTCGCTCATACGCGCGCGCTTACTATCGTGAATATCTTTGATTTCAGGGATTGATTCCAGATCGAAACCGGTGGCCAGCACCGTGAATTTAACCTTTCCTTTCAGCGACTCGTCGATGGCCGTTCCCCAGATCACCTCGATGTCTTCGCCGAACTGATGCATAAACTCCGTCATATAGCGCACCTCATCCATCCGCAGCTCGTTGCCGTCCGCCTCCTGAGTGTTACTGCTGAACGAGATATTGAAAAGAATCTTCTTGGCATTCGAGATCTCGTTGTTATTGAGCAGCGGTGACCGGAGCGCATCCTGAATGGCTTGCTCCAGCCGGCCTTCACCTTCGCCGTATCCATTGCTGATCAACGCTACGCCTCCATTCTGCAAGGTCGTCTTTACATCGGCAAAGTCGAGATTAATGACTCCGTCGAGCGTGATGATCTCGGCAATACTCTTGGCGGCGATGGTCAGCGTATCGTCCGCTTTTTTAAAGGCATTGAGCATCGTCAGATCGGCATAGATTTCGTTCAGCCGCTCGTTGTTCACGACTAACAGCGCATCCACGTTCCGGCTGATCGCTTCGACGCCGTTCAAGGCCTGAATGATTTTGGGCGGGCCTTCGAAAAGAAACGGGATCGTGACGATACCGACCGTCAGAATCCCCATATCTTTGGCTATTTGAGCAATCACCGGAGCCGCCCCCGTCCCGGTGCCTCCTCCCATCCCGGCGGTGATGAAGACCATCTTCGTACCGTCGTTCAGCATCGCGTAGATTTCTTCTTCGCTCTCTTTGGCCGCCAGTTCGGCACGCTCCGGATTATTTCCCGCACCAAGACCTTCGGTCACCGTGCGTCCCAGCGCAATCTTAACCGGCACTTCCGAACGCGACAATGCCTGACTGTCCGTATTGCAAAGCACGAAAGAAACATCGTGAATACCCTCCTTATACATGTGCGTGACAGCGTTTCCACCGCCACCACCGACACCGACCACTTTGATGATCTTACGCGTATCTGTCGGGAGATTGAATTGTAATATCGTATCACTCATAATCGTATGCGTTTATTTTACTGTTTAATCTTCATCGAAAAATCCTTTGGCAAATTTTCCGAATCCGCCCAAAAGGGTGCTTTTCTTCTGTTTTGAAGGCTTCTTCGGAGCCGGTTTCTCCGGCTCTTCCTCCTCCTGCTCCGAGTCGTGATCGTCTTCCGTCACGGGATCGGAGTCTGTCGTTCGTTGTTGGTGGAGAAGTTCGATACAATTTTCCGTCCCCTGTAACAGAACGGCGATCGCACTCATGTATCGCGGGTTGCCTACCATATCGTTTTCGTTTTCGATCAGCCCTTTCCGAATCGCCGAATAGCGAACATCCAGTCTGAAACGTTCGCGTACCATCTCCTGTAAATTTTTCAATGACGAGGCACCGCCCGTGAGTACAATTCCTGCACCTAATGCGTCTTTTAAATCGTTTTCTTCCAGCCGTGCATAGACATTCTCGACAATTTCCTTGGCACGCGCCTCAACGACGGTATTGATCTCGCTCATATCGATCTCCCGCATGCCGGTTCCTTCCATTGCTCCCAAGGAGACTGTTCCGTCCTGGGTCTTATCGGGCATGGCATCGCCATACGTGATTTTCAGTCGCTCCGCTTCCGAGGCTACGAGATGGAGACTTGTCAGGTCGCGCGTAATCAGATTGCCACCCAGCGGGATTACGGACAAATGTTTCAGCGCCCCGTTCTTGTAAACGACGAGGGAAGTGACACCGGCGCCGAAGTCGATCACCGCACATCCCAATTCTTTCTCGTCGGGGCTTAGCATGGCATCGGCCAAGGCGAGAGGCGATACGATAATGCCGGCGACTGTAATATGCGCCTGATTCTCGATGCTGTTGATGACGGATTTGCGGATGATCGGCTGCCCCACAATCAGTTTATATCGCGCTTCAATACGTTTGCAGGGGATGCCTACCGGGTTTGTTGTACGCTTGTCGTCGAGATAGTATACCGGAGGAGCGATAGCCAGCACGTCAAGCATGTCCGGATGATAGTTCCCGCATTGGCTGTTCAGGATTCGGATATCTTCTTCCGTCACGAAAGCATCGGCATTGATCGTACGCACTTCGGAATGGTCGATCGAACGAAGAGATTGCCCTCCGATCCCGATATAGACCTTCTCGATACGGGAATTCGGGAGTTTATTTTGCAGCTCCAAAATAAGTCGCTTGATACGAATCGCCGTCTCTGCCACATTATGGATGCACCCGCGCTGAATGCAGAAAGTCGACTCTTTGACCTCATCGGCTACCAGCGTAAATGTTCCCTGAGTATTTTTCTTCCCGATTATTCCGACCAGATGAGAAGTTCCCAAGTAAATCGCTACAATATAATCTGTCACCATAAGTTTATTTTTTTGTACAAACAATCTGGTTTTTGTATTTCAAATTAATAATCCTGTATTTCTCCCAGCCCACTTTGGGGATTGCCTGCTCATAAAAGAGCTGCAAATGATCCATTTTTTCCCTGAAGTCATCAAAGCTGCCCAAAAATATGCGATGATCTCCTACCCGCGGGATCAGCTCTACTTCCTTATTGGGATAAACATAAATCTGCTCAATTTGGTTGTTCCAAAAATCATGTTTCTGCAAAAATAGTGCAAATTTATATAATTCCGTCGTTGCGAACGATTTTTCTATGTTTCCGCTGGCAATCGGAAGGTAAGTTGCATAACGCAGACTGACGGGCATGATATGTCCGCGTTCATCGATATAATAACTCCCCTGTGTGCTGAAAACGCGTAAGACAGGTGTTTTTTGTGTAACTTCAATATGGATGTTACCCGACGGCGTTTTATATACATTCACACGGTCTATCAATTCATTGCCGGCTATTTTTCGCTCGATCGTTTCGGTATTGATATCTCGAAGACGCTGATTGATCGGGTAAAGCGAGGTGTGTTTAAGGATGGAAAGTACATCCTGTCTGTCGATAAAATGCCTGTCCGCACTATCTTTAACAACGACCGTCACCCGGTGGCATACGCCGTCTTCTTCTTTTCCGTTCATAAGGATAACGGAAAAGACAAGATAGCAAAAGAGCATCACGGCTACGATGACGGACAGGATTTTTTTCATCGGCTTTGCAATATTTGACAGACAGGTTCTACGAGCCGGTCGATATCGCCGGCGCCGAGCATCAGAAGTACCTCATACGTGCCGTTGGCGATGATGCCCGGCAATTCTTCTTTCGTACAGCATCGTTTATCGGCAATCGTCACCTTGTCGAGAATCATTTGCGAGGTAACCCCCGGAATCGGTTCCTCACGCGCCGGATAAATGTCCAACAGGATCAGCTCGTCGAGAAGCGAAAGGCTTGATGCAAATTCATCGGCGAAATCGCGTGTGCGGGTGTACAGATGCGGCTGAAAAACGCCCGTCACTTTGCGCCCGGCATACAGTTCCTTGACAGACGCGATACTGTTCAGCAACTCCTGCGGGTGATGCGCGTAGTCATCGATCACTACGATATGTTCCTTCTTCAAACGAATATCGAAACGCCGTTCGACCCCCGCGAATGATTGCATCGCCGCGCGAATTTCGTCGGGACGAACTCCGTTTAACCAAGCCAGCGCAATAGCCAAAAGACTGTTTTCAATATTGACACGCGCCGGCACTCCTAACGAAATATCCGGTATGCGAATGTCGCGGCCCACAAAGTCGAACACGATTTCTCCGTTTCCGACACGGATCTGTTCGGCATGAAAATCGGCCGTCTCATCCGATGCGGAGTAAGTATAAAGAGTGACATCGTTTTGGAGACGAGGTACGAGATCGACTCCCTTTTTTAAGATGAGTGTACCTCCGGGACGGATCAACGAAGTAAACTTTTCAAAACTTTCGCGGTAGGCCTCCGGCGTACCGTATATGTCAAGGTGGTCGGGGTCGGCCGAAGTGATTCCGGCCATATAGGGCGTCAGATGATGAAAAGAACGGTCGAACTCATCGGCTTCGATGACCGTCAGGTCACTGTGCTCCGAAAGCAGCAGGTTGCTGTCGTAATTCTTCAGAATGCCTCCCAAGAAAGCATTGCCGTCGATATGCGACTGCTTCAACAAATGCGCCGTCATGGACGATACGGTTGTCTTTCCATGTGTTCCGGCGATGCAAATTCCACGCGCCGAGCGGGTAATCAGCCCGAGTAGCTGCGAACGTTTCAAGACTTCGAAGCCGTGCGACCGGAAATAGGTAAGCTCACGATGCGTGTCCGGGACAGCAGGAGTATAGACGACGAGGGTTTTCTCGGGCATCCTGAATGCCTCGGGAATTTGTTCTGCATCATCCGTATAATGAATCTCCGCGCCTTCGTCGCAGAGATGTTTTGTCAGTTTTGAAGGGGTGCGGTCATACCCTGCCACCCGAAAACCTTTCGCGAGGAAATAACGAATGAGGGAACTCATGCCGATACCGCCTGCACCGACAAAATAAATCGATTGTATCTGGTCTATCTTCATGATGAATGCTTTTGGATAAGTTTTTCAATTTCGTCGACGATACGTTCTGCGCTTCCGTGCTGTGCCAGCTGCCCGATATGTTCACCGAACGACTGAAGACGTTGCGTATCGGCCATCAGTTCCTTAATCGTATCAGCCAGGCGGGTGCCGGCTTCTTTATCGGGAAGCAGAACGGCTCCCTGCCGATCGACTACGGCCAACGCATTTTTCGTCTGATGATCTTCCGCCACGTTGGGAGAAGGAATGAGAATGGCCGGTTTCTTGAGCAGACACAGCTCGGATATCGTACCGGCGCCGGCCCGTGATACGACGAGGTCGGCAGCGGCATAAGCATAATCCATCCGCGATATAAAGTCAGAATACCAAAGCAGCCCCCGCGTATCTTTCCCCACTAATAGTCGCTTAATATCTTCGTAGTAATATCGTCCGGTTTGCCAAATGAGCTGAATACCGGAAGCGATCAGATCGTCCAGACCGTGCAACATACCGGTATTCATCGTACGTGCACCAAGGCTTCCACCGATCATCAAGACGGTTGGTTTGGCAGGATTCAACCGGAAGAAACCGAATGCTTCTTCTCTTTTTTCGAGACCGTGTTCAAGGTCTTTCCGTACCGGGTTGCCGGTCAAAACAATCTTTTCCGCAGGGAAGAAACGCTCCATGCCTTCGTAGGCCACGCATATTTTAGAGGCGCGTTTGCTTAACAGCTTATTCGTAACGCCGGCATACGAGTTCTGCTCCTGGATAAGGGTCGGTATACCTGCCGAAGCTGCCGCCCAAAGTAGCGGTCCGCTGGCGTAACCGCCGACGCCGATCGCGATGTCGGGACGGAACTCACGAATAATCTTCTTAGCCATCCGAAGACTTTTGAACAATTTGCGTACCACTTCGATATTCTTCCACAAATGCGCTCTGTCAAAGCCACAAATCGGTAACCCGACAATGGGATATCCGGCAGCCGGTACACGCTCCATTTCCATCCGGTTGTCCGCCCCGACAAAACGTATTTCCGCTTCCGGAAAACGTTGCTTCAAGATATTGGCAATCGATATGGCCGGAAAAATATGGCCTCCCGTGCCTCCTCCGCTGACGATGATTTTATATTTGTTCATACTCTCTCTGTCCCCCTGTTTGTTCTATCGTTTCGACAGCGAATATAGGATTTTCCGACGAACTTTCTACATATTCCTCCGTATCCGTTTCTTCTTCCTCTTCCTCTTCCTCATCCTCCTCTTCTTCCGGTCCCATACCTGCACCAAAATGACTTACACTAAGAATAATTCCTATGTAGATACATGTCAGCATGGTCGACGTTCCTCCACGGCTGATTAACGGCAGGGGCTGACCGGTAACAGGAATCAGATTAACGGCAACCGCCATGTTCGTCAATGCCTGAATAACGATCAGCAACCCACAACCGATCACCAAATATTTGGGGAACAGTTTTTCACATCGTCGGGCAATGATCCCGACACGAATCATCAGCATGATATACAACAGCAATACGACAATCCCACCGACAACCCCCAGTTCCTCGATGATGATGGCGAAAATAAAGTCGGAATAAGCCTGCGGCAGAAAATCGCGCTGCACGCTGCGTCCGGGCATCTTACCGAAGAGACCGCCCCGTGCAATTGCGATCTTGGCATGTGTAACCTGATAGTTTTCGTCGGTGATCACATACGTTTTATCCGTCTGTTCTTTCTCTGCCTCTCCTCTTTCATCGGCATGTTTGATCAGACGATTGCTCCACGTTTCCAAACGCGGTAAGAACTTTTCCACCGTTCTCGGAGCGATGGTTGCAACCGCGATAAGCACCACGCCGCCCAAAAGTAAATATAACAACAGCTTCCCGATTCTAACAAGCGAAATCTGTCCGATAAACATCATCAGCAGACACACCATGCCCAACAGAAAAGCAGTTGAGAAATTGTAGAGAAGAATCAGAAAGCAAATGATACCGACTCCGACAACAATCCATTGGAAGATCGCCTTCTCGGAAAATTTTCCGCGCTTGCTAAGCAGAAAAGCCACATAGACAATGCAGGCAAGCTTCCCGAATTCGGACGGCTGGAACTGTACGCCGAAGATCTCCAGCCATCGTGAAGCGTCGTTGGCGCTAACTCCGATGATGGGAGTAACCACCAGCATCAGGATAGAGAGGGGCATCAGCAGGATCGCAAGAGAATAGTACCTGTAATGAATACGTACCATGCCCAGAATCATCAAAAAGCCTGCCAAGAGAAAAGAGGCATGCCTCACGATCGGAATCCAGATGTTCGACGTTTTATATGCGAGTGTACTCGTCGCGCTGAATACTTCGACGAGCGAAAAGCAACAGAGCAGCAGGAAAATAATCCATACCGATGTGTCGCCATGAAACACTTTTTTAGTCAGATTCGTTTGCGCCATCCTGCTTGACGAATTACAAGTTACGTACACACTTCTTGAATTGATCGCCTCGATC
Organism: Tannerella sp.; assembly: GCF_052170195.1. Classification (GTDB taxonomy): domain Bacteria; phylum Bacteroidota; class Bacteroidia; order Bacteroidales; family Tannerellaceae; genus Tannerella. The sequence goes on along the minus strand of NZ_JBQNAZ010000025.1, from coordinate 9,858 downwards.
CTCGTAATTATCGAACAAATCGAAGCTGGCACAGCATGGCGAAAGCAGTACGGTATCACCTTTCTCGGCTAAGCGGTAAGCCTTGTTTACGGCCTCTTCCATCGAGCCGGCATCCTCTATCCGGGCGATCTTTCCATCGAAGAAGGCGTGCAGTTTCCGATTGTCTACTCCCAGAAAAATCAATGCACGCACCTTTTTTAATACAAGCGCTTCAATCTCGGAATAATCGTTGCCTTTATCCGTACCTCCCAGAATAAGCACCATCCTGGTATTGATGCTCTGCAAGGCATACCAGCACGAATTGACGTTGGTCGCTTTCGAGTCGTTGATGTAATCGACGCCTCGTATACGTGCAACCATCTCCAGACGATGCGCCACACCGGGGAAACCGCTCAGAGACGCTCTGATCTTCTCGTCGCGGATGTCCAGAATCTTCGCGGCGATGCCGGCAGCCATCGTATTATAAAGGTTATGCGTGCCTCTGAGGGCGATTGCTTCTTGATCCATAGTGAATGTTCCGTTTAACGTTTGGATTATCATTTGTTTTTCTTTGATATAGCCTTTCAACTCCGGATGAAACGTATCGGAGAACGGATACGTTGTTGCTTTCGGACGATGCCGTTCCATTTCCTTTCGGATGATGGGGTCATCGTTCCAATAAATAAACGCATCTTTCTCTGTCTGATTACGGAGAATACGAAATTTAGCATCGATGTAGTTCTGCATACAATGCTGATAGCGATCTAAATGGTCGGGCGTGATGTTCAGTAATACGGCAATATCGGCCTTGAACTCATACATGTTGTCCAACTGAAAACTGCTCAATTCTATTACATAATACGCATGCGGCGATTCAGCCACCTGAAACGCCAGACTGTTCCCGACATTCCCTGCTAACCCTACGTCCAGCCCGGCTTCTTTGAGGATATGGTAGGTAAGTAAGGTCGTTGTTGTCTTGCCGTTGCTTCCGGTGATACAGATCATCGTCGCATCCGTATAACGCCCGGCAAATTCAATTTCGGAAATGATCGGGATACCTCTCTCCATTGCCTTCCTCACGACAGGTGCCTTATCCGGAATACCGGGGCTCTTAATGATCTCGTCCGCATTGAGGATGGCCGACTCAGTGTGTCCGCCCTCTTCCCAGAGAATCCCACGTTCATCCATGATCTGTTTATATTTCGGCAAGATGCTTCCGTAGTCCGAAACAAACACATCGAAACCTTTCGCCTTAGCCAGCACCGAAGCTCCCGCTCCGCTCTCTCCCGCTCCCAATATAACCATTCGCTTTTTCATGATTACCGCACTTTTAACGTAATGATAGCGACAGCTGCCAAAATAATTCCGATGAGCCAGAACCGGACAACGATTTTAGACTCGGGAATAACATTATACGGCTTTTGTATCAGCGCTTGTATGCCGCTCTTTCCCGGTTTCTGGAAATGATGATGCAAGGGAGTCATTTTAAATACTCGTCTTCCTTCGCCGTATCGCTTTTTCGTATACTTGAAATAGGCTACCTGAATCATGACCGAAAGCGTTTCGGCGAAGAACACGCCGCAAAGGATCGGGATAAGCAACTCTTTATGGATGATGATGGCAAAGACCGCGATGATTCCCCCCAAAGTCAAGCTTCCCGTATCTCCCATAAATACCTGAGCAGGGTAAGCATTGTACCAAAGGAAACCGATTGTCGCTCCGATAAATGCCGAAGCAAAGATCACCAATTCCTCCGCTCCGGGGATAAACATGATATTCAGGAACGAGGCAAACTCGAAATGCGAAGAAGTATATGCCAATATACCAAGCGCCACCCCGATGATGGCGGAGCTGCCGGCCGCCAGACCATCAAGACCGTCAGTCAGGTTCGTACCATTCGAAACAGCCGTTACGACAAAGATGGTAATCAGGATAAAAATGATCCATGTCACTTCCGTTTTGTAATCTCCGGCCCACTCTGCCAAAACAGCATAATCGAAATTATTGTTTTTGACAAACGGAATCGTCGTCTTGGTCGATTTGATCATATCGGGGTGAAACCGTACTTCTTCGAGAGTGTTTTCCGAAGCACTGCGTATCTCCATATTTTCCCGGATCACCGCGTCCGGACTGAAATAGAGCGTCAGCCCCACGATCAACCCCAGACCGACCTGCGCAACGATCTTAAACCGCCCGTGCAACCCTTCTTTATCTTTTTTGAAGACTTTGATGTAATCGTCGGCAAAGCCTAAAGTCCCCAGCCACACGGTCGTGATTAGCATAATAATGAGATAGATATTATTAAGCCGTGCAAACAGCAGGATCGGGATAATGATCGCAATGATGATAATAATTCCTCCCATCGTCGGAGTACCTTTCTTACTCATCTGCCCTTCAAGACCGAGATTGCGAACAACCTCTCCGATTTGCAATTTTTGTAGTTTGTCGATGATCCGGCGTCCGATAGTTGTCGAGATAAACAAGGCCAAAATAAACGCCATCACGGAGCGGAACGAGACGTATTTAAATACGCCGGCTCCGGGAATATCAAGTTGATCGAGATAGTTAAACAGTTCGTAAAGCATGGTGATATTATGGATGTTGAGTCGCAAAAATAGTTCGTAAAATCTCGCGATCGTCGAAGTGATGTTTTATCCCGTTGATTTCCTGATAGTCTTCATGACCTTTGCCGGCTACCAGAATCACATCGCCTTTCTTCGCTAAACAAGTGGCGGTTTTGATAGCCTGCTTACGATCGGTAATGCAAAGCGTATGCTCCGAATCGACAGGTGACAATCCTGCCAGCATCTCTTCTATGATAGCATCCGGATCTTCGAAACGCGGATTATCGGAGGTCAAAATCAGTTGATCGCTAAGTTTCGCGGCTTCTTTGGCCATCAGCGGACGCTTGCCTTTGTCCCGGTTTCCTCCGGCGCCAACGACTGTTATAACGCGTCCGTTACCGCGTAGTACATCGTGAATACTGTTCAATACATTGGTCAAAGCATCCGGTGTGTGCGCATAGTCGACAATCGCCGTATATCCGAGGGGGGAAGAGAGCGTCTCGAAACGTCCGGTGACGGGGCGCAGATCACTCAGCACAACGAGCACCGTCTCCGGATCTTGTCCTAAACTGACGGCCGTACCGTAGACGGCCAGCAGGTTTGAGGCATTAAAACGGCCGACAAAATGAACGGTAACCTCTCTATCGTTAATCAGAAGCTCTGTCCCTTCGAAATGCGTCTCCAGTATTTTCCCTTTGAAATCGGCGACGGTTTGCAACGAATACGTCCGTTTCGTTGCGACCGTGTTTTGCAGCATCACCATCCCGGATTTCTCGTCAGCATTCGTTAAGGCAAATGCAGCGGCCGGCAGATCGTCGAAGAATCTTTTTTTCGCTTTCAGATAATGTTCAACCGTTTTATGATAGTCCAAATGATCGCGGGAGAGGTTTGTAAAAACACCTCCCCGATAGGTCAGTCCACTGATACGTTGCTGGTCGATGGCATGTGAGCTGACCTCCATGAACACATAGGTGCACCCGGCTTTAGCCATCTGTGCGACGAGCGCATGCAGCGTCACGGCATCGGGGGTGGTATGAGTTGTCGGTATCGCTTCTTCACCTATATAGTTGCATACCGTAGAGATCAGTCCGCACTTGTATCCCAAGCGGCCGAATAAATGATAGAGCAACGTTGCGACAGTTGTTTTTCCATTTGTTCCGGTTACCCCGATCAATGTCAGCTTCGACGACGGATGGTCATACCATGTATCCAACAGCATGCCGAGGGCCTGAGCCGTATCGGGAACGACAACGAACGGCACGTCGCATGTCCCGAGCTGTTCCGGTATTTTCTCGCATACAATCGCCCCCGCCCCTTTTTCTATGGCCTTTCCGATATAATCATGTCCGTCAACAGTCGTTCCGCTGACAGCCACAAAGAGCATACCTTTACTTATTTGGCGCGAGTCGGAATGAATGCCTGATATTTCGCAAACGTCATCACCCTGAATGCGCTTTATAGGTAAGTGCTTTATTAATGTTTTTAATTTCATTGTTCTGTTTCTTTAATCTTTTAATACGATTTCGACAGTTTGTCCCCTCACGACCTGCCGACCGGGCGCAATAGACTGTGAAACGACCTGTCCTCTGCCCGAAAGACTGACACGAAGCCCTGATTTCTCCAATGCATATACGGCATCTCTGGCTCCCATACCCACGACATACGGCACCAATCCCTTGCGGACTGTCAGTTCTCTTACCCGAAGCGTATCTTTTCCGGCACTACGCCCGTAAATAGCATATTCGGAAGCGATTCGCTTCGACGATGCGTGAATATCCAGTTCCTCTATCACATACTTCGCAGCGCGTGCATCGCCGTTCTTCACGGCAGGTACCGCCACGCGACCCGCCTCTTTCGCGATGGTACGGAGATTCAACGTGATCTGATGCGAATACGTTTTCTCCGCAATTTCTTTGAAGATTGTGCCGGCCATCAACCCGCCCGAAGGTGATCCGTTACGCGGTCGCGAGACAACGACAATACACGAATATTTCGGGTTTTCGTAAGGGAAGTATCCGCAGAACGACACATTATGCGCCGCACTCGATGCGGCAATCTGTGCCGTACCTGTTTTTCCGGCTATGGTTACCACATCCGACTTGGCCGGTTTACCGGTACCGTCACGACGCCCGTCAGGGTCTTTGTAGTTCACGACGTTATAAAGCATCTCCTGTATTATTTTCAACGTACGGGAAGAGCATATAGACGAACGAATCACTTCGGTCGAGAAAGATTGGACTTCTTTTCCGTTATGAGTGATACTCTTCACAAACATGGGACGTACCATCTTACCGTCGTTCGCAATGGCATTGAAAAAAGTCAAGGTGTTGATCGGCGGGATTTGCACTTCGTAGCCGAACGACATCCACGGCAAAGTCAGTCTCGACCAGTTCCGGCTTTCGGGTGTACGTATCTTGGCACGTCCCGCCCCCGGTATTTCCAAGCGGAGATCGGCGTCTACTCCGGTTCGTTTGAGGCCGTCCGTAAATTTTTTCGGGCGGCTGCCGTAACCTTTCAATACAATTTTAGCGACTCCCACATTAGAAGAATACCAAATGCTTTGAGCTGCCGTAATCGTTCCGTATCCTCCTCGATGGGCATTATGATCCTTGATGGTGCGTCCGCTGACGGTATAGGTCCCGTTTCCAACATCTATCAGCGTCTCGGGAGTGCATATCTCGTCTTCGATGGCTACCATCATGGCAGCCACCTTGAAAGTCGAGCCCGGTTCGATTTCGTCGGCCACAGCATGATTTTTTGTCTCGGTATAGACGCCGGGACGTACACGCTCCATATTGGATATCGCCTTAATTTCACCGGTTTGCACCTCCATGACCACGGCAATGCCGGAAGCCGCATCCAATTCTTTCAGTTTATTCACCAGGGCCTTCTCGGTCAAGTCTTGTATATGCGTGTCGATAGTTGTTTGGATATCCAACCCATCGACCGGTTCCTGAGCAATCACGTTTGTCCACCGGCCTCCCACGCGCATCACGGAGTTATAACCCGCCTGACCGTGCAGCAGCGTATCGTATTCGAGTTCAAGACCATTTTTACCTTTTGAGAGCCCCCCCGTTTCTATCTCGTTGTAGATGTCGCCGATAGTACGCGAAGCTAACGTACCGAACAACTTCTGTCGTTGTACCATCTCTTTTTCGTAAAGTCCGCTCACATTCCGGCCGAGCCGGAAAAAAGGATATTGACGGATTTCCTTTAGATCAATATATGAAACACGTCCTTCATACACCGGATATTGACGGCTTTTCGACTTGAGTCCGCGCAGCAAATGGGCTTTATAACCTGCTGCCGATCGATTTTTAAGTTTGCGTGAAAGATAGTAGGCAAGGGAATCAATTCCGTTATGCGATGAATGCATAAACGTATCGATGGTGGCTTTCGATTTTCTGGTCCCCTTTTGAAATCCGCTGGCTTGAAAATCCATGTACAGGTAATATCGGGGCACGCTGGTTGCTAACAGTTTTCCGTCGGCCGAATAGATATTTCCACGATTAGGGTTCACTAATCGGTTCGGTTTTTTTTGACTTTCGGCCACTTTGTTCCATTTGTCTTTTTCGACAAAAGCGACCTTGAAAGTAAAGAAAAGAATCCCGATTACTACCGGCAAAAGTAGCAACACAACAATCAGGTAACGTGTCAAAACATGCCCGTCACCCGACTCTTTTTCTTCCATTTCTTCTTTTTCAAACCTCGCCATACTACTTTTATTTCTGTATGATATAAGGAGGTGTCTGAGGACTTTCCAAATCCAGCCTTCTTTCTTTTACCAACGACTCAATCTGTGACAGACGATTATTCCCGATCAGTTGTCCCGAAATGGCCAACGATTCGTATTTCACATCCTTCAGCTCCTGCTGCAACTTATCGATTTCGCGCAGTTTGAGTAAACACGTATAGCGATTGCTAATAAATACAAACATCAAACCGACTATCAATACGATCAGCTTCGTATGTCTGACAATAAAATCTTCTTTCAGAATACCTCCTCCCAAAATATAGAGCGGAGATAACTGCCGTTTCTTTTTCGGATTTATTTTGTTTGTTTCACTCATGCCATGTTGTTTTTTTCTGCAATCCGTAATTTCGCACTCCGGGCACGAGGATTCCTGTCGGTCTCCTCTTCCGAAGGCGTTATCACTTTATTATTTATCAAGCGAAAAGAACTTAGCCGATTACCGAAAAGATCCTGTTTGTTCTCCCCCTCGAAATTGCCACTCCGCATAAAATGCTTTACCAGCCGATCTTCGAGCGAATGGTAAGTGATAACGACCAACCGCCCGCCCGGCTTCAGCACTTTCAAGGCCTGCTGCAACATCTCCCGCAAAGCATTCATCTCATCGTTCACCTCGATACGTAAGGCTTGAAAGACCTGCGCCAGAAACTTTTTCTCTTTCTCCTTACGAACGAATGGTTGCAACAACTCGATCAACATCTGACTTGACACGATCGGATGCTCGCTACGTGACCGAACAATGAGTGAGGCCATTTTTCGCGCCTCCTTCAACTCTCCGTAACGATATAGCAGATCGCTTAGTTTTTCTTCCGGATACGTATTGAGAATATCAAAGGCCGTTTGTCCCGCACGATTGTTCATCCGCATATCTAAAGCCTGATCGAAGCGAAAAGAAAACCCCCGCTCCTCGTTGTCGAAATGATGAGACGATACACCGAGATCCGCCAAAATCCCGTCGACCTGCGATACGCCGTGATAACGAAGGAAATTGGACAAATAACGGAAGTTACTGCGAATAAAAACAAAACGTTGATCGTCCGGAATATTTGCTTCGGCATCGGCATCCTGATCAAACCCGTAGAGTCTCCCTTCATCACCCAGACGGCTCAGAAGCCCACGACTGTGTCCGCCTCCGCCGAAAGTGACATCGACGTAAATACCCGAAGGCTGAACAGCTAAACCGTCCAGACTTTCGTCGAACAAAGCCGGGATATGATAAGTGCTTTCTTTTTTATTCATTCTCAATACCATTCCGCAAACAGTCGTTTCACTAACACGCTTAACGAGGCGTAAAGGTACACATTCTCAAGAATTTGCTAACCATTCGAGAAGGAAAGTTTTCAACAGTCCCGTTTTTCTCCGACAAGCAGTTTTTTTGCAAGATGTTATCTCTCCGTTTTTAACGCTTTCCCCGTAGACAGAACACACGTTGCCACCGCAGAATACATACTTCCGGAAACCTCCAGACATCACTGAAAATTTGACACAACGACACTGATATCCAATCCACGACACGCCTGCAGGATCTGCATCTTACCTCCTCATCGAAGAAAAGACATAAAAAAACAGCGAAAAAGTGCTTTTATAAACGGCATCTGCTTATCTTTGTCGGACGATGGAAGCACAAACACCAATCATCGATGTGCGCACTGTCTTACGTGAGAAAGCGCCCCGAATTTCAAAAAAAATTCCCGCATGTGTCGTGAATTACCTGATCCGCACGATTCATCAGGACGAATTGAACCGCATCCTCAAACGCTATGCCGCCCTCGACGGTGTCGCTTTCATGGACGCGCTAATCCGCGAATTCGATCTGACTATGTGCCTCATCGGCGAAGAACATTTGCCGTCACCGGAGGGACGTTACCTCTTTGTGTCGAACCATCCGTTAGGCGGGCTGGACGGCATTTGTCTGACAGCGCTGCTGGGTAAACGATATGGAGAACAGATCCGTTGCCTCGTCAACGACCTGCTCCTGTTTATCCCGAACCTGCGCTCTCTTTTTATCCCGATCAACAAGCATGGCGCTCAAACGAAAGAAGCCGCCATACAGCTGAATGAGGCCTTCGCATCGGATTGTCAGATACTCACTTTCCCGGCCGGGCTCTGTTCGCGCAAACAAAACGGACGCATCGAAGACACGGAATGGAAAAAATCGTTTGTGCGAAACGCCGTCAAATATCATCGAGACGTAGTGCCCGTTTTCTTTGAAGGGCGTAACTCCGACTTCTTCTATCGCTTGGCACGTATCCGCAAGCGAATGGGCTTCAAAATGAATATTGAAATGCTTTATTTGCCCGACGAAATGTTTCGGAACAAACATCAAACATTCCCTGTTTATATAGGAAAACCAATCCCATGGCAAACGTTCGACGGGAGTAAGAACCCCGCAGAATGGGCTAAATGGGTCAAACAGGAAGTATATCAGTTGAGCGAAAAATAAACGTATGCAGAAAATTATCCGGCCGGTCGAAACGGCCTTGCTGAAAAAAGAATTGACACCGGAAAAACGATTGCGGCGAACGAATAAATCGGACAACGAAATTTATATCGTGACGGCACATGACTCTCCGAACGTCATGCGCGAAATCGGGCGTCAACGCGAAATCGCTTTTCGTCATTACGGCGGAGGTACGGGAAAAGCTGCCGATATCGACGAGTTCGACACCATGGAGCGCGGCTACCGCCAACTGATTGTCTGGAGTCCGGAAGACGAGCAAATACTGGGAGGCTATCGCTTTCTCTTCGGGTCGGATGTGCAATACGATACGCAGGGAAAACCGATTCTGGCTACGGCGCACCTGTTTCATTTTTCGAAACGTTTTCTGGTCGATTATCTGCCTTATACCGTCGAGTTGGGACGCTCGTTCGTTTCGCTCGATTATCAGGCAACGCTCGGACGATCCAAAGGCATTTTCGTACTCGATAACTTGTGGGACGGATTAGGAGCGCTGACAGTCATCGATCCGGCCATGAAATACTTCTACGGAAAAGTGACGATGTACACGACCTACAACGTGGAAGCGCGGGATATGATTCTATATTTTCTCCGCCTGCATTTCCCGGATCCCGACCAATTGGTTGAGCCCATTGCTCCGCTGAAGACCGGAATGGACGAAGAAAAGATGAAGCGACTCTTCTGCCACGATCACTTCAAAGACAATCTCAGAGTGTTAAATCAGGAAGTGAGGAAATACGGCATCAATGTCCCTCCTCTGGTAAGTGCGTATATGAGCCTTTCGCCCAAGATGCGTACATTCGGCACAGCCATCAATCGTGAGTTCGGCAATGTCGAAGAAACGGGTATCCTGATTGCCACCGACGAGATTCTGGAAGAAAAGAAAAAGCGTCATATCGAGACGTATCTGAACGAAATGACAAGCCATAATACTCAACAAAATTCGACTTCGGATACGGATTGAGGAACATTTCATCCTCTATTGATAAGAATATATCTCAAGGAAACGATCCTTCATCTTAAGGAAGCGATCCTTCATCTTAAGGAAACGTTCCTTTATCTTAAGGAAGCATTCCTTCATCTTAAGGAAACGATCCTTTATCTTA
>NZ_JBQNAZ010000024.1:0-45378 GCF_052170195.1 Tannerella sp. | reverse complement strand
CGAATCGGACATCTATCTTGATTTTTCCATCTTCCGACCTGTAGATGAGCATATTGTCGTCTCTGTTTGATTCCATCATGATTATATCTTTTATTCTTCATTCAGCTCGTCACCCATACGGTACGTGATGTCGTAGTTAATGATAAAGTCCAGCGCCTCTTTCGGTAAAGCCATAATGAATGGCAAGAATCTTGTTGAAATATCCTACGCAAAAGTCCACACGCTTTACTCCTGCATTGGTAATAATCCCCTGCAGCCCTTCTGCAAATTTAGTTTCTATATTATCGTATATTCTTGCCATACTTGATCTGTTTATCTCATTTTCATGTCTGCGTTTTGGCCGGTATGATCCGTTTGTGGGCATTCGCGTACGATTTTCCCCTCAAAAAATAAATAAGACATACTCGTTTAATGGTCATCTTCGCTTTTTTTTGCAAATGCCGGTTACGGATACATATAGTTCTATCCGCTATTTGAGTACGAAAGTGCGCAGAATTTCCCTTCCGGCCGATTGTGCGGGATTATCGTCCGCGATTACATAGCTGAAAGCGAGCATGTATGCTTTTCCATTTTTTACCCAGATATATAGTTCGTTTTTGGTCGTGAACTTCTCCGGAAAATTTTGGGTATAGACGACCATTTGGCAGTCGCGTCCGGCACGTTGGATGCGCTTGCTCTCAATGATGTTTTCCCGAAGCATCTTCAGGGCGGCCTTGACATACTGGTCGAGGTCATATCCCGTGCCTTTCAGGTTCTCGGTAACGAGCGAGATATTTTCCCGGAACTGATCGTCGGCATCTGTTTGCGGAGAATAGATGAAAAACTCCGACCCTTCCACATCGGTTTTCCGCATCCAGTCTTTCGGATAGCGGATGGTGTAATCTTTTTGGTCGATGACTTTCCAGTCGGTATACAAAGAACGTAATCCTTCGTCGGACAAGCTCGTCGAATCTTGCTCGGCCGCGTTGTCCTGCCTTGCTTTGCCCGTTTTCTGGTTGCAGGCTGTGATCATGCAGAGTGTACAGATCAATAAAAAGTACTTTTTCATACGGTTTGGAATAATAAAGGGCGGTAAAATCCTTTTTCAAGATTTCGCCGCCCTTTGGGTATAAAAACAAAACGATTATCGAATCACGTCTATAAAAGTCGAGTTCGTTGCGTATTTCGCAAATTCGAGATCGTTGGCTGCCTCTTTGGCCAGCGACTGTTTTTTACCGATCGCGGCTTTCAGATTGTTGATCACGCCATCCGTATCGTTGGTACGCGCGGCTACGACGGCTTTCAGATAATCCGTTACGGCATCCGGGCGCGTCACCGCATTGAGTGTTTGCGAAGCCTTGCTATAATCCTTCGTCATAAGTTGAGCCAAAGCGGCATTGTTCGTCTTCGCCGCGCCGAACGAGCTGACCGCCTTCGCATAGTCGCCCTGTTCAAGGTAAAGGATGCCCAGCGCTTCGCCCAGCCCGGCTACGTCCGAAGCGCCGCCAATCAGTTGCTGAGCTTTTTCCTTCTCTCCTCTCGTGAGGGCGATGAGACCGAGGTTGATGTTCGCCTCACTGTTCGGCTTCACACTGTTCGATTTATTAAACATCTCTTCTGCTTTCTTCAGATCGCCCGCATAGAAACGCTGCATCCCGATATTGTTCCATGTACGGTAGTCGTCCGGAAATTGCTGGCTGGCTTTCGTATAGATGGCTTCCTTATCCGTGTCGTTATCCGTCAGGGTAGCGGCATACAGCAGCTCTTCCACATTCAGCGCTTTGGGGTCTGCCTGAGCCAGACGGCTGATTTCTTCGTCCGACTTACCGATGATTTCGATATTGGCCGTCAGACGTGAGCGGCGCAGCTGTGGCAGAATCTCGTCGGCCAGCGATTTGAATACGGACGAGATGTTCTTGATCTCGCGTTCACGTTCTTCCGGATCTTTGTACATCGACAATACGCGGAGGACCAAATCCTTGTCCTGCAAGTTCGATTTTGATACCAGCTCCTTGAAGCCTTCCCAGTCCTGCGCGGTGTAATTGGCATCAACGGGGATGTCGATTTTCTGCTTTTTCAATTCACCCTTCACATAGCGCGTCGTATTGGCTTCGCGTTTCTCAGCCAGCGTTTCGTTCAGTTTCAAGCCGCCATCGGGCGATGCATAAGCAGAAACTTCAACCGATACATTCTGGTTGGGAGCGTCATTGGCACTTTTGATCCGGTCTTTCCAGTCACTCAGCTCGTTCTTTTTCAGTTCATTCGAACGAAGTTCGGCTTGTTGAATCAGGAACAGGATATTTGCGTTGTGAGCTTCTTTAATGATGCGTTGAAACTTGTCTGCTCCGACTACCGGATTAGCAGTTGCCGCATTGGCAAGCGCCGATGTGGCTATAATCCCGTCGGCAATCTTGATGTCCGGCAGACGCACTACCTTATTTTTAATCTTAGCATCGAATGTCAGGTACAGCGCCGACTTTTTCATCTCCGGTTTGTATTTGAACGACGACTTCATCGTCACATTCCCTCCCGTACCGTACGGTATCGTCGGGTTATTGGCTCTTACTTTTTCTCCTTGATAAGTATAAGCCGTTCCCCAAGTCTCGCCGGTAGCATAACGCAGCACCGGCGTAATCGTCACTACGGCGTTTTTGTTAAACCACTTCGCCGGATAGGCAATGTTGATGGTGACAGGCACCTGACCGCCCACTACTTCGAGCGGCTGAGGATCAGCTTTGATATAGTCAGTTGATAACGGCTTCAACTTCCCTGAACAGGAAGTCAATGCAAAAATTACGGCCATTGCAAGGAATGGCAGAAAAATCTTTTTGTTCATGATGCGTGTTGTTAAATTTATATTTATTTATATGTCTTCCAATAGCTTCGTCACATCTTTCCCATGCGTCCTGAATACGGACTGCAAAACTAAGATAAATTCTCCGAATTCACATTCTTTAGATGCTCAAAAGTGTCGATTTAACACAAATTAAACAAACCCTTATCCCAACACCTGCTTAACCCTCGATATCGTTACGAAGAATTGTGTAATTTTGCGGTCGATTATGGATGTAACAGTCAAAGCCCCCAACAATAACATCTGTGCGACGATCTCCTTGCCGGCCTCCAAAAGCATCAGCAATCGCGTGGCGATACTCAATGCTTTATCTCCCGCTCCGCAGCCACTGTACAATCTTTCCGACAGTGACGATACGGCTGTGATGCTCGATGCGCTACGTACCGACTGTGAGACCGTAGACCTTCGGGCCGCCGGCACTGCCATGCGCTTTCTCACGGCCTACTTCGCTTCCCGAACCGGCTGTCGGACACTCACCGGAACGGATCGGATGCGTAACCGACCTATCCGCATACTGGTCGATGCCCTGCGTACGCTCGGCGCGGAGGTTGATTATCTGGAAAAAGAAGGCTGTCCACCGCTGAAGATTACCGGCAGAGGCTTGAGCGGAGGAGAAGTAACCCTCGACGCAGGCGTCAGCTCTCAATATATCTCCGCCCTGCTGATGATAGCTCCCGCCACGAGGCACGGAATACGTCTGCACCTGACGGGCACGCTTGTCTCCGAACCGTATCTCCGCTTGACAATCGCGCTTATGCGGCAATTCGGTATCGCCGTCGAAGAAGAAGGGCAGACATTTACCGTCCGTCCGCAGACTGTTCGTCCCATACCCTTTACGGTCGAAGCCGACTGGAGCGCGGCCTCCTATTGGTACGAAATAGCGGCTCTGTCGCAAACGCCGGTCGAGATGGAACTGCTCGGATTGCTTCCCGACAGCTTGCAGGGTGATGCAACCATCGCGTCGCTCTTCCGGTCGTTCGGCGTATACACTGACTTTACATCCGAAGGGCGTGTCAGGCTTACGCGACGTGCCGTTACCCTGCCGGGCCGCTTCGACTACGACTGTGTGCGCATCCCCGATATGGCTCAGACGCTTGCCGTGACTTGTGCCGTGCTGCGCATTCCTTTTCGGTTGAGCGGGTTGCAGAGTCTGAGGATCAAAGAAACCGACCGATTGACAGCGTTACAGACGGAACTGCGCAAACTCGGCGTCATGCTTACAGAGCACGACGGGAAGGTCCTTGAATGGGATGGCAGCCGATGCGAAGCCGAGCCGGAACCGGTCATCGCTACTTACGACGACCATCGGATGGCGATGGCCTTTGCTCCTGTCGCGCTGTGGCGGAAAGAAGGGATCAGGATCGCAAACCCCGAAGTCGTGTCAAAAAGCTATCCCTGCTTTTGGGACGATCTTCAAACCGCTGGATTTCAAACAAACTCTTAATCGGATAGATAAAATAAATGGAATGGTGATTATGTGGTATATTCTGTTAAGTATCGTTGTACTGGGATTGATTGCCGCAGGACTGGGACAATGGGAAAGGTATGTGCGACGCCGCAGGTATGAGCGCGGCGAGATTGAGCACGTTGACGACGATGAGCCGTCGACTGATGTCGCTGCTTCCTCAGAATGTTGCGGGCAGCATGAATTGTGCGAACGGGATAGCCTGCTGGCAGCCGTCAGCCGAACTGTCGAATATTATGACGATGAAGAGCTGGACGCTTATCGCGGTACACCGTCGGACGCTTATTCCGATAACGCTGTCGAAGAATTTCGAGAAGTCCTCTACACCCTGCGTGAAGAGGAAGTCGCCGGTTGGGTACGAAGCCTCCAGTTACGCGGTATCCTTCTCCCCGATGCGGTCAAAGACGAAACCTTCCTGATCGTAGGCGAACGAAGAAAATAACACAAGGCCAACTTTCGGAAGAAGAGATATCCGACAGGTAAATATGACAAAATCAATCTGCATCTTCAAAAACAAATCAGAAATAGAGAAAAATTTCTTTAATTGAATCGTCTATTCCGAAAAATCATCGTACTTTTGTAACCCGAATAAGGAAGAGGTTATCATTCCTGACAAGAATAAAACAAAGAGAAAAAGAACATTATATAATATTTAATCAATTAATTCTTAAACGTAAAATGGCAAATTTAGATTTAAGCAAGTACGGCATCAAAGGCAATTTCGAAATTGTACACAATCCGTCGTACGAAGTATTGTTTCAGGATGAGATGAATCCGTCCAACGAAGGATTCGAAAAGGCAAAACTCACCAAAAGCGGCGCCACCGCTGTTTACACCGGTAAATTCACCGGCCGTTCGCCTAAAGACAAATATTTTGTAAAAGACGACGTTACCAAAGATACCCTCTGGTGGGACGGCACCATCAACCGTCCGTGTACGAAGGAAGCGTTCAATTACTGCAGAAGCCGCGTGGTTGAACAGCTCTCGAAAGCGAAAAAACTTTACGTGGTGGATACTTTCTGCGGAACGAACGAAGACACTCGCCTGAAAGTGCGTTTTGTGATGGAAGTAGCCTGGCAGGCTCACTTCGTAACCAACATGTTCATCCGTCCTTCGCACTACGAACTGGCGCACTACGGCGAACCCGATTTCGTTTGCTTGAACGGTTCGAAAACAACCAACGACAAATGGCAGGAGCACGGACTGAACTCCGAAAACTTCACTCTGTTCGACCTGACCGAAAGAATACAGGTGATTGGCGGTACTTGGTACGGCGGTGAGATGAAGAAAGGTATCTTCTCACTGATGAACTACTATCTGCCCCTGCGCGGCATCGCTTCGATGCACTGCTCGGCAAACGTGGGCAAGGGCGGCGACGTGGCCATATTTTTCGGACTCTCCGGAACGGGTAAAACCACCCTTTCGGCCGACCCGAAACGCTACCTCATCGGCGACGACGAGCACGGCTGGGACGACCACGGTGTGTTCAACTACGAAGGCGGTTGCTACGCGAAGGTGATCAACCTGAGCGAAGAAAACGAACCGGACATCTGGCGCGCCATCCGTCGCGACGCACTGCTCGAAAACGTAACGGTGGACGACCAAGGCAACATCGACTACGCCGATGGCTCGACGACCGAAAACACCCGTGTTTCCTACCCGATCTACCACATCAATAAGATCGTGTTGCCTTCGCGTGCCGGACATGCCGACAAGATCATCTACCTCTCGGCCGACGCCTTCGGCGTATTGCCTCCGGTATCGATCCTCGACAACAATCAGGCGCAGTATCACTTCCTCTGCGGATTCACTTCGAAACTGGCCGGAACCGAGCGCGGCATCACCGAACCGCAACCTTCCTTCTCGCCCGCTTTCGGCGAAGCGTTCCTCACGCTTCACCCCACGATGTACGCCAAACGTCTGGTGGAAAAGATGAGTAAGCACAACGCCAAAGCATACTTGGTAAACACGGGATGGAACGGCACCGGAAAACGGATCTCGCTGAAAGATACCCGTGCCATCATCGATGCCATCATCGACGGCTCAATCGAGAAAGCGGAAACAAAACACATTCCGATTATGAACCTCACCATTCCGGCCAAACTGGAAAAGGTATCCGATATCCTCGACCCGCGTACGACTTATGCCAACGCTGCCGAGTGGGAAGCCAAAGCCAAGAAACTGGCCGCGATGTACATCAAGAACTTCGAGCAGTACTGCGACAACGATGCTGCTAAGGCATTGATCCCTTCGGGACCGCAGTTAGACTAATCCAACTGTCTGCTTGAAACAAGCAATCAAGTAGGAGGAAAATGGCGAAGGTCGTTTTCCTCCTATTATCATTATCCGATCTCTTACACCACCGTAGTAGATGCGATTCCGCATACGACGATTCCTATTTTCTATTCCATTCGAGATATAAATCAGGCAAGGTTGCATAGCCAACTTTCTCCAAGTTCGTATTTGTAATAACACGGGCTAAAATATAGCTATCCGCAATAATGTCCTAAATGTTTTTTGCGCTCAAGCATTGAATAGGTTGATAAAGTGTTATCCATCAATTATCTATTTTTTTAACCAATAGAATCAATGCTGTCCGATAAAAGTTGTTTTCGAAAGAAATAGTGTCTTTTTATCGGACAACAATGAATAAAAATCTACTTTACACACTTTTTTAGGACAGGATCATTTTTATCC
This sequence comes from Tannerella sp., assembly GCF_052170195.1. GTDB lineage: Bacteria > Bacteroidota > Bacteroidia > Bacteroidales > Tannerellaceae > Tannerella. The sequence continues at coordinate 38,383 of NZ_JBQNAZ010000024.1, read as the reverse complement.
GACAGCAATGACCTGATGGTTAGTCAGGGTAAAAGAATGCTATCCAAAATTTAGGGATAGACGTATTGTAACGAATTTGTTTCTAGGAAATAAATGCTCAGTGATTTCCTACAAAAACAGTACGGGGAAAGCGTTACTCTTCGTGGATAGGAGTTTCCTCGGGTTCGGGTGAAGACTGGCGTTTCAGTTCGGCGATCAGGCTTTGCACGTTTTTATCTGTGCGAATTTTTCGAATCGCTTTCTTGGCAGCTGCTTGTTGCGACTCTTTCTTTGTGTAGCCTGTGCCTGTACCTAACGGATTACCTCCAACCGATACAGCGGTATGGAATATTTGGTTTTTGTTTTTGTCTGAGTATGTGTCCGTGAGTTCGAAATCAATTCTTAATTTCTCTTTTTGTCCCCACTCCAGCAGATTTGATTTAAAGTTCATCTCTTTGCGGGCTAATTTTTCCAGCGACAGATAATGACCGATCATTCGTTCCTTGACAAACTTGAAACATTTCCGATATCCGTGATCCAGATAGATGGCTCCGATCAGCGCTTCGAGTGCATTGCCATATACATAGTTGTTGTGAGAGTTTGGGCGAATGGAGGCAACGGTCATCTTGTCGAGCCCCATTTCGAGGGCTATACGGTTCAAGGTTTCGCGCTGTACGATTTTAGAGCGTACGCTGGTCAGAAAACCTTCTTTTTTGTTCGGAAAATGTTTGTATAGAATATCGGCCACAGTTGCTCCGAGGATGGCATCGCCAAGAAATTCGAGTCGTTCGTTATTGCACGGACGTTTACCGTCGGGTAAGTGCGACGAGCGGTGTGTTAGCGCCTGTTCGTAGAGTTTTACATTGTTCGGATGGAATCCCAACAGTTGGGATAAAGACAGATAAGGCTCTTTATTCCGAGGAATAAAGAGCCTTTTTAGTCGTTGAAAGAACAAACACACGTCTATTTTTCAAATTTTTTCACAATTACACTGGCATTGTGCCCACCAAATCCGAACGTGTTGGATAATGCAGCCCGTACCACGCGTTTCTGTGCTTTGTTAAACGTAAAGTTCAGTTTATAATCGATCTCCGGATCGTCGTCGCCCTCGACATGATTGATGGTCGGAGGAACGATATCATCGCGTACGGCCAACACAGCGGCTGTGGCTTCCAACGCGCCGGCAGCACCTAAAAGGTGACCAGTCATTGATTTTGTCGAGCTGATATTCAGCTTGTAGGCATGTTCACCGAAGACATCCTTGATGGCTTTTGCTTCGGATATGTCGCCCACAGGAGTAGACGTGCCATGTACGTTGATATAGTCGATTTCTTCCGGTTTCATTTCTGCATCTTCCAGCGCATTTCGCATCACCAGCTTCGCGCCTAATCCTTCGGGATGGCTTGCCGTGAGATGGTAAGCGTCTGCCGAGAGACCTGCTCCTGCTACTTCGGCGTAAATCTTCGCACCGCGTGCCAGAGCATGTTCCATCTCTTCGAGGATCAGACAAGCTGCTCCTTCTCCGATGACGAAACCGTCGCGGCTTTGACTGAACGGACGGGAAGCCGTCTGGGGCGAATCATTACGTGTCGAGAGCGCATTCATGGCGTTGAAACCTCCCACGCCCACGATGGCGATGGCAGCTTCGGCACCTCCGGCCACGATCACGTTAGCTTTGCCTAAACGGATATAATTGAACGCGTCGGCAATGGCATTCGTCGAGGAAGCACATGCCGAAACCGTTGCAAAGTTCGGGCCTCTGAAACCATATTTCATCGAGATATGACCGGCGGCAATATCTGCGATAATTTTAGGTATAAAGAAAGGATTAAAGCGTGGTCCGCGTTCCGGATCGTAGTCCCGTACTTCGTCTTCGAACGAACGGATACCTCCGATACCGGCGGCAAAAATCACTCCAATCCGGTTCAAGTCTTCCTTTTCCAAGTCCAATGCCGAGTCGGTCACGGCTTCGGTCGCTGCGACGAGCGAGAGTTGTGCATACCGGTCGTACTTACGTACTTCTTTCCGGTCGAAGTACTGCAACGGATCGAATCCTTTGACTTCGCAGGCAAATTGTGTCTTGAACTTGGATGCATCAAATTGAGTAATAGGCCCTGCGCCGCTTACTCCCTTCTGCAACGATTCCCACGTTTCCGCGGCGTTGTTGCCGACAGGAGTAAGAGCACCGAGACCCGTTACTACTACTCTTTTTAATTCCATACTGAATAAAAAGCAGATTACTTCGCGTTTGCTTCAATATAAGCAATAGCGTCTCCTACCGTAGAGATTTTTTCAGCCTGGTCATCCGGAATAGAAAGGCCAAACTCTTTTTCAAATTCCATGATTAACTCCACCGTGTCAAGAGAGTCTGCTCCCAAATCATTCGTGAAGCTTGCTTCGTTTGTTACTTCCGATTCTTCAACACTCAATTTGTCAACAATAATCGCTTTTACGCGAGATGCTACATCAGACATAATTTTTTAATTTAAATGAATACTGTTTTTGCAATACTTTCTATTTTTGCAGTGCAAAGGAAAGAATTTTTTATCTTACAGAACAAATTTTTAAAGCAAAAAAAGCCGAATATTGCACATTTTTATGTTTTTTGTGCATTTCTCGTTTTTGAAAAGGCTATGAAAAGGATCGTTATTTTCGCCTCGGGCGATGGAACAAATGCAGAGAATATTATACAATATTTTCGTGATAATAAGATAGTTGAAGTGATTTCTGTGTATTCCGAAAATGCTTCTGCCGGGGTACATCATCGTGCAAAACGGTTGGGAATTCCTTCCGTGACTTTTCCGAAAGAAAGTTTTGCGGATGGCACCCCCGTTTTGAAAAAATTGACCGAAGATGCTGCCGATTTTATTGTGTTGGCGGGTTTTTTGAAGAAGATTCCGGATGTCATTTTACATGCTTATCCGGAAAAAATTCTCAATATTCACCCGGCCTTGCTCCCCAAACATGGTGGAAAAGGTATGTACGGCATGCGCGTGCATCAGGCTGTCGTGGCCGCGGGCGATACGGAATCAGGGATTACCATCCATTATATCAATGACCGGTATGATGAAGGACAAGCTGTTTTTCAGGCGCGTTGTCCGGTCACGCCGACCGATACACCCGAAGATGTGGCGGCCAAAGTGCATGCCCTCGAATATGCGCATTACCCTGTCGTAATCGAGCGTGTTCTGGGCGGTGAAAACTTGCACGAGTCGATTTAGTATCGTATCTTTGTGCTGAGCGTATGATTTTTGACACAAGAGAATGGCAAAAGTATTGATCATAAGATTATCGGCAATCGGTGACGTGGCGATGACCATCCCTGTCATTTATTCGGTGGCGCGGGCAAATCCTCAGGATTCGTTTACCGTACTGACCCAATCATTCCTGATACCGATTTTCATCCATCGTCCCGAAAATGTACAAATCATCGGCCTTAACACGCACAGTACGGAAAAGACGCTGTGGGGCGTGTTGCGCTTTGCCTTTGCCCTGACCGGGTATAAGTTCGATAAGATTCTCGATTTGCATAATGTCATTCGCAGCAGGGTGATCGATTTTACCTTTCGGTTGCAGCGTAAGCCGGTATATCGAGTTGATAAGATAAGGGAGGAACGGAAATACCTGACCGGCAGACCCCCGAAGACTATCCGTCCTTTGCGTCCCGTATCGGCGCGTTATGCCGATGTGTTTCGGGCTGCCGGATTCCATTTTACCGATACGTTTGTTTCTTTGTACGACGAGCAACACCCTGTCAATGATACATTGATTGCATCCATGGCCGGTGAGAAGAAAGATAAATGGATCGGCATTGCGCCGTTTGCCAAGCATCGCGGGAAGATTTATCCTACCGACGAGATGGAAGAAGTGGTTAAAGCCCTGTCAGGACAAAACGACGTGACGATCTTCCTGTTCGGCGGAAAAGGCTATGAAGAGGCGATTCTGGATCAGTGGGAGTTTCAATATCCGAACACCCGGAACATGGTTGGGAAGTTCCGGCTCGATCAGGAGTTGGCGTTGATCAGTCGTCTGGATGCTTTTTTGTGCATGGATTCGGCGAATATGCACTTTGCTTCGCTCGTCGGGACGAAGGTGATCTCCATTTGGGGAGCCACCCACCCGTATGCCGGGTTTTATGGCTACAAACAGCCTTACGACTTGGCGATACAGGCCGACCTGCCTTGTCGGCCATGCTCGACGTATGGAAATAAACCTTGTCATCGTGGCGACTGGGCTTGTCTGTCGCAAATTACAGCCGAGCAAATTGTTCGAAAGATAAACGACTATCTGAATAAGGCATGAGATTCGCGATTCATCCGGCGTATTCCGGCGATGAGGTTGAAACTTTTCTGAAGCGACTGCCGATGGTATTTAATGGAGAAGGAGAGATGCTTTACGACAAACGCAATCAGGTAAAACGTTTCGTGTTGCCTTCGGGACGTCCTGTGGTCGTGAAACGTTTCAAAAAACCGATCCTGATTCAGCGGATCATCTATGGATTTTTCAGGAAAACAAAAGCTCAACGTGCTTACCTCTATGCAGCTGTTTTGCGTCATCGCGGCTTTGGTACGCCGCACGAGATTGCCTATCTCGAACAACGTCGGATGGGGCTGCTTTCTTACTGCTATTTTCTTGCGGAAGAAGATGGTGCGCCGGCTATCTACGAGCGTCTTGTCGCACAGCGACCTTTCGATCGTATAATTGCTAACGGTTTTGCAGCGCTGGTGGCCGCATTGCATCAAAAGAGCATTCTGCACGGCGATCTGAACCCGACGAATGTGCTGTTCCGCACACGCGAAGACGGGCATCATACCTTTTCTCTGATCGATACGAACCGGATGCGCTTCAAAGCCCTCGGGCGAAATTTTACGGTATATGAGTGCCTCGATAACCTCACCCGGTTCGATGTGGAAGATGAATTGTATCGTTATGTGTTGAGGAAATATATTGAATGTATGGGGTGGGAAATGGAACCCTGTTTTTCCCGGGGGATAGAGATTAAGCGGAGCTATGATGAACGCAGGCACAAACGGAAAGCACTTCTGAAGAGATTCAAATAAGGAGAAGATGTTATTCGTCCGTGTAGCATGATCTGTTTTCTGGCGATGGACAGGCAAATCGTCGGTATGTTATGGCCGGCGATGCTGAAAATATTCGTACCTTTGGCCGATTCAATAACGTTGCCGGCATTGCCGGAGTATAAATTAAATAAAATAACTATGAAAGCAAATCGATTTATTGCCGGAGCAATCATGATGATGTGTGTGACTTTCGGATGCAAGAAGCCCGAACATTTTATCACCGATTCTACTTACCGAGATCAAGTGTCGAAAGATTTCGATGCGAAAGCCGAGTTATTTGCCGACTCGTCCCTGTTTGCCGTTTTTGATACGGAGATGACTGTGCCCGAACGCGAGGCCATGCAGTTCTTGTATGCCTACATGCCGGTGGGCGACATTGCCGACTACGACGGGCAATTTTATCTGAAGAACGTGCGTTCGTCGTTTGCTGCACGCAAGGAGATGCCTTGGGGCAAAGATATTCCCGAAATGATTTTCCGTCATTTCGTGCTTCCCGTGCGGGTCAATAACGAGAATTTAGACGAGAGCCGGATGGTGTTTTACGAGGAGTTGAAAGATCGTGTAAAAGGTTTGTCGCTGCGCGATGCCGTGTTGGAGGTCAATCACTGGTGTCACGAGAAAGTTGTTTACATGCCGTCGGATGCACGCACCAGCTCGCCGCTTGCGTCGGTACGCACGGCGTATGGCCGTTGCGGTGAAGAGTCTACGTTTACGGTGGCTGCTCTGCGTTCGGTCGGCATACCTGCCCGTCAGGTGTATACGCCTCGCTGGGCCCATACCGACGATAACCATGCGTGGGTCGAGGCGTGGGTCAACGGCAAGTGGTATTTTCTGGGTGCCTGCGAGCCTGAACCCGTACTTAACCTGGGCTGGTTCAACGCTCCGGCGTATCGCGGCATGCTGATGCATACCAAAGCATTCGGAGCGTATAACGGCCCGGAAGAGGTGATGGAACAGACGGCATGTTATACGGAAATCAATGTCATCGATCATTATGCACCGACCGGCAAGACCGTTGTAACCGTGACGGACAGCGAAGGCAAACCGGTAGAAGACGCGCTGGTGGAGTTCAAGTTGTATAACTATGCCGAGTTTTATTCCGTGGCGCGTAAGAAGACCGACGATGAAGGCCGGTGCTCGCTCTCTGCCGGGAAAGGCGATATGCTTGTATGGGCTACGAAAGACGGACGGTTTGGGTATCATAAGGTATCGTTCGGGAAAGATGATGAGGTAACGATTACCCTCGATAAAACACCGGGCGACACGGCAACTGTCGAACTCGATATCGTACCGCCGGTAGAAGGTACAATCGCTGCCGAGAGTGAGGTGACTGACGAACAAAAAGAAGAAAACGCCCGACGGATGCACGAGGAAGACGAGATTCGAAACCGTTACGTCGCAACTTTCTTTACGGACACGATGGCTGTTGCATTGGCAAAAGAACTGTCGGTGCCCAATCACGAACTGAAGGAAATCATGCGGAAAAGCCGCGGAAACCATGCAGAAATAGAGAAATTCCTCCGCGAATCGGTCAACCACAAAGATATCTACTCCGAGATGGCCGGAGCCCAACCCGGAAGCGTGCCGATCGAGGCGATCTTCCTGCTGTATAGAATTTCCGAGAAAGATTTGCGCGATACTCCCGCCGACGTCCTGCTCGATCATTTAGACAATACACCGAAGATCCCGGAGAATCTTTACGAAATAAAGAAGACCGTCTCTAAGGCTCCCTCGGAACTTGAGAGCCTCTTCTATTTTTTCGTTATGAATCCGCGTATATGGAATGAGTATCTGACACCTTACAAGAAGTTTTTCGCCGAGCGAATCGATGCTTCATTAGCAACCGAGGCACGCAAGAATCCGCAAGCATTAGTCGAATGGGTGAAACAACATATCACTGTGCGCAACGACCTGAATCCGCAACGTATCCCGATAATGCCTATAGGGGTCTGGAAGGCGCGCATAGCCGATACACATTCACGCAATATCTTTTTCGTCGCTGTGGCACGCAGTTTGGGCATCCCTGCACGTATCGAATCGGTCACCGGCAAGGTCCAATATTACTGCCGCGGATGGCTCGACGTCGATTTCGAGGCGGCCGTCGGTCAGGCGAATGCTTCGCAGGGAGAACTCTCGGCCGGTTATCAGCCGATCAGAGGGCTCGACAATCCGAAGTACTATAGTCATTTCACGATTGCCCGGCTGAAGGACGATGCCCGGTTGCAGACGCTGAACTTTGAAACGGAAGCCGACATGGGGGCGGGCGATACATGGAAAGACCTGCTGCAATCGCCTTTCTCGTTACGGTTGGACGAAGGAAATTACCTGCTTGTCAGCGGTACGCGTATGGCCAGCGGGAAGGTGTTGGCACGTCTGAGCTTCTTCCCCATCGAAGCAGAGAAGAAAACGACGGTCGACCTTGTGATGCGTCACGACGATGCCGATATTCAAGTGATCGGAAACATCAATGCCGAAGCGAAGTATCGTACCGAGAAAGGTGAGGAAACGACAATCCTCAACACCACGGGACGCGGTTACTTCGTCATCGGTATTCTTGGTGCACGTCAGGAGCCGACGAACCATGCCATGCGTGATATTGCGAAACTCAAGGCCGATTTTGAACAATGGAATCGCAGTATGATCCTGCTTTTCAAAAATGAACAAAATTTTAAACTTTTCGACCGGAATGAGTTCGGCGAATTACCTTCGACCATCACGCTCGGAACGGATGAGAACGGCGAGATTTCGCGTATGATTACCGACGCGATGAAACTCTCGAATCCCGACAGCCTCCCGATCTTTATCATTGCCGATACCTTCGGACGGGTCGTTTTCGTCTCGCAGGGATATACCATCGGACTGGGTGAACAGATGATGAAGGTGATTCATCAGTTGTAAAAGACAAGTAAATGTTTAGTTGTTTATTTGTTTAGATGTTGAAGGCATTCATCCCTTCCCCCTTTCAAAGGGGGAAGGGGAGATGTACCGTCTCGCTCAGTCTTTTGTCATTCAGAGCGCTCTTTCTATTATTTTGGGCTTGATCCAAAAGTAACCAAAAAGTCAAGGCTTCGTGCGCTTCACATGCCCTCGCGACGCTTGCAGGTCGGAAAATCAGGTAACTCACTTCGGTTGGGACAGCATAATTTAATTGTCAATAGTTAATTGTCATGCCGGGTACACGGTGTAGAGACGCAAATCATTGCGTCTCCACAGGGCGTATACAATGATGTGTTTGCGTTGATTTGCGAAATTTGCGTTCGGATTCCCCGACATAACACAAAAAAGGGCGAACACTGAGGTCCGCCCCTACATTAACTACATTTCTCGTAATCCGTAATTCTTTACTTCACCAAAAATGACGCAGAAATTTCAATGCTTTGGCCATTCGCTCCTCAACAGTTCTTTCCGATAGCTGCAATTCTGTTGCTATTTCTTTATTCTTTAAACCCTTAATATGTCTCAATACAAATACGTTACGACATTCTTCAGGCAGTCTGTCCAAGCCCTTTCTCAGCCGGTTTTCAAGATCGGAATGTAAGATATATTCTTCTGTTTCCCAATGACGATCTATTCTTGAAAAAGCCATGTATTCGGCGTGTACCCTGACAACTCCATCATGTCGCAACTCATCTAAACAGCCGTTCCGAACCGATCGTAATAAAAAACCTTTGATGGAAGTTTTAATAACTCTCTCGTTACGTCGGTTCCACAAATCCGTGAACACATTCTGTACGATATCTTCACAAAGTTCCTTCCGATCGGGAAGAATCGTTCCGGCAAATAACACCAGATCCCTGTAGTATTTACGGAACAGAGACGAAAACGCTTCTTCATCCCCTTCCTTTAAATAATCGAATATCTGTTGTTCATCTAACATCTTTCCCGGTATCGCCAATTAAGAACCTCACGCACGATCTACATACGGATGATTTTTGTGTCCGACTTGAGACGGAGAAGTGCAGCCAATCTCCCTGTCGTTATTTTTTCCAGATCAGGGTCAGTCCGTCGCGCAGGGGGAGGATTACCTTCTCGACTCGCTCATCGGCCTTTATTTTTTTATTAAAGGTCAAAATGCCCTGAGTCTGAGTGTCGGATGAAGTAGCCTTCTCCTCTACCACCTTCCCCGACCAGAGCGTATTATCGGCAAGAATCAGTCCGCCGGGACGCACCAAAGGAAAAACCAGGTCGTAATACATGCAATAGTCACGCTTATCAGCGTCGATGTAAACCATGTCGAAAATTTCGTCGAGTGTCGGGAGTACTTCGCATATATCGCCCCAATGAGGACGTATCTTTTTCTTATCAGGCGACTGCTCGAAATAGGGCCGGAAGAACGGCTCCATCTCATCGTTGATCTCGACCGTATGAATGATCGCATCCTCATCAATCCCTTCGGCCATGCAAAACGTAGCATATCCCGTGTACGTTCCGATCTCCAAGATTCGTTTGGGACGAAGCATGCGGCAAAACATTTTCAGCACGCGGCCCTGCAACGGCCCCGCAATCATACGCGGACGAAGTAGTTTTACATGAGCGTCACGATTGAGCCTCGCCAACATGGGAGGCTCGGCATCGCTATGTTCAAGGATATAATCTTTAATGCCCACGTCCGTAGTATCGGATATTAAAACGTCGGTAACTGGTACTCCTCTCCTCCTTGAAGCACCTTGTGTACGTCGTTAATCTCGAGGAAGGTCGTACCGCCGCCTTCTCCGAAACTGCCGCTCAGGTAAGCAACTTTATCCTGTTCGGTAAGCATACTGCTTGTGATCAACTGACTTAAGGCATCGTAATAATACTGGCGCCGGCTTGGTTGCCACGGCTGGAATACAGCCCAAACACCGTACGAGAGCGAGAGCATCCGCATCACCTCCTGTCGATAGCAAATGGCAAAGACGGTCGCACGCCCCCGGAAGGCAGCCAGATAACGTGCCGTACGTCCCGTATAACTGTCTGAGATAATCGCACGAACACCTAATTTAGCCGACGACTTCACGGCCTGCTCGGCCAGGAACGATGTCACATCCATCTCAGTACCCTCAATCGGGATGCGGATATCGTTTTCCGCGAGTTTTGTTTTTTCCGCTTCACGCGCTACTTTGGCCATCATCTTCACCGCTTCAACAGGATACTTGCCGTAGGCCGTTTCTCCACTGAGCATTAATGCATCGGTACGATAATAAATCGCATTGGCAATGTCGGTCACTTCGGCACGTGTCGGCCGAGGATTGTTAATCATAGAGTGCAACATCTGGGTAGCAACGATCACAGGCCGTCTTGCCTCTACGCATTTACGGATCAGCATACGCTGGATACCCGGTATCCGCTCAGCCGGTACCTCGATACCCAGATCGCCTCGTGCAATCATCACGCCATAAGCCACCTGAAGGATCTCGCCGATATTATCGACACCTTCCTGATTCTCTATTTTGGCAATTATCTTGATCGCACTTTTGTGGGCATCAAGGATGCGCTGCACAGCTTGCACGTCTTTCTTATTTCGAACAAATGAATGAGCAATAAAATCAAGTTTGTTGGCAATCGCCCATTCGATATTCTTTTTATCTTTTTCCGTGAGCGACGGCAGATTGATACGTACCCCGGGCACATTCACACTCTTTCGGTTTCCCAAGATCGCATTATTCTGCACCTCACAGACAAGCCGGTCGGCCTCTTTCTTTATTACCTTTAACTCCAAGTCACCATCATCAATCAGGATACCGCTGCCGATCGACAAGTCTTTGACGAAATCGGGATACGAAACACAAATGCACTCGTGCGTTGTCTCCGTATCGGGACTGCCCTTCATCATCACTTGTTCGCCCGCCTTGAACTCGATCGGAGCAAGCGTTTTTGTGGTACGTATCTCCGGCCCTTTCGTGTCGATCAGAATCCCGATCCGCCCGGAGACCATGCGCGTGTTCATCACCACGCGATTCAACCCTTCTTCATCCATGTGCGCCGTATTCAGTCGCACGACATTCATCCCCGCCTTGTAGAGCGAACGGATAAATTCGACGTCACAGCGCTGGTCTGAGATCGTCGCTACTATTTTCGTATGTTTAATCATTTATTAAGCGCCTCCACCGCTAATCGGTATGAATCCATTCCAAATCCGAGAATAACTCCTTTGCATACGCACGAGAGAAACGAGCGATGCCGGAACTCCTCACGTGCGTAAACATTCGAGATATGTACCTCAATCACCGGCGCCGTTATGGACTTGATCGCGTCGTGCAACGCGATCGAAGTGTGCGTATATGCGCCCGCATTAAGCACGATACCGTCGCACACGAAGCCCGTTTCATGAATCTTATCGAGCAGGTCGCCTTCGCTATTACTCTGGAAATAGGCAATCTCACATTGCGGATAAGCAGCCCTCAATTGTTCCAGATAATCTTCGAACGAGACGTCGCCGTAGATTCTCGGCTCCCGTTTCCCCAACAGATTCAGATTAGGTCCGTTGATGATTTGAATCTTTTTCACACCACGTTTTTTATTAAAATATGCTATCTTTGTCGTTCTTCAACGCACAAAAGTAGTGCTTTTTTTGAGATTCTCAATATGAACCATCATCAGAAAAACGACCCGGTTGAGAAATACAAGACTTACTTACGTCTTGAAAGAGGACTGTCGGAGAATACCGTAGAAGCGTATCTGGACGACCTGAAGAAGCTGTTTCGGTTCGCGGACGAAGAGCAGCGGCCGATTCTGCAAATTGAGTATGCCGACCTGCAACAGTTCGTAGCGCAACTTTACGACCTTGGCATCTCGGCACGCTCACAGGCGCGCATCATCTCCGGCATCAAATCGTTCTACCGTTTTCTCATGCTCGAAGACTACTTGCGCAGTGACCCGACCGAGTTGCTCGAAGCGCCCAAAATCGGGATGAAGCTCCCGGAAACCCTGACCCTTGGCGAAATCAACCGACTACTCGACTCCATCGATCTGTCGACTCCTACGGGACAACGCAACCGTGCCATGCTCGAAGTGCTCTACAGTTGCGGGCTGCGTGTCTCGGAGCTGATCGGCTTGAATTATTCGGATGTTTATTTCGACGAGCAATTTATCCGAGTAGAAGGAAAAGGTAGCAAGCAGCGCCTCGTACCCATCTCGGAGACAGCTCTGGACGAAATCCGGAAATACCTCTACGATCGCAATGAGATGATTGTCAAGAAAGGCTTTGAAGATACCCTGTTTCTGAATCGGCGGGGCGCCCGTCTGACCCGCATGATGGTTTTCCATATCATCCGTACGCAGGCCGAAGCGGCCGGCATTCATAAGACGATCAGTCCCCACACATTCCGCCATTCATTCGCCACCCACCTGCTCGAAGGAGGAGCCAATCTACGTGCCATTCAATTGATGCTGGGGCATGAAAAAATCACGACAACCGAGTTATATACGCATATTGATCGTGAGTCACTGCGCCGTGAGATTATCAATCATCACCCTCGAAATAGAAAGTAAAGAAAGAAGCCTCCTCGTTATTCGGGAAGTGTCTCCGGCGATTTCTCTTTACGATTCGCAAGCGGCAAAGCGAAGATACCGAACAGCCCGGTAAGAACGACCCAAATCGACTGTATGGTAAAGACGACTAATGCAAATGCGGCCGCATCTGTCTCGCCTACTCCGAAGGCGACAAGCGTCGAGATCACCATGAAATGCCACACGCCGATTCCTCCCTGCACCGGCACTGCTACACCGAGACTGCTCATGGCAAAAGCGATCAGCCCGATGCGAATGCCCAGATCACGCGTAAAGTCGAACGCAAAAAAAGTGATGTAGAAATACAGAAAATAGCCTCCCCAGATGGCAAATGTTTGGATAATAAACCGCGCTTTGTGTTCCATTTTCCAAAGGCTTCGGATACCTTCCCAAACATTCCCGATCATATCTCTCACTTTACGCACAATGGTCAAATGTCTCATCTTGACAAAAACAAACCAAAGTGCCACGACGGACCCAGCCAACCCGACATACGTCCAAGGTGAACGGATCAGCAGATAAAGCGTTGCAATAATCGTCGGAGGGTTTTCGGCAAAGAAATGACGGAAAAAGCCGATATTAAAGACACAGAGACAAAGCGTCAACAGCCCCACCATCAGCGTATCCATCACCCGGTCGACGAGCAAAGTACCAAGCAGTTTCGTGAAAGAAACTTTTTCGTATTTCGCCGTCACTCCGCAACGCCATATTTCGCCGACACGCGGCAGTACCATATTAACGGCATAGTTTCCTAACACGGCAAAAACCACATTGCGGCGTCGCACGCGTTTACCCAGCGCATCGATAAGCATGCCCCACCGGAGACCGCGCACTACATTCGCCCCCAGACCGAAAATTAATGAAAACAAAAGAATATCGTAACGCACGCCCAGCCTGATCACTTCCATCATCTCTCCGAAATCCTGTTCCCGATAGAGATACCAGAACAGTAAGATTCCCAACGTAAGCGGCAATATGATTTTGACTGTTTTGTTGATGATTGCCCTGAAATCCATAAAAAACCTTTATTTCAGAGGGCAAAGATAGTGCAATTCGGGGAGTTCGTCAAAACATATCTTCCGAAAAAGGTGTGCAACATAATCCCGTTTTTTTAGCCTGGAAGAAAAAATGAGCCATTTTTTTTCGTATCTTTGCCGCGACTTCATAAAAAAACAAAAAAAATTGGGAACAGATGACGATTATCCGGCCGAAAAAGTCTTTGGGGCAACACTTCCTCAAAGACCTCGGGATTGCGCAGCGTATCGCAGAAACGCTGGCGGCATATCGCGGCTTACCCGTTCTGGAGGTAGGGCCGGGTACGGGTGTGCTCACTCAGTTCCTGCTGGCTGCGGGGCATGACCTGACGGTCGTTGAAATCGATCACGCTTCGATCGATTACCTTCGCACGCATTTTTCGGCGCTCAGCGGACGCATTATCGACGAAGATTTCCTCTCGATGCCCCTCGAACGTCTTTATGACTCGTCCTTCTGCGTCATCGGTAACTATCCGTACTATATTTCGAGCCAGATCTTTTTCAAGGTCCTGGAGCATCGTGACCGTGTGGTATGCTGTTCGGGAATGATTCAGAAAGAAGTGGCCGAAAGGCTGGCGGCTTCGCCCGGACGTAAGACATACGGCATATTAAGTGCGCTGATCCAACCGTGGTACGATGTGGAATATCTCTTCACAGTGAGCGAACAGGTCTTCGATCCGCCACCCAAGGTCAAGAGTGCTGTCATACGAATGACGCGGAACAGTCGCATGGATTTAGGATGCGATGAAGTGCTATATAAGAAAGTCGTAAAAACATCGTTCAATCAGCGTCGTAAAACGCTGCGCAACTCCATGAAGCCTTTGCTGGGCAAGGATTATCCCGATTATGCCGATATGATCTTCGACAAGCGGCCGGAACAGCTTGGCATTGACGACTTCGTCCGGCTCACGAAGATGACGGATACGTATCTGAGAAGTAAGGAATGCAATGTAGAACAAACTTTAAACCATTAACATCATGGCGGAAATTCGTATTTTTTATCGCGAGGAGAATCGGCTGAAAATGTCGAAAGATATCGAAATCCTGAAAGAAGTTCCTATGGACCATTTACTGTGGATCGATCTGAACGATATGCCTGAAGAGACGGAGAGCCGCCTTGAACAGTTCCTCAAAATCTACATTCAGGAAGAGGAAGAGATGGAAGAGATCGAGATCAGTTCCCGGTATATGGAAACGGAAAACTCGCTCGTGGCTAATTCGCGCTTCCTGTTGAAAAATTATGAGGAAGAGACCGTCTCGTTCATTGTTAAAAATAACATCCTCGTCTCGGTGCGCAGTCAGGATTTGCCCTCGTTCAACGAAACGACGCGCAAAATCTTCGCTAACTCGCGCAATTACCCCACAGGATATCACGTTATGACTACGCTCCTCGAAACACGTGTCGATTATGATGCCGACCTGATAGAGGAACTGACACGCGAGATTGCAGAGCTCAGTAACCAAATGAAATCGGAAGAAGATGTAGACAACGAAATCCTGATTTCCATCAAAAATCTGCAGGAAAGAACGATGATTATCCGCGAGAACATCGTGGATAAGCAGCGCGTCTGCTCGAATATGATCAAGAGTGTGCTCTTCCCGCCCGATGCAAAAGCAAAGATGAGCATCCTGATCAAAGACATCAATTCTTTGTTTGAACATATCCGGTTCAGTTTCGAACGTCTTGAATACATGCAGGACACCTTCCTTGGTTTGGTTAACATCCAACAAAATAAAATTATCAAGATCTTTACGATCGTGTCCGTCATCTTTATGCCTCCCACGCTGATTGCAAGTATCTACGGGATGAACTTCAAGACGATGCCCGAACTCGACTGGCGCTATGGCTACGGTTTCTCCCTGAGTCTGATGGTGCTTTGCGTCGTGGGTATTCTCTGGTTCTTCAAACGAAAGAAGTGGCTGTAACCGACTGCTGACGGACAACTATGGAGTATATTACATCGGACAATTTTCTTTTTATCGGTTCCATCCTACTTTTCGTAAGCATTCTGATGGGTAAGACCGGCTATAAATTCGGTGTCCCTACCTTGTTACTGTTCCTGCTGGTGGGAATGCTTTTCGGAAGCGACGGGTTGGGCTTACAGTTCAATAACATGTACATTGCCCAGTTCATTGGAATGGTGGCGTTAAGTATCATCCTGTTTTCAGGAGGTATGGATACGCGCTTTTCCGATATCCGCCCCGTGCTTGTCCCGGGAACCGTGCTCTCGACGGCAGGAGTGCTGCTTACGGCTTTGCTTACGGGTACCTTCGTCTGGTGGCTGTCGGGCATGGGCTGGACAAACATCCATTTCGCATTTATCCCTTCGCTATTATTGGCATCCATGATGTCATCGACCGACTCGGCATCGGTCTTTGCCATTCTGCGTTCACAGAAGATGCACCTCAAGAACAACCTGCGTCCGATGCTCGAACTCGAAAGCGGAAGTAATGACCCTATGGCCTATATGCTAACCATCGTACTGATACAGATTGTACAGGCAGGCTCCGGGACAGGGTTTGGAGGGATCGTGCAGATGTTTATCGTGCAGTTTCTGGTTGGTGGTGTAGTCGGTTACATGCTCGGATGGATTGCGGTAAAGATGCTGAACCGACTGAACATCGACAACCAATCGCTCTATCCGATTCTGCTCATCGCCGTAGCCTTCTTCACGCTCTCGGCTACCGACCTGATGGGAGGCAACGGTTATCTTGCGGTCTATATCACCGGGATCATCATCGGTAACAGCCGTATCCCGCACCGTCGCGACATCGCCACATTTATGGACGGACTTACGTGGCTTTTTCAGATTATCATGTTCATCATGCTCGGCTTACTTGTCAACCCGCATGAGATGCTCGATGTGGCGCTCGTCGCACTGCTCATCGGGCTGTTTATGATCTTTGTCGGACGCCCGGTGAGTGTCATGCTTTGTCTACTCCCTTTCCGGCGTATCGCAATGCGGTCGAAACTTTTTATCTCGTGGGTGGGACTACGTGGAGCTGTGCCCATTATCTTTGCGACTTATCCTGTCGTAGCAGGTATCGAGGATTCCGATCTGATTTTCAATATCGTTTTCTTTATCACGATCATCTCGCTTGTTGTTCAGGGAACAACCCTCTCACAGGCAGCGCGTTTTCTCAAGCTTTCCGCTCCACTCGAAAAGACCGGAAACGAGTTCGGTGTGGAATTGCCTGAAGAAATCGGATCGGACCTTTCGGAGGTAACCGTCACGACCGAGATGCTTGAAGAGGCTGACACCCTTCGCGACATGAATCTGCCTCCCGGCACACTGGTGATGATTGTCAAACGTAACGACGAATTTCTAATTCCCAACGGCACTCTGCGCTTGCATGAAGGCGATAAACTCTTACTGATTTCGGAAGGAAAAAAATAGAAGACGCAGAGATCCTCTATGCTCCCCACGTTTCGCGGTCTAAATTGCGGTATCCGATCGCTTCGGCAATATGCTGAGCTCTTATACGGTTTGCTCCTTCGAGGTCGGCGATAGTACGCGATACTTTGAGGATGCGGTCGTAAGCGCGTGCCGAAAGATTGAGTCGTTGCATGGCGTTTTTCAGGAGAGCGAGGCTCTCGGTGTCGGGCACAGCATACCGATGCAAATCTTTCGTACCCATCTGCGCATTGCAATAAAGACTCTGATGTCCGGCAAAGCGTTGTTTCTGTATTTCGCGCGCTTTGATGACACGGTCGCGCACCGCCTCGCTCGGCTCCGACGGCCGCTGCTCCGATATCTTTTCAAACGGTACAGGTACAATCTCCACCTGTATATCGATGCGGTCGAGCAACGGGCCCGAAATCCGGTTCATGTATTTCAGTACAGCCCCCGGAGAGCAGACACACGGCCGCGACGGATGATTATAATAGCCACATGGACAAGGGTTCATCGAGGCCACGAGCATGAAGCTGGCAGGATAATCGACGGCGAAACGTGCACGCGAGATACTGATATGCCGGTCTTCGAGCGGCTGACGAAGCACTTCGAGGACGCTGCGGTTGAACTCGGGCAATTCATCGAGAAAAAGCACGCCGTTGTGCGCCAGGCTGATCTCTCCGGGCTGCGGAAAAGTGCCACCGCCCACCATGGCAACGTCGGAGATGGTATGATGCGGTGCCCGAAACGGACGCCGTGCCAACAATCCCGTGTTCGTGCCCGTTTTTCCGGCTACGGAATGGATCTTTGTCGTTTCCAAAGCCTCCTGCAACGTGAGGGGCGGAAGAATGGTAGGCAGGCGCTTGGCGAGCATCGACTTGCCGCTACCCGGCGGGCCGATCATAATCAGATTATGTCCGCCTGCTGCAGCTACCTCAAGGGCACGCTTGACGTTTTCCTGCCCGCGCACATCCGAAAAATCCATCCCGTCATCTTGCTGTCGGCGAAAAAAATCATCGTACATATCAACCGTCGTTCGCTCCAACTCACGCTGCCCGCTGAAGAATTCGATCACTTCACGGATATTGTCTACGCCATACACTTCCAATCCGTCGGTTACAGCGGCTTCACATGCGTTTTGCTTTGGCAGGATCAGTCCTTTAAAACCTTCTTCATGTGCCTTGAGTGCAATGGGCAGCGCCCCTTTGATCGGTTGCAGGCTGCCGTCGAGCGAGAGTTCGCCCATCAGCATGAACCGGCTCAGACGCTCGTCGCTTAAAGTGCCGGCGGCTGCAAGAATCCCGATCGCTAACGGAAGATCGTAGGCCGAGCCTTCCTTCCGGATGTCGGCCGGCGCCATATTGATCACCACACGGCTGCGTGGAAAAGCATAACCGTTCACCTGCAAAGCTGAGACGATGCGTTCATGGCTCTCGCGCACGGCCACATCGGGCAGGCCGACCAGAAAGAACTGAATCCCTTTCGTACAATTGACCTCGATGGTGATCAGCGTGGCTGATATCCCATGTACGGCGGCGGCATACGTTTTGACTAACATAGGCGTATTCGTTTCGTTAACTGCAATATACAAATCACACATGCAAAGCTATAAGAATTTGCGGAGAGTTACAAATTTAAAATGACGTATTATGAAATTACGAGTTATAAAGGCTGGTATAAACATTATGACTACTGATAGCTGAATACTAATTATCCCAAATTACGCGATAGATTGTTCGGCGTTTACCATTTAATAATGGATGTGCGAATGTACGACAATGGTTACGTCAGGCTTAAGCTCTCTCAACGGGGATATTGCTTTTTCCCCAACGCTTCGCTTCCGCTTCGCATTGGGCTGAATTATCTCGCCCTTTCAGGGCTGTTTTTCAATTGTTGGTTGTCAATGGTTATTTGCCGGGTACATGATTCGGTGTGTACCACGCATAACCATTAACCATTGTCCGAAAAGGCTGAAAGCCCGAATTATTTCAGAACCATCCCGCAAGGGTGGGGTATCGACATCCGGACCTTGTTCGGAGGGCTGAAGGCCTGAATTAAATTCATTCTTATTTCTTCTATTGCGTAATCTGGGATTAACGTGAGTTCGATGTAAGAAAAAGGTTATTTCGCGGTAAAAAGACTTTTGCAGAGGTCCCTGTTCACTTCTTTTGTACATTCAGAGCGTCGGCGATGAATGACCGGGAAAGAGTAGTTAAAGTGGTCAAAGGTCGTCAATGTAGGGGCGAACCTCTTTGTTTGCCCTTTTTTTGTGTTGTGTTGGCGGATGTACCTACGGTTTTTTAATGGGACGAAAGGTTAATCCGACCGGGCCGAGCAGTCCGGAAGGAAGTAACGGAGCGTCTTTCGTGAACTTGCGGACGTTCGTGCGGGTAAACCGTTCCTCTTCGGGCAGCTGAAGATCGCCGATCAGGCGATTGGGCCAAAGGTTGACAACCTTCACCTCGAGGGTATTCACTCCGCTTTTGACATGCTCGGTTACATCTTTTTCGAAAGGAGCATTCCACCAGATACCGGCAGAATGACCGTTTATCGTCACTTCGGCAACATGGTACACCTGGCCGAGCGTAAGGATCACCCGGTTTCTTCTTCGCTGTTGCGGCGTCAGTATAAAACGATTCTCATACACGGCGGCGCCGGAGTAGTAACGGATGCCTTTGTCGGGATGATGCGGCCATGAGATCAGTCGTTCGAACGTCGTCTTTTCAGGACCTCCCCAAGCCGGATCGAAAGATACGTTCCACGGAGTACGGATCACCATCGTCTCCGTTTCGTAGTTGTAGAGCGTGATTTTTCGTCCCGTATGCTTCTTCAACTCGTACTTTTTGCCCGACAGGAAATAGAACGAACCGTCCGGCAGGGTGACGACCGGAGCGCCGGAGAATGTATGTGCCGGCAGACGGGGAAAGAGTGAGACGCCATTACGCGAAAGCTCGGTAAAATGAGTGCCCGTTACCGGTTTGCGGAACACGACGAATCGTGAGCCGTACGGCTCGAGAAATACGGGCAGGGTGATGCGGTTGTCTTTCTCGACGGTGAAAATGCGTTGTGTCGTAAGGGAGCCGTCGATTGGATCCCATACTTCGGGCTGCATTTTCTTCACCCGGAAGGTGAGGGTTACCCATTCGGGCTGCTCTCTACGGTTGACCACGTAGTAAATCTCCGCGTCTTGCCGCGTGCGATGGATGTAATCGATGTACGTTCCGTAACGCCGGCTTTTGTATTCCATATCCGGAGCGACGCCTGCCTCCTGCAAAATAGTTCGCAAGGGTTTGCCCCAGATCACCCGTCCTTTTCCGAAGTGATGCCGTCCGGTGAACGATTTGCCCCATACCGAATCTGCATCGGCCTGTATCTGCTTCACGACATCCGGATAGTTACGTAAACCGACTGATGTTCGGGGCTTCGGCCCGACGACTGTCGCACCGGCTCTTACCAGTTCCTTGATCTTCGTGAGTACTTCGGCTTTGATCCCTCTGCGGTCGGGCAGTACGAGTATTCGATAGCTGACGCCGTCGGGCAAGACAATCCGTCCGTTTCGCACGCTCATGCGGTTCAGGATGACTTCGGTGTTGGTGACATCGTAGTCATAGCCTTCGCCCAGTCCGGGGATGAGGTGTTTGAGATAAGCCTGATTCGGGGTGTTGTCGCCATAATAAATGCAGACATCGCTGACGGGTTTGCCTTGCGCGAGCATCATCGAGTTACGGGCAGTCCATGTCAGAAAAGCTTTCGATTGCTTCCACCACGTCACGTTCGTATTGAAGCAAGTGCCGGCGAAGTAGGCGTTGCCCGGCTTTCCCGCCGACGCGGGTGAGTGCGTAAAACAATGAAGCATGACGCGGTTCATGCCTTCGCAGTACGCACGGTCGAGCGTCGGTTTCATGTAACGGAAATCTTCTTCCCACATCGGGCCGATGCACATCGGGCCTTGGGCCGCAACGAACCGGCGGTTGTAGATATGGGCGGCCGAAGCGGCCTGCTTGATAAAAAAGCGCTCTTCGGGCCGGATGCGATGAGTCGTCGCGCGAAGCCAGAATTCCCCCATCGGGACGTCGTTTTGACCGAGGTTTTGCAGGGCGTCGATCGGCGCCGGATGAGGCCCTCCGCTTTCGGGATGGATGCTCAGACGATATTGGTGCGCCAGCGCCTTGAAACGTCCGTAGTGATTCTTGCAGATCAGATCGCTGATGGTACGCCGGAAGTCGTACAGAAAACGATTGGACACGTCGCGGTTTTCGATAATCAGTCCGGTGATGACGGGCAAGTATTTGGTGATGTCGTAGCCGTTGGTTTTCTTGAATTCCCGGGGTAGCGACTCCGTCCAATTTGCGGCGTCCGGTTCCCAACAATTGTCCTGAAGGTATTTCCAACTGTCGCAATGTTTGCCCTGCATGTCTTTGAGCAAAACCGTCGCGCTATGGTCGAAGTGGACGTCCATCGCCTCGGCGCTCATAAAATCCATGGTTAACCCTTCTGTGCCGGACGACGAAACCTGAAGCCCCGTTCCGGTATAAACAAAGCGGAAGATACGAAAACGTCCTTCGGGCGCCTCCCACGAGAGATTGCCTTCCACATCTGTCTTGTGGCTGATGTCGTAAATATCGCTCAGGCGCGTGTTGAAATCGTCATCGTACGACTCTTCTTCTTTTATAAAGGCCTCCCAGTGATAACCCAGCCCGCTGATTTCGGGGATATCGTGAATGGTGTGCAGGGCCTTGATCTTAAAACGTTCGAGTGGAGCGGTGTACATGTTATCCTCGTCGAGGCGGACGGCCAGTACCGCCACCGGCACATAGTAGAGTTCGTCCGAGCCGGGGCGTGTGAGCAGACCCTCCGGAAGATTCAGTTTCGTCTGGATGCGTCTGCCTCCGTCTACATCGATCTGACTCCAGACTAATTTTTTCGACGACAGTTCCGGGGTGATCCACGGTCCTCCGTTATGCCATCGGCTGCCGAGGTTCAGGGTGATTTCCATATCAAGGCTGTCTGCCACCTCGCAGGCGTACCGGAACAGGTCACGCCATGCCTGACTCATAAAGCCGGGTCCCGGCTTGGTACGTTCTACCTGATCATACGATAATGAATCGGTATCGTAGATGACCGCACCGCGGATACCGACTTTCTTCATCTCCGTCAAGTCATTCCGGATACCTTCTTTCGAGATGTTTCCTTCGAGCCATCTCCAGTAGATGCGCGGCTGTGCATAGGCGGGCGGATTAAGAAAATCGCTTTCGAGGTCGTCGCTGTCGTTAAACCGGGTGACGTCGTTCGTGCGCTTTTCGCTGCCGAGCCTTACCTGTGCCGGTTCCGTCGGCGCGGGAGCGGCCGCCTCCTTTTGTTTGCAGGTGATACAGCAAAAACACAGGGCTGCCCCGATGATCAGACCGATCACCCGGGAGAGGAAGAGCGTCCGGAGGAGCGATCTCCTGTAACAAGCCATGCTTTTCATGCTGTCTCTGCGTTTCATGCGAGCAAAATTAGCGAAAAAGCCGGAGATTCTGTGGAGAGTACGTCTCGAAATTTTGCATGGGAAGAACGCTGCTATAATATGACAGAAGGTCATTCGGTTGTTCTCAGATGAAGCTCACCTCTTTGAAGGCATAGCGGGAGAATGATCCGTCACGCCGTTCGAGCACGTAGTGTCCGTCCGGCTCGATATCGACGATCCGTGCTTCGAAGGCTCCGCAGGCATCCTGATAGCGATGAAAGCCGTCGCGTCGGTAGAGCGAACGGAGATATTCGGCGTGAAGAGCTACGACATCTCCCGCTTCGAGCAATGCGCGCAGTTGACGAAATTCCGTATGCCATGCTTCGAGTAGGGTCATCCGATCGTATGTCTTCCCGGTGATTTGCGCGAGCGAAACCGGGTTGGGCGCATCGCTGCGAAAAATCTGCTGATTGATGTTGAGGCCGATGCCGAGGATGGAATGGGCGATAAACTTACCGGAAAGAAGGTTCTCGATCAGGATACCGCAGATTTTTTGCTCTTTTCGGTACACATCGTTCGGCCATTTGACGGTTATGTCCCGAACATAACGATCGAGCATACGTTTTACGCTCAGCGCGGCGATCTGTGCGATCCGGAACGACTCGTTGGCCGGCAGCGATGCCGGATGATAGAGCAGGCTGAACGTAAGGTTCTGTCCGGCTTCCGACTCCCACGTGTTGCCGGTCTGTCCGCGGCCGGCCGTCTGAAAATCGGTGACCACAATCGTCTCGTCGGCCGGTATATGTCCGGTTTGCAATTGTTCCTGCAGATACCGGTTCGTCGACTGCGTTTCCCGCAGACGGATGATGGCAGGTGTTTCAGAGACCATACGTTTCGCGGATTCGTTTAGGCAGTTTTCGGAGCACCTCTTCGTAGGAGTGACGTATCCAGCGGCGGATTTCGTCGTCGGGCATATCCCGTTCCAGATAGATGCCGTTCCAATATTTCTTATGAAGATGATAGGCCGGTTCGACGGCCGCATAATGAGCCCGCAGCTCTTCGGCCTGCTCGGGGTCGCACTTGACGGCGATATGCGGATCCGCCGCATCCAGCGCTATCAGCAGATACATCTTGTTCTCGACCTTGAAGACGAGCGTCACCTCATCGAACGGAAACGACTCCGTCGTATGCTTCAGGGTCAGGCAATAGTCGCGTACTTCTTCTATATTCATTGCGTTTCGGAAAATGGGTTAGCGTTTCAGGGGAGCGTAGAACGCGTCTTCGATATGTTCCACCTCGTAGCAATGGCCGTTTTTGATCAGACAAACAATGTCGAAACGAACGGGCAGAGTAATTTGAAAGTGTTGCACGTAGGCGTCGGCTGCTGCGACGATCCGACGGATTTTTTTCCTGTCGACGGCTTCTTCGGGCGAGAGCAGGTAGCCTTTCGAACGGGTCTTGACCTCGACCACGACCAGCTCCGTCTGTGTACGGGCGATCAGATCGAGTTCGTATCGATGAAATCGCCAGTTGGTATGCAGAACCGTCAGGCCATGCCGCTCCAGATAGGAGCGTGCGATGTGTTCGCCCGTCTTTCCTGTTTCGTTTTTCTCGGCCATGCTTCTTTTTCTCGCTTTTTCAGGACAAATGTACGGGATAATTTTCAATTCCGGCAAGTTGAGCTTTTGGCATTTCCGGGTCTTAGCGCGAACGATCGGCAGGCGTTGGAGGAGAAGCCGGACATGTCGCGGACGCGGAGGATTTTTTACGTACAATGAGGTGAAAGAGTTTTGCCGCTAAAAAACACGCAATCAGTACGACGATGATAAATGCGCCGGAAGGTATCTGGAGGATGTAGGAGAGATACAGTCCGGTGACGCACGAAGCAAAGCCTAAGCCGATGCTTCCGAAGATGATTTTACGAAAGTCGGAGGTGAAGAGATTGACCGTCATCTGCGGGACGGTGAGCAGGCTCATCAGCAGCATAATGCCTACGAGCCGGATGGACAGTACGATGGTCACGGAAATAAAAAGTGTCATCACGTATTCGATGGTTTTGACCGGAAGCCCCTGCGTCTGGGCAAAGTCGCGATCGAAGGCCGAATACAGGACTGCCCGATAATATAAGGTAAAGAACAGGCTCAGGGCCGCTGCGAATCCGCCGGTCCAGTAAATATCGGTACGCGAAATGGTCAGGATATTACCGAACAGATAAGAAGAGAGGTTAGGGGCGTAACCGGGAGTCAGCACGATGAAGATCGCGCCGATAGCCATGCCTAACGACCAGATGGCGGCGATGGCCGAATCTTCGCGCACCCGCCGTGAACGACTCATCCATTCGACACCGAAAGCCGACAGCACGGCAAATCCGAGTGCCGTCAGAAACGGGTTAATCCCCAAGTAAAAGCCTAACCCCAGTCCGCCGAACGAGGCGTGCGTGACGCCTCCGCTGATAAATACCAGCCGGCGCGAAACGACGTATGTCCCCACGATACCGCAGGCAATGGCCGTAAATAAACCGCCCCAGAGGGCATTCTGAAAAAACGTATAACGCAAGATTTCCATCAGACAGTCCTTTCTTTTTCTTTTTTTTCGACGGTTTCGGGCACACGCTCTATAAAGCGCTTGGTCCGTTGTTATTCCGGTTCTCCGAAATAGCGGACGAAGATAAATAAAAGAATTGAAACGGCACACGGCCACGGGCTGTAAATTCGAGCGATATAGATGTAAAAAAGGAGGGATATGACAATTTACGCCATGTTAAATAATTTTAAATATGGTATTATGTATTGCATAGGTTGTTTGCAATACATACTTTTGTGCCAAAACATAGAACAATATGAATGCAGAAAATGTAAAATCGCAGATGAGGAAGGGGATCTTGGAATATTGTATCCTCCTGCTCTTAAAAAAGGAGCCGTCGTACACTTCCGATCTGATTCAGAAGTTGAAAGAAGCACGGTTGATTGTTGTGGAAGGTACATTGTATCCATTGCTTACGCGTTTGAAAAACAGCGGACTGTTAAGTTACCAATGGATCGAGTCGACGCAGGGACCGCCCCGGAAATATTACCGGCTGACGGAAGCGGGAGAAGCGTTTCTGAAGGAGCTGGAGCTTTCGTGGCAAGAGCTGAACGATACGATTAATCATATTAGAAATAACGAATAAAATAATAAGACAATGAAAAAAACATTCACCGTAAATTTAAACGGAATCGTCTTTCATATCGACGAGGATGCATATCAATTATTGGATAGCTATCTGACCAATCTGCGCATTCATTTCAGCCGTGAAGAAGGCTCGGACGAGATTATGAGTGATTTCGAAGCGCGTATCTCCGAATTGCTCAACGAGCGAATACGCCTTGGCTTTAGTGTGATCACGATAGAACATGTGGAAGAGGTGATTCAGCGCATGGGTAAGCCCGAAGAACTGTTTGCCGGAGAAGAAAAAAATGCCGGAAGCGAATTTTCTGCCGCTACGGAAACGACGGCTGGCACTGCCGAGGGGAAGTTCCGCAAGCGACTGATGCGAGACCCGGACGATAAGATGCTCGGAGGAGTAGCCAGCGGACTCGCCGCTTATTTTGGGATCGATACGACGTTGCTGCGACTGGTCATGATCTTGCTCCTGATTGTGTCGATGACGGTTCCCGTCACGATCATATACATCGTACTGTGGCTCGTGCTGCCGCTTGCGCGAACGGCTACCGACCGGCTCGTGATGCGTGGCGAACCGGTCAATCTCGAAAATATCGGGCGGACGGTGACGGACGGGTTCGAGAAAGCATCGGACGATATGCGGGCTTATATCCGTACAAACGCGCCGCGCACGCAGTTCCAGAAAATCGCTGATTTTATCGTTTCGTTCTTTGCCGCCGTGTTCAAAGTAGGAGCCGTGCTGTTGGGTATCCTGCTGATACCCGTGTTTATCTTTGTGTTGTTTATTCTGCTGATCGTTGTCTTCGCGCTGATTGTCGGAGGGTGGAGCGCCGTATTCAGTTACCTGCCGATCGATTCGGATATGTACTTCGTATCCGAGATGCCCAACTATATGGCCGTATGGGGAAGCATCTCCGGTATCTTACTGCTCGGAATTCCTTTGATGGCGTTATTGTACCGGCTTTTCAGACGCTCGTTG
This sequence comes from Tannerella sp., assembly GCF_052170195.1. Lineage (GTDB taxonomy): Bacteria > Bacteroidota > Bacteroidia > Bacteroidales > Tannerellaceae > Tannerella. The sequence continues at coordinate 11,816 of NZ_JBQNAZ010000024.1, read as the reverse complement.
AACTTAGGCCCGATGGCCGGGGCCGTGAAATGGGTTCTGCTTCTCGTCTGGCTCGCCTCGTTGGTAGGCGTTTGCGCGATCGGAGTCTGGGCACTAAAAGAATACGGCGGATTCTATTTCGAGACAATCAGTCAGACGCTCCCGGCCCTTTCGTCATGGTTCGGACAGGCATGATGAAAGAAGAAGTCGCTTGTAAAATAGCTTACATCTCGCAAAAGATGTAAGATCATAGACCGCATACGGCAGCCGTTGCCGAAAAAAAGAGAAGAAAAGTGATGCTAATTTTCCCGATCTTACGATCTCTTTCCACAGGCGTTCCGTTTCGGCGGGACGCCTTTGTGGGTTGATGGAATGGTCGGAAGAGAATAAGGAAGGAATACCGGAACAGCATACACACAATAACGATACATATCTTTACGTTGCAACTGTAAGTGCCCACATAAAATAAAAAAGAGCCGTGATGAACAAGGACGAATTTAAAGAAGTTTTTTATGTTCATTTTGATGCGATCCGAAATTTTATCTATTATCGGTGTGGTGATATAGAGATGGCTTCGGATATTGCGCAGGATGTGTTTTTAAAGGTCTGGGAAAAGAGAAGTATGCTGAACAGCCATTCTGTCAAATCCCTGCTTTATAAAATGGCTATGGATCGTTGTACGGATTATTACAGAAAGAACCAAATCCGGATGAATTTTGAACATGAGATGATATTCAACAAAGATGGAGAGCTTTCGCCCGAAGATGAAGCATCGTTCAGGGAGCTGTCTGTTACATATGCCAAAGCATTGCAACAGATGCCTGAACGACAGCGGATCGTCTTTCTTATGAATCGGGAAGACGGAATGAAGTATGCGGAAATAGCTGATTGTCTTAATGTCAGTAAAAAAGCTGTCGAAAAGTACATAAGTGCGGCATTACGATTTTTAAAAAAGAGACTTTTATAAGTGAAATGAAGATGGAGAATATGAAGATGAAACCGGTTTGGCCTAAAAGTAAAGAAGAAATCTGGGATGAAGTCTTTGAAAATATCAGTGAACAAGAGCTCCCGAAAACATTCTTGAAACGAATTCCCATATGGGGCTATGTGGCGGGGCTGACAGTGGCTGTTCTTTTAGCATGTTATTTTTATACAGTGACAGAAGAAGCGAAGAGAGGAGAACATTCGACCGTAAAACTTCCGGATCACTCAACCGTAACGTTGAATGCAGCGACTAAATTATCATATAAACCCCTTGCATGGTTTTTTTCAAGAAAGGTAGACCTTGAAGGTGAAGCGTATTTCGATGTAAAACCCGGCAGTCAATTCAGCGTACATTCAGATCGTCACACGGTGAAAGTAGTAGGTACTGCATTCAATGTCTATGCCCGTTCCGGAATGTATCGTGTGACCTGTCTTTCGGGAGAGGTAAAGGTAAATTCAGGTAAAAAATCTGTTGTGCTTCATTCCAATATGCAGGTAACGACTCACGATTCGACCTTCCGCATTGATCGTGATGTCGTATCCTCGACCGTGATTGGGTGGATGCAAGGAAAATTCGTATTTATCGCCATGCCGCTGCAAGATGTTATTGCAGAAATAGAACGTCAATACAACATTCATGTTACTCCTGCGTCTTATCCCCATCATATTTATTCGGGAAACTTTTCGAAAACCGAGAAGCCCGAAGAGATTCTCGAAATTATCGGTAAGCCTTTTGGAATCACATTCAGGATCGAATAAATGAGACCCACCGGTATTATTTTGTTATTCCTGTGGGTGACGGCTGCGACGGTTTGTTCGCAGTCGGTCAGAATGGATGTGCACAATGAGCCGTTAAACAAGGTATTGAGCAGGCTGCAGTTAGAGTTGTCGTTTGATGATCGGACGTTGTCGGAATATAATATATCGGTCTCGAAATCGTTTAAAAATCCCGAGTCTGCATTATTGTGGCTACTCGAGGACAAGCCTTTCCGTGTAGAGAGAATAAAAAATGTATATGTGATTATCCCGTGCGATAATCAAAAAGAGAATCCTGCAGACCGTGTCTTCGGGAATATAGAAGTTCGGCCTTTTAGTTTTAAAGGAACGGTTGTATCGCAAACAACCGGTGAACCGTTGGAATATGCCATTGTGAGTTTATTGGATGCAGACAGTATTCCCATAGCGACAGGTTTTACGACCGATAAAGGGCAATTTGCAATCAAGACGTCACGTGTTCCGGCAAGCATAAAAATCGGCAGTCTGGGATACCGAACACGATATGAAAACATCCGCGACGTGGATGGAAATCTTGGTGTTATTCATCTGAATGATTGCATGATTCCATTGGGTGAGGTGGTCGTAACAGCGGAAAAGACTTCGAAGGAGATACACCATACGACTTACGTTATCACTCCGCAGATGTTGCGTGGGGTACATGATGCGCTGGAACTGTCGGACAAAATCCCCGGCATATATTTTGATCGATCATCAAACTCCGTTTGGCTGAACCATCACGCCAATATTTTATTGTTAGTAGACGGCGTACCCTATTCCGAGACATATCTGCGACATCTTTCTCCTGACAGGATCGAAGCAATCGAGGTGATTCAAGCCGTGTCGGGGCGGTTTGTTTCTGACGATTATGCCGGAATTATTCAGTTCGTTCTTAAAAAAAATTATACCGGATATGATTTGCATGCGTCGAATGCTGTCTGGATGAATCTTTCGAAGACTGCCGAAAACCATCACTTGCCGGAAAATCATCCTTCTCTGGGATTTATCTATACGACTCATCGCCTGAACTTTTTCGGAATGTATGAATATGATCGTGAAAAAAGTAATTATCATGCGGCTAAATCTTTAACATACGACAGATATAAACTTGTTTCTCATTCTGTTGCTCATCCTGCGCATCGATATCGGTACGACAATCATACCGTAAACGGAGGGATCAATTATCATCTGACTCCTTTTCAAATCTTAGGTATGCAGTCCGATTATACGCGTGGGAGCACTAAGACGCTTCAACAATACACGATGCGACGAACCGATCTGTCGAATAATTACGATCGCTCTTTTACGAGCGAAACGGAAAATCTCATACAGGCACATACATTTACAGGTTCATTATTTTATAAAGGTCAGTTTGCCAATCGTCTGCATGTTTACGCTGATTTTTCGTACAATTATTACGATAACGATATGAAGAATGAATACCGTCAGGGAGGAGAGGATGTTTACCGGTATTCGGACTTATGGAATGAATATAAGAAACAGACCGGATTGAATTTCGAAGGGAAATACAGCCTTTCACATAACATGTCGATAGAGGCAGGATATTCCAATCTATCTCGTCGATATGCGTCTAAAAGCAGCCAGGGGATAGGTTTTTTAAACTATAAAGAAAACAGGAATAGAGCTTCTGTCTATTTTTCCCGTCTCTTTTCAGATAAAACGCGCATGAGGGCCGGTGTCGTATTCGAGCATATATATTCACATAACGGAATAATCGGAAAGCATACTACCCGGATACTTCCTTATGTATGGATGAACGTTAAAATCACCTCAAAAGGAAGCCTTATTGCGGGATATACGGCTAATAGCCTTTATCCGTCTCTTTACCAGCTTAGCCCGATGAGTATTGTCGTCGATACATTTTTGACACAGATTGGCAATCCTGATGTAACCTCTGCCGTTCGTCACCATGGTTTTATGGAGATTTCACTGGGGGATAAATTGAAACTTATGCCCCAAGTTGTTTTTATTAACGATGGTATCAGTGAAGTATATGACAGAAAAGCATATAAACTCTACCGTACGTTCAATCAGATCGATTTTCGTGAATATAGCCTGAATGTATCGTATAATCAATCGTTCGGAAGATATTTTCGTTTGAAAAGTTCCCTTACCTTTTATCATCAGGACGCATTATATGAGGCAAATCGGAATTCCGTCAATGGATGGATGATTTATTCCGATGGTAATTTCTACCACCCGGATTGGGCGGCCGGGATACAGTTCGGATATTATCGAAATATGAAAAAGAATATTCTTTGGCAAGGTTATTACATGTCGGGAAAGGATTTTTGGAGTATTACCGCACGAAAAGAACTGTGGAATAATCGTATCTCCGTGATGTTGTCTTATATTCCGCCGATTGAGTTCGGGGTCAGAAACGACAGGATCAAATATCTGGACACACCGCTCTACAAAGAAAGAACAACGACCGATTTATCTTCGTACCATCCGACATTGCTGCTGAAAGTCGGTCTTCGTTTTGACCATGGAACGAGAAAAGAACCGGTTGAAAACAAAACCATAAAGATGCTGCATAAGCCGGAACGATAGACTTCGTTTTCAGAACCGGGAGGTAGGGTATTGGCTCGTTCGCACGGTATAATAGTATAACGCGTAACGTATAAATAAAAAACAATCGTATGAAAAAGATGTATTTATTGTTCCTGTCAGTCATCTGCCTCTTATCCGGTGGGTGCGAACAAGAGCTGGAAGAAGACAAACCGGATACCACATTATCCGAAATAATCGCAAGGGCTTCTCATACGGAAACTTTTATGAGAAGTTCGTTTGTGGCAGATAAAGGACGAGAATCGGTCGTTTTTACGGGAAGCGATATCCTGTGGTTTAATGAAACAACAAAAGAAATTCGTTTTCAAGAAAATGTGTCGATGAAAAACGTGATTTCCATTCACCAATCGGTAAAAATCTATATCGGTAACGAATATTTGTTTTCGTCCATGATTTGTGTGAGCAGCCTCAATTCGCAGATATTTAACAGTCTGGTACTTTATTACAATATGGTGGAAAACAAATATTACCTGTTGGATGGTTATCCCGAAGTGGCCGTGTTGTCAGACCCGCAGGAAGCACAGAAACTGCGTAACGAGAACAGACAAACCATCGCGTCGGAATGGAAAAAATTTATCGATCAGTTGAAGAAAGAAGGTCGATACAAAAATTGAAAAGTGATTGTTGTATTGCATCGATAAAAATCAAAAAAATAATATTGTAAAACAAGCCATGTCTGAGTCAATTATTATTGAAGTCGGATATGGCTTTTGTATGGGATTATACGAATCGAAGTTAGCTTGCGTTATAAAATCGGGAAAACATGTTGTAAAACATACTGTAATTATTTCGTCGGTTTCGGAAAATGACGTAATTTCGAATCGTTAAAAGAATAAAAAACGGTAGAGCCTCGGGCAATCGCCCGAATGTTAAAACAAAGTGCGGGAGCTTTCGGGTGACCGCCCGAATGTTAAAACAAAATGTGGGAAGCTTCGGGTAGCTGCCCGAATGTTAAAACAAAGTGTGGGAGGCTTCGGGTAATTGCCCGAGTGTTAAAACAAAATGAAGAAGCCTTCGGGCAATCGCCCGAAAGCTGAAACAAAGTGCAGCGGTCTTCGGGTAATTAACGGAGACGATACAAAAAATGAAAACGCTGTGCGGAGAAAACCATTAACGTTTAAATATGAAACATCTTTTTAAAATTGAATGATATGAAAAAGCTCAATTCTCACGCTCGTACCACCGAGGTGGACGACGTATCCGACCGTCTGATTGCCGTCTATGACACGCACCCGGCTCTTGCAGCCGATCCTTTTCTTGCCGCTACGTTCGGCGAGATACGTACCCAATCGCATGGCATTACGGAAGCGATTAAACGTGACCGTGCCCTGTCCGAACTCGACTCGGCCGATGCCCTGCGTGACGACCGTGTGCGCGACCTGCGCGACATTATCCGCGGCTACCGCGCCCTGCCCCTGCCGGCACAAAGCAATGCGGCCGCGGCGCTCTGGACCGTCTTTGCCAAGTACGGCATGAAGATGACCCGCGAGAATTATGCCTCCGAATCGTCGCTTATCGAATCCCTGCTGCTCGATCTCTCAACCGCCGAAGCCCAGCTGCATATCGATGCGCTGGCAGGAATGCCTGAAGCGATTGCCGCCCTGCGCACGGCACAAACCGATTTCACCGCCAAGCGCATCGCCTACGAAACGCATCTGGCGCACGGCGCCGAAGGACTTAACGCGTCCGAGATCAGAAAAACGTTGCTCGAACTGATCAACGGCCGACTGCTTACGTATATCGACACGATGGTAATGGTCGACCGTGCCAAGTATGCCTCGTTCGCGGCCATAGTCGAAAAGGTGATCGACGACATGAATGCCGTCATTGCCCGTCGCACGGGAAAAACGCCCGAAGCATCGTGATGTTTTTAAGATCGCCATTAACCATGGGCCATTGATTGTTATGCGTGGTACATGTTGTAGAGACGCCATGATTTGCGTCTCTACGGCGCGTACCGTGTCCATTCGCGTCCATTCGCGAAATTTGCGTTCTGATAACCCGGCATAACAATTAACCATTGACAATTAACAATTAATTTGTCATTCAGAGCGAAGTGAAGAATCTTTTTTCCTTTCCCGGGGGCGGGATTCCTCACTGCGTTCGGAATGACAAAGACGGCGTTCGTCATCCGTCATTCTTTACTACCTTAACTACTCTGACTACTTTTTTCTCTTATCCGAAAAGTTTTTTTTCAAAAAGTTTGTGGGGAATAAAAAATCATCTATCTTTGCAGCGTCTTTCAGAGGAAGACAAAACTTTTTTCCCGGTCTATTCGGGCGCTTAGCTCAGCTGGTTCAGAGCATCTGCCTTACAAGCAGAGGGTCGGGGGTTCGAATCCCTCAGCGCCCACGAAGAAAAAAATACAAGCATAAGTGTTTTCATAGGACAAATTAATAATAAGTTACGCCTGCTGATCGATGATGATTCGCAGGTTTTTTTGTATCCGAATCTCATTTCTCGATATCCGGCAGAGTCAATGATGAAAAAAAACAGTATCTTTGCCGTATGCTTATTCAAGAATTAACAGCACATTGCACATTGTTTCAGGGTGTGAAGCCGGAGACGGTCCAAGACTTGTTCGACCGCTACGGCTATGCGCTCCGCTCGTATCCCGAACAGTCGTTTCTGGCGATGCAAGGCGAGACGTGTCGTTCGTTGTTTATTCTCTGCCACGGCCATATCAACGCTTTGATGATTAATCACGAAGGGCGTCAGATTATTGTCGAGCAATTTACGGACTGGTCGGTGCTTGCGCCTGCTTTTCTGTTGGCTACGCACAACGTCTTCCCTGTCAATATTGAAACCACGTCGCCCTGCGAAGTGCTTGTGCTGAACAAGGACACGCTGCTCAAGATGCTGCATGCCGACCTGCGTATGATGGAAAATTTCCTGCGCGAAATTTCGGACAAGTGTGCCGTACTGACCGGACGACTCCATAGCTTCGCCCTGAAATCGCTTCGCGAACAATTATTGCAATATCTTCACACGCGAGAGCACTACGGAAAACAGCAGGAAATCGCCGACCGGTTAGGCGTGGCGCGTCCTTCACTCAACCGCGTGTTGCAGGAACTGTGTCACGAAGGAATCGTTAAACTCGAACACGGAAAAATCACCCTGCTGAAACGCTCGCTTCCGAAATCCGATTCATAAAAAGAAAGGGCGTGCCGTGTTGACACTCCCCTCCGCACTTCTCCCAACTTTCGAAGAGCTGAGACGGCTAACCACCGTAAAAATTACGAATGACAAATTACGAATGACGAACGCCTCCTCCTGTCATTCCGAACGTAGTGAGGAATCTTGCCTCGAACGCTTCGGCGTTCGTACTTGGGCATCGGGCGGTGAGCCGACGAGAGCAGCGAGCAGGACGAAAGAAAATCAGGCTGTCCGAAGCGAAGCGAGTTACCTGATTTTCGACCTGTAAGCGTCGCGAAGGCGTGTGAAGCGCACGAAGCCTTGACCTTTGGGTCACTTTTGGGTCAAGCCCAAAGTGACAGAAATAGATTCATCGCTGACACTCTGAATGACAGGGTAGGAGAATTACGAATTATAAGTTACGAATGACGAACGCTGATTAATTCAGGCATGCAGCCCTCTTATCGGGGGTGCATCCTTTTTCCCAACGCTTTGCTTCGCTACGCATTGGGCTGAATTAACACGCCCTTTCAGGGCTGTTTTCCAATTGTTGGTTATTGATGGTTATTTGCCAGGTACACGAATCATGTACCCGGCATGACAATTAACAACAGACAACTATACATTTAATTAATATGTATGTTCTCCCTCGCGTATCTCCTGATCGTTGATCTTATGCAAATCCAACGCCCGCCATGCATAGAAGATATACGCCAGCACGAACGGAATCAGGAACGAAACGTACATCATCGTCTGAAGGGTAAAATGGCTCGACGAGCTGTTTTGAATCGTTAAGGAGCTTTGCAGATCGACCGTCGACGGATAGTACGCCGTATGATTCCATCCTGCACAAAGCAACAACGCCAGCACTGTCAGTACCGTCCCTGCCCCGGCGAACCAGATCCCTTTGACGTGATATTTCGAGAGCATCGTGTCGATGATACCGTAGAGCACCAGTACGACTCCTGCGAGGAAAAGTACCAGTACGACCGGCATCTCCAGCAGATTGTTCAGATATTTGTACGGTTGCATGAAGATTGCTTCCGTCTCCGGCTGTACCGCATACCCTTCCATCGTCATCAGACGACCGACGAACAGGAGGAAGAAAACGAGAAATCCGCCTGCTTCGATCGGCAGACGCTTACGGCAGTGCTTATCCACCTCGTCGTCTTCGATGTTATTCACGAAATAAAGGATGGCCAATACCCTCGCCAGAAAGAATACGGCTGCTCCGAGGCACAGATTCCAGACTACCGTCACGGCCTCCAGACCATGCCACGGCGTGGCCCAACGCGAAATCACCGGCATGCTTACCTCGGTGAGCTGCGCCTTATCGATCACGAACTCGGCGCCCGTAAAAAACGTGCCGACCGCCGTACCGAGCAGCAGCGGCCCAAGCACTCCGTTAATGATCAGAAAAATCCGGTAGGTTTTTTTTCCTAAGAGGTTACCTTTTTTAGCCTGAAATTCGTACGAGACGGCTTGTAGCACAAAGCAAAGCAGAATCAGCGTCCATACCCGGTAGGCGCCTCCGAAGCTCGTCGAATAAAACAGGGGAAACGACGCGAAGAAAGCCCCTCCGAAGGTGACCAGCGTCGTGAATGTAAACTCCCACTTGCGACCGATCGAGTTGATCAGCAATTTCTGCTGTCTTTCCGTCTTTCCTATCGTAAACAGCAGCGATTGACCGCCCTGCACAAACATCAAAAATACCAGCAGCGCTCCCAGCAACGAGACCAGAAACCACCAATATTCTTGAAGAAACTGATAACTTATTTGATTCATAGTGTTTCGTTTTTAATTGGTTGTCATTATTCGGAAATTTCAGGGCCTTTCTTGATGGCCTTCGTCATGATGCCGATCTCGGCAATAAGCAAGATCGTGAATAATACGAGGAACAGGAAGAACGTCAACTGCACCGAACCGGTCGACAGTTTCGATACGGCTGCTCCCGTCGGCATCAGGTCCTGGATCACCCACGGCTGCCGCCCTACTTCGGCTACGACCCATCCCGCCTGACTGGCAATGTAAGCCAACGGGATAGACCAGAGAGAAACCTTTTGCAGCCAGCGATGTTTCGTGATTTGTTCTTTCCGTCCGAGTACCAGCACCAGTACGAAAATCAACATAAAGAAAAGTTCTAATCCGACCATCACGCGGAACGAGTAGAACGTCAGCGCCACCGGCGGGATCAGTTCGGCCGGATCTTTGATGTAACCGTAGCCGAAATAGCGGAAGTTTTCTTCCAAAGTAGAACGGCTCGTCTGCATCGCCGCCTCGTCACCGGCCTTGACGGCCTTCCGATAATCGGCCATTGCCTGAATTGCCAGTCTCCCGCGCGCCATCTTTTCCTGTGCCGATATCGTCACACCATCGCCCGAAGGATAACCGCCGTCGATAAGGTCGCCGATACCGGGTACAAACGCGTTGGGATCGCGTTCCGTTAGCAACGACAACAGCTTGGGGATGCCGATCTTTCCGATGAACGGGTCCTCGTTATCGTTGTACGCTTTCTTCGAAGGGTTTAAGACCCCGACAGCCACCAGCTCTACTCCGTTCGAGCCCTTATACAAACCCTCCATCGCAGCCAGCTTCATCGGTTGATATTGTCCGACGCAGTAAGCCGAACCATCGCCCGTCCACATCAGTAATACGGATGATACGAGACCGAATATCGCACCGATCTTTATGCTTTCCGTCGCAAATTGCCGCTGACGATTCCGCAGCAGGAACCACGAGCTGACACCCACCACGAACACCGCGCCAAGCACCCAGGCGGAGAGTACGGTGTGGAGGAACTTATTGATCGCTACCGGCGAGAAAGCAACCGCCCAAAAGTCGAACATCTCGTTCCGCACCGTGTCCGGATTAAACTGCATGCCGATCGGATATTGCATCCACGCGTTGGCTACCAGAATCCAGAAGGCCGAAAGGGTTGCACCCGTAATCGTCAGCCAGGTAGAAGCCAGATGTGCACCTCTGCTGACCTTGTTCCAGCCAAAGAACATGACGGCGATAAACGTGGCTTCCATAAAGAATGCCAGAATACCTTCGATCGCCAACGGAGCGCCGAAGATATCGCCAACGAACCAACTGTAGTTCGACCAGTTCGTGCCGAACTCGAATTCCAGAATCAGACCGGTAGCCACTCCAATCGCAAAATTGATACCGAAGAGTTTCATCCAGAATTTGGCTGTTTCTTTCCAAAACTCTTTTCCGGTACGGTAGTAGATCGTTTCCATCACGGCCATCACAATTCCCAGCCCAAGGGTGAGCGGAACGAATAACCAGTGATAGATGGCCGTCAAGGCAAACTGCGCCCGCGACCAATCAACCAAAGAAGAATCTAAATTTTCAGTCATCGTGTTTTATTTTAGTCATTTATTAATTGGATGGATTTAACGCCCTCTCAACGAGTTCTTCCGAGACATAATGCTCTTTTTCTGCCGCCGTGTCGAACCGGTTCAGGTATCGTGGAAAAAAGAAAATTTTCAGGATCACAAACATGACGAACAGTTTAATCAAAATCAATATCCAAAGCGTCCTTCCCCAAGTCATTGACCTGAAGCCCTCAACATAGAATCGGAAGATACGCATCGACAGATTGCGATAGTTCATGACATTGTATTGATTACAAAATTAATGCTTATGCAAATGTAATTTCTTTTTTGGAAACATGCAACACCCGCATCTTTTTTATAAATTTGCACAAAGGAACATAACCGTCTAATAAGATAAATGTTATACGCATGGATGTTGATCTCAGACTTCTGAAAGAAGGCAATGAGCATGTTTTCAGACAAATCGTTCAGTCTTGCGAAGGCCGATTGAACCGATTTGCCATGATATACACACAAAACCGTGCAGTATCCGAAGAGATCGTGTCTGACACCTTTCTGTCGTTATGGATAAACCGTCATTCTTTGGATGAAAATACTCGATTAATTCCTTATCTGACGGTTATTCTCCGAAATAAATGCATAAATTATTTGAGGTCTTTCCGGCATAAGTTTGTATCGATCGACGAGATGGATATCGGAGCGATGTACATGAAAGCTCATTTGTATACATTAGAGGATGATGCCTCCGGACTTTTGGAAGAGGAGGATTTGCGACTTATAATAAGCAAGGCGATGGAATCGTTGCCGGAAAAAACACGTGCGATTTTTGAGATGAGTCGTATCCAGGGCATAAAAAATAAGGAGATCGCGGATAGATATGGCTTGTCTGTGAAGACAATAGAGTTCCATATCACGAAGGCTTTGCAACATCTGAGAAAAAATCTGCCGAAAGAATATTTCTTCTTGCTGGCGTTAACCGGAGTTCCACTACGTTTCCGTAGGAATGGAAAA
>NZ_JBQNAZ010000023.1:0-46272 GCF_052170195.1 Tannerella sp. | reverse complement strand
GGGGGCTTGCTTTTTGAAAATGAACCCCCGAAGTCCTATTATAAAGGGCTTCGAGCAAGATGATTTTGTCTTTTTGAGTTTTACCGGACAGCAATAATACAAAAAAAAGAGGCTGCGTCAACATTTTTTTGCAACGCAGCCTCTTTTTTATGTTCCTATCCCTACGGTTTATCCCAAATTACGCGATAGATTGTTCGGCGTTTACCATTAATAATGGATGTGCGAATGTACGACAATGGTTACGTCAGGCTTACAGCCCTCCCAACGGGGATATTGCTTTTTCCCCAACGCTTCGCATTGGGCTGAATTATCTCGCCCTTTCAGGGCTGTTTTTCAATGGTTAATTGTCAATGATTAGTGGTTATTTGCCGGGTACATGATTCGGCGTGTACCACGCATAACCATTAACCATTGTCCGAAAGGGCTGAAAGCCCGAATTATTTCAGCCCCATCCCGCAAGGGTGGGGTATCGACATCCGGACCTTGTTCGGAGGGCTGAAGGCCTGAATTAAACTCATTCTTATTTCTTCCATCGCGTAATCTGGGTTGATCCGATCATGACGGGTCACTTGTTGTACAGATGCCTTCGGAGAAAGCGGTAGGATGGCATTCTTAGGAAAAATGATTCGATAAGAAAAAAGTACAAAGGGTATCTGTAATCCTTTCGATATGATTTGACAGATACCCTTTTGAATAAACGTTATTTTGAATGGACGGTAAACTTATTCGATAAAGACTTTACCGGAATATCCGCCGGCAAATCGAATGATATAGTATCCGCTTTCGAGGTCAAAAACACTCAAACCGGCCTGTGCGTCTTCGCGTTTGTACAGTTGTCCCGTCACAGTGTAAATATAGACCGTTTCATTGCGCTCCGTCTCTACGTACAGTTTGCCTTTATGCGCCCATGCCTTTTGAGGTTGCTCCGTGATGTTCGTATTGGCTAACGGAGTAATACCCGATACGGTTACTTTCAGGTCTCTTGTGACCGTTTGTATGCGCACTTGCACTACACTGTCGGAAAGCATTGTTCGCTGAATACCTCCACTGAATTCTGTCCATATCGGGCTGTCGGTGGTGATTGTCATATATTTTACGCTGTATCCTTTTCTGGCTTTTATGGTGAATACGAAATCCTGCCGACTGTTTACATAGATCAAACCGTTTGCCGGAGGGGTCGTTTCGGCCGTATTGGGTACGATCAGTTCGATGCGTCTTCCTATCCCGCTTATCTTCTCATCACAGAAACTGATGTAACATTGCCGGCTGGATATACTGTCGCCGCAGATGTTTTTGACCGTAACGCGATAGAATCCCGAAGAGTCTTTGGCTAAAGCGCGATAACTCCTTTGATGGGCTCCGGGTATGGGCAATCCGTTTCTGTACCATTGGTAGAGCAGATGATGCCCTTGGGTGCCCACTTCCAAAACGTAGCTGAGCCTGTCACAGTCTCGACGGGGGGCTTTGAGGTCTTTGGTGATAACGGGAAACTCACGGAAGTATACGTTCATTGTATCCGAACTGATGATATTGGGCGGTGTAACGGTATCCTTGACCATCACATGATACTTGCCCGGCTGAGTAACTACGAAGAACGTATCGGTTGCTCCGGCGATGGAATCGCCGTCCTTGTACCATCTGTAACTTACATCCATACCGCCGGCCTTGACACGAAGCGTATCGTGATCGGTACAGATATACTTCATCGTATCCAGATTCTTGATAAACCATGGACGAAGCCATATCCGGACACGATAAGGCAGACGGAGGTTACCATTCCCGTATTCCGTATTGTTTATTACAGGGGTGAAATAGAAGACCGTATCGCCTACCATCGCCGTATCGGTGGGAATATTGATCCACGGATTCTCGGTGTTTGCAACTATTCCACCGGTTTTTTCTTTGTACCATTTGCCGTCGAACCCGTGGCTGGTGATCTGGAACCGTGCCGTGTCACCAATCCATGCGATATGAGGATACTCGACAGCCGTGAAGAGAGCGACTTTCTGTGTTTTAAGGCCAAGTTTCATCGGTAGATCGGGACAGCCTCCTTTAAATGTCACCGTACTGCGTATGGAACTGCGTATCGAATCGATGGGATTTCCTGCCCGTGTCTGTCCGTCAGGTGTATAGATAACAGGGATGAAGCAATGGATTACGGAGTTGTATCCCTTGGTTGCGTCTATGTTATATTCGCTGATCGGGAAAGGCAGCTTGAGTGTACGTACGCCTGCAACAATGGTATTGCCGACAATGGAGTCGCGTTTATTTAGCCCACTCAGGCTTCCCGATACTCCTTTATAATGGATATAAAAACTATCGATGTCGAGTTCCTTGGGCAGTTCTACGGCGAGATAGTCTCCGGATTTCATATCTTGAGCCGAACCGTAGTGTCTCTTAATAGTGAGCTTCAGCGTGTCTCGAGTATAACCTTCGTTAAAGGCAAAGGATGTATGGTCGGATGTCGCTGATTGGGGGGCTATTTGCATCTCGAAATCGTAATCGTAGTTTATATCCGGTTTGATATTCTGCGATACAATCGAGACTCCATCCCCGTTTGCATTGCCTCCACAGATATTTTTGCCATATACAATGCCGGAATATTTGATGGGATCGAATATTTGAGTTGAACACAAGGCTCTGAATTTCATTCGGATGCGTGCCGTGCGCTTTACCGTATCTACAGCGGGCGGATTGCCTGATGCACCGGGCAGAATTACGTTATTTCCCAATGCGGGAAGACCGGTATCATTCAGTTTCAGGCGTGCGGAACGCGCAGTGCTGTCGTCGGATGCGGGTCCAAACGTGTTAGTTAACACGCTTTCTAACGTCGAACCGCTCGGTAACGGATTCGTTGTGCCTATAGGGTATTCGATTTCGGCACTGCCTGGCACATAGACTTGTCCTATGGGTACCTTGAATTCCATCTCCACATTTTTCACCATCCCTTCGGATGCGTTGGAGCTTAGTTCAGCCGTGACTGTATAAGCGTTGGATGCATCGTTAGGGCTGGCTTTGACGGTATTGAGGTTGCTGGTAATCGTGCCGTCAATTTTCGCTGAAGAAGAAAGTATGATACGGAAGATTTTTTTATCAATGATATGTTCGTCGTCGATATCCAGCGGAGCGGTAGTCGTAGGAGTCCATGTCGAACCGAAGGCCGAGCAGGCATATACTGCTACCTCGCTGTGGGGGCATTCCGTGACTAAACTGGTATAAACAGGGTTATAGATCATGTCGTTATTTGCGGGCAGGTTGGGTACGTTTACCCAGCAGCCGCCGTCAGTGCCGGTGACATTAATGCCCGTATGCTCTATACCGTTGGCGATCAGTTTAACGTCTTTTACTTTTCCTTTGAAGTAGAACCATATGTTATTCAAGGCAGCGGAGGTCTTGTTGCTCAACTTCAGTCGTGGCCCGGTGGTATAAGGGCCATAGGAAACGATATCGGTATTCGGCTGATCGATGGTGAAGTTTGCTTTGGAATTCCAAATCAAGAGCGGCCAATACGTTGAATGCAATTCTTCGTCCTGTCCGGTGCGGAGATTATGAAAAGTGCGTGTAATAACCACTTTGGAAGTGTCGTGCTGAACCAACGACGGATTGATCTTCAATGTTACTTTCGGATCCAAGTACCACTGGTCTTTCCAGAGCCGCCACTTGCCTCCGGTTAGCGTGCCGGCAGGATTGTCGGTTTGGAATAGTTTGGAGAAGTCGTAGGTTCTCTCGCTTGGCGTAGAACCCGGTTCGGAAGTCAGTGTTTTGGTACCGAGCGATGGATCGTTTCTTTTGCTTACGGTGATCTGATCTTCCATCGTATAACCCGGCGGCAGTTTGTAGGTTACCTTTTTCACGTAATAAAAATAGCGCGCTTCATTTTCGAACTTACCATTAAGGTAAACCATGGTCGCTTCCCAATCGAATAGCAGATTCGTTTTGGGCATTCTGCTTTCGAATACGACAATAGGATTGCCGCCGTATGTCGATATTGATGAAGGCTTTACTAAATGGGCATTTATGCCATTCACCTGTATATCGTCGCTGCCTTTTCCTTCGGTAAACGGATTGGTCAATGCGTTTTCGCTCACCTTGAAATAGCTTGTCAAGGTAGCATTCGTAATTGTATATATTCCATTCACTCGGATAGCAGGGGTAAAATCGATCCGGATTTCGATATTGTCACCAGGTTTGAATTTGTCCGGATAACGGATCATGAAGTAGTTTTTATTCCCCGTCATGACCGTGTGGTCAACCGTGGCATCATTGGTCTTGTTTGCACCGTTTACTTTTATCTCGACATGGCCGCTGCTAAGGTTCGGGATAAATCCGTATACCGTATTTCTCGCGACGGCCGCCGTACCGTCTATCGGCAGATAAAGGTATTCGTAACGATCCGGATCTCCCGGCGAGCCTTCTACTTTTCCCCTCCAATGGAATGAACCTTCGTCTTCGCTGGCAAAGCGTTTGTGGTTGACATCCGCCTCGGGCAGTTTCTGAGTGCCGTTATCAGGGTTACCGTCATTATCGGTATCTTTATATCCAACGGAATTCTCGTGACGCTTGAGGTAGAACGTATCAAGGGCGATGCCCTCACTCTTGCAGATATGACTGACCCCCTGCTTCAGGTATCCTACTTTCGTCAGGGTTGTACTGCCCCATAGTTGGTCGGTCGTATAATAAATAGTATCCGAACGATTCGTTAATGGTGCGACACAAGCAGGCGACTTGAAGGTAACATGCAGATATCCTCGAGTTGCGCCCGAAATGCTTGCGCTTGATGTTATCTTGAAAGAACGCTTGCTAGACGAATGAGAGGTCGGAGTAAAAGTTACGGTGGCAGGGAAAGAGCCTGTCCCATTTTCATTGAGCGTTATTTTTAAGTCTTCGATACTCAGCCACGCCGGCGCTGTTACGGTAAACACGGAAGGAGCTGCATCGATCTGGCCTAATGTGATCGGTACCGTTCGTTTAAAGGTTTGTTCCCCTTTACATGTCTGACTGTTTATGCTTACCTGATTGGTAAACATAGGGAGAATTACTTTCGGTAACGTTTCTGTTTTTATCTTTCCTGTATTCTTTGAACAAAAGCCTTCTATGGAATGTATGAAGACTTCCAAGCTATGACAGTCTGGAGTACCGTAACCGGTCCACCGGAACCTTTCGTTTGTCGGCTCCTCGAATACATTGCCGTTGTGAGTGGCTACATAGAGGGTCACGGTCTGACCGGCCGGAATCATCTCATAGACTTCCATGTTGATGAAATTATCGATCATACCCGTAAACGACGATTTTAATTTTCTGTCGTTAAAGCCGTAGGTGTAACGTTTAAGGGGAGAGATTTTTTTTAAAGGACCGTTGCCATTCTGGACGAATATTTTGGATGTGTCGATGCAGCCGTAATAACTAAGGCCCCCATTAATTCTACAATCCACGGAGAACTTGCGGATAGCGGCGGTACTGCTGTTGGTAAACACTGTTCTGACCCATGTAAGCGAGCCGTCTTTAGGGACGTCTTTAGGGGCTATAGGTGCTGCGCTGCTGTTGTTTGCGGCTACGTACTGACAGCTGGTAGCCGAAAATGCCGGTGTGGAGCCCGATCCGCCCATCGCAAGCATGATCTGTTGCTCGGACGAAGTATGGCATGCGGCGCCGTTATGTGGAAAGCGTGCCGTGGCGGAAATCTTCTGGTAGCCGCAGATGACGGGCGTACCTACAGCCTTGAAAGTGATCTGTTTGCTGTTAGTGTTGTCGATCATGCTGCCTCCCATAGTTGCAGGTGAAGCGAAAGTAAGCGTGTAGGTACGTTTCCCGTCGGGCAGGTTCGTTTCGGTGGGGGTCAGTGGGCTGCCGTTGAGCTTAAACTCGGAAAGTGTGACTTCCGATGTACTGACGGTGTATGTCACTTGTGCCGACGATGCTTTGTCGGCTGATGCTGTCCTCAAATACGTAGTGACAGTCTTGGGTGTCGTTGGGATACCGTTGAAATTGATATTGTCGCCGCCTGCCGGCAAGCCGATCTGCAGAACAGGCCGTGCAGCATTGGCTGTAAGATTAGCGCTCACCTTGGAATCCGTACCGCTCAACACTTTTACCGTGAATTGGACAACACCGGGTGTAATACAGCCAGTCGCTTTTACATCGACTTGTACTTCTACTTCGTGATCTTTCGGTATGGCTCCGTTAAAACTCAGCGTGACTGTCTGCCCGGCCTGCGTTTTAGTGATTCCGATGCCGCCTATGGTCGCTTGAGGATTCTCTACTTCGACATCGTTCGGCAATTGAAGCTGTACCTTGGCGTCGGTCAGGGGTCCCCCTTGCGGAGTAAACCGATAGGCGATGGTAAGCGGTTCACCGTAGGCTACCAATCGGTTTCCGCCGGTGAATTTCGGATAGCCGTCAGCTACTCTGACAGTCGTTTGCGCCTGTGCCGCCTCTATTGTGCTGACTAAGCAGAAGAAAATGAGGAGTACTCGGAGCAAAGCCGGTAAATGACGGGAATAATTCCATTTGTACTTTTGTTTCATTTTTTTGTCATTAAGGATTAATAATAGAAAAAGTTTTGTCTGTCGGTATGATCGTCACAGATTGTGGGAGGAACGGAGACGGGAAAATACGTAGGGAATCTTTCGCCTCTGTTACACTCAGCGAGGAAAGAGTAGTCTCATTCCGATGATATAGACTCATTTCTGTTATAGGTTGAGTTACGGTGCAAAAATAAATGATTTCTTTAGAATGACAAGTCTTTTTTATAAAAAAAACAAAGAGAAAAATGAAAGATGTGTATATGGCTACGTAATGTTTTAGATAATTCAATCAACAGGTATTGACTATTTCAAACAAAGACTTTTTTATCGGACGAATAATATAAAACCGATGATAATTGTAAATTTTGGTTTTTATTTGCGTATCTTTGTCTTCCGTTTGCAGGAGAACTTCCGAAAAGAAAAGGAGAGATCGGAGCGAACCATTGTGCACCGTGATTGTTATAAAAATAATATGGATAAATTCGATTGAAAATTAAACAGCGTTGTTATGAAAAAGATTTTTGTACTTGCGGTCTCAATAGCCGCATTAACGGGTTGTAACCAGGGCGGACAAAAGGCCGGTTACGTGATTGAGGGACGGATTGCCGAGGCACGTACGGATGTGGAAGGTAAATACGTTTATCTGAGTTCTTTCGGAAAAGAAGGAGGGGTGATTGACAGTGCACTGATTTCGAAGAATGCGTTTACGTTCGAGGGTGCTGCAACGCAGGGGGAGCTCTGCAAACTTTCTTTTGAAGAAGAGGCGGCAGCACGACCGGGCGAATCTCCTGCATTCTCGACCATTTTTGTTTTGCAGGACGGAAAAATGCAAGCCGTGCTTGATACGTTTTCGTATGTGACGGGGACGCCGGAGAACGATGCGTTTAAGACCGTGCGCGAGTCGATTGCAAGTGCGCGCAAAGGATATGCCGACTTGGTGAAAGCCATCCGGGCAGGCGATCGGGAAGCGGAAAAGAAGGCGTATCAGATTGATATGGATGTGTTGAATGCCGTGAAAACGTATATCGAGGCGAATCCGACGAAGTTATCGGCAGCCAAGCTGTTGCACGAATTTCGTTACTATATCGATGAAGAAGAACAGGAAGCCATCTTCGCCAAAGCCGATTCGACGTTTATGAGTCTTCCCGGTATCGGCCCGATGGTTGCTCACCTTGAAGTGCTGAAAAGTGTTGCTCCGGGGAAGACGTTCGTCGACTTTGAGATGCCCGATCCGAAAGGAAAAATGCGTAAGCTGTCCGATTACGTCGGACAAGGTAAGAAGTTCGTGCTGATCGATTTCTGGGCCTCGTGGTGTGGACCGTGCATGCATGAGATGCCGAACCTGACGGCAACGTACAAGACGTATCGCAAGAAAGGTTTCGAGATTGTCGGCATTTCGCTCGACAAGGAGGAAGAGGCTTGGCTGAAAACGATCAAAGAGAAGAAGATGGACTGGATTCATCTCTCCGACTTGAAAGGCTGGAAGTCCGGCGGTGCGGCACTTTACGGTGTGAACAGCATCCCGTGCACAGTTCTCGTCGACAAGGACGGCACGATTCTGGCACGCAACCTGATGGGTGACGAGTTAAATAAGAAACTCGAAGAACTGCTTGCTAAGAAATAAGATCGGATGGGAGGGAGGAATAGCTCCTCCTTTCCTGCCGTCGGAGATGGGCGCTTCGCGAGCTTATTCCGTCAGCGCTTTCCAAAGCGGTTCGTCCGGTACGGGCGCGACGATATCAATCGGTCGTTTCGATACCGGATGAACAAACGATACGCGACGGGCGTGCAGGCTGATTCCCCCGTCGGGATTGGAGCGACCGGCGCCGTATTTGAGATCTCCCCGGATGGGGCAACCGATAGCCGCAAGCTGGCAGCGGATCTGATGATGCCGGCCCGTTTGGAGGTCGATTTCGAGGAGGTAATAATTTTCGGATTGCGCGAGGAGGCGGTAATGTAATACGGCTTTTCGCGCATCTCGTTTTTGTGACGGAGTACAAACGTAGCTTTTGTTCTGCTTCTCGTTGCGTACGAGCCAGTGTGTCAGCTCTTGCTCTACTTCGGGAGGACGATTGCGTACGATGGCCCAATACGTTTTCTTTATCTCCCCGGTGCGAAATAACTCGTTCATTCGGGGAAGCGCTTTGCTCGTTTTGGCAAAGACGACGACGCCCGTCACCGGACGGTCAAGGCGATGCGTGACACCCACAAACACATTGCCGGGCTTGGCATACTTCTCTTTCAGCCACGTCTTCAGCAGATCGGCCAGCGAGGTATCGCCCGTTTTGTCGCCCTGCACCAGCTCATGGCAGTTTTTGTTTACCGCAATCAGATGATTGTCTTCGTAGATGACTTCCATACGTTTTGTTTTTTAGGGTCTCATACAGATCATCGGGCCGACGTCATGTGGTCGTCGGAGATGCCGTGGCATCTTGTTTCTGATCCGTAGAAAGGTGTCTTTGTTCCGCTGCACGACTACAGAGCGGGCAGCAGATGTTCCCAAATCATGTTCAGTTCGGCTTGCATGTCGCCGATGTGTGCCGTAGTGACGATAACAGCGTCTTTCTCGGGCAAGACGACAATGAACTGTCCGTTGGCGCCGTCGGCACGGAAGGCGTTATGTCGGCATCGCCACATCTGATAGCCGTAGCCTTGCAGCCAGTCGCTGTCCTCAGGCTGAGTCTTGAGCGTTTCACGGCGTGCTCCGGCGGGGAGCGAAGCAATGTGCGAAGCGCTGGCTTCGTCGATCCATGCGGCGGGAAGCAGTTGGCGCCCTTTCCATTGTCCTTTTTGCAGGAGGAGTTGTCCGAGCTTGGCCATATCCTCGGTACGGACGTAGAGCCCCCATCCGCCGCAGTTGATGCCCTGCGGACTTTCATCCCATCTCACCGTGTCGATGCCGAGCGGATCGAAGAGACGCGGGCGGAGGTAATCGACCGTTTTCTCGTCTGTAACTTTCTGCACGATAGCTGCAAGTATATACGTAGCCAGACTGTTGTAAACGAATACCTGGCCCGGTTCATGCGCGAGCGGAGCAGCCAGAAATTCGGCAACCCAGTCTTTGTCGTGATGCTGACGGATGTTGGAGGTCGGATCGGTGTCGTGTCCGCACGACATGGTGAGCAGATGGCGTATTTCGAGTTTTTTCAGCTTCTCACTAACCTTTTTGGGTAGTTTGTCGGGGAAGAAATCGACGACTTTGTCGGTCGTCCGGATACGCTCTTCGGCTACGGCAAAGCCTACGGCCATCGAAGTAAACGTTTTGCTGACGGAGTTAAGGATGTGCAGCTGATTCGGAGCATGATCGCCTAACCAACGTTCGGCAATTACTTCGCCGTGCTGCACGACCATAACGCTGTGCAAATCGTGGCCGGCCGAACGGACGGCTTCCAGATAGCGCGCGATGACGGTGTCCATCTTCCGTGCGGCGTCTTTGTTACGCGGCAACGGATCAATGTGTTCGAACTTACCGGAGGTAGCCATGCCGCTGCTTTCTGCGGGCGCGGAGTACCGCGCATTCATCGGTACGCAGAAAGACAGCAGGGCAAGGCATAACCACCACGTAAGAAAATCGTTTGTCCGTTTCATAATACGGGTTTTGTTCGGGAGAAGGCTTGTGTGCTTCGCCCTCGTTACATATTCATTCCGCCATCGACCTGAAGCACCTGTCCGGAAACGTACGATGACATGTCAGAGGCAAGGAACACGGCGATGTTGGCTACATCTTCGGGTGTACCTCCGCGGCGTAAGGGAATTTTCTTGATCCATTCTTCGCGGATGTTTTCGGGCAGCGCTGCCGTCATGGCTGTTTCGATAAAGCCCGGAGCGATGGCGTTGGCGCGGATGCCTTTTGGTCCCATCTCTTGTGCGATGGACTTGGCCATGGCAATCATGCCGGCCTTCGATGCAGCATAGTTCGCCTGACTGGCATTGCCGTGTACACCTACGACCGAAGCCATGTTGATGATGTTTCCGCTACGCCGGCGCATCATGACGGGCAGACAAGCGTGAACGAAGTTGAATGCCGATTTCAAGTTGACGGCGATGACAGCATCCCATTGTGCTTCGCTCATGCGCAACATCAGGCCGTCTTTCGTGATGCCTGCGTTGTTGACGAGGATATCCACACCGCCGAAGTCCTTCACAATCTCTTCGACCACCTGATGCGTTTCGTCAAAGTTCGCCGCATTCGATGCATATCCTTTTACTTTCACGCCGAAGGCCGCGATTTCTTTTTCCGTCGCCTGCGCGTTTTCGTCGATTACCAGATCGGTAAATGCAATGTTTGCTCCTTCCGAAGCGAATTTCAGGGCAATCGCTTTCCCGATGCCTCGTGCAGCACCTGTCACCAAGGCTGTCTTTCCTTCCAGTAGTTTCATTTTTATTGAATTTTTAAAGGTTTATAATTCGTAAAGTCTTTATAGTGTATTAATTATATACGGATGAGACAGGCACCGGCCGAATATCCGCCGCCGAAAACGCTGATGCACACAAGGTCATTCTTCTTGAACCGGTCGATATGCTGGGCGAAGACGAGCGCACAACTGGCCGAGCCGGTATTGCCCAGTTCCTCGATGTTACTCAGGATTTTTTCGTCGGGCATGCGGAGGTTGTTTGCGATGTTTTTCAAGATGCGCAGGTTAGCCTGATGTCCGATGAAGTAGCTGAGATCGTCGAACGTATAACCTCTCTTTTCCAGCAGGCGTTTGGCATTTTTAGGCATGTACGTGCAGGCTTGTATGAAGACGTCTTTGCCTTCGGGCATACGGATTCCTCCGTCGCGCGGACGCAGCTGGATGCCTTCAGGGCCTTTGCCGAGCGTACCGAGCGCCTCGGTGTAAATCTCCAGCACTTCATAGTCCATTTCATGTACGCGTTCGTTCGAAATAAAGAAAGCTACGGCCGTGTCGCCCCAAAGGTGGCCGGCTTTCGGATCGTCGTCATTGCTGTATGCCGAGTTTTTATCTCCTCCGATAATCAGTGCTTTGCGTGCCTTCCCACAGGCAAAATATCCTTCGACGATCTCAAGCGCGTTCACAAACGACGAGCAGGCCGACGAGATGGTGAATGCTTTGGCATCCTCAATTCCATAGGCGTGCTGTACCACATGAGCGGCTGTGCCGACGGTGTCGTACGGTGAATACGTGGCAGCCACGATGAGGTCTACATCTTTAATATCGTATGGGAGCGAAGGCAAGGCGTTTCGTACGGCTTCGAGCCCCATCGTATTGATGTTCTCGTCGGCCTGCGCCCGCGCTCGTGTTTTTATGCCGGTGCGCTGCACGATCCAGTCGTCCGTCAGTCCTGCTTTTTCCGTATAAAATGAATTGGGAATCCGTAGTTCAGGAAGATAAAATCCTGTAGCGTTAATATACATTGTTCTTGATTTTAATACCATTGAAGATGAGATTCATCATGTTCTGCCGCTCAATGATCCGGTCTCTTTCCGAGTCGCTGATATGTCCGCGGATGTAGGGAACCTCCAGTCCTTTCAGTGCATGATGGATAATCAGCGCCGTCACCCGGATGTCTGGAACATGAAAGATGTCTTCTTTGACACCATCTTCCAGAATATTGCAGATGATTTCCGTTTCGCGCTGATCGAACTTTTTGCGGGCTTTCTCGACCCGCCAGATGTCGCGGAAGAACGTATTCCGTAATGTACCGTTACGGAACACAATCGTTTTGACGGCATCTAAACGTATATATATAAAGGAAATCAGTTTCTCGTCGGCCGGCAGTTGTTTCGCGGCGACTTCGAGTAGCATTTCAAGCAACTTGTTAAGCTCGGCTTCCACGACTGCCGAAAAGATATCATCTTTGTTCTTGAAATACGTATATAGTGTACGTCTGCCCTTTTGCGAAGCCTGTGCAATGTCATTCATCGTCGTATGATGATACCCCATGCGAGCAAAAAGTTGACGGGCGACATCAACTAACGTATCACGCGTTTTGGAGACGGCTATGGACATAAACTGCACACTTTCGTTTAATTTGTGCGCAAAAATAGATAAAAAAGTTGCGATTTACCAATGCACAGGGAAAAAAAACGGAATATTTTGTTTTTTCAAAAGAGAGTTGTATCTTTGCAGTCTCAAACGACAAATTGAGATAATATATCGCGGAGTGGAGCAGTGGTAGCTCGTTGGGCTCATAACCCAAAGGTCGTAAGTTCGAATCTTGCCTCCGCAACAGATCAAAAAGGGTGTATCTAAACGAAATGTTTTGGTACACCCTTTTAAGTGGTGTAAGAATGGATGAAATACAAGTTGTTAAGGAGGAACGAGAAAAAATACATAAACAGATGGACTCCAATCTTCATTCCGCAAGCAACACAGCCGTTTGCCGATGATGATACACCACTTTTTTTGTCTTTCTAAAAACGTCTTTTTAAGATGAAAATATGAAAGCTTTCGTCACTCTTGTTCTTCTTATGATTGCGCTCCTTGCATCCGGTCAGAATAAAACCGTTTTTATTAAAGACAGTGCTACACACGAACCGGTGCCCTTTGCCGCGATACAGTTTACCGACCAAGGTGGAGGCTTTTATGCCGACGAAGAAGGAAAAGCTATGCTGCCTGACTCAATCTGTCGCGTATTAGTTTCGCAAATTGCTTATCATGCACGAAAAGTTGATCTAGATCAAGCAAGTAACCCTGTCGTCATCTTACTGACACCTGCGCACAATCAGTTAGCTGAGGTGGTTGTTTCGAATGTCTCATCCAAGAGAAAAAAAGTAGGGATGTTAAAACCGAAGGGTAGTTTCGGAGTAATACCGACGCCGAATGTCAACTTCGCCCTCTTTATTCCCTATGATCCGGCATGGAAGCAGCTGCCCGTCATCACTTCCATTATTGCATACCTCGATAATATAAAGGGTAACGATACATATTCCGTAGTCAAAAGCAAGATTCGTTTCGACCTGAGGCTGCCTGATATAGAGGGCCGACCTAGCGATGTGTCGCTGCTCGGAGAGCGGATCGT
This sequence comes from Tannerella sp., assembly GCF_052170195.1. Classification (GTDB taxonomy): domain Bacteria; phylum Bacteroidota; class Bacteroidia; order Bacteroidales; family Tannerellaceae; genus Tannerella. Next base: position 32,764 of record NZ_JBQNAZ010000023.1, on the reverse strand, counting down.
CTATCCAACTGAGAAGCGCTATCTTGGCCATGAGGCAGTTGTGCTACTCCATCCGGTACCGTTTCCGCCAGAGGGTGTTTTTATCGTTATCGACTTTATCCTCCCATCGCAACTCCCTGTCGACCGGCATTGTATGATAAGTCCTACAATATCCTGTACCGGCGCTTTTCCCTTGGAGCAAACCTGGAGCCGTACGCTTACGAATGACTTCACGTGGCGAAAGATGGACCGGCACGACCCAGCGTGGGCAAGTACCATCAGAAAAGTCTACGGCGAAAACGGTGTAATGAACCTTCGTGCCGGACTGGAGATTGCATATTAATGTGATTCTTAGAATGACTATGTAAGTTCAGGATAAAAAAGCCTTATAAAAATTGGTAATCATACAAATATTTTCCTTTTCTCATTACTGCTCCAATTCACGACTCACTACCAATTTGTCTTTACCGATTCCTGTGCAATCATTTTTTGCGTACAGCTCTGCTTAAACATGGCAGAAACTGAGGTTTCCATGACGGAAACAGGGGGTTCGCTTTTTGTTACTCGTGATAATTAAATCCATATCCGAATATGCGAAACCGTATATTCGGTTTTCCTTACTGCCATGCAAGCCTGCATTTCCCGGCTGTAAGATTCTGACAAAGCACGCGTGCTTCTTGTGAAATTCTCTTTTATTGTTTAACGGGAGAAACGCACGTTTTCTCCTCAATGTCAAAAGGGAAAAAACGTGCGTTTCGGTCAGGGGATTAGCCTTGTCCGGGGTTTTGTACCAGTTTGGCGTTTCGGTTTATTTCGTCTCGTTTGATGGGGGCAAAATACATCTTGTTATCCCATTTGCGTTTCTCGCGGAACGAAAGATCGCGTACGTAATAATGGTAATCCCACGTACTTTCGTTGTAGATATACGGGCGTTTGGCCGTTTTGCCGTCCTTCAGACGCGCGAACACGATCATACCGCACAGTGTTTTATTGCCGCACTCTTCGCCGATCATCCAGCGGCGTATGTCATAGTACCGCGAATCTTCCATGAAAAGCTCCGTGCGTCGTTCATGGCGGACAAACTCGCGCATCGCCGCTTGATCGAAGGTTTTTTTACGTACGTTAAGCGTCGCTTTGGTGTCGGGGCGACCTGTACGGGCGCGGAGCACGTCGAGGAAGGCTGCCGCTTCATCCAGTTGATTCAGCTCGGTGCAGGCTTCGGCGGCAATGAGATACATCTCTGCCAGACGAATGTACGGATAAGGACAGAGCTGCGGATAGTTGGCGGCATCGATCGAGGTATCGATCATCTTCTTTTCGTAATACGACGTCCATGAGCCGTTCCAGTCTTCGATCGGTCCCTGACGTGTGTCACAGCCGTAAATCCCTTTGAATTTCACTTCTTTTCCGTCGGGCAGGTTGACCGTAACGTCTGTGCCGTCGTTCAGCTCATAGGTTCCGCATTGCAGATTTCCCAGAGGCGTGGGATCGAGGGCGTATCCATCGGCCGCACGCTTTCGCCCCCAGACGGCGCCATCGTACCCGATGCAGGCATAAAAGCGCGGTTCGCGTCCGTTGTACGGATTGCCTACCTGATGGTCGCCCACCTTCGTCAGGGTGTTATTAAGCGATCCGTCTTCCATCTCGAAATGCATCACGAAGTCCTGCGTCGGTGTTGTTCCCGACCAGTTATGATAGCCGTTAGGACCGTGTTGCAGATTCACCTGATTCGTTATTTTCGACGAAGCGAATTGTTTGGTAAAGATCAACTCGTCGTTATTCGTCGTCGTTATTTTGTGATATTTGTCTGCAATCTCGGCTACAGTCGGGGCGTTACAGTCGATCAGTTTGAACGCCTTACTGTCGATCACTTCCTTCGCCGCTTCCAGCGCTTTCCGGTAGAGCGCTTCCCGATCGCCATGATACTGGTTCACATCAAGCTTGTTGATGATGCGGTCGGCGTAGAGTGGGCTGGCGATATGGAGGCAGATCCGTGCTTTGAGGCTTACTGCCGCCCATTTCGTGGCGCGTCCGAGCGGAGCCGTAGCCGGTAACGACGCAATCGCTTCGTCCAAATCTTTGAGGATAAAGTCGAGGCAATCGCCGATGCTGCTGCGGGCTATCTGCATCTCTTCCGTCTTCGTATAATCGCCGACGGTTTTATCGACAATCGGCACTCCGCCGATACCACGCACGAGGTTCGTATACATGTATGCGCGCAGAAAACGTGTCTCGCCTTTCATTTGCTTCAGATCGAAACCCGCCTTTTCCGGAACCTTATCGATGTTCTCCAACACGAGGTTCGCGTAATAAATGCCCTTGTACGTCTGCGCCCAATTGAACGGACAGTTGCCTCTGCCATACCATTGCAAATCGCTGGCGGAGCACGTTGCCTCGTTCACAGCGATCTGCCCATAGTTATGCGTAAAATAAGCATCGTCCGTCAAACCGTTAGTTGTATGCTCTCTGGCTGCGTCGATCACGTAGTCATAAATCGTATTGATCAGCGACTGTGTCGTTGCCGCATCTTCGAATACCTGCTCTTCCAGATACTCCGTCGTTGGTTTGAGGTCCATAAAATCGGAGCATGAGGGCAGTGCGAATAACGCAGATGCAGCCATGATAATGATGATATTCTTTCTTGTCTTCATAAATAATCATGTTTTAAAAAGTTGCAGAAATGCCGCAGTTGAAGTACTTCCGCTGCGGATAATAATCAAAACTGGACCTTGTATTTTCCGGGTCTCCGGGCAGTCCGTCGATGGTAAAGAGATTTTGTCCGTTGGCGAAGATGCGTATCTTCGAGATGCCGTAACGCCTCATGTCCGTGGGGATGGTATACCCGATTTCCATGTTTTTCAGACGCAGATAATCGCTCGAACGAAGGAAATAATCGTTGCCGTTCGAAATCCAGTACTGCCGTTCGCGTTCGTAGGTACGCGGATGTTCGGAAGTCGGGTTTTGGGGAGTCCATCGTTGGTCATAATATTCTTTGAGGAAGTTCCCCACCGTTCCCGACCATGTTTGTACGTAGGTTTCGGCGCCGAAAGCAGCCTGGAAAAGCATCGTCAGATCGAAATGGTTCCAATTCAGTCCGATGTTGAAACCTGTCACCAGGCGCGGCGTCTGATTCTTATCGGAACGGACGCGGTCGTCGGCATTGATTTTACCGTCGTTATTGTAATCGACGAATTTAATATCTCCCAGTCGCGCTCCCGCCCAATGCGGATAATTATCCAGTTCTTCTTGCGTGTTGAATACGCCGTCGGTCTTGTAATACAACCCGGCACGATTGATCAGGTTCGCTAATGTTCCGCTTGTGGGTACAGGTTTTCCGGTCGATTTCTGATATTCGGGGATACCCGGTGTCTCGTCCCAGAAAAGGATTTTATTGCGGGCATACGACATATTCAGTCCCAGCTCGTATTCTACCTTACCGATTTTATCGTTCCAACTGATCAAAGCGTCGAATCCTTTGTTCTCCATTTCACCGAGATTCTCGAGCGGCAAGGTGATGCCGGCCGTTTCGGGCAGTGACGCGTTACGGGGAATCAACATATCGGTACGTTTGTGGTAGAATAAATCCCCCTCAATATTCAGACGGTTGTTCAGGAACTTCATTTCAGCTCCGATATCCCACGTCGTCCCCCGCTCCCAGGTGATGTTTTTGTTCGGTGTGCGGATAGGATAGAGCTGCCGCTCTTCGCTTCCATTGAAAATAACACCGTTCGTCTGAAATCCGAACGAGTTAAGGTATTGGATGGAACGGTCGGTATTACCGTCATTATCCGTCAGGACATCGTTTCCTGTTTGCGAAACGGAAGCACGGAGCTTGAGGTAATTCATAAATGTTACCTGCTCTTTCCACCAGGGCTCTTCGGAGATGCGCCATGCCACCATGGCACCGGGGAAGAATCCGTAGCGTTTGTTTTTGGGGAAACGATATGAGCCGTCATACCGCCAAACGAACTCAAACAAGTAACGTTCCAGATAATTATACGACACACGTCCGAAATAATTCAGACGGGTCTCTTTCCACGAATAGCCTTCCGTTTCTTGATCCTTTACACTACCGGCATTGATTTCTTCGAGCGTTGTAGACAGGAAGTACCTCCGGTAAGCCCGTAACTGATCCATCTCTTTGCTTTGTCCTTCCACACCGACGGTCAGACCGATCGTATGATCACCGAATATACGGTCGTAACTTAACACCGCGTTCGTCAGCCAGTCGGTGTAATCCCTGTGAATCTGATTGAGCTGCGGGTCGCTGATCCATGCGTTGTAGGGTTTGAGGCCTTCGCTGCTTCTGGTCACACCGTCCCATGAGTAGAGGCGTACGGGCTTCCGGAAATTCTTTTCGCCGTAGAAATGTTTGTCGTAAGCGCCGGAAGCCGTCAGTTTCAGCCCTTCGACCCACGGAAACTGAATGGTCAGCGTGGCATTGTTCTGGATGTAGTAATTTTTCTGTCGGTTATATCCGGCTGCATCGGTCGATGTCGCGGCAGGGTTGTCACCGTACTCGATATCGGGGCCAATCTCTCCGCTCGGCCAGTAGGCGTTCAGCGTCGGTTTGCTCCGGCGGACAGCCGAGAAGATGCTCCCGGCCGATTTGGCGGGATATTGCGTGTATTCGTAGCGCGAGGTGTTACCGTATGTTAAGGAGACGTATTTACTCAGTTTGAAATCAAGGTTGGCGCGGATGCTAAACTGATCGTAACGGTTGGCCGAGTGTTTATAAATGCCATCCTCGCCGTTGGCGGCAAAGTTGATATAATACTTCACCTTGTCCGTGCCACCGCTGATGCCCACGTCGCTTCGGTAAATCGGTGAAGCGGACTTGATCACCGTCTTGTACCAGTCGGTATTCGGGAATCCCCACGGATCGCTTCCGTCCTGAAATTTGCGCAGTTCGTCGTCGGAATACGTACCGGCCGTAATTTCGTTCAACATCGTAGCATATTCGAATGCGTTACACATTTGGGGGAGTTGCGTAGGGGAGGAGTAGCCGTAGCTTCCGTTGAATGTCACGATCGGTTTTCCTTCTTTGCCTCGTTTGGTCGTGATCAGAATGACTCCGTTGGCCGACCGCGAACCGTAAATCGCTCCTGCGGCGTCTTTCAATACCGACATGCTTTCGATCTCATCCGGATTGATGCGGTTCAGTCCTCCCGAACGGTCCGGGATACCGTCGATTACGACGAGCGGTTCTTTGTTTCCGATAGAATTGGTTCCGCGGATGCGAATCGTCGTTGCCCCGCCTCCGGGTTCATCGGATCGCTGAAAGCCGATAACTCCGGGCATACGTCCGAGCATACCGTTGGAAAGGTTGGTTGTCGGCGAAGTCCGGAGCTCTTCGCCCGTTACACTGGCTACGGCACCGGTAACCGTCACCTTTTTCTGTGTACCGTACCCGACGACAACAACTTCTTCGAGCTTTTGCGTATCTTCCATTAATTGAACGTTGATAACGGACTGATTCCCGATCGTAATTTCCTGAGATCGGAAGCCGATAAAAGAGAATACGACAACCGAATTCTTGTTTGGAGCTTCCATCGTATAGTTACCCTCCATGTCCGTGATATTTCCGATGGTTGTTCCCTTGATGGAGACGTTGACACCGATCAGCGGATCGCCATTGATATCCGTCACGGTCCCTCTGATTGCAACTTGTGCAAACACAGCAGTAGACGAACATAACATGATGAGTAACATCGCCCAAAAAGCTGCGAAGCGGTTGCTTCGATAAATAAATTTAGTTTGTTTCTTAAAAGTCTGTTTCATGTTTTCCTTCTTATAAGGTTATAATTATTGTTCTGTTTTCAGGCCGTTTTTTTCTCTGCGGCCATGACTGGCAGAGTTCGAAGAGAATTTCATTATTCCATGTACATAGGCAAAAAGATTTAATTGTTAGTTATATGTTAAAAGTAAAGTCATTTTTTTCTTCCTAATAACCTTAATTCATGGTATTTCTTTATAAAAAATAAACCGGCGTCAAAAATAAACAATCTCTAAGAGAATAACAATATTCAGATGTTAAAAAAAGGGGATGGTAAAAGATTCTCAAAGGTAACCGTTCCGTGTAAAGCGGGAATGAAATATGTTTTTATCGTTTGTTGTCGATAGTTCTTATTCAGTCGATACGTGATAAAGGATTATGGCTGTTGTACATTCGCACGATTCCTTAAATTAGCAGATGTTTAATTTTGTGAAGAACCCAATTGTTGCAGCGTGGATGGGGCAGTCAGTAGGAAAATCGAAATATACGGTTTCGCGTGTTTGGGGATGGATTTAAATGTCTCGAGTAACAAGAAACAAAACTTCAATCTCCGCCGTGGAAACTTTTGTTTCTGCCGTGGAAACTTTTGTTTCTGTCACGGAAACGTTTGTTTCTATCACGGAAACTTTTGTTTCTGCCGTGGAAACGTTTGTTTCTATCACGGAAACTTTTGTTTCTGCCGCGGAAACTTTTGTTTCTGTCGCAGAAACTTCAGTTTCTATCACTGAAACATCAGTTTCCACGACAGAGATACTTCTAATTCTCAAAGTTTAATTTACTTCCGTCGAATCCGACTACGACCGGACGCTCGCGATTGATCTTGCCGCCAAGGATTTCTTTCGACAGCTCGTTAAGCACGAGGTCTTGGATTACCCGTTTGACGGGGCGCGCACCGAACTGCGGGTCGTACCCTCTCTCGGCCAGATATGTCACAGCTTCGTCGGTAAATTGCAGGGTGATGCCGTTTGCGGCCAGCATCGCTTGCACATTCTTCAGTTGCAGATCGACGATCTGACGGATTTCCGACTCGTCCAGAGGTGTGAACATAATGATCTCGTCGATACGGTTCAAGAACTCGGGACGAATGCTTTTCTTCAGCAAGTCGAGCACCTGCGTTTTTGTTTCGGCAATTACCTGCGGACGGTTGGCAGCCGTCATCCGCTCGAAGTTTTCACGTATCAGCGACGAGCCCATATTGCTCGTCATGATGATGATCGTGTTCTTGAAGTTCACGGTTCGTCCCTTGTTGTCGGTCAGTCGGCCATCGTCGAGTACTTGAAGCAACACATTGAACACATCCGGGTGCGCCTTCTCGATCTCGTCGAAGAGCACAACCGAGTACGGTTTGCGCCGGATGGCTTCGGTCAGTTGTCCGCCTTCGTCGTAGCCGACGTATCCCGGAGGCGCTCCGACCAGCCGGGTGGCGCTGAATTTTTCCTGATATTCGCTCATGTCGATGCGGGTCATCATGTTCTCGTCGTCGAACAGATACTCGGCCAGCGCTTTGGCTAACTCGGTTTTCCCGACTCCTGTGGTACCGAGAAAGATAAACGAGCCGATGGGGCGTTTCGGGTCTTGCAGCCCTGCCCGGCTGCGACGCACGGCGTCGGCAATGGCACGGATCGCTTCCTCTTGCCCGACGACACGCCGGTGCAGCTCGTCTTCGAGGTGCAGCAGTTTGTCGCGCTCGCTCTGCATCATCTTGCTGACGGGGATGCCCGTCCAGCGCGACACAACGTCGGCGATATCCTCGCTGTCGACCTCCTCCTTAATCATTGCCGCGCTTCCCTGCATCTCATGGAGCTGAGTCTGGATGGCTGCGTTCTCCTCCTCCTTGGCTTTGATCTTTCCGTAACGTATCTCGGCCACCTTACCGTAATCGCCCTCACGCTCGGCACGTTCGGCCTCATATTTCAGCGACTCGACGTCGATCTTGTTCTGCTGAATCCGGTCGATCAGATTCTTTTCGCTTTGCCAGCGAGCCAGTTGCTTTTTCTCGTCTTCCTTCAGGTCGGCGATTTCTTTGCTTAATTGCTCGAGCTTGGCTTTGTCGTCTTCGCGTTTGATGGCTTCGCGCTCAATTTCGAGCTGAGCGATGCGACGCGATACTTCGTCGAGCGACTCGGGTACGGAATCGACCTGCATCCGCAAACGTGCCGCCGCTTCGTCCATCAGGTCGATCGCCTTGTCCGGCAGAAAACGGTCGGTGATATAACGGCTCGAAAGCTGCACGGCAGCAATGATCGCATCGTCCTTGATGCGTATCTTATGATGATTCTCGTATTTCTCCTTCAGGCCTCGTAAGATTGAGATCGTGTCGGCCTCGTCCGGCTCGTCGACCATCACTGTTTGGAAACGACGTTCTAACGCTTTGTCTTTCTCGAAATATTTCTGGTACTCGTCGAGTGTCGTCGCACCGATTGCACGCAGTTCTCCGCGTGCCAACGCCGGTTTGAGGATATTGGCCGCGTCCATCGCGCCTTCGCTTTTTCCGGCACCGACCAGCGTGTGAATCTCGTCGATAAACAGAATAATCTGTCCGTCCGACCGGCTGACTTCGTTGACTACCGCTTTCAGACGCTCTTCAAATTCTCCCTTGTATTTCGCTCCTGCAATCAGAGCGCCCATGTCGAGCGAAAAGATTTGTTTGCTCTTCAGATTCTCCGGCACGTCGCCCCGCACAATACGGTGTGCCAATCCCTCGGCGATCGCCGTCTTGCCGACTCCCGGCTCACCGATCAGGATCGGATTGTTTTTCGTTCGGCGACTCAGTATCTGTAACACGCGGCGAATCTCTTCATCGCGCCCGATCACCGGATCGAGCTTGCCCGACCGTGCCCGTTCGTTGAGGTTGATGGCGTATTTGCTCAGCGAATCGTAGGTGTCTTCGGCCGATTGACTCGTCACTTTGTTGCCTTTCCTTAACTCTTCGATAGCGACACGCAGCTCCTTCTCGGTCATGCCGGCGTCTTTGAGCATCTGCGATGCGTCACTTTGTTCCGTAAGCAGCGCCAATACGATATGTTCGAGCGAAACATACTGGTCGCCCATCTTCCCGCAGTAATCGATGGCTTTTTGCAGTACCGCGTTGGCTTCACGACTCAGGTAAGGCTCGCCTCCCGTTACTTTCGGATACGACTCGAGTTTGCGATCTAACAGCTGATTTAAGCCCGCGGCGTGGATGCCCAGCTTCTGAAACAGAAACTGCATCATACTTTCGCCTGTCAGAATGACGGCTTTTAGCAGGTCTGTGGCCTCGATACTTTGCCGGTTCTGCATCCTGACCAGCTCGACCGCCTTCTGTACCGCTTCCTGCGATTTGATTGTAAAATTGTTCAAGTTCATTTCTTTGTCCTCCTTCTATTATTTTTCGACTATGCATCGTTTTCAGACAATCAACAAATAAAATGCCATAAAGCGGATAGTGACAAAATGGCATTTTTTCTTTAAGCATGTATGTATATGTTCTTTTTAAAGCGTGTAATCTTCGATTTTGTGATACCTTTGTAGTCCGAAAATCATGATCAAGCAATGAGAATATTACATATCGAGACATCGACTAAGGTTTGCTCCGTCGCTTTATCCGAAGGAGGGACCGTTGTTTTTGAGAAAGCATCGTTTGAAGGGCCTTCGCATGCGTCTTTGGCAGGTCTGTTTGTCGAAGAAGCCATGTCCGTGGCAAAGGGAACGCTTGATGCCGTAGCCGTCAGTGCCGGCCCGGGTTCTTACACCGGATTGCGCATTGGGGTCTCGCTGGCCAAAGGATTATGTGTGGGAGCAGGTGTTCCGCTTATTGCCGTGCCGACGCTTGAGTTGCTCGCTTCGGAAGCTGTCCGGAAACACGGAGATTCCGATTGTTTGTATTGTGCCATGATGGACGCCCGACGAATGGAAGTCTATGCTGCGATTTACGATGCCCGTTTGCATCTCGTGCGTGAAACAATGGCAGAGATCGTTACGCCCGAAAGTTACGCCTCATGGCTGGAGACGCGACGCGTGTGCTTCTTCGGCGATGGCGCGACGAAGTGTCAGCCCGTCTTCGCATCGGAGAATGCAGTTTTTCTTGACGGGATTTATCCGTTGGCAACTGCGATGGCACCACTGGCCGAGGCGGCTTTCCTTGAGAAGAGATTTGTCGACACGGCATATTTTGAACCGCTTTACCTGAAAGAATTTATCGCAACAACTCCTAAGAACAAAGTGTTTGGGAAATGAGATATTTTTATTCGTTTGTCTTTTTGTCGTTAAGTTATTGTTCTCTCTATGCGCAGCAGCCTGCGGGAGAGAACGCTTTGAGCCGTATCGACAGCATCCGAACGGTCATCCGGGAAAGGATCGAGGCGACACGAACGAATTATAATGCCGACAGTGTGCGTGCGATAATTGAAAATGGCCCGTATTTCGGGGTGTTTAAGGATAATTACTTTATCGGTGGTATCCCTGTCGGTCAGAAGATTAAAGCGGATAACTCGAATGTGAAATTTCAAATCAGTGTGATCCAGCGTCTGACAAAAAGCAAATTACCGTTCGACACCTATTTGTTTCTTCAGTTTACGCAAAAGACGGTTTGGAATGTCTTAGAAGAATCTCTGCCGATGCGTGATATGAACTTCAATCCGGGGATTGGAATCGGACATCTGATTGTTTATCAGAATAGGTATGTCGGAAAGGCTTTTCTGATGCTTGAACACGAATCGAACGGAAAAGATGGGGAGGCCTCGCGTAGCTGGAACAAAGTATCGCTTAGCGGAAGTTTAATGGTCAGTCCGCATGTGGAATTACAACTCAAAGCCTGGATACCGATTATCGATGGTGAGAACAACCGGGATATTCTCCGATATAACGGTTTGGGACACTTCGGACTCAGTTACCGTACGAGTAACCGACGAATTCAAGCCGGAATGCTTGCTACGTGGCGAAACAGATCTTTTAGCTTCAATACGCAATGGGAGCTTAGCTATAAATTACATAAGAACGAAAACCAATATCTGTTTCTCCAGTATTATAACGGATACGGTGAGAATCTGTTGGATTACGACAGATTCAAAAGCGTTGTTCGTCTCGGCGTGGTAATCAAGCCGAGAGACTTTAGTATCTTCTGAGATTCTCTACACAATTGTCGCGAGCGCCATGGTCTGACAATCATAAAAAAGACGGAAGCCGCCAACGCAGCCTCCGCCTTAATCGGATGTGTTTTCCGATATCTCCTACATCACTTCCGATGGGATATCGATTTCTTTTGCTTCCTCTTTGTCCGATGAGATATCCACAATGCGATCGACCACATAACGCGAGTAACCGCGCCAGGGAACTGCACCAAGATACTCGATATAATGCAGCTCCACTGTCTGACCTCCCGCGCTCATCAGTTCTTCCGCCACGGCTTCATCCGAAACGGAGAACATGAACTCGTTCGACTGGATACCTCCGTCAGCACCGGGGCGAATACCCGGCTGAATCAGTCGGCCTTCGTAGGTCTTAAATATAATTCCCTTGTAAACGACGTAATTCAACCGACCGGTTTTGATACCTTTGGCAAATGGAAAGTAGTAATAAAACGAACCACCTGCCAGCAAAACCGCTACGATTATCAACAACGCGATATTACGTATTTTACGCCATTTGCGCCGGCGTTGCTCCACTCTTTCTACTTTATCTACCAACGATTCCATATTGTATTATTTAATTCCCAGTTTCGATTTGATGGTTTTGGGTAATGCGTCTTTATGCAGAACGATATTCACGGTTTTGTAAGCGACAAATGCTTCCGACGCATACCAGATCCCTTTGTATTTGCTCTCCGTTCCCCACGAATTTTTCACCATGTAGAATTTCTTGCCGGTCTGGTCTTTCGCGATACCGTAGATCAGCATACCGTGATCGTCGGTCGTTTGATAATTATCGTATGCCTGCTGGCGAAGCTCCTGTGTCACCTCTATTTCTTTGCAAGGCTTTTCTACCAGCTTCTTAATCTCGGCGTCTTTCTCCATTTGACTCAGTCCAACCCAACGCGCCTGATCCGAACCCGACGATTCCAGTGCTTCGATATCGGCAGCTACGGCAATCCCATTGCGGGTAAAGCCTTTTTCGCTCACGTCCGATCCCCACGCAATCGCATAACCGTTATTTATGGCATGGTCGAATACTTCCATCAGTTCATTGATCGGGAGGTTATAGCTTTGCGCCCAGCGCCAGTTATCTTCGATCTCGAGCGGGAACTGAGAATAAAACGGATGATGCGTATAAGAGGTCAATGAAACGTAATCATCGAAATTCAACCCCAGCGATTCGCCAAAACTCTTGGGAGTATATTGCTTGCCTTGATATGTAAATGTTTCGGGGAGTTTACCCAGATACGTGTCGATGACACTGTCGAATCCTTTTTTCCATGCTGTCGACAGTTTTTTGTCCCGATTCTTGATGACTGCATTTACATAGGCCGTAGCTACCTCGGCCAATTCACCATGCACATGGTTGTCCTGTCCGTATTCCAGACCTTTGTAAAGCTCTCCGGGGACAGCACCGTAGTGTTTAAACACGTAAATCACATCGGCAAAGGAACCTCCCTGTGCAAAGTTCAGCTTACCATGCAGCCGTACGAATTTATCGGCCTTATCTTTATACGAATGGTTGGCGATGAACATCTCGGAAAGGTTATATTCGCCTTTTCCCGTTCGTAACAGTTCGGCCTCAATCAGCCCCACACCCGAGAACGACCAGCATGTTCCCGTGCGATTTTGGTTTTTTACCGGTGTAATCTTCAATTCTTTGACGGGGGTAAACTGATAGCCCTCTTCTTTCTGTCCCTCTTGTCCATACATCGCCGAAAACGATGCGAACAGTACCATACTACATGTTATCCATTTTTTCATCATGATGTTTTTATTTTTTGATTCATGCGCAAATATACATGTTTCGTTTTACACGATAGATTTTTTCGTTACTTTTGTTGGAAAAATGACGAAAATAAACACGTAAGTATATTTAAGTATATGAAACTGCAAGGGAGAAGAGAAAGTACAAATGTGGAAGATCGCCGCGGAAAGTCCGGCGGACGTAAGGCTTCGTTAGGAATCGGAGGAATGATTGTTGTCGGGCTGTTGATGTGGATAATGGGCGGTAATCCGTTCGATGTTTTGCAGCAAGTCGGTGGAATGGGACTTTCGGACGGAGCCGAAACGGAATATGTACCAACCGAAGAAGAGCAACGACTGTTTACCTTCTCAAAAATTATCTTTGCCAGCACCGAAGATGTCTGGACCGACCTCTTTGCGCAACGCGGGCTGACGTATAAAAGTCCGAAACTCGTTATTTTTCATTCGAAGACGACATCCGGATGCGGGAATGCGTCATCGGCGACAGGGCCGTTTTACTGCTCGGCCGATCAGACGGTTTATATCGACTTATCGTTTTTCAGTCAGATGGAAACTCAGCTCAAAGCAGGGGGTGATTTTGCGTATGCTTACGTGATTGCTCACGAAGTAGGGCATCACGTGCAGTATCTGCTTGGTAAGCTCGATCAGGTACACCGCCAACAAAGCCGGATGAATCAGGTGGAGAGGAATCGACTGAACGTACGGCTCGAATTACAGGCCGATTTCTATGCCGGCGTTTGGGCGAATCATGAAAATAAACGTTTTCAATCCATTGAAGATAAAGACATCGCTGACGGACTGAATGCCGCGTCTCAAATCGGTGACGACCGTCTGCAAATGGAAGCGCAGGGATACACTGTGCCCGATGCCTTTAATCATGGTACGTCCGCGCAACGCATGCGCTGGTTGAAGAAAGGAATTCAAACAGGCAATCCGGACGATGGCGATACGTTTTCCCCGAATTATCCGGATCTGTAAAGAACCCTTTTTTCAAACAGATACCTAAGATGAAACACGAACTTTGCTGCATCGGCCATATCACCCTTGATAAGGTCGTTACTCCCGGAAACACGGTCTATATGCCCGGAGGAACGTCTTTCTACGTCTCGCACGCACTCAAACGCTTCGACGATCTCGACTATGCGCTGGTTACCGCTGTCGGGGCATCGGAACGAGGTGTTACGGACGAACTGACGGCGCTGGGCATCCGTACAACCGTTCTGCCGAGCCCATATTCCGTGTATTTTGAAAATATTTACGGTGACAATCCGGACGATCGTACGCAGCGTGTGCTGGCTAAGGCGGCTCCGTTTACCGTAGAACCGTTGCATGAGGTAGATGCCGGGATTTTTCATCTCGGAGCATTGCTGGCGGACGATTTTCCGCTCGATACACTCCGATATTTGGCCGGAAAGGGCCTGATTTCGGTCGATTCGCAAGGATATCTGCGTGAAGTGCGCGATACGCATGTGTACGCTGTCGATTGGACGAACAAACACGAAGCATTTCGATCGATTCACTTCCTCAAAGCCAACGAGCAGGAGATGGAGGTGCTGACGGGCTACAAAGACGCTTCTCGGGCTGCAAAAAAACTCTGTGAATGGGGGATAAAAGAAGTACTGCTTACATTCGGGAGCATGGGCTCGCTTATTTACGACGGACAAACGTTTTATCGCATACCGGCCTATATTCCTCGCCAAGTGGTCGATCCTACCGGATGTGGCGACACCTATATGGCCGGGTATCTTTACCGACGCGCTAAGGGAGCGACCATCGACGAGGCGGGAAACTTCGCAGCCGCTCTCTCGACCTTAAAAATCGAACGTTCCGGACCGGTAGACGCAAGCACGGATGACGTGAAGCGAGTGATGCGTGAAAATGCGACCTGCATGCCGAATATCGACGGAGGCATTCATCCCGGTAACTAAAGCGAACGGGAAAGGATGGTTTTTCGCAGTAAAAAGATCGGATTGGGAAAACAGGTTATCCTGCTTAATGAACGAAAAAAGACACCGATCTTTTGAAAAAAGGAATCGGTGTCTTTAAATCGTTTTGTCGGGATGACTGGATTCGAACCAGCGACCACTCGCCCCCCAGACGAGTACTCTAACCGGACTGAGCTACATCCCGCAATCTGGTTTTGCGGCGCAAAGGTATAAAATTAATTGAGAACGGACAATGCCCGACCGATATTTTTCTCGTCAAGTTAAAAATATACCGTACTTTTGCAGGCATAAAACAGAAGAAAAGACAAAAGAGATGGAACGAATCTTAGTGACCGGGGGTGCCGGGTTTATCGGTTCGCATTTGTGCGAGCGACTGGTAAGAGAAGGTAACGATGTGATTTGCCTCGACAATTATTTTACGGGAAACAAGAACAATATCCGTCATCTGCTGGGCAACGACCGCTTCGAGGCTGTGCGGCACGATGTGACTACGCCCTATTACGCCGAGGTAGACAAAGTATATAACCTCGCCTGTCCCGCATCGCCCGTGTATTACCAGTATAATCCGATCAAGACGCTGAAAACTTCGATATACGGCGCGCTGAACATGCTCGGACTGGCCAAACGCGTGGGGGCGAAGATCCTTCATGCCTCGACGAGCGAAGTATATGGCGACCCGACGGTGCATCCTCAGGTCGAATCGTACTGGGGCAACGTCAACCCGATCGGTATTCGCTCATGCTACGACGAAGGGAAGCGCGCGGCCGAAACACTCTGCATGGATTATCGTCGGCAGCACGGGATACGCGTCAAAATCATCCGTATTTTTAACACGTATGGCCCGCGAATGGATAAAAACGACGGTCGCGTGGTGTCGAACTTCATCGTGCAGGCCCTGACGGGAAAAGACATCACCATTTACGGAAGCGGAACGCAAACACGCAGCTTTCAATATATCGATGACCTCGTAGAGGGGATGTTGCGCATGATGAATACGAGCGACGACTTCAACGGACCTGTCAATTTGGGTAACCCGGGCGAGTTTTCGATGCTCGAACTGGCGCATGAAGTGATTCGTCTCACCGGATCGAAGTCGAAAATTGTCTTCGAGCCCTTACCGCAGGACGATCCGAAGCAGCGAAAGCCCGATATTTCGCTCGCGTTTGAGAAATTAGACGGTTGGCTGCCCACCGTCAAGCTCGAAGAAGGATTAAAGAAGACAATCGCCTACTTCGACGAGTTGTTGAGGAACGAAAAATAGATTCGTCACTGATTTTTCTGTTCTTCGCGGCATCGGAACGGCGATCCCGCGAAGAAAAACGGCTGCGCGTGCCGTTAGAAGAATACTTCGGGGGACTGTTTCGATACGCAACTTGTCGAAACATTCCCCCAAAGTTTTGTAAATCGTGTTAATGGGGCGGCCTTTCGTGTCCGTGACCGAACATACCGGGCATGCGCATGTCTGAAGCCTTTCCGCCGCCTTTGAAAATGCTGAAGCGGTAGATGAAATACAGCATGCCATAGCTGTTCAGGGTGTTGTATTCCGTATAACGGATGGCGCTGGCCGTTGCGCTGTAAGAAATGTTACTTCGTTGTTGCAGGATGTCGTAAACTTTGAGTCGAAGTATGCCCGCGTTGTTCTTCAGGAACGTTTTGGAGATAGAAGCGTTCCAAAGCCATTCTTTCTGTTCGTATCCGGCGGAATATCCCGCGTTAGCTGAGTAATTGATATCGCTTTCGATCTGAAAGTTGTACGGAAGGTAGAGCGTTGTGGAGGCTCCGCCGCCGTAGTTGAACGTATGCAGGTCGTTTTGTCCCTGAAGGGTGTTGCGCGTGCGATTATAGCGGAAATTCCCGTTGAGACTGAAATCGAAGAGGTTGGAACGGTAGTTGAGGCCGACATGGTCGGACAGTGTCAGGGCTTTGCTCGTATTCTTCTCACCGTCGATGTATCCGCCGGCGTTGGCATAGCGTGCGAACGTCATTCCGAAGACGGAAAACTTATTGTTTTTGAGTGGCAGGTTGACGATGGCGCGAAGACTGGCATTAAAATTTCCATCCACATTCTCGTAAGTCGTAGTGCGTTTGCCGGTACGTTGTTCGGTGGTTGTCTTATTGACAATATCGTTGACGATATAGTTCCCGTCGGCCATCAACATGTAAGCCGTTTGAGTCTCGGGGATGAATTTGCCGAAGCGAACGCGGAGATTGTTTGTGTATGTCGGACTCAGATTCGGATTTCCGATGACGGTATTAAGCGGATCGGAGACGTCGGCCACGGGTTGCAGTTGCATCATCTCGGGTTGTCCGGTGCGTCCGTCGTAATCGATGCGCAGGTCGGTACGTTTATCGAAGCGGTAGCGCAATTGCGCGGTGGGAGAATAATTAATCACATTGCGCGACATGGAATAGAGCGTACGATCGCCTACGAAGGTTTCGGTACGGGTGTACGACGGATCGACGTTGAACCCGATCGTGACGTTATATTTTTCTCTTACGGCTTTGAAGGCGAAGCTGACACGCTGCTCGACGGCATTATTGCGGGTGCTTTTGCTGTAGGCCGTGTCGAGCTGGGTATAGTTTCCGCTGCCGTCGTCGACGTATGCGTCTTTAAGCAATTCGCGTTTGTTTTGCCCGATTCGGTACGTAGCCTGTATGAAATTGTTGTGTCCGATGGGTTCTACCCACGAGACGAAGGCGCGATAGTTGTATCCGTTGTTGTCATACCGTACGCGCTGGTCGATAACACCGGTCGAGTCGGGGAAAAGCAGATATCGGGTGGCGGAATGGTTTTCTCCGTTTCCGTATGAGTTGCTGATGCCGCCGGAAAGCGATCCGCTGAGGGTGCGTCCTTTGCTGTTGAGCTTGCGACTGAATTCGAGTCGTGCCGAAGCGTCGTAGCCTTCGCCGTCGGAAAGGGAATGGGAGCGCGAAGTGTTGACCGAGTCGCGCCGGCCGCTTAGCGTATGGGAGTCTTCGTGCCCTTCATTATACGTTTTATAATAGGAGAGCTCGGGTTGGAAGATGAATTGGGTCAAAGAGTCCGGCTTCCATTCCATGCGGAGGTTAACGCCAAGATTATCGTTGCGTGTACGGGCGGAACTTTGGCTGTAGTCGTATGATGAGCTGTCGCCCGGCAAGATATTCTGCCGGTTGCTTTTCGAAAGGGCGTCGTTGTCGGAATGAGCATATCGCACATTACCTCCTATCGTGAAACGCGGGTTAAATTCTTTGCTGAAGTTCGTCCCGATGTTGCCCGACGAGGTGATTCCGTTGCCCGCTCCGAAGCCCCGGAAGCGTGGCCCTCCGCCACCCATACCGCTGAACATGGCGGCGGCAAAATCGGTAAATCCCATGTTATTCGTATTGTTCAATCCGCCCATGAGGGAGAACTGATCGTTTTCGACGAAGCGATTAATCATCATGTTACCATCGTAACGCTGCCGGGTGCCGTAGCCGCCGATGATATTGCCGAACCATCCCTGTTTCATGCCGGGTTTAACGGTGAGGTTGATGACGGCTTCCTCG
Source organism: Tannerella sp. (assembly GCF_052170195.1). Taxonomy (GTDB): domain Bacteria; phylum Bacteroidota; class Bacteroidia; order Bacteroidales; family Tannerellaceae; genus Tannerella. Next base: position 14,660 of record NZ_JBQNAZ010000023.1, on the reverse strand, counting down.
TCGCCGTCGTCGAAACCGGTCATCTGTGCCATGTTGCTGCGTCGTTCGTAAGTTTGTACCTTATCGACCATCTTGGCAGGCAGGTTTTTGGTGGCGACTTTCGGGTCGTCCGAGAAAAATTCTTTTCCGTCGACAAGCACTTTCTTGATCTCTTTTCCGTTGATCGTAACCTTTCCTTCCGCACTGATTTCGACACCGGGCATTTTCTTGAGCAGGTCTTCCAGCATCGAGCCTTCGGCTACTTTATACGAATCGGCGTTGTATTCGATCGTATCGTTTTTGACCTGAACTTCAATGGCCTTGGCCGTGACGACGGCTTCGCCGAGCATGACGCTTTCGTCGCGCATCGTAATCGTACCGACGTCGATCGGATTCGTTCGATTCGTTACTTTGAGCAGTTGATAGACGGGTTCATAGCCCACGAAAGTGACATGAAGGATATAATTCCCCTCTTTAACGCTTCTGAGCATGAATGCTCCGTTACGGCTGCTCACCGTACCGTTTACCATCGAACTGTCTTTCATGTTGAGCAGTCGTACAGTCGCCTGTTCGATGGCCTCTTTGCTCTGCTCTTCGATAATTGTGCCTTTCACGTCGACCTGAGCGGCGGTGGAGATGGAAAAAAGAAGAAAGGCGAGCAGAAAAAAATGTTTGCCTCGTTGTGTCATAAAATTCTTTTCTTGGTTTGTCGTTTTAATATGAGAGATAGACGAAGCCCCTTCCGGATAGTTTAACCTCCATATTCTTTTTTAGATTTTTTGTGGAAAGAATATGGATAGGCGGTATGAAATGGCAGGATGTCAAATATTCTTTTCGTTATAAGCGGGATAGCAATTCGCTCAAACCGGTTCTGTTTCGATTGTAGAGGCATGATAATCGCAATCGCAAAGATTTTTTTTGACAATAAAAGTAAAATAATTGCGTTTCAATGAATAAATAAATCCATGCGGGTTTGAAAAACTTTTCATTTTATTTCTATGAATATGAAATTAAAGAAAATAATCGCGTTATTCCTCTTAATTTGTCCGTTTTACGGATGCAATAACCGCCATAACCGGAACGCTTCCGAGATGGAAATCATCCCAATCGATCCCATGGAAGCAGATGAGTTTATTCCATTATCGGAAATCGCCGACTCAATCAAATGCATCCAATTACAAATCGACTTGGGAGACGTAATGGGGCGAATAAGGGAGATTATCATCAAAAAAAAGCATATTTATGCCGTAGATATCAGCAGCCAAGCAATATTTGTTTTCGATAAGGAAGGCCGACTGGTAGCTAAACTGAATAAAAAAGGACAGGGTCCAGGCGAATATTTACGTATAGGGCCTGTTTTTATCGACGAGGATGAATCGTATATCGAATTTGTGAATTATACGGGCGGGAAACAATCCATTTTACGATATAAGAATCTGTCTTTCGATTTTATGGGTGTCACATCGTCTTATCCGGATATCAGCGCGAATGCCGTGAAGAGACATAATGGTTTATTCTATTTCGCAACTCAACAAATAGATAACAAGATAAACGGTGAAGATACCAATGGCGACTTGATTGTTTGCGATAATGAAGATAATTTCAAAGTTTTGTTTGATAAAAAGATCGAAACGGAGCATCATTACTTCTCTATGACGAGTGAATGTTTCTCAAGAAACAACAAGGGAGAACTTTTCTTCTCGCCCATGTACGGAAATACATTTTATCAGCTAAAGAACTGGGATGCCGTTCCCCTGTTCCAAATCGATTTCGGGACATATCATATAAATGAGTCCGTAGGACTGCAATCGACGAAAGAACAGATGGAATATATCCAAAATATGAATCGTATGGCGGCTTTTCCGGTATTGAACATTTATGATGACAGGATTTTTTCGTTCTCATACTATTTCAAACAAAGCGAAACGCAACGATGGCTTAAAGAAAATGATTTTCGCCAATACATAAAATTCGGGAAAAGCAAGAAAATCTATCACGCGAAGAGAATAAAAAACGATCTTTCTGCCTTTCCCGATCGGCTTTATATCAGTTCTTATTTTTTCGGATGCGTACACGAGGTTTTGCATGAAGATTATTTAGTCGATGTTATCGTTCCTGATCTTTACTTTCATGATACGGATGAAAAAGTGTACGTTGATGGGTTAGGGGAGGTCTCGGCCGAAAGCGACCCGATCATTGTCATGATGAAACTCAAAGAAAACTTGTAGAAGATGACTTTTTCGATGATGAAGATGTCGTTTTTCATTATGAACTGACAATATTTCATGCAAAAGGTATCATAATTGACTGTGAAGGCATCATATTTGATGGTAAACGGAGCATTTTTTATCATCAACATACCATATTCGATTAAAGAGGCATCATAATTAAGTTTGAACGGATCATAATTCATTTTGAAGGTCTCATAATTGACTTTGAACTGACAATAATTCATGCGAGACTGACAGTAATTCACTTTGAACTGACAATAATTCATATCGAAGGCATCTTAATTCGTTCTGAAGACACAATAATCAATTATGAAGGCGCAATAAACCGTTTTGAAGATGCAAAAATCGATTCTGAAGACAGCATAATTCGTTCCGTAGACAGCTTAATCCATTGTGAAGATATCATAATTCGTTTTAAAGATGACGGATTGAATAGATAATACTTCGTTTTTAAGTGTAAATGCATCGTTTCTCGTTGTCTTCGGATCATTTTTGACTTACGATATGACTAAAACCGTTTCGCAGACTTCAAAATGGCAAAAAAGAGACAGTTTGCTATTTCAGAAAAAGTTGCGATTAAAGATTCAGGCGTGCGGAATTTTATCAAAGAAGCATAAATCAATTGTTGTATAATACTTTAAGCTTTGCCAAGACACTTCTCTTTATAACGACACGAAATAATTTTATACCGAAGCTTGTTTTTTAACATATAAACCCTTGACTTTCGAATTTAAATTATTATTTTTGGCAAAAAAAGTATCACATTTATCAGAGGAGGTTGTTATGAATAAAAATCATGAAAATTATTTGACCATGGCGAATGCGACCATGGAAGTGATGAGCAGACGTAATGCGGAATGGAGCCATATTCCGCGTATCGTTAATGTGATGTCGGACATTAAAGGGACGACCGATAAAGCGAATGAAGCGTATCGAGGCGCGTTGATCGTAACGACGGGTGCTACGCAAAATAAAGCGGATATCGTGCAGGAAGCCGTAGCCTCGGTGGTTAAACTTTGCAAGCCCGTATCGGTATACGCGATCGACAAGAACGATATTAAGCTTCACGATGAGTTAAGCGTAAGTAAAGCGTCGCTGCTTCAACTACGCGACATGTCACTTGTTCAGCGTTTGACGCATTTGATTCAGTTAGTAGAGCCGTATTTGAGTCATTTGAACGATTATGGCGTGAAGGAGGAAGATGTGAAGGCAGCGAAAGCATTAGTCGAACAATTGTCGGGTATTATTACGCAGCCTCGCGAGTTGACGGCGGAGCGGAAATCGAAAAACGAACTGTTCGGCGAACTGATAGGGGAACTGCGCAAGCAATTTTATCTGTTAGACAGTCTGATGAAGCTGTTCGATCCGTCCGAACTTTATACCGAGTATCGGAATGCGCGCATCATCGTGAATCTGGGACGACGCAAACAGAAGGAAGAAGAGCCGGAAGAAGAGGAAGAGGAAACCGGAAAGTGAAGCCCTGTGAGCGTTTAAATGTTGATTCGTTGAGTTGTTGATTTGTTGAATTGTTGGATAAAAACAATTACGAATGACAAATTAAGAATTACGCTCGTTGTATATCCGAACGAAAAAGACGCAAAAAACGCAAATTAAAGTAGTAAAGCAGTCAGGGGAGTCAAAATAGTAAAGAATGAAAGTTGCTTTATTTAATTGCTGACGTCTGAAAACTGAATGCTAGCAAATTAATTCAGGCTTACAGCCCTCAAAAAACAAGGGTGGGGATTAATACCCCACCCTTTCGGGATGGGGCTGAAATAGAACGGGCTTTCAGCCCTTGTAAACTCCACGAGAGTGTTTTTTGCTTTATTTGTTTGGTTGTTTGTCGGATATAAATCGAACGCGAATGACGCAAACGACGCGAATAAACGCAAATGAAAACTTATGAAACTTGTGAAAGTCTTATGGGACTTGTAGTTTATCCGACGGCAGGCGATTGAAAGTCAACCGCTGATTGTGGAAATAACATGTTATTAATCATAAAATTTACCGTTTATGTCTGTTCAAATAAAAAATTTATGTTTTTCTTTGTTGCTGTTTAGCAATAGCGAATTCGGACAATCCGAAACATTTATAGCATAAACAATATCTTTCTTTCAAACAGAAAGAATATGATCAATCAAGATAAATTAAAGATATACATCAGATAAATTTGAAACTATATAAATTAGATAATTATGTTTGGAGTAAGACACATTAAATTCGACTCGATGACCTATATCTTTCATTATAAAAATGGGAACATCAAAAGAGAAGGCCGGGGACTTTCATTTTTCTATTTCTCACCCAACAGTTCTATTGTCGCTATTCCCATAGGAAGTAACGATCTCCCTTTTATTTTTCAGGAATCGACAAACGATTATCAGACGGTTCATATACAAGGTCAAATCAGTTATAAAATTACAAATCCTAAAATACTCGCAGATGTGTTGGATTTCACCGTCGACGATAACAGGCAGTACAAAAAGAATGACATGGAAAAGCTAAATCAGAGAATTATAAATGAAGCTCAAACGGCGACCTCGTCATACATTCACGAAATCAAATTGAAAGATGCTATTCGTTCCGCTAAAACAATTGAGGCTAAAATTTTGGACGGCTTGAAATCTTCTCAAACAGTGGGGATGCTTGGAATTGAAATTCTCGGCACGAATATTTTAGCCATTCAAGCGACACCTGAAATGACAAGAGCATTAGAAACCGAAACGAGAGAAAAACTTCAACAAGAGGCCGATCAAGCGATTTACGAACGTAGAAATTTTGCAGTAGAGCAAGAAAGAAAAATCAAAGAATCGGAATTAAACACAGAAATTGCTGTTGAGGAAAAACAAAAACAGATCGCAGAGAAGAAGATGGAGTCTGAAGTTCAAAAGGCAGAGAATGAACGGAAACTCAGAGAAATGAAATTAGCTGCCGATATTGCTGTAGAGAACCAAAGAAAACAGTTTATCGAACAGAAAACGGAAAATGACAAGAAAGAAGCGGAGACACAAGGTTATGTGATTGAAACGACTTTGAGACCCTACAAAGAAATAGATTGGAAAATTCTTACTGCACTTAACAACAATTCCGATCCGAAGTTTAATATATCGCTTGCTTTCAGACAACTTGCGGAAAATGCCGATAAAATAGGAAATCTAAATATTAGTCCAGATCTTTTGGATTCAATCCTTACCAAATAAACATAGTGGAAAGAGATGAGATATGAATATGCCATTATTGTAAAAAACAAAACGAGACTTGAGTCTTTGATTGAACGTTTTAATACGAAGGCGCAAGCTAAATTTTATATTGAGCGACTGGGAGGAAATTTTGAAGATTACGAAATCGAACATGAGACCTTCCATAATGCATTAATATCTCTGCAAACACAGCTATCGAAGCAGATAAAAAATAAAATGGTTGAGAGAACGTATCTACCATCATTTATTTTTTCGGAGAAGAATTTGATTGTTGTAATCGGACAAGATGGACTCGTTGCAAACACAGCCAAATATTCAAACAATTGTCCGATAATCGCTGTAAACCCCGACAAAGAAAGATATGATGGAGTTTTACTTCCATTCGATATATCCAATTTCGCACAAGGTGTTGAGCATGTAATTACAGATCGTTATAAAGCAAAGATCGTCCGGTTCGCAGAAGCAAGATTAAACGATGGGCAAAGACTCTTAGCATTTAATGATCTGTTTGTCGGGGTATCTTCTCATGTCTCCGCTCGATATAAGATAACGTTCAATAGCAAAACCGAAGAACATTCGTCCAGTGGACTGATTATTTCTACTCCGGCAGGTTCGACCGGTTGGTTAAGCTCTATTTTCAATATGGCATACGGAGTAACAAGCCTATTTGAGAAGAATTTGAAACCTAAAAGGCCTAAATTGAAAGACGATGAATTGCTTTTTGCCGTTAGAGAGCCGTTTAAAAGCATCAGAACCCAGATAGGGATAACGGCAGGAGTAATTAAAAATCAAAAAAACTTAACCATAGAATCGCTTATGCCGACGAACGGTGTAATATTTAGTGATGGTATTGAAGCAGACTTTTTAAAATTCAATAGTGGAGCTGTCGCGGTGATTGGAATCGCACCCGAGACAGCAAAACTCGTGCTGAAATGAAAGGATTCTATGTTCGATTTGCCAATTATCGGGGAGTAAACAGAAAATTAAATACAACATCTGATTTATCATTTATAACCCATGTCATTAATACAGAGGAATGGAGTCTCGATTCCGATTACAAGAAGATAAATATCCGTTCGAAATATCCCGGCTTATCATTGGATGATTGTTTTCGGTTCTATCATAGCGATTTAAATAAGAGGTAATATTAGATGCGGAACAATTACAGATGAATGTCCAATAGCTATTTCGTGAATTAATAACGATGATCGAGATATGAAAGATTGAGCATCATCAAAAGAAAGGTTGAAAAATCCATTCCCGTTTTCTTCCTTTTATGCGATTTGTGGACTATCTTTGCCCTCAATTCATTAAGAGAAAAATGAAAACGACGAATAAACTATATCTATCGCTACTTCTGTTGCCGTGTATCGTAACCCTTTCGGCACAAAACAGCTACCAAAAGGCAACCGAGATACAGAAAAAAGAGATTACGGACAACATCAGACGCGTCGCGCGCGAAATAAAGACGCTCAAAGCGGATTTTACGCAGGTCAAAGAGCTCTCTTTTATGAAAGATCAGGTCACATCGGAAGGTAAAATGCTTTATAAGCCTGACGATAAGATCCGTTGGGAATATACGCGGCCTTATGCTTACGTCTTTGCCATGGATGGGAATAATGTGCGTATGACATCGGGCGGAAAAACGAACAAAATCCCGGTGAAAGGGAGCAAACTCTTTACCGAAATCAGCCGGGTGATGATAGGAGGCGTCAGCGGAGCCGGGCTAATCGATTCGCCGGACTTTACGACGCAGTTTATGGTCGGTAAAAGCGACTGTAAAATCATGCTGACGCCGCGAAAGAAAGAAGTGAAAGACTTATTCTCGTCGATACAGCTCTACGTAGACCGTTCGGACAGCCGTATCCGTCGTGTGGAACTGATCGAGAAAAGCGGCGACAAGACAATCATCACACTAAAAAACATACAACTCAACACGCCTGTCGATGATTCGGTATTTGCTCATTAGTCTGTCGCTTCTGCTGGCCGGATGCGCTACCGTGCCGGCGCTACGACGTCCGGTCGATGCCCAACCTTCCGACGCTCTCGTCTGGACGCCTGCGCGACGTTCGGAAACGGAACGAAACACGTACCGGGTCGTGCTGCGGACACGGAAAAACGAACTGTCGGGCCTTTGTATCCTCCGGAAGAACGGCGATACATGGCGCGGCACGCTGATGAACGAATTCGGCTTTAAAGCGTTCGATTTTCAGACAACAAACAGCCGGTGCGAATTGCAGGATGTGCAGTCGATGCTCGATAAATGGTATATCCGTCGCACCATCGCGTCGGATCTGCATTTCCTGATCGAGTGCGATCATCCGCAAGCGCCCTTTGCCGGCAAAATCGTACGGTACGAACAAAATAACATGCTTGTGGTGAGCCATGGGAAAAAAGAATTGACCGTTTTACCGGACGGCACGCTGCGGCTCGTCAACCGACGGCATCATCTGACGTATGAACTGCGGAAATTAACGGAAACGAAGACGGATAATACGATACAATATGCTGAATAATACATTTTACACCATCCGTAAGCGTACCGATACGGAAGGAGGCGTCGACTACCGTGTGTCGCTCAACGCCTCGCACGTCATTTACGAAGCTCACTTCCCCGGCAATCCCGTTACGCCCGGCGTATGCATCATCCAGATGATCAAAGAACTCGTCGAAGCATACCGCGACACGACGTTTCTTCTCCGAACGATAAAGAATGTCAAATTCATGAAAGTCATCGACCCGCGAATCGTCGGCGAGCTCACCTTCGCGCTCAACGTAACGACGCAGGACGACGGGATGACCGTCGTTTCGGGCATCGTCGGCGAAGGCGACACCATTTTCTCAAAAATAAACCTGATATTCGAAGAGGTAAAATGATGCCGGACTGCGATACGGACATACGACCGGGAACGGAAGCATTATCCGTCTGCATAATCATCCCGACATACAACAACGCCAAGACGTTGCGCGAAGTATTGGAGGATGCGTTGCAACAAATCCTTCCGGTGATTGTCGTAAACGACGGTTCGACCGACGAAACGGCCGCTGTTCTGAAAGATTTCGCCGGTCGCGTCGAAATAATTTCGTATCAACCGAACAGAGGCAAGGGGCACGCGCTCAAAAACGGATTCGACCGCGCCGAAAAACTCGGCTATTCCTGTGCCATCACGATGGACTCGGACGGACAGCACGTCGCGACCGACATCGCGCGTTTTACGGATGCCCTGAATCGCTATCCCGACGCGCTGATCATCGGCCAACGCATCGTCGAGGGAAATATGCCTCCCAAAAACTCGTTCGCCAACAAGTTCTCGAACTTCTGGTTCGCCGTACAGACTGCCCGACGCCTGCGCGATACGCAAAACGGCTTCCGTCTCTATCCGCTGCGTGCCATGAAGGGGATGCGACCCTTCTCGTCGCGCTACGAGGCCGAGCTGGAACTGCTTGTACGCTGCCGATGGAAAGGCATACGCATCGTTTCCGTGCCCACACGCGTCTATTACGCGCCCGAAGAGGAGCGGGTGACGCATTTCCGGCCGGGAAGGGATTTTCTGCGCATCAGCATCCTTAATACCCTCCTCGTGATCGCCGCGATTGTCTACGGATACCCTTCCATGCTCTATCATTACCTCTTTAAACGCAGTCCGAAACCATGACAAGGTTCTTTCTTTCCGTCTACGATTATTTTTCATCGCGCAAAAGTTTACTTTTTACTCTTCTGCTCGTGCTGATCGCGGTCTTTCTGGGACTGGCTTCGCAGGTGCGTTTTACGGAAGACATCTCGCGGTTTCTGCCCGCGGATAAAACGAACGAACGTATCAACCGAGCCTACCGTTATGTCACCTCTTCAAACAAAATCACGATTTACTGCGCCGCGACGGATTCGACCGACCGCGAACAGCAGATGCGAGCCGTCGATGCGTTCGTCGAACGGCTGCAAACGGCCACCGACACCACCCAAGTGAAGCATATCCTCTACAAAATAGACCCGGCCGAGATGATGTCCGTCGCCCTGTTCGTCGTAGAGAACATGCCTTATTACCTTGACGACGATGATTATCGCCGGATGGATACGCTCGTAACACGCGAGGCATTGGCGCGGCAATTAGAGATTGATCGAAACATCCTGACCTCGTCGGCCGGCATGATGGTGCGTCAGCATCTCCTCGTAGACCCTCTCCAACTGACCGCGAACCTCATGCGTAAGCTCCGTGACTTTCAGGCCGGCGGACGATTCGATCTGTATCAGGATTATATCTTCTCGGACGATAGCCAAGCGCTGATCGTCGTAGACTGCGCGATCCCCGCCAGTGAAACATCGGCCAACAAGTATTTCCTCAAAACGCTGAATGCTTGCATGAGGGAGACGGAGAAAGCCTTCGACGGCATCTCGTTTCACAGTTTCGGCGCCGCAGAGATCGCCTTGACCAATGCCGGACAAATTCAGCGCGATACGCTCCTTTCAAGCCTCTTCGCCGTAGTAATCGTGCTCGCGCTCCTGATCTTTACTTTTCGCGACGGGCTGAAAATCGGGCTGATCTTCGCATCCGTCACCTTCGGCGGGCTGTTTGCTCTCGGACTGATGCACCTTATCCGAGGCGAAGTCTCCATTATCGCCGTCGGCATCAGCTCCATCATGTTCGGTATAGCCATCAATTATCCGCTGCATTTCATCGGTCATCATGGAAGTGTACCCGACTCGCGGTTCGTGATCAAAGACATTATCCAACCGCTCACGATCGGTAACATCACGACCGTAGGCGCTTTCATGAGTCTTATATTCATCGGCTCGGATGCCATGTGCGATCTCGGCTGGTTCGCGTCCCTGCTGCTTGTCGGTACAATCCTGTTCGTGTTGCTGTTTTTGCCTCATCTGTTATCTCATCGCGGTCGGAAGCCGGCATCTTCGCATGCGCCTTTCGGACAATTCGTTGACCGCCCCTTTGAAAAGAATCGCTGGCTTGTCGCGACGATCATCGTCGTTACTGTTTTGCTTGCCTTTTCGGGCGATGAATCGCACTTCGAAGCCGATATGCGAAAAATCAACTACATGACCGATACGCAGCAGCAGGAATACGAGCGGATGAGAGGTTTACTCAACGACCATCATCATGTGCTTTATTACGTGACCGAAGGAGATACTCCCGAGGCTGCACTGACGGTAAACGAAGAGAGCTTGGCCGGATTACAGGAGCTGCTGACCGCAGGAGAGATATCGAAAATCGGTGGCATCGGCCATTTTTTACCTTCGCCCGTGCGACAAACCGCACAGGTGAAGCGTTGGAACGATTTCTGGGAGCGACATCGCGACAGCGTCCGGACCTATCTCGCCGAAGAGGGAGAAAAACTCGGTTTTCGTGCCGACGCATTCCATCTCTTCGAGGAAATAATCGGTCGCACGTGGGAAAAAACGGCATTGTCGCACTTCGATCCGATCAAAGAAACGTTGGCGCGAAACTACGTTCTCGAAAATGACGGTAAAACGATGATCGTAAACCTACTTTACCTCGATGCGGACAAAGCGCGGTCGGTCGAAGAAAAACTGAACGGACAGAAAAACGCGTCGTTGTCCATCGCTTTCGATGCCGGCTCGATCACTCGCCGTATGATCGCCTCGCTTTCTGATAATTTTAACTATGTTCTCTATATCTGCGGACTGATTGTCTTCGTCTTTCTCCTCTTTTCGCTGGGACGCCTCGAACTGACGCTTATCGCCTTCACGCCATTGGCGCTGAGCTGGGTGTGGATTCTCGGACTGATGGGTTTATTCGATATCAAATTTAATATTGTCAATATCATTTTGGCTACATTCATTTTCGGGCAAGGAGATGACTATACGATTTTCATGACGGAAGGACTGATGTATGAATATACGTACCGGCGCAAAACGTTATCGTCGTACAAGAACAGTATTGCCCTTTCGGCTGCGATTATGTTCGTCGGGATGGGGATGCTGATCTTTGCCAAACACCCGGCATTGCGTTCACTGGGCGAAGTAACCGTAGTCGGGATGCTCTCGGTCGTAGTGATGGCATACGTTTTTCCGCCGTTCCTGTTCGGGCTCCTGACGATGCGAAAAGGACGCAAGCGTCTGATGCCCGTAACGCTGAAGAACCTGCTCAGTACGGCATACGCCTTCCTCGTTTTTCTTGTCGCCAGTCCTTTTATCACGCTGGCGGGGTGGGGAATGGCAACCTTCGGACGCACGACGGAAAAGAAGAAGATGGCGTACCATCGGTTGCTGCATCGCATCGCCCGTTTTGTGATTTATCGCATTCCGCAAGTGAAAACAACGTTTAGCAACTTGTCCGGCGAAACGTTCGAGCGTCCGGGAGTGATTATCTGTAACCACCAATCACACCTTGATCTGATGTGTATCATGATGCTCACGCCCAAACTCATTATTCTGACGAACGATTGGGTGTGGAATTCGCCGTTTTACGGACGATTGATCCGATATGCCGACTTTTATCCCGTCTCGAACGGTATCGAGCAGATGATCGACCGTTTGCGCGACGCCGTCGACCGCGGTTATTCCATCGTGATCTTCCCCGAAGGCACACGATCGGCCGATTGCTCTATCCTCCGCTTTCATCGCGGAGCATTCTACCTCGCCGAGCAGTTGCAAATAGATATCATTCCGGTGATGATTCACGGCGTGGGGCATGTATTGCCCAAGCAGGAGTTTATGCTTCGCAAAGGAGAGATACGGATTCAGGTCATGCCCCGCATAACCCCCGACGATGTCCGGTTCAGCCCTAACTACTCCCAGCGAGCGAAAGAAGTACGCCAATTTTACCGACGCGAATATGAGGCAGTCTGCCGTAAATACGAAACACCGGATTATTACGCCGATCTGGTGAAGCATAACTATATCTATAAAGGCCCCGCGGTAGAGCGTGAGGTGTGTGCCAACCTGCGAAAACACCATAATTACGTCGCAGAGATCGCCGCCCTGCCCGACGAAGGTGAAGTGACGATCGAAAATACGGGCTACGGAGAATTTGCTCTCTTACTGGCTTTAGTAAAAAAGAAACTTCAAATCATTGCCGTAGAACCTGATGACGATAAACGCGAATTGGCTGAAAATTGCGCTTCCGTCCCTCCGAATTTGCGGTATGTTGCTCGAATTTCTTAATATGAGAAGGGATAAAAGGTCACAAAAGGACGCATAAATCTGTGTCGTTGTCACTTTTTTCGTTTGTACCACCTCCATATTAGGTTGGCCGATCTGGAAAAAGATGGTATTTTATCGTCTCTTCTACGTTTTTATTCCGTTGTCAAAGATAGAGTTGTGGATACAGGTTGAATCGTTCAATGTGTAAAAATGATTTTGTCTGTAGGGAATTACAGAAAAACAACTATCTTTGCACGACTTTTAGAAAATCCAAACCACTTGGAGAGATGGCAGAGTGGTCGATTGCGGCGGTCTTGAAAACCGTTGAACTGCGAGGTTCCGGGGGTTCGAATCCCTCTCTCTCCGCTGGAAGACTTAGACAAAAAAGGTCAAAAGCAAGACAAGTCCTACAAATCATTGATTTGTGGGACTTTTTTCATGTAGCAAGGGTTCCGCTTAAAGTCACTGATAAGCCAAAAAAGGACATGATTCCGTAACCAATTCGTAACCTACTCCTCAAAAAGCAAAATAGGTTACGAATTGTCTGAATTTGGCCGTGTTGTGTCTGGAATAGGCAGCCCTTATATATCTCATAATTTGATTATTGAAACTAATTTTGAAATTAAATTTTGAGTTATGAGGAAAAGTACATTCAACATCCTTTTCTATGGCAAAAGGAGTGCTGTTAAAGCAAATGGGAAAATGCCCATTATGGGACGAATTACAGTCAATGGACAAGCTGTACAGTTCGGAGCAAAAGTAGAGGTCACCCCCGAGATTTGGGATACCAAAGCGGGCAAGGCTGTCGGAAGAACACAAGAAGTAATAGAACTTAATGCCATCCTTGATAGCATTAAGGCTACTATGACAAAAATCTATCGAGAACTTCGGGAGCGTGAAAGTTCCGTTACACCGGATCGTATTAAAAACATTTTCTTTGGAGTTGAACTCAAGCAACAAATGCTTCTGGAAATGTTCAAGAAACATAATGAAGATGTAGCCAAGCTTGTTGGTATAAGCAAATCCAAGGCTACTTACCAGAAATATGAGGTGACAAGAAAACATCTTAGCAACTTCGTCAAAGAGAAATACCATTTGAATGACATTGCCCTCAAAGAAATCAATCATCTTTTCCTGATGGATTTCGAGGTCTATTTATTGACTTCTTGCGGATGTAATCCGAATACTACCGCCAAATTCATGCAGTTTTTTAAACGCATAATCATTATAGCCAAAAACAACGGATGGATTAACGCAGATCCTTTCGCAAACTATAAGATACGCTTGAAAAAGGTGGATAGAGGTTACCTCTCTCAGGAAGAGGTTACCGCCATAGCAATGAAAAAATTCTCTACCAAGCGCTTGGAGCAGGTACGTGATATCTTCATTTTCTCTTGTTTCTGCGGTTTAGCATATATTGACGTGAAAAATTTAAGAAAAGAGAATATCCGCACTTCATTTGATGGCAACTTATGGATAATCGGGAAGAGAGAAAAAACAGATGTGTCGTTTTCTATCCCGTTACTTGATATACCCAGAAAAATATTGGAGAAGTATGAGGGCAGATTGCCCGACAACAGGATATTGCCGGTTTTGAGCAATCAGAAAATGAATGCCTATCTAAAAGAAATAGGAACTCTATGTGGTATCAACAAAGATTTGACATTTCACATGGCAAGATATCGGAAATTGCATAAAAATCAAATAATCAATAGATTAAAATGATTGTCGATAAAGATAGGTAACGATAAGGAAACCAGTGATCTTCTATACTCTACCTTATTTTGCCATTTCAAAGAACCACTTTGTTTGTTGCAAAGATAAGGGTATATCGTGAGAAAAAAGAATTTTCTCCGAGTTATTCTCGTAAAGCCGTCCGTTGGGGCGGCTTTCTGTTTTCCGTGTATTCTCCTCTTCCTATGATAAAATGAGTCCTTAAAGACTGTGTTTTTTGTTTTTATCCTACTTCTCTCCCTGCACATCCTCCACTTATGCCCGTATATCATGTCGGGCTCGGTTGTTCGTTGTCAGTGACAAAGGTAGTTTCGGGCTTCTACGGACAAAAAAGATCGGGGAGACAAGCCATTTAGACGACAATCTCCACACTTCCATTTCATTGCAGGTAGTATTCTC
>NZ_JBQNAZ010000022.1:0-46472 GCF_052170195.1 Tannerella sp. | reverse complement strand
GGATTGAACAGCAATCTAAGCAAACTCACAAAATACGTTTTAGAGGAAAGGTAAGTATTTCTCTCTTTAAAATCGTCTTTGTTTTTATTTGTGTAAAATAAGCTTGTCTATATGTAAATTATACATTACATTTGTGCCGAAATTCAATTTAAAAAATAACAATATGAAAAATGCGTATCTTTTCCCAAACAGTTACAGGCGGATCGGACAGATACTTGCGATCCCTTCGGCATTCTTATGCGGATACTATTTGTTTTTTGCAGATGGTGACTTAATGCCTTGTCGTATGTTTTCAGTACTTTCATTCGAGTTGTTTTCATCTGTGGAATGGTTTAAAATAGTTGAAGCAGATATGATTAAGCAAATGTCGATCGTGTTGTTTACAATATCTTTGTTGCTTATTGCCTTCTCACGAGAGAAAGAAGAGGATGAATATATGGAATACCTGCGTTCGCGCTCCATGCGTTGGGCTATGCTGACAAGCGGCGTCGTTACCATCGTTGTGACTCTGCTTGTGTATAATATTGCTTATCTGTATTTTGTATTCATTAATTTGTATCTCATTTTGATTCTTTTCATTCTTAAATACAGAATCGATTTACACCGTTTAAGAAAGACTGGAGATGATTAATACGATTCGCATTGAACGAGCTGTGCAACGTCTTACGCAACAGCAACTGGCCGAAAGGGTTCAAGTCAGCCGGCAAACGATTCATGCTATTGAGGCAGGCAAATACGTACCGTCGACGGTGTTGGCGCTAAAGCTTTCCGCCGTTTTCGGTAAGAAGGTGAACGATATTTTTATGCTGGAAGAAGGGGATTAAATCCTTAGAAGCACAACGGAAGGGGGGGAGTTTATCCCCTCCGGAGTTTGGCTTCTTTATATTGCCGGAGCATTTTGCGGCGAACACGGATAATCTGACGACGATAAACGAGCGCCGCCGTGATGAAATATACGCCGGTATGTATCCAGAGCATCCGGTATTCGTGCGCTACGTCGTGCAATGAGGCGCCACAGCTCTTAATCAGAACGAAACCACGTATGGCCGGTGTTGAAGGAAACATATTACCGAGTGCTTTCCAATAGATGGGGAATGCCTCTGTCGGCCACGAGATGCCTGAGATAAAGAGCAGAATCACGGACATAAAGACGAATATCATCATCGGCGACTCGCGGGTGCGCATAAAGCCCGAAATCGTAATGGACATCAAGATGCACGCGAAAAGGTAGGGTAATAAAAACAGCAGAATGTCCCATGGATACCCGACACTTGGAAACGAAAAGAACTTGGGTACCACGATCAGTGTCCAGATACATACCGGAATGTAGATTACGACGTAAGCGAGTGATTTACCCAGTACGACGCGTAGGGTTCCCTTAAAACGCCGGTCGATCGGTACGAGATGGTGAAACTTGTTACGTTCACGCGCCGTGCCTCCCAACATACCGATGCCCAACACAAGCGTCTGCTGGATAATCAGGATCAGTACCGCCGGCAGAAGAAAGCTCGCAAAACCGTTCGACGGATTAAATAATGCCGTCGATTCGTAGGGTATGGGTTCAATCTCGATTTTCTTGAGTTGTTCGGTCGATTGCGGCCGGTTCTGCGCATGGATTTCACCCCCCATTTCGAGTGATACCTCTGTCGCGGAAAGCAGCATCGCTTTATAATAAAGCAACAGACTCATATCACAATAGAGGGAAACCGTCGCTTGTTGTCCCGAATGCAGGTTCTTACTGAATTCGGGTGGAAACAACAGGATGCCGTACGCTTCTTTTTTATTCAGCATGGTCTGTGCCTCGTCCATTGAGGTACACGAGCGAACGATCTGTACATCTGGAGTAGCATCTACACGGCGTACAAACTCACGACTGTAAAACGATTGGCTCCGGTCGACTACAACGACCTTGACATCATGTACCGTTTCGGGATGATAGATCAGCGAATAAATCAGCGGATAGGCTAATGGAACCAAGAAGAAAAAGATCATTACGCCGCTATCTTTGAAGATTGCTTTCAATTCTTCTCTCCAGATATAAAACAAGTCCCGGATGCCTTCGGCGATGATGCCGGATAATTTTTTTTCTCTTTTCATCGTTCGTTATTTTTACGGAATGTAATGAAAATAGAGCATCGCATTCTTCAGATATCTGCGCATGATGATAGGCAGCAGGAGGAAGCCGGCAAGCCATACATATTCTCCCCATGTGTATACCAATTCACGTCCATTGAGTGCTTGGTCGATATAAATCAGCAGGTAATGCCGTAGCGGATAGAGGTATGATACGGCATGAAATTCGGGATACATGGCCGATACGGGGTAGGAGAGTCCGCAGATCGAAAAGCCTAACATACCGAAAAGAGAGGCTAAACTAAGCCCCAACCGCACCGTAGGCAGTACGCTGATCATAAAAACCCCGAGCGCCTGTGAGGCGACTACTAACAGAAACATGGCAACGAGCATCGGTATCCAACCCGAATGAAGCGGAAAGGCGTTATATCCGTAAAGAATCGCGCAGATCAACCACCCGATAGCCGTAAAGATTACGGTGTGAGGCAATAACTTTCCGATCACACTCACGGTAATGGAGCCATGCCCCATATTCAGCCAGTCGCGCGATGTCTTTTCTTTGATCTCCGTCCCGATCGAGAAAACCGTTACGATAAAAATCAGCAGCTGTAATAGTCCGGGCATAATCGCATTGTTCAGGTAGATCGAATAATTGAGCCAGGGATTGCCGATTGCGTGCGTATCGATGACAATCGGCTGTATTTGCGCCATGATCTGGGCTGTCGTATATCCTTTGGCTTCTCCGATCCGAAGGCCAACGGCTCCACCGGCCAATACCGATGTCGTTTTCATATCCCGGAACATCAACGATCCGGCGATCAGAAACGATCCGTTCGTATAAAACGACAGTTTCGGTCGTTTGCCTGATGAGGCTTCACGCTGAAAACCTCTCGGGATATGATAGATTCCGTAAATATTTCCTTTCTGCATCTCCCTGCGCGCCTCTTCGAACGAAGCGCACTGCATCGCTACCGAAGTCTGCTCGAAAGCATCCAACTGGCGAATGAGTTGGCGCGATGTGGGGGTGTTGTCCAAGTCGACGACTGCTACCGGAAGATTCGTCGGTAGTCCGTCTTGCATCAATGTCATGAGAAAGAACAGACTGCCAATTGGCGCGACAATCATACAAAAGAAATACAACGGGTTCAAACAGAGCCTGCGGATTTCCCGTACGGATATCTGCTTCAAACTTTGTATGCCTTCCCGGATGGTCATAGCTCTCTCCCCTTAACGCTTGATGATAACAGACATTCCGGGACGCAGATCAGCTATTTTTTCGATGGGGCGTGCACGCACTTCAAACGTTTTTGCATCGAACTGGCCGGTTGCTTTTGTGGCCTTCCATGCGGCATACGTACCCATGGCTTTCATGAAATAGACCTTCATCGTCACTTCCTGATTATGGAGAGCAGGAATAAAGCCTTTGACCTCTTTTCCGATCTTGATATCACTCAATAAATCTTCCCGTACACTGAACGTGATCCACAAGTCGTTCAGGTCGGCAATGTTCATGATGGGGGCGCCTGTTCCCACTAACTCTCCCACCTCGGGGAAGCGTTCTACAATCTCCCCGTCGATAGGTGAAACCAAAGCCCGTTCGCCGATGTAGGATTGCACCTCGGCCACCGCACCCTTCGCTTGTCGGACGAGTGCCGAGGCAGCCATCTTGTCTTCACGGCGCGCTCCTTCTTTCGCCATTTCATACTGTGAACGAGCCGCCTTTTCGGTGGCAACCATCGCATGATAATTGGCTTCTACCTCATCACGTTTTTGAGCAGACATTACGCCCTGTTCGTAGAGATGCTGTATGCGATCATACGATTTCCGGGCAATATCGAGACCTGCTTTCGCCTTCTGCCACAACTCGTAAGCACCGGTAACTTCTTGCGAACGGGCGCCGGTCATTGCTTTGGTATTCTGTGCCTCAGCAGCCTGACGGACAGCCTCGGCCTGTTGCAGCTTGGCCATAATCTCAGGGGTGTCGAGGAATACCAGTGTGTCGCCTGCACGCACCTTGTCTCCCTCGCCAAAGCGATATGATTCGATGCGTCCGGGTACTTTACCCGAAATACGTACCTGAGTTGCTTCGGCCTGACCCATAATGATCTCGTCGGGAGGCGACAACAGGAAAAAACCGGCTAATGCAACTAAGCCTATGACTATCAGTACGGCAATAAAGGCCAATAGCATGTTGTTGATCGAATATTTTTTCTCACTCATCGTGTATAAATTATAGAATGTATAAATGTTCGTTATAACTCAAATTTCCGATTATTTCGTCAGCTTTCCTAAGGCTTTACGCAGATAAACTTCCGTCAGCTTGACCTCAATCTGCGCATCGATCAGCTGCGAACGCGCCGAGACCCAGGCCGTCTGTGCTTCCATCAGGTTCAGCGCCGGGATCACGCCTTCCTCAAAGCCTAAATTGGCATAGCGAAGATTCTCTTCTGCTTTCTCCATATTTTTTGTCGAGGCGGTCAACTGTTTTCCTGCCTCGTTGACTTTATATACCGATTGATTTACCTGCAACTCGATTTTCTCACGCGCGTCTTCGAGCTCCAGCTTCTTGATCACCGTCTCAGCCTTAGCCGAATTACGCCTGTACGTTCCTTCCCACCAACCGGACAAAGGAACTTTCACCATCACGCCGACATTGTACATGCCGGAAAACTCATTCTTAAAGCCGTTGTGCGAGTTTGGATTTGTGATCAGGTAGTTGGCTGTCAGCGCGACACTCGGTAACATCTCGGCCAATGCGATCTGTTCCTTCTTACGATAAATTTTTGTGGCAAGCTCGAGGCTTTTCAGTTCGGGACGATTACTGAAGGCTTCTTCTGTATGAGCTTGCGAAGATACCGGCTGCACGGTGAGATAATCAATTTCTTCATCGGCCAGAGCTATCGGGCTTCCCATCTCCAGCCCACAGATTTGAGCCAGCAGCATACGTGACAGTGCCAAGCCGTTATCGACTTTGTTTTGTGCCATCTCCGCTTCGTTCAGCTTCACCTTCACCGTTAAGCCGTCTGCTTTCGTGGCCACACCTTCTTGAATCATCGCGGTGATATCGTTATCCATCTTCCGAAGCAGATCGACATACGCGTCGGCCAGTTTCTTTTTGTTGACCAATGAGATCACCTGCCAGTATGTTTCATCGGTTCGGTAGATCACATCCTGCAACTTCGTGTCGTGCATCGACTCGGCCAGCTCACGGGCATAAGTCGTGATCTGATTGTAGGACACAATTTTTCCACCCATAAAAACCGGCTGTACCAAAGATACATCGCCTATCCAGACATTGCGAATATCGAGATGGGTCGCATCCTTCATCTTTTCCATGACCTGCGGGAGGATAAGTCCCAGTTCCGGAAATTTTTGAAGCATGGGGGCCGTAATGGACGACAAGGAAGAAAATTTACTATAGTCGACAAGTTCAATGTCTTTGCTGTTTCGTATATACGTTCCAACGGCCGAAACTTGCGGAAAATATTTCGTGCGTGCCGCATGACGTTCTTCCTTTGCTTTGTCTACCAGTTTACCGGCTACCTTCAGCTCTTTGTTGTTCGCAATCGCCAACTGACGGCACTGCTCCAGTGTCAGCACTTCCTGTGCCATAGCACAAAAAGGCAGGATAACCGCCATCCATAAAAAAACAAACTGTTTCATTTCCTTCAATTTTGGGCTGCAAAGATACAAAGTAAAACAAAGGCGTTTATCCGTTAAAGGACAAAATGAACATAAAACATTCCTTTTTGAATCTTTTTTAGTTGTCTTTTCTCATGTTTACTGCGAGTTCATCGGCTGCATGTAAATCCATGACAATCATTCCATCGACAATCGGACATGAGACAGCCTTTCCATTCAGCAGAACTTCCAGAACAGGCATGCTTTCAGGCATCTTGATGCGGAAAGTCCCGTCTTTTTTTACTTTCAGTCCGGCATGAAGCAACTCGCCGTCGCCCCATTGAGCATGTACTTCGCCTGCTCCCTGCACACATAAACCTTTGAACTCACCGTTTTTCCATGCCGTAGGAAGTGCCGGCAGAAATTCGATGTATCCGTTATGGCTCTGTACCAGCATCTCGGCAATCCCGGCACATCCTCCGAAGTTTCCGTCGATCTGGAACGGCGGATGAGCACAAAACAGGTTGGGATATGTGCCTCCCCCGTGTTTCATGTCCATGTCTTTGCGGAGGGAAGGTCTGAGCAGGTCGGCCATCAGCTTGTAAGCATGCTCTCCATCGTGCAGACGCGCCCAGAAGTTCACTTTCCAGCCCATCGACCAGCCGGTACTTTCATCCCCGCGCGCTTCGAGTGTTTTGCGTGCGGCAGCGGCCAGGTCGGGAGTCCGTTCCGGCGAAATTTCATTGGCCGGATACAAGCCGTACAGGTGGGAGACGTGGCGATGATGCGGTTCTGCTTCCTCATAAGGCTCCAACCATTCCATGATACGTCCGTCGGGCCCGATTGTCGTAGGCATCAGACGTGCTTGGTAAGCGGCCAGCGTTTGCACAAGCTCTTCGTCCGTTTTCAGCAGTCGGGCAGCCTGAATGGTGTTGGAGAATAACTCGCGGAGTATCTGATTGTCCATCGTCGAACCGGCACAGACGCTTACTTTTTTTCCGTTAGGCATCACGTAGGCATTTTCGGGCGAGGTAGTCGGGGCCGTTACCAGATAGTGACTGCGGGGGTCTTCGACGAGCATATCGACGAAGAAAAGAGCCGATTCACGCATCACAGGGTATACGTCTCGCAGATAAGCCGTGTCGAGTGTAAACAGATAGTGCGTGTACAGATGCTCGCAAAGCCACGCCGCCGAAGTGTTTGTCGCACCCCACGAAGGATGTTCGCCCGGCGCCGTAAATTCCCATACGTTCCCTAAGATATGCGTCACCCATCCGCGAGCGTTATAAAAAGCTTTTGCCGTCTGTCGTCCGCTCTCGACCTGCTGCTTCGTCCATTCGATCAACGGCAGATGAAGCTCCGACAGATTTCCTGTTTCAGCCGGCCAAAGATTCATCTGCAGGTTGATGTTGAGATGATAGTCTCCGTTCCACGGGGTATGAATCGTATTGCACCAAAGCCCTTGGAGGTTGGGCGGCAACAGTCCGGGACGTGTCGACGAGATCAGCAGATAGCGGCCGAACTGATAATACAAAGCCAGCAATGAGGGGTCGTTCTTGTCGTTCTGAAACGCTTCGAGACGTTTATTCATCGGCAAGGCTTCTTTTTGCGCGTTCCGTCCGAAATGGACGGCTATCCGATGATAAAGCTCCTGATAGGCTCGGATATGTTCTTCTTTCAGCGTTTCATAACTTTTGCTTGCGGCAGCCGTGAGCAACGAATCGATCTGTGCATCGACCGCTTTACCGAAATAGTCGGTAGCCATTCCTACCAACAGGATGATCTCGGAAGCCTCTTCAACAATGAGCGTCGTATCGTTGAAGGCTTTCACTTCACCCCCGTTGGGAAGCACCACCTGTATGCGTGAAGCGTAACGGACGCCCTGACCGTCTTCGGCTCCCGGCACCGTCTTCTGTTCTGCCGCAGGGATGCTGTCCGAGTTGTTTGTGCGGTTTCGCATGGCTTCTTCTCGTTCGAGCTGTTCCTTCGTCTTATACGCGTCTCCTTCGTAGAGCCTTCCGCGCATTTCAAGCTCGCTGTTTCCGGCTTTCACGGCATAGCGCTCCGGTCGGTTCATCCCGATTTGGCATTGTAGCTTGCGCCCGTTGTTTACTTTCAGGCGGATGACGGCCACATCGTTTGCGAACGAGGTGAACACTTCGCGCGAGTATTCCGTTTTCCCTTTACGGAACGACAGCGTTGCCAGTGCCTGCTCCAAGTCTAACTCACGCCGGTAGTCGGAAACTTGTGCATCGTCTGCGGCATCGTATGTGAAGTCCAGTATCAGATTGCCCAGCAACTGATAGCTACCGTAGGGCTTATTCGCGCCACTTCCCCGTCCGCTGCCATCGCCGTAGCAGACAAAGGTGTCGTACATGAGCTCCTGCGCTTCATCATTACGTCCGGCAAAGAGCAGCTCGCGGATTCGACCCAGCGACTTCTGCGCTGCGGGGTTGTCGGTCTGCTGTTTACTGCCGGACCACATCGAGATTTCGTTCAAGACGATATTTTCTTTTTCAATTCCTCCGTCGGGCATAAGTCCGATACGGCCGTTGCCGAGCGGAAAAGATTCTTCCCAAAGAGTGGCCGGTTCATCGAAATGATAAGCCATGCGCGCATTTGAACGGATATCCGGTAAGCGGTCGCAAGCCATGAGAATGATACCAACGAATAAGAGTTTTACTATTTTCATGTTATCTTTATTAAATGGTTTATATTGTTTTCATGTTCCGAAAAGGAACGGCTTCCCGATGACCCCTTTAGTTTAAAATTTTTGCATATCGCAAAGCCTTTTGTAATAGCCATTCATGGTAATCAGTTCGTCATGCTGCCCGCGTTCGACGATGGCTCCTTCGTGCATCACGCAAATCTCATCGGCCTTACGGATGGTCGACAGGCGATGCGCGATTACGATCGTTGTACGGTTACGCATCAGGTTTTCGAGCGCTTCCTGCACGAGCCTTTCCGACTCGGTGTCGAGCGCCGAGGTCGCTTCGTCGAGAATCAGTACCGGTGGGTTTTTCAGAATCGCACGTGCGATGCTGATACGCTGCCGTTGTCCGCCGGAAAGTTTTCCGCCACGGTCGCCGATGTTCGTCTCGTACCCTTCTTCCGAAGCCATGATAAAGTCATGTGCGTTCGCAATCCGTGCCGCTTCTTCCACCTCTGCGCGGGTGGCCGATTCCACCCCGAAGGCGATGTTGTTGAAGAAACTGTCATTGAACAGAATCGCCTCCTGATTCACATTGCCCATCAATCCGCGCAAGTCGACGAGTGAGGCCTCGCGAATATCCGTGCCGTCGATGGTAATAGCTCCTTGATCGACGTCGTAGAAGCGGGGCAACAAGTCGACGAGCGTGCTTTTGCCCGAGCCCGACTGTCCCACGAGGGCGATCGTTTTGCCTTTTTCGATCCGCAGATTGATCCCTTTCAATACCCAGTCGTGCTGGTAACGAAACCATACATCACGATATTCGATGGCATCGTTGAAGATGACCGGTTTCGTTACGGCCGGCGAGACGATATTCGATTCCGCCTTCAGTATTTTATCCACACGCTCTATCGAGGCAAGCCCTTTCTGTATGGCATAAACCGATTTGCTCAGGTCTTTGGCAGGATTGATGATGCTGTAAAAAATCACCAAATAATAAATAAAGGTAGGTGCATCGATCGGGCTGTTGTTGCCGAGGATCAGGGTACCTCCGTACCAGAGAATCACGACAATCGTGGCTGTGCCGAGAAACTCGCTCATCGGATGTGCCAGTTGCTGACGACGATAGATCCGGTTTGTCGTGTGACGATAGGTTTCGTTTTGCGTTTCGAAACGTCGCTGTATCTTTTTCTCCGCATTGAACGCCTTGATGATACGTAATCCGCTGAGCGTTTCCTCGATCTGGCTCATCAACGCGCCCCACTGCGACTGACCGAGCAACGATCTTTTTTTCAGCTTTTTCCCGACCTGTCCCATCACGTAGCCTGCAACAGGCAGCAGGATAAAGACAAATGCCGTGAGCTGCCAGCTGATGATCAGCATGGCTGAGAGATAGATCAGAATCAGGATCGGGTTCTTGAACAGCATATCGAGCGAGCTCATGATCGAAGTCTCAATTTCGTTTACATCGCCCGATACCCGTGCGATGATATCGCCCTTACGTTCTTCCGAGAAGAAGCCGAGCGGTAGCTCCGTAATTTTTTGATTGATCTGATTTCGTACATCGCGCACCACGCCCGTACGAATGGGGATCATGGTGTAAAAGGCCATGTACATGGCCAGTACCTTGAATAAGGTCATCACGATCAGCGCGACCCCCAGCATGATGAGTGCGGACGAACTGCCATAAACCTCGATCAGTCGGTTGACGTACCAGTAAAAGTTATTTTGCGCCGCTTCGGGTAATGTCTTCCACGATTCCCACGACGAAGGACGGAAAGTCCACTCCATGAACGAATAGACGCGGTCGTCCATCTTGAAGAGGATTTTCAGAATCGGGATAATCAATGCGAACGAAAAAACATTCAGAATAGCCGAAAGTATGTTAAACACGATGTTAAGTCCCATATATCGCTTATACGGCGGTACGAATCGCTTGAGTACACGAAAAAAATCCTTCATCCCATATTGTTTGTGACGACAAAGATAAGGCAAGTCGATAGCAAAAACAAAACTTTTTAGGGACAGGACACAGTAGTCAGTATTCAGCCCTGCAAATTCCCCCTTTGAAGGGGGGGAGGGGGATGTACCTCTGCGTTCGCTCTTTTGTCATTCAGAGCGTAAGCGAAGAATCTCTTCCCTTTTCCCCCGCGAGATTCCTCACTGCGTTCGGAATGACAAACGCGGTTATTTGCGTTGATTCGCGCCATTTGCAAAATTTGCGTTCGGATAACCCGGCATAACAATTAACCATTGATGATTGAATTACGTCTGGCTTTCAGCCCTCTGCCGGAGGCGCTGTTTTCCCCAACGCTTCGCTTCGCTACACATTGGGCCGAATTATTACGCCCTTTCAGGGCTGTTACAGCGGTCAGCCAACAGTCAAAACAACTCAACAATTCAATGCCCGAAGGGCTAGCCATTAACCATGACTTTGTTGCAACAGTTTGCATTTGATTATCAAAGGATATAAGTATATATAAAAAACAACCATTTAATAATCAGTGATATAGTAAAATTGATATATTAGTACAGATGAAAATATATTATTGTTTTTTAGGGGCTTATCCGTTATAATAAAGTTGTTTAAAACAGATAATAGTGCAAATGTACGACAGTGATAGATCCTAATAAAGAGTATCCCGAACTCACGTATACCCTGATTTTGTATATCCGATTTTATCGGACAACAACAATAAAAAACAGCGCAGGGGAAATGATTCCCAAGCGCTGTCTGAATTTTAATAAAAACCTTTAAGTCAAAGAAAGTGATCTAATTTTCTCTTGCATTCTTACCAATTCGGATTCTGCTTTAATTCGGGAGAAATATTAATTTCTCTTTCCGGAATAGCAGTCAATAAACGATAATCATCGTACTTTAACGGCTCACTGAAAATGGAAGTTTTAATCTCTTTGCGGAATCTTACCATATCGTACATACGATGATTTTCGCAGAAGAATTCCCTCCTTCTCTCATCCAATATCTCTTCCAATGTGACGGAAGTGGTATCGGTATTGGCATAATCAGAAAGCCTGTTTTTTCTCAATCCATTATAATACCATACTGCTTCTTTAGCATCAGGAGCGTTTCCTCCCTTCAACTTGGCTTCGGCAGCAATCAAATATACTTCTGAGAGGCGAATCACTTTGAAGTTATTTACATAGAGGGGTGAGCTGGCTCCTTCCTGACCTTCGTATTTGATCGTGTAGAAACCTTTATTCTTGCCTTTATTCTTACCTTCATTTATGGCCTTTTCCCGAATCGACTGTGAGCGAATGTCGGTTGTCTGGGAGGTCAACCAAGTTTTAAAGTCTTCAGATGCGGCACATTCCGGATATCCGTCCGGATTCGTATAATAGCCTAATGAATTACGTTGGGCGCTCGACTTATCCGTCGTAAGTACTTCAAACAAAGATTCGGATGTACCGGTTTTCTTCCAAACCGTTAAATAGTCATTTATGCTATACAATTTATAGGGACTATTGGCAATGACATTGGCAGCATGTTTAAGAGCATTATCATTATCATTCATATATAAATAAGCCCGGCTTAGCAATGCCTCGGCCGCCCAATAATTGATCTTGCCCGATGCCTCTTTCTTCTCTTTAGAAAGGAGTTCCATCGACTTCTTTAAATCGGCAACAATAAAGTCGTACGTCTGTTTCAGGGTGGAACGTTTAAACTTTGCATCAAAAGGATAGACCTTATCATTGATTACAATTCCCGAATTTTCCGCATTCACATCTGCTGCTGCAGAAGGAATCTGTGCAAACAAACGAGCCATTTCAAAATGTCCCAATGCCCGAAGAGCATACAATTGCCCGAGATAATCATTATAAAGATCCATGTTCGAATCTTTATCGGAAACGTTATTTACATTTTCCAGGATGCTGTTTACACGGGCAAGCATTCTGCTGAATTGCTTATATGCGTCGATAGAAAGCCCTGAATTTCGATCTGTCTGATAAATCACGACAGGTTGAAAATGGTTTGCCGATTTATCAATCATTTGCACGTCTCCTCCTTTTGCATCCGCATACAATGCCACATCGCCCGCAAGCCCCCATCGGCTGACTAAAGCACTGTAAACGCCATTGATCGCTGTATTAAGGGTTGTGAGATCTTTTATAGACTCATTTCCCGGCAAACTGAATGAAGGTTTTTGGTCAAACTCGTCCGAACAACTGATGCCGACCAATATAAATGCGATATATACTATGTATTTTTTCATCTTGTTTGTTTTTTAAATTAGAAACCAATATTTACACCAAATGAATATGTTCTCGCCATTGGGGTATCTACTGTGCGATATCCGTTAAGCGCAACTTCCAGTTCCATATTTTTGGTCGCTGCGTAAAGATAAGCCAAATTATTGACATTCAAAGATAGATCAATGTTCGATACGCCTAATTTACTATACCATGTTTTGGGCAGTGTGTATCCGAATGAGATTTCTTTCAGACGGATGAAGTCTGTAGACAAGAGATGTCTTGTAGACCAGCGGTCCGGACGCAATGGATTGCTCAATACCGGACGGGGATTGTCTACCTGATCCCCCTTATTCTGCCAATAATTACCTACCAAATCCCTACTCAAGTTTATGGAATACATCCGCAGTCCATCATGTTTTTGGAAATATCCCGGGTAATCGAACAGATAACCTCCGAATTGATAGGTCAGCAAAATGTTTAATGAAAGTCCTTTATAATGGAAAGAGTTGCTGAATCCGCCATTCACCTTTGGATAAGCTGATTTCTGCACACCTTTTTTCGCTTCTACATAACGATAGGTTCGATTATCCTCCGTATCGGGCTTTGTCGGGTCTTTGGCAAACATGGCCAATCCGTTCTCGGGGTTTACACCTAAATAAGTCGGTAAATAGAACGAATACAAGTCTTCTTTTTCACGATAGATGTATAAATCTCCATCGCCGCGAATAATATCTCCACTGGGCAATTTTTCGACTGTTGCCTTCAATGTTGACAACGTGAGATCCATATTCCATACTACCTCCGATTTCAGTAAGTTAGAACCATGAAACTCAAATTCCCATCCTTTATTTGAAATCTCACCGGCATTCATGGTTACATCTTCCACACCCGTTGTATAAGATACTGGTACATTTAACAATAAATCGCTTGTATACTTATTGAAGTATTCAAGGCTAAATGCAAACCGTTCGAACAGTGTAATGTCCATACCAATATTGAAGTTCTTGCTTTTTTCCCATCCTAAATCGTCATTTTTCAACTGAGTCAGGTAACTGGCCGGCTTATCTCCGTAACTACCGTCAAATCGATATAATCCCATATAAGCATAACTACCTCCCGGCAAGGTTCCGTTTGTACCGTAAGATACACGTAATTTTCCATCAGTTAGTACGTCATTTTTCAAGAAATCTTCGTGTGAGAAACGCCATGAGCCTGATAAACTATAAAATGTACCTTGTCTTTTATTCATCCCTAACTTCGAGGATTTATCGGAACGCAAACTTCCGGCAATGTAATATTTGTTGGCGTAATTATAACTTACATTTCCCAAATATGACATCATGAAGTTTCTGACGTATCCCGATGAAGCATTTCTGGGCTGTCCATTCGCCAATTCATGCAGAATATCGTTCGAATAATCGGAGGCCGAAGCAAAGAGCGAGTTGTTGTTGTACTTTTGCGCTTCTACACCGACCAAGGCATCCAAGTTATGTACATCGTTGAATGTGGTATTATAGTTTAAGATATTAGACGTTGTCAAGGTGATGACTTCCTCTTCCCCCTTTTCACCCAGTCCGTTCAGGCTTGATCCGTCGATAGAAGCAGGCCCCCAGTAGTTGAACGATTTTACAGTGAAATAGTCAACAGAATTGTTGCTATTGAACGAAAGGTCTTTCGTGAAAATCACTTTAGCTCCGACATTGTTCATGATACGGTATGTTTTGTTCGAAACACTCGACTCGTCGGGCGACAACGCCCATAAAGCATTCTTCACTTTGGAGCTAAAATTGGATTCCATATTATACGTTCCGTCTTCGTTATAAGCTTTCATCGACGGATTAGAGCCCATCATCATAGAGAGTGGACTTGCCGTAGCAAGTCCTTGACTTTGCTCTGACTGGTCGCCTCGACCGGTTTGCTTCGTATACGACATCTGATTTTTAAAGCTAAGCTCCAACCAATTTGTAGCTTTGTTGCTAAGATTAAGCATGGAACTGTAACGTTCAAATTCGCGGTATTTGACCAATCCCTTGACCTTATTATATCCGAGCGAAGCAAAGAAACTGGTTTTTTCGTTTCCTCCGGAAGCGGAGAATTGCACTTCCGACTGGTGTCCTCCATCATAAATCAGCTTACGCCAGTCGTCTCCATTCTTGCGCTCCGTCACGTATGACCAATCTTCGTTCAGATAATTGTCTTCGGCAAACTTTCTCGCCTGAGCCTGGATTTCCGGATTACCATAGTTTTTTTGTGTCGGCAAAAGCCCGCTCAATTTGTTCAGCTGATATCCCTCAAGAGCTGCTTTCATGTAATCGGCGTATTCCTCTCCGCTGAGCAATTCATATGAATTGGTAGCCATATTGGAAAAACCGGAATTCATTTTTACATTGAATTTTGTTTTTCCACTTTTTCCTTTCTTCGTTGTAATAATAACAACCCCATTTGCGGCACGCGAGCCATACAACGATGCGGCCGCAGCATCCTTCAATACGGTCATTGATTCTACATCTTCAGGGTTTAATGTGGAAAGTACGTTGCTCGATACACGCCGTCCATAGTCTCCAACTGTAACAGGGATTCCGTCAATCACATATAAAGGGCTGGTCGATCCCGTAATGGAACCGATACCACGCACTTGTACGTGACCGGCAGCTCCAGGGTCTCCTGTAACAGACGTGACGCGCACGCCGGATACTTTTCCGTTCAATGCTTTATCGACTGATTCAACTCTAGCCGAAGAGAGTTTCTCTGCACTCACAGCGGCAGCCGATCCCGTAAACGACGATTTTTTGGCGGTACCGTAAGCTACGATGAGCACTTCGTCTAAGGTTTCGGTATCACTCATCAAGGTGATTTTCATGTTCGGTCTTGCTGCAGCTTCCTGCGTCTTGAAGCCGACGAACGAGAATACGAACGTTGCCCCGTCGGGTGCCGAAAGGGTAAACTTACCGTCCATATCTGTCACTGTTCCTTTCGTGCGGTCGCTCTTGAGCACCACCGATGCCCCGATAACCGGTTCTCCCTGCTCATCGACGACAGTGCCCTGCACCTGCGTCTGAGCCATCACAAACCCTGCCCCTATAAGGAGGAAGGTCATTAGCATAATGATTTTTTGTTTCATACCTTTTAAATTGTTAACGATTAATTTCTATAATTCTGTCTTTGTTTTCCGTTATTCACTCTTCACTCTTTACTTTATAATGGTTATCCAGTTTTCACCCATCACGAATTGGTATTTGGTTTTCGCCACTCGTCTTCGTTTATCTTTCTCCCATAAGGCAAACTTTAACTTATCATATTTCGTTTTTCACTCATCCGCTCAAGAATGTATTTGTTAATATTATCAACACGCAAATGACAGGTCACACGCTCGACTACCCAAGGTGGCTACAAGATTAAAATACATTCAATAGTCCTGTTTCTCTTGTAAAACACTTGCTTATTCATAGATAGCTTACATTTTTTTCTTCCATAATATGCGTTTCGGATTTAAATTTCCTTTTTGCTTTTTCAAATATTTGATGACAAAGATATAAAAAAATATTATATGCAAACTTTTTTTCTGATGGAGGTAATTTTCTTTTCGTATCATCAGATAGTCTTTTCTTTATAAACGTTCTCTTCCCTAAGCCTAAGCCCTGCCTTCAAAACAGAAAAGATTCAGATGTTGATTATTAGCTTTTTAATGGGGTGGAATGGCGTGGGGAACATCGGCATTGATGAGTTTGCGGGGCAAGGAAAGAATATGTGTATGTTCGCTGTTTTCGGAAGATGAGGTGGACATGACGGGCGGAATCGAAAAAAATACCGTATCTTTGAAATCCGATTGATTTTGATTTCAGTGTCATGACGGAACGAAGAAGAACGAAATACGATACGACATTTTTCGAGCGGTATGCCCGCCAATCGCTGATCGACTTGGTGGACGACCGCTTCGAGGCATTAAAGAATTACGACCGTCCGGATTTGCAGGACGAGGCGCACAACATCGGCATTGAGGTGACACGTGCCATCCGTGAAGATCGCGACGTGGCGCATGCGCTGATCAATGAAATTGCCGGACGTCCGGTCATGAAGGTCTCGGAAGAAGACTGGATAGACATGACGAAATACGGATACGGATACGGCATCAACGATACGATCATCGGGCGAATGGAATACGAATACTGGGCGGCAGCTTTGCCTTTGCAGCGCATCATCAGGAGTAAGGTGCGTAAGGTCGCCGATGGCTTCTACGGTCATTTCCGTAAGTTCGGACTGTATATCTTCTCGAAAGAGAATCTCACGGACGATACCGTCTTCTCAACGATGGAATACACCATGGAATTGCAAGAAGGAAATGTATTGAAATATGATGTCATGTACATCTCGCAAATACGCGAACTGTTTGTTTGCGATTTGACGAAAGCCTCGTTCGAGGAAATACCCATCAGCCGCGCCCAATGCCGCAGGTTTTATCATGAAGCTCTTCGTCTGGAAACGGCCTGACAAGAAATAATAACCATTAACGATCAAGAGATATGAAGTACAAAATGGTAGTGCTCGATGTAGACGGCACATTGCTTACGAACGAAAAAACAGTTACGGCACGGACTCGTGCAACCCTGATCAGGGTGCAGCAAATGGGCATCAAGGTGGTACTGGCTTCGGGAAGACCGACGTACGGTGTTGTCGGGCTGGCTAAGGAACTGGAGCTGGATAAAAACGGCGGATATATCCTCTCGTACAACGGCGGACAGATCATCAATGTGCAGACGAACGAACTGCTTTTCGAGAAACGCATCAATCCCGAATTTATCCCTTACCTCGAACGGAAAGCACAAAAAAACGGTTTTGCGATCTTCACGTATCGTGAAGATGAGATGTTGACGAACGATGCGTCGAATGAACGTGTTCTTCAGGAAGCGCGACTCAACGGTATGCAGTTGCGCGAGACAGACCGATTCTCGGAAGAAGTCAGTTTCCATCCGTGTAAGGTTATGCTTTCGAGCGATGATGAGAAGGCGCTTATCGGCCTCGAAGAGCATTGGAAGAAACGATTGGCCGGCACCTTGGATGTGTTTCGTTCCGAGACCTATTTTCTCGAAGTCGTGCCGCAGTTTATCGATAAGGCGAATACGCTCAGCGTACTGCTCGAAAAACTCAATATCCCGTCAGCCGATATCGTGGCGATAGGCGACGGGGTGTGCGACGTGACCATGATCCAGCTGGCCGGACTCGGTATCGCCATGGGGAATGCGCAGGACTCGGTCAAGGCCTGTGCCGACGTCATCACTCTTTCAAACGAAGAAGACGGCGTAGCTGTGGCGCTCGAAAAAGCGATCCTTGCCGATATACGCCCCACCGATATCCCGCTCGACCGGTTGAATGCGGCCGGCAAGCACGCTCTGATGGGAAATCTCGGCATTCAATACACGTATGCCTCGGAAGGCCGTATCGAAGCGACTATGCCCGTTGACGAACGAACCCGTCAGCCATTCGGTATCCTGCATGGCGGAGCCACGCTGGCTTTGGCCGAAACGGTGGCCGGTCTTGGCTCGATGGTGCTTTGCGCACCCGACGAGATGATGGTCGGCATGCAGGTAAGCGGTCATCATCTCTCGTCGGCGCACGAAGGCGATACGGTGCGTGCTGTGGCAACGATTATCCACAAAGGACGTTCGTCGCACGTGTGGAATGTCGATATCTTTACTTCGACGGATAAGCTCGTTTCGTCCGTTCGCGTCGTGAACAGTGTTATGAAGAAGCGGTAGGGCCCGGCCTGCGGTAAGCTTCGACAGCTTTTTTCACCGATCCGTGCAGCAGCAGCAGTGCGTTAGCCTGATCGTAGGGCAGCCCCAGCTCATCGACAAGCATGCGTGTGCCGCGATCCACGAGCTTCTGATTGCTCAACTGCATGTTGACCATCTTGTTGCCTTTCACGCGTCCGAGCTTGATCATAACGGTCGTTGTAATCATATTCAGGATCATTTTCTGTCCTGTGCCCGATTTCATGCGTGAACTGCCGGTAACGTATTCGGGTCCTACCACCATCTCGATGGCGATGTCGGCCTCTTCAGCCATCGGCGAGCCGGGGTTGCTGGTGATACAGCCTGTCAGGATGCCATGGCGACGCGCCTCACGCATGGCTCCGATCACGTAGGGGGTTGTGCCCGATGCGGCAATCCCGATCACCGTATCTTTCGGCGTGATGTGGTGCGCCTGCAATTCTTCCCATCCGCGTGCCGTATCGTCTTCGGCATTCTCCACCGGATTGCGGAGTGCCGTCTCTCCGCCGGCAATCAGTCCGATCACCAGCGTATTGGGCATCCCGAACGTAGGCGGTATCTCCGAAGCGTCGAGTACTCCCAGCCGGCCGCTTGTGCCGGCGCCCATGTAAAAGATACGTCCGCCCTGTTGCATGCGGGGTACGATCTCCGAGACGAGTTTCTCTACCTGCGGAATGGTCTTCTGTACGGCCAATGCCACTTTCCGGTCTTCCTGATTGATATCGTCCAGAATCTGCCGGACGGTTTTCTGCTCTAAATCGCTGTACAGCGAATCTTGTTCTGTTATTTTAATAAATGTCATACGGTTTCTGTTACTGTCGAATAGTAAGTGCGTAATCCTTCCATCGGATTGCGAACGATTGTACCGGTACGGATACCCGCTGCGGCGGCGGCCTCCTCCAGAATATCTTTGTAATAATACGCTACCGACCCGATAAAATGAGCTTTGTAGCGTGTATAGTCGAACTGCATCACGTTGCGGGTCAGGAACGACTTGAAAGCGTTCAACACCAGCGAATGGATGGCCGGATGTTCGATATTTTCGGCCAGAAACGGCGATATACCGGCTAGAAAACGATTCGGGAACGGCTGTCGGTATACCCGTTCGATAATATTGGCAGGGGTCAGTTCGTACTGCCGGAGGAACTTTTCTTTCAGTTCTTCTCCCATCTGGTTTTTCAGCAGATCACCGATCAGCAGTTTACCTAATACAGCCCCGCTGCCTTCGTCGCCAAGGATAAACCCCAGCGGCGATACGTTGGCCGCAATCTTCTCTCCATCGTAAAAGCAAGAGTTCGAACCGGTTCCCATGATGCAGACGATGCCCGGCGATCGTCCGCAGGAGGCTTTGGCTGCCGCTAGCATGTCGGTATCGACTTCAATCAGACTACTCACATCCAGACACCCTTTGAGCACATTGCGTACGATAGGGACTTTTTCCGGAATGCATCCGGCTCCGAAGAAATGCACTTCGCAAAAACGGTTCGAATTCAATTGCGGAAGCAAGGTCCGCTCAATCTCGCGCCCCATCTCTTCCGGCGTCTGAAAAAAGGGGTTCATTCCTTTCGTAAATATTTCTCCAACCACCTGACCCTGATCCAGCACATTCCAATGTGTCTTGGTCGAGCCGCTATCTGCAATCAGTATCATATTTTGATATATATTTTTTTCTTATATAAGATAAATCCTATTAACCAGTTAAAAGCTACGAACAGTGTGGCAAACAGAAACGAACCGCCATAGTCTCCGGCCCAAGGGCGCAGACACACATCGTAAAAGAAGCCTTTCAGCGTAATGGGGTTGCCGTTGTATGTGAGGTAAATGTTGCCTAACAAAATGGAGAAAACAGCACCCGCTACATACATGAACAGCGGATTGACGCCGAAGGCCTCGAAGAAACGGCACCATTTCGTATGTCTTTTTACATCGATTATCCAAATGAGCAAAGCAAGTAATCCCGATGCCATGCCACAGGTGACCAGCACGAACGTGGGCGACCAGATTTTTTTGTTGATCGGGCAGCCGTAGCTCAGCAACCATCCGGCAAAAGCCATGGCTGTTCCGATCAGGAAAAGACGCAGCATTTTATCGCGTACTTCCGTCACACCGAGCATTGCCCGACCGCAGCAAAAACCGATCAGTACGTGTGCAATAGCAGGGATGGTACTTAACAATCCTTCCGGCTCGATACCCTTGTCTTTGTACATATGGTTTACCCCAAGCACGGCACGGTCTACGATCGAAAGAATATTCGTTTCGTTGTATGCGAGACCGTTCCCAACCAGCAACAGTACGGTATAACCGCCGAGTAAAGCGACAATCAGATACGGGATACGGTGATGACGTATGGTCAGAGCGATCAGCGCCGTTGCTCCGTATGAGAGCGCCAGTCGTTGCATCACACCCAGTATGCGCAGATGACCGAAGTTCGATACCGATTGCCAAAGCCTTGCTCCGAACGACAGTCCTTCGTCGGCCAGACCATGCCACGTGCGACATGTCAGACCGAACCATGCAATCCCGAGCCCGATGGCAAAAATGACAGCCGTTCGCCGGATGATCTTTCGCATCGCGGAATAGCTGAATGTAAAGTCGTATTTCTTGAGCGAAATATAAGTCGATATGCCCATGATGAACATAAAGAAAGGAAATACGAGGTCGGTCGGTGTCAAGCCATGCCATGCCGCATGTCCCAACGGAGCATATACGAACGACCATGATCCGGGATTATTGACCATGATCATGCCGGCAATCGTGATACCGCGGAGGATATCGAGCGCCAGCAGACGTTTGTTTGTGGGTGTTGTGATACTCATTGCACGAATGTTATTTGTACAGGTAAAACTTCTTTGACTGTTGTCTGAATCGTTCAACGTCTTTATACCAGTATGAGCGTACATCTTCCCATCGGTTACGCCGGATGAACCCTTCACGTATGTGGTTACTACCGCATACTTTATCGAACATTTGGAAACGAGTAGAGTCGGCGTGCGCAAACGCGGCGCGGTCGGGGTAGAGCGCCGCTACTTCCTGCATAAAGAGAAACTGTATGTCGCTCAGGGGCGCCTGCCGATAGTCGGTGATATGCACCTGTACGCCTTGTATAAATTCGCCTTTGTTCGTTGCATAGAACGGCTTGAGATGGATCGGTCGGAAGATGACGCCCGGTATGCGCAGTGCATTCATCCGTCGGGTCAGCTCTGCCGCCTTGATCCAAGGTGCGGCAAACATCTGAAATGGAATGGTATATCCCACACCGATAGAGGCATAACCCAGTTCGCCGAATATCCCGCTAACGGGATAAAAGAACGCCGAATGTGCATGCGGGATATGGGGCGACGGCGGGATCCATTGCAACCCCGTTTGCGTATAATCCATCTTTCGCTTCCAGCCTTTCATCTTTACTACGTGCAGCTTACATGCCTTGCCGGGTTGCTTGTCGGCGTTCAGCATCAGCGCCAGTTCGCCGCAAGTCAGGCCGTAGATATACGGTATCTTGTATTGACTGACGAAAGAGAAGAAACCGTCTTCCACGATACAGCCTTCTATTTTTAATCCGCCCAAAGGGTTCGGGCGATCGAGCACGACAAATTCGATGTTATTTTCGGCCGCTGCTTCCATTGCCAGCCCCATCGTGCTGATGTAGGTGAACGAACGGCATCCGATATCTTGAATATCATACACCAGCACATCGATGTCTTTCAGCATTTCGGGGGTCGGTTTCCGTGTCGCACCATAGAGCGAGTATACGGGCAGACCCGTTGCCGGATCCGTACCGCTGTCGATCTTATCGCCGGCATGCACATCGCCCCGTACGCCGTGTTCGGGACCATAGAGCGCTGTGAGCTTCACGTCAGGCGCTTCGTGTAAAATATCGATCGTCGATCGAAGGTGATTATCTACTCCCGTAGGGTTCGTAATCAGTCCTACTCGTTTGCCTTTAAGGCATTGGAAGCGTTGCTCTTTCAGTACTTCCAGACCTGTCTTGATCGTGATCTTTTGCGCCTGCGTCGTTAGTACTGACAACGTGCACAAACACCACACAATGATATGAATACGTTTCATCCGTCGATTATGATTTGATTTTTTTTCCGAAATCGGGCGCTATTTTGTTTCTAACTAAGAGGGAGGCGATAATACCCGGCAGGGTACAGAGGCACACCCAAATGAAAAAGTTCGTATATCCGATGTATTCCTGAATCCATCCCGCTACCATACCGGGCAACATCATCCCCATCGCCATGAAACCGGTACCGATCGCATAATGCGCCGTTTTATGTTCGCCTTCGGCGATATAAATAAGGTATAAGGTATAAGCCGTAAATCCGAAACCGTATCCGAACTGTTCGATGGCTACCGACATAATCACGAGCCATGTATCAGGCATAGCGGCCGAGAGGTACACGTAAAGCAGGTCGGGGAGATTGATCGCCAGCGCCATGGGCAATATCCAGCGTTTGAAGCCGTGCCGTGAAACGACGATTCCTCCCAATATACCACCCAGCAGCAGAGCGATGACACCGATGGTTCCGTAAATCATCCCCACGGTCGCAGTCGATAGCTCCAGTCCGCCGGCCTCGGGGCTGTCAAGCAGGAACGGAGACGCTATTTTAACGAGCTGTGATTCTCCCAGTCGATACGTGAGCAGGAAGAAGAACATCAGTCCCAGATTTTTCTTTTTGAAGAACGACGTGAATGTACGGAAGAAGTCTTCCAATAATTTACCGGCAGTAACTCCTGTTCTTTTTGCATCGCTGTCGGGTCTGGGCAGGATGAATTGATGGTATACCGTCAGTCCGATAAAGATGGCCGTCAGAAGATAGAAGGTAATGCTCCATGCCATCGGTATGCGGAGAGGCGTGTCGGGCAACAGCTGCCCGGTTTCCAGCCATCCGGCAAACATGACGAGAATACCCTGCCCGAAGATATTGGCCAACCGGTAAAACGTGTTACGGATGCCGACAAAAAAAGACTGCTCGCCCGAAGTAAGCCCCAGCATATAAAAGCCGTCGGCGGCAATATCGTGCGTTGCCGAGCTGAACGCCAGCAGCCAGAAGAAGGCGAGCGTGAGTTGCAGGTAATAGTCGGTGGGGATAAAGAAAGCGATGCCTGCAAACCCTGCCCCGATGAGGAGCTGCATGCTGACGATCCACCAGCGTTTCGTCTTCAGCAGGTCGACGAACGGACTCCAAAACGGTTTGATCACCCAGGGCAGATACAGCCAGCTGGTGTAGAGCGCGATCTCGGTATTTGAAAGTCCTAAGCGTTTATACATGATGACGGCTACCGTCATCACGGCCACATAGGGCAGTCCTTCCGCAAAGTAAAGCGTCGGCACCCATCCCCAGGCATTCGTTCTTTTTCCTGTTTTCATTTGCTGTTTGTTTTAGTTAATCGTATGCTTTCTCGATGGATGCTTCGATATAGTAATGTAACAGAATTTCATCGTAAGGGTATTGCCGCTCGCCCATGACGGCTGCGCCGATCTGGCAGAGCCCGACCCCATGTCCCCAGCCTGCGCCGGTCAGGGTGAAACGTCCCGGGATTCCGTCCGAGATGTCGGCTTTATCGATCACGAAGGCGGAGCTGTACAGGTGCGATGTCGATAACGTGCGCCGTATCTCCAGCTCTTTTCCGATTGTCAACGTGCGTTTGCTACCCACAATTTTCAGCTTGATCAGCCGTCCGGAGGTGCCGCGTTCGACAGGTATCAGATCGATAATCCGGCCGAAGTCGATCCCGGATCGATCCCGGATCAGTGCGGCCAGTTCGTCTTGTCCGTACGTCACCGTCCAACGATAAAATTGCGTTGTCTCCTGATCGTAATGGTTGAGTACCTGCGAGAGAATCTTCGCGTCGGCGGTATTGCAGAAAGCTTCGGGCGATGTACGTATCCATCGGTCGGCCTCGGCTTCTACGGTCAGATCGGGCAACTCCGTCGCGGTCTTGCTGTCGCGCTGTTTTGCCAGATAAGGATGCTCGACTTCTTCCCAGCAGCTTCGGAATTCTTCGAAGACGCCTCCGCAACATTTGGAAAAACGGGCGTCGCAAATCTTTCTGTCGTACATCAGCAACTCGCCACGGGTAGCGGCTACGGCTTCCCGTACCGTCTCTGTCGAAGCGCGGGTGATTCCCTGATAACGCTGGCAGTGATCGTCGGCACAGACATCGAAATGAAGATGATCCTCCCGGTCGTACCATTTGATTAACTCCTCATCCGTCTGTGTGCATGTCGTGTACGTATCCTGTCCGTCGGCAAGCGTTTTGTTTTTCTCCATTTGCGCCAGCAGCCAGCTTCGTGAAATCACGGCGTGCGCTTTGAGCAACTCAAGCGAAGCCGTAGCACTCATCTCGGACGAGATGACGCTGATCAGATAATCTTCCACTCCGATCACATTGATACCGGTCAGTTTGTCGTTTTCGACAATCACATGGAACGCCCCCTGAAAACGTTGATGTTCCTTACGCTCCCAATGAAAATTAATCCCGATCGTTACATTCCGAATCTCGAAACTTCCCGACAACGCGTCTACCGGCTCGAAGCGCAGCTCATCGTACATACGATCTTGCCAGACGATTTGCCCGTTTTTACAGGTCACTGTCTGCGCGCCGCTTACTTCGCACCCATCGATGCGATACGGGGCAAGTAAGACAAATTCGATCTCCGGCTCGAAAAGGATGCCGACTTTTACTTTCGGTTCTGTCATAGCTTTTTTTATATGTTTTCTTTAATCTGTTGCTGCAACCGGCGGAAATCTTCCGGTCGGATGCTGACTTCTTCCATCACCTGACGGATGGTTTGCAAGGTAATCTTATCGTAATCTTTTTCCCGCACCGTAATCAACACCCCGCCCATATCTACCGATCCCGGACTGAGCAGGAGGTTTTCCTCTCCTTCGGCGTAATAACAGGCTGGCCGGTGGGCTGCCCTCGGGAAGACGGACATGAACCATTTACCCTGTTCGTACCATGCCAGCAAGTTTATCATCGGTTCGCCGGAAGTTTCGTCCGGCGTCATTACACGGTAAATGGTCTCAAACAGATGGATGGCGTCCGCTTTCTCAGTCGCTTCGATGAGTAATCTCGGTGCCGGTGTCTGATCTGCATACCACAGGATGGCATGGTTATATCGGAGAACCTCGCCGGATATTCCGCGTCGCGGGTTTTCTTCTACCGGCAAAAGTCCTTTGTTTCCTGCCTGAAAATGAAAGTGGTCAGGCGCCGATGCCCCGCATTTGGGACCGTTGTAAAACACTACATAATGGTCGAGTTCCTGTGCCAGATCGAGCATATCGTCGATGCGTCCTTCGATGCGCTGGTCGACATGCTGCAGGTCGGGAATCGTCAGATGACGCGGAAAAATCGGGAACGGGTTGACCAATATCCGGTAACGCGTTTTGAAGGCGATCCCCCGCTGTTCGGCCGGCAGATGATGCGGACAGAGGAAGCAGGCACGGGCACGGATAGATTGCGTATCGACCTTGGCCGACGAAGAGGCGATGCGTGCGGGATTGAACTGCACCTTATATAAGGCTTTGCCGTCTTCAAACAATTTTGTCCGTACCTGATCGAGGGCGCGATAATTGCTGCCGGCCAGAGGCCACTCGGCCAACTGCTCGTCAAACAGTTTGTTTACGGTCTCCTGCATCATGGCTTCCGTTTTTTATTCATAGCGATACGCGCCTGCAATTCCCATGTGCGTATCCTGTCTTTGTATAAATTATGATGATTCATCTTCGCAATATCGAGTGCAGCATCGGAATTATCTTCCCAGCGGCGGCAAAGATACACCACATCGTAGATACGGCCGATCTGATAGCGGCGCGAGAAAGCCAGCCCGAGCGCATAATCCTCGCCGTAGCTCGTATTGGGCACTTTAATCTCGCGAAGCAGGGGCGTATAGAATGCCCGCGGAGCACCCAGTCCGTTGATCCGGAGCGCATTGTTTCGGCCATTATCGGGTGTCCACTCTTTGTGATCGATGATGCCGGGCGGGATCATCTGCATATTGAAGTCCGTCATCATATATGTGCCTACAACCATCGCACATTGTTGTTCGTAGAAGGCATCGACCATTTTTTGCAGCGTATGTTCGTCTTTGTACACATCGTCGCTGTCGAGCTGTACGGCAAATTTACCGCAGGCCTCGTGATGTACGCCGGTGTTCCAGCACCCGCCGATCCCGAGGTCGGTGCGTTCCGGGATCAGATGGATCACACGCTCATCGGAGGTGTACTTGCGGATGGCTTCGGTCGTGCCGTCGGTCGAATGATTATCGATGATAATCAGGTTATATTTGAATGTCGTTTGCTGATTTAATACGGAGCGGATCGCGTCTTCGACGGTGCGCACGCGGTTGCGCACCGGGATGATCACCGAAGCCTCGTATTCGAAATGTCCGGCATCGAAAGCGATTGACCCGAACGAAGGCTCCAGATAGCCGCCGATCTCTTTCAGATGCTCCGTGCAGGCTTGCTCCATCTCGATCTGTACGTCACGGTTCTTCGGGTCTACGTAATCGAATATTTTTTCGCCGCTCTTTCGCGTGTCAGACAGGACTTCGGTATACAGGTATTCATTGATATGTACCGGCAGATTCTTTTGAGATAACTTTAACCGCAGGTCATACAGTCCGGCAAACCGGTAGGACGACGTCATGCGTGCGGCAGCTTCGCGGAAGGCATCCGAACGGAATAGTAATACGGACCCGAAATCGAAATCGTCGCGCAGACTTCCCATTTGATAATCGATGACCGGTGCCTGCTTTCGGGTTGTTCCTTCCGCCTGATAGCGGTCGGCGTACACCATTCCCGCCTGTGCATCTTCGAGGATTTGCACCATGCGCTCCAGAGCGAAATAGCCTAATGCCAGAGTCGAATGTTTCGTATAGAAAAGCGTGTAATCCGTTTCGGCTTTTTCAGCGATCATCCGAATCGTTTCACTACCGAAAAGCGATGCGGCCGTTATCGTTTCACATCCGTCTATCGAAGCCTGCGGCGCTGTGGTAAGCAGATATATGGGGCCCGTCAGGGGACTGCTTTTCAGTGCTGCAATTGTTTCTCGTACTTGTGCTTCATCTTCCATCGGGATGAAGCAGGTTATCTTTGTTTTCATATCGTTTTGCTTTTTATTCGTGCTTATTTCTGATTAAAAAATGTAAGTATCGATTGCATCAGCCGGTCTCTCGCCTCGCCGGTGCGAACCGATTCAAAGGGGAAACCGAGGATACATGTTTTGTATTTGCCCTGATAAGCCACTCCGGCGCTGATATTGTTCTCCGCATATCGTAAGATCGTGTGTCCGCCTTCTCCGGCCGGTTCGATACCGTCCGGCGACTCGACCACATACGCCGTTTTGTTCAGCACATGGTGATAGTCATATCGGCCTGAAAAGACGGGAAAAGGCGACGGAGCGCTTTTGACTTCGCCCGTGATGGCCGCCTGACCGGTGCGCCACTGAAAACGGAGCGTGTTCGTCGCAAACTCACGATCGGCCGGTGTCGCTGCCGGATGATCCCATAAGTCGGAACCGACGTAGGCTCCCGATACAAAGATATGACCGCCCGAC
Source organism: Tannerella sp. (assembly GCF_052170195.1). Lineage (GTDB taxonomy): Bacteria > Bacteroidota > Bacteroidia > Bacteroidales > Tannerellaceae > Tannerella. The sequence continues at coordinate 18,581 of NZ_JBQNAZ010000022.1, read as the reverse complement.
TGACAATAAGCCGTTATGGCTTCCTGCAACCCTGTGCTGAAAGTCTTGAACTGTAAGGGAACAACGCCTCCACGTCCCATTTTCGTCTGTCGCTGTTTACCCAGAATCAGGTCGACGATGGGATAATCGCTCAGAGAGAGCTGTTTCGATTCGATGGCCTCGTTGCTGCAGGAAACAAACGAATAACCGGCTTTGAGAATGGAAGCTCCGTGTATCGACGGGTAGTCGAACGTGTTTCCGGCAATCACTAACGTGTCGCAGTTCGAGTGGCTGTCGCCGAACCCGGCAGCATCGTCGTCCACCCATGGAGTCGAGCGCCGAAACTCTTTCATCGGACCTACATAGCTGATGTCATGAAGATACGGCACGCCGTGATCGATCCAGTCCGTAAATCCGGCGATGCTGTCGCCCGTAAAATCAGCCGGTGCCGAAATCCGGTCGAATCCGTTGACGATCAAAACGGTTCCTTTTTCGTTTACAGCGCGTGCCGCCGAAAGAATTTCGGACGGGAAACTTTCACCTCCCTCGTTTAAGGCTGTGACCTTGTAGCTGTAGATGATGCCGGGCGACTGTATGTTCCGAAAGGAGTTCCGTTTGACGAGCGTACCGTTATCGAACGTTCCATCGCCGATGCGTGTATAAACAATGTACTGTTGAGCTTCGGCTGTGGGCTCCAACGGGTCGGATACGCCCTGCCATGAGAGCTCGACTTCATTCGGGCCGACAAATTGCAAGCGCAGATGATCAACCGGCAGGGGTTGTACCACGTATTTTTGCGCGTATTGCGAGCAAATGAACCGGAGCATGCCTTTGTAGATAGCGCGACTGACAGTAAACCGGAAACGGGGATCGATCCCGTAGCGCATATCGGCAAAATTCTGATGCGAGAGCAGTTCCAGCAGCATGGTCGGTACGCGAGGTGTGCGTGCTTCGGAATACGGCTTGTCCCACATGCCGCGCCGGCTCCATCGCGGTTCGTACAGCGACCGGATGTCGTTCACGATCTGGCTCTGGATCAGGTCGGTCAGCTCACGCGCAGCATAGCGTGACGTGCCATTAGCATATTGTCCGTCGTATACGTCGGTGAAGAAAATGCCGAGTGTACCGACAATCGAGTCATTGGGTGTTGTTCCGGCATCGGAATGGAAGGCAAAAGCCAGATCGATGGGAATATTCAGCCCTTTTTCTTTCGGGTTGAGAGATGATCCGCCACACAAGTAATTAACCCATTTGCCGCGTGAACGATAATCGTCTGTATAGTCGTTCTTTCCCTGACTGTCGGAATAGATCGTATCGGGGATACCGGCCCATTGCATCCAGTAACGCGCCGCTTCGGTGAAACGCGGATAACCGCTGATTTCATTGGGACTGTTGATGGCCGGGAACATCTCGTCCGTACCCGCCGGGGTATCCGAACTTTTGACGTTGGCTGTTACCGTCGCATCCTGCGAGGTTCCCCGCGCAATATTTCCGTATCCTCCTCCTATCTTAACGGCATCGGCCGAAATAAGTTTACCGGACTCAGACGATCGGTTGCTTAACACCACCTTATTGGCATCGTTTTTACCCTTGTCGAAGTCGAAATGTCCGAGATAAATCCATGTTCCTCCGCCCATTTGCTGGTTAACGGAGAACTCGGAGCATGCTCCTCCGTGATATACGGTATAGCGTGCGTCCGTCGTGCTGTTTGCGAAAGTCCGGTAAGAGACGTAAACGGCATACCTGCCCTTTTCGGGGATGTCGGGAATCCATTCGGCGCGGCTTTCAGCTCCTTTCCGAATACTTTCCGTCACCCGGCAGGTCCCTTCCTGAAACGGATTTTCAAAATCGACATAGTGCTTGCGCAGGTGAGCGAATCCGGAACCTTCTCCCGTGCGCCAGCCGTTCGTTGAAGTGTGTTCGATGTAGTGCGAGTTGTTCCGGCATCCGTCGTTATCGATGATAATTTCTGCTGTCTGTATGTCACGCTCGCGCGGGATCAGCACATTCGCACCTGCATTTTCGAGCATCGGAATCAGATAAGGCAACACAAAACTCTGCGTGTATAAATCTTCTACGGTCTGGAAGGTACGTGCACGTTGCCATTCCCAGCGGTTTAGCTTTGACTCGTAGTAGAACCCGTGACTTTGCCAAAGAGCTACGTGCTTGTTTTTCAATCCGTATTTCGGCGAGTAAGGAATGGATAGTCTGGTTACCAATGGTTTGTTGACCATCTGCCGGAATGTCTTTTGTTTGTTGTCTTTCTTTGTTCTGAACGCAAGAGGTATAAGCTCTTCGATAGCGTGATGTTCCGTTCTTACCTGAACAGTATGTTTTTTATATTCCTCTGGCAGGAGGCTTTTGATGTTACGGTATATTTCAGCCACATTGTCTTCCCGGAAAGGGAGATAAGAGCAATTTGTATTGGCAAAAAAGACAATCCGATTCTTTCGGATATCGACCGAGTCGATCGCAATTTTGCCGATCGAAACTTCTTTTTTGGAAAAAGCGGTTAAATAGCTACCTATTTGTTCCTGTATGTTCTTCGGAAAGGTTTGCGCTTGTATAGCCTGTGAAAAGAGACAACAACAGATTACCCACCATAAACACTTTGTCTTATGCCCGAATCTTCCGGCCGTTTTTTTATGTTTCATCTATAATAAGATCAAATTTGCTTCTTGATATATCCACTGTTCGAAAGGAGGGGGATTATCCCATTTATTACATATTAGTATATGCTTTTTCTTACACGGTGGATATGTTTTTATACTACGGACAAAGATACGTCTTTGTTTTAATATCGGAAACAAAGATTCCGATAATTTTTGAATTATACTTATTAATTTGCAAATTGGATTCGTAGTTAGGCTATGACTAACGCAACTTTTCAGGTGTTTTTTTTAAGAAAAATATTTGTGGGCTTGTGAAAAAAAGATCTTTATATCAACTTGAAAATAAAGATAATCTATGTGTGATTGACCGAGTGAATCATCGGTGCCGATAAAAAACAATGAACAGGCTGCGGTTAACATACATGAGAAAAGAGTGGCTTGTAGATGATTGTAAAAAAAACTATTATCTTTGTGTTTGAAACAGTATCTTTAATCGGGATGAAATTAATAGCAGAAAGCGGATCAACGAAAACAGAATGGTCTTTGGTAGAAGGAGAGCATCTGATACAGCGTGTGTTTACGGAGGGACTGAATCCTTTTTTTCAAACAAGAAGAGAAATTAGTCGGAGTATCAGGCTTGGGTTGCCTGACTCTTTTTTTAAGCGCAAACTGGAGCAGGTCTTTTTTTATGGGGCGGGATGTACTTCGGCCGAAAAGAAGAGTGTAGTAGAAGCTTCTTTGGTAGCCCAGTTTAAAACGCCGGCTTATGTGGAAAGCGACCTGTTGGCAGCCGCCCGGGGACTGTTTCAGCACGATTCGGGGATTGCATGTATTCTCGGAACGGGCTCAAACTCATGTTTTTATGACGGTCATGTCATAGTTAAAAATGTACGCGCGGGAGGATATATCTTAGGCGATGAAGGCAGTGGCGCAGCCTTAGGAAAGCAATTTCTCTCGGATGTTTTGAAGAAATTGGCTCCGCAAGTGCTGATCGATGACTTCTTTGAAAAGTATGACTTGACACCTCACGATGTAATGGATGCCGTTTATAATCGTCCGTTTCCCAATCGTTTTTTAGCGGAGCAGTCTTGTTTTTTAGCTGATTATCTTCGTCTTGATTATGTAAAAGGGTTGTTGCTCTCCAATCTCCGGAGCTTTTTTCTGCGTAATGTGATGCAATATGACTATTTGAATTATCCTATTCGCTTTGTCGGATCGGTGGCATATAATTATGCGGATTTACTGCATCAGGTTGGAAAAGAATTCGGAGTAGAGCTAAGCGTGGTGGAAGAAACCCCTATGGGTGGGCTGATTAAATACCATGCTTTCCCTTCGGATGATGCCGGAAACTGATCTTCTACTTGTTTTTTTATTTCTTTGTATAGTTCTTTATTTTTGCTCTTTTAAATGCTGATTTGTTAATTTTTAAACCTAATTCATAAAAAAACAGAATAAAGGTTCTTAATATGAAAATTATAATGTACTTTTGCTTGTACAAAATGCGAAATAGTATACTTTTAATCGTATAAAGAACAAACAGGAATAGAGACAACGAGAATATATACATATAATGTAATACTTGATAAATAACAGGAAAAATAAAGTAATCCCTTAAAAAAAAACAGAGAGCCTATGAAAATGTTTTGTCTGAAAAGCACCCATATCATTGCGGAATCGAGATGCGTTTGCGCATAACGTTTTTCGGATATTTCATATTCTATCTATAAACAATCATTAAAAACATAAATCAATATGGTAAACGTAAAAAAACGAGGCATGTATTACGACAGAATTGTTGCAATTTGCGCAATCACTGTGTTATTAGGAGGAACGCCTTATCTTGCGAAAGCCGACAGGACTGTCGGTTTACATGTAACGAATGCACAGCATCCATCGGTGACCATTAGCGGAACAGTCGTTGATGAGCGAGGAGAAGTTGTTGTCGGAGCCAGTGTATTGGAAAAAGGAACGGCAAATGGTACGATAACGGATATCGACGGAAGATTTACCCTGAACGTAAAATCAGGTGCTAAATTAGTGATTTCGTATGTAGGATATCGTACGCAGGAAGTGACAGCCAGCGCATCAATGCGTATCGTGCTTCAGGAAGACACTGAATTGTTGGATGAAGTTGTTGTTGTAGGGTATGGAACACAAAAGAAAGTAAACCTTACCGGAGCTGTTGCGTCTGTCGATGTTGGCAAAGCATTAAGTGCACGTCCTATTGCAGACGTAGGACGCGGTCTGCAGGGTACGACCCCCGGTCTTTCGGTTGTTGTGCCGAATGGTGAAGTCGGAGTTGACCCCAGAATCAAGATTCGCGGACAGATCGGATCATTCGAAGGTTCTTCAGCTCCGCTGATTCTGGTCGATAACGTGGAGGTACCGAGCATTTCATTTATCAACCCGGACGATATCGAGTCGATTTCCGTATTGAAAGACGCAGCCTCGGCATCTATCTATGGAGCTAAAGGCGCTTTCGGAGTGGTACTTATTACGACAAAGCGAGGTGCTAAACAGGAGAGTCTGAATATTGGGTATTCCGGCAATTTTGCATGGCAGAACCCGGCCTTAAAAATGGAAATGGCAGGTCTCGAAGGTATGGAATACAACATGATCGCCGCATTGAATGGCGGGAAGACCGTTTCGGGTTGGCCGTACTATGTTACTCCGGAAGGCTTGGAACGAATGAAAGAATGGCAGAAAGAATACGGAGGTAAACTAGGGGTTGACGATCCGACGTTGTACGGACGCGACTGGTACGTAGACGCACAGGGACGTAAAATCGGATTGAGAACGTATGACCCGTATGATTATATGGTCAGAGAGTGGGCACCTTCAACAAACCATAACCTCTCTTTGAATGGAAAAAGCGGAAAGATCGGCTACAATGTCGGACTGGGTTATCTGAATCAGAATGGTATGACCAAGCCGGCGAAGCATGATGATTTTAAACGTTATAATGCTTCTACCAACTTGGATATTGAGGTAAGCAAAGTTATTTCGGTCAATGCCGGCATGATCTTTTCCAAGCAAGAGAAGCGTTTCCCTTATGTTACCGGAATAAAATCGGCAGACCCGTGGTATTATATGTATCGTTGGGGACCGACTGTACCTTTCGGACGAGATGATCGCGGGTATCTGATGCGTGGTCCTGAGCAGCAAATCTATGATGCCAATGATGGATTGCAAATGAATAATTATTTCAGCGTGAACTTAGGAACGCATATTAATATTATGAAGAACTGGACTGCCGATCTGCAATATACTTATGCTAACCGCGAATATGCATTTGAGCAGAACGGAACAAAATTTTCGGCCGCAGACACGTGGGGTGCCCCGATCAAACGGCTGGATAAAAATGGAAATCAGGTTTACGTGAACGGAAAAGGAGAAGTGATTGAGGCTGGAGCATCCGGAGCCATGCCGGCGTATGATTTGAATTATGTAACGTATACTGGTGCAGGTTCTATTCCTGATCTCGTTTATCGGGAAGCAAAGAATTGGCATCAAAATACCTTCAATTCGTATACGACTTATAACTTGAATCTGGACGACACCCATCATTTTAAATTCATGGCCGGTGTCAATCAGGTATCTTCTCGCTTTGTATCGAACTGGTCGCAGAAAAAAGAACTGAGCAATATCTACAATCCTCAATTCGATTTGGCTACCGGCGAAGAAAAAGCAGGTGGTGACAGAGGTTGGGAATCTCAGTTAGGATATTACGGCCGTATCAATTACGACTTCTTAGATCGTTATCTGTTTGAGGCCAATCTTCGTTACGACGGAACATCCAAATTCCCGACGGATTTGAAATGGAGATGGTTCCCTTCTTTCTCGGCCGGATGGCGTGTCAGCGAAGAGGCATGGATGGAATGGAGCAAACCTTTCCTGGCATCGTTAAAATTTAGAGGTTCTTGGGGGCGAATCGGAGACCAGACGGTTGAGAATACTTTGTACCGTTCCTTGATGGAATCCGGACAGGGGAGCTGGCTCGATGAATCGGGAAAAAAGTTGACGTATGTAGGCATTCCTTCTTCCGTTTTAGCTTCCATTACCTGGCAGGATATCGAATCGTTGAACCTTGGATTTGACGCGTCTTTGATAGAAGGGAAATTGGATGTTATGTTCGACTGGTATCGGAGAGATACGAAAAATACGATTGTACCCATGGAAGGTGTTCCGGCTACGTTTGGTTCTAAAGCGCCGCTCGGAAACTTTGGTAACTTGCGTACGTACGGTTGGGAGCTTTCGGTTAATTACCGTCATCAATTTAAAAACGGGTTGGGTGTAAATGCAATGGTAACCCTTTCTGATGCGTTGACTGAAATTACTCAGTACGGTAGCTCCAGAAGTATCGAAGCCAATTATAATGGAAAGACGTATGGTGAAATTTGGGGTTATCGAACTGACCGGTTGTATCAAAAAGATGATTTTGTATATGATAGTGAAGGGAAACTCGTTAAGACATACGCTTTGAACGGTAAAGAAGTTGCCAAAGGAACAGCGGGAGCTAAAGTTGTGAATAAACTGAAAGACCCGAACGGGATATATCAGGATTATTTACAAAGCGGAAACTTTATTTTTGGCCCCGGCGATGTGAAATTTAAAGATGTGAATGGTGACGGAAAAATTGACCAAGGGGCTTCGGATATCCATGACCATGGTGACAAGGAGAAGATCGGTAATACGACCCCGAGGTTTGAATACGGAATCAGATTGGGAGCAGATTACAGAGGTTTTGACTTCTCAATTTTTATGCAGGGCGTCGGAAAACGTGAATTGTGGGGAAGCTCTTCCATTTCTCTTCCGGGCTTCAATACATCCGATGGAGCGATGGCCAAAACGTTTGCGAAAGATTATTGGACAGAAGAAAATACCGGAGCTTTTTATCCTCGTCCGTGGAATATGGCTAACTCAAAAGATGCATACAATATGCGTCCTCAGGATAAATACCTGCTCAATATGGCTTATCTGCGCGTAAAGAACATCACATTTGGCTATACGCTTCCGGCAGTACTTGCAGGAAAAGCCTACATGAAGAGTGCTCGTGTATACGCGTCATTGGAAAATTTCTTTACTTTCGATCATCTCAGAGGCTTGCCTCTTGATCCGGAAGTAATTCCCGGAGCTACTCCATTCTATGATAAAGGAAATGCCGAACGGGTCGGATTAAGTACTCCTACATTCAAGTCCATGTCATTCGGTTTTCAATTAACATTTTAATTCGTTTAGAGTATGAAAAAGATTATATATGCAATATCGGGTCTTGTCGTGCTTCTCCTATCTTCTTGCAGCGACAGTTTCTTGGACAGACCTCCCTTGACAAAATTCGAAGATCAGAACTATTGGCGTAATGAGAATGATTTGCGCATGTATGCCAATGAATTCTATCCGCAGTTCTTCAATGGATATAATAGCGGATGGGCAGCCAGTTGGACGCCCTTGAGAGGATATGATTTCTGCGACGACTTTTCGACTGAAGGTCAGCAATTATCATTCCCCAATACAGTTCCCAATACGGTTACGAAAGTAAAAACGGATGATGCGTGGGATGGACAGGCGTTGGGCGATAAATGGAACTATTCTTGGGTTAAGAAAGCGAATATTATGATCATGCGCATGGAAGAGCGTATGAAAGATAAATTAACACAGGAGGAATTCAACCATTGGATGGGAGTGGCTCGCTTCTTCCGTGCTTACCAGCATTACAGACTGGTGCTTACGTACGGAGACATCCCGTACTTTGAAAAAGATTATGATGCGGAAGACTTTGCGAATCTTTATAAGGATAGAGATCCCAGAGGTGTCGTAATGGACAAGATTTATGATGACTTGAAAGCTGCTTTAGCCGGTGTTCGGGCTAACGATAAAGGCCCGATGAATGTAAACAAAATGATTGTGGCTGCTATTGCTTCTCGCATCATGTTGTACGAAGGTACATGGCAGAAATATCATCATCTGGATATGGAACGTGCACAAAAGTACCTTACATTCTGTAAAGAGGCATCTGAAGTCGTGATGAATAGCGGGAAATATAAGTTTGGAAGTGATTTCAGATCTTTATTCGGATCGGATAATCTGGCCGGCAACCCCGAAGTAATCCTGTATCGCCATTACGATAAGTCCGTAGGTGTTTCGCATTGCATCGGTTCCTATTCGAATGGTACCGAATCTCAGTCGGGTGTCAATCTGGCTCTGATCAAGTCTTTTGTTTGCAACGACGGGAAGGTCTATTCAAAATCGGCTGTAGACGGAGCAGAGAAGTTTGATTTGGCTACGCTTTGCAAAACGCGTGACCCGCGTTTTGAAGCGACTTTCTACGACACGGTCAATGTCAATTCTTCCACATTGATCTACGGAAATAAATTTATCAGCCGCGAGGGAGCATCTTACTGGAGAACGGGTAACAATGCGAGCTTACCGGGACAATATAAAAGTATCGATAATGTAAACGATGCACCGGTACTTCGTTATGCCGAAGTCGTATTAAACTGGATCGAGGCGAAGCAAGAGCTGGCCGAATCGTTTGGAGGCGAATCCGTATCACAGAGCGACTTGGACCAATCGATTAACGCGATCCGCAAGCGTCCGTTAGACAGTTATGCCGTCAAAAAAGGTGTGAAACAAACAGCTCCCCTATTATTGGCATCCTTACCTGAAGATCCCGAAAAAGATGCTGATGTGTCGGCTCTTTTGTGGGAAATCAGAAGAGAGCGCCGTATGGAATTTATCTTTGAACATACCCGTCTACACGATATCAAACGTTGGGCAAAGATTCAGTATATGGATAATTCCAAAAATGTCGATACGCAATGCGGACCATGGGTGAATTTTTCGAAAGAATTGCCGGATTTTGTGACGGCTGATCCGAAAACAGGAAAATATACGAAAGCCAATTTATTGAAAGTACGCAAGGCTGATGGTACTATTGTCACGTTTGACGGTACAAATGCTGCTGACATGGTGGGCTTCTATGTATTACCCAAATTTGCTCCCAGAAATGTTTTTGGAGACGAGGCTTATTGCTATCCTGTCGGAAAGCTCGATATCAAGGCTTATGAAGACAAAGGCTTTAAATTGACTCAGACGAAAGCATGGACGTCTTTTAATTAAAAGGTGTTATTTGTTCATGAAAATGAAAAGTTAAATCATAATCCATCTTGAGGTGTTCGGAAGTCGATGTCTTGCAACGTCGTTCATTCCGAACACCTTAATCCATAACAAATCTCCATGAAAACCGAAAACGAAAAACAAATAAAGACTCTTGTTACAGAGCATCAACTTGAAAAACATATTTTATTATGATAATGAATTGTACCATGGGAAGAAAAATGAAACTATTACTCTCCGTACTTTTATTGAGTGTGGGAGTTGCAATGGCACAAACCCGTATAACGGGCAACGTAACAGACGAGAAGGGCGAACCGGTCATCGGCGCTTCGATCCTCGTTAAAGGAACAGACCAAGGAACGGTTACGGACTTGGATGGAAATTTTAGTTTGTCGGTTTCCTCTTCAAGGGGTAAAAACTATTTAATCATCTCATATATGGGGATGAAGACTCAGGAAGTTGAAGCCAAGCCGAATCTGACAATCGTTTTGAAGGAAGACGCTACGATGCTTGGCGAAGTGGAAATTACGGCTGAATTTGGGATGAAGCGTGTGGCTCGAGCCGTAGGTTCGTCGGTGCAAAATGTAAAAGCCTCCGATATTATCGAATCGGGACGTGACAATTTTATTTCAGCGTTGCAGGGACGTGTGGCCGGTATGACCGTCAGCTCTTCCGGTGGAGCGCCGGGCGCTTCCAATACCGTTGTATTGCGCAGCTTAACGTCTATTTCCGGAAATAACCAACCACTATATGTGGTAGATGGTATTCCGATGAACAACAGCACATTCGACCCTACGAGCGTGGGAGGTGGTTTCTCTCCGAGAAATCTGGATTTTGCTTCGCGAGGCAATGACTTCAACCCTGAGGATATCGAATCTATGACCGTATTGAAAGGAGCGGCGGCGGCCGCTCTTTATGGATCGGATGCCTCGAACGGGGCCATTATTATCACAACCAAAAAGGGAAGGAAAGGAAAAGGACGTGTCGCCTACAGCAATACCTTCCGTTGGGACAAGGCATACGGTTATCCGGATATCCAGACAAAGTATGCTAACGGATCTTATGGTACGACCAATTATTATTACACAAAACATTTCGGAGGACTTTATCCCGAAGGAATGCCGTTGTATGATAATTTCAACTCCGTATTGCAGACAGGATTCAGTAACAAGCATAATGTTTCGGTAGAGGCTGGAAGCGACAAAGCTACGTTGAGAGCAGGGGCATCGTACCTGAATCAGACCGGAGTAATCAAAACGACGGACTATTCTCGCTTTAATTTGAGTTTGTCAGGGAAAGCTGAGATTACTTCATGGCTGAAATTCGAAGGCAGTATGCAGTATTCTTCGACGCAAAACACAAAGGTTCCGCGTGGTGTAGAAGGGCCTTTGTTCTTAGCGATGAAGTGGCCGCTGGTTGACGATATGTCGGAATATTTGGCGGTTGACGGTGCACACATGAGATATCCACGTTATTATACCGATACCGATTTGCTTAACCCTCTTTTCGGGCTGCATAAGAATAAATTTTACGACGAATCTGATCGTTTTATTTCGAATGCTTCCGTAACGATTACTCCCATCAAGAATGCGTTCTTCAGGGCACAGGTAGGATGGGATGTCGGTATGCAAACATTTGAGACTTCGAAGCATCCGTATTATTATGCATCAAATAATGGAGACGGAAGTTATGTCTTGACGAAATCAAACTTTTCCGATCCGACGTTAAATTTACTTGCCGGATATAATGATAAATATTTCGATAATAAGTTTACTTTCTCTGTGCAGTTTGGATATCACCAACTCCAGAATGGGATTACCCGATTAAGTACGAGTGGATCGAAATTTATTATTCCAGATTTTCAGTCAATTAATAATTGTGAGCCTGCAACCGTATCGTCAATAAAACGTACGACGAAACGTCGTATTCAGGCGCTCTCATCACAGATGGAACTCGGATATAACAATATGGTTTTCTTAACGTTCCGAGCAAGAAATGACTGGTCGTCCACATTACCGAAAGCCAACAATTCGTATTTTTATCCGGCGGTAGAAGGTGCATTTATCCTGACGGAACTCCCTTTCCTTAAAGATAACAAGATGATCAATTATCTTAAGATAAGAGGCTCTGTTGCTCGTGTCGGGAAGGATGCCGGACCTTTGGAAATCGACCCTCAGTTGGAAGCCACGGAGTTGACCGGCGGTGGATTTAAATACGGATACACCGGGCCAAATAAAAAATTGAAACCGGAAATGACAACTTCCAGAGAGATCGGTTTTGAAGGACGTTTCTGGGACGATCGTATCGTAGCTGATTTTACTTACTTTGCAACACATTGTTCCGATCAGATTGTGAAAGGATTCCGTCTCAGTTATGCGACCGGATTCGTTTTGAATAATATGAATGTCGGAACGTTTAATACGTGGGGGTGGGATAGCCATGTGGATGTGGATATTATCCGCGGAGCAGATAACTTACGTTGGAATATGGGGCTTAATTTATCGCAGGCACATTCGGAAGTCGTTTCTTTGCCTGAAAATGTAAGCGAGTATTATAACTGGATGACTTGGAATTCCGGAAATATTCGTAACGGGATCATGGTCGGAAATCCGATTACAACATTAACCGGGCGAGCTTATCAACGCAACGAGGCCGGACAGGTACTGATTGATCCTACCACAGGGCTTCCTATGGTCGATAGCAAATGGAGCGTTTTGGGCGACAGAGAACCTAAACTTCGCTTCGGGATTACATCGAGTTTAAGCTATAAAGGCTTCCGCTTGTCAGCCATGTTCTCGGGCCGTTACAAAGCAACGGTGGTAAACGGAACAAAACGCTCGATGATGGAAAATGGAACAAGTTGGGAATCGGTCGATTTGCGTGAACGCGGGCCGGTTATTTTCAATGGGGTACTGAAAGACGGAAAAGAAGAATCGGATAACCCCACAAAGAATACGATTGCCGTCGATTATTCGACGTATGGTTCTTCCGTTTATAATGGAGGTGATGAAGACTGGCTTGAAAGGAATGTACATTATCTTCGTTTGAGCGAATTACGTTTGATGTATCGCATTCCGTCCCAATGGCTGAGAAAGACAAAAGTGATTTCGGATGCAAGCATTCATCTTACCGGAAACGATTTGTTTACATGGACGAACTATTCGGGCATCGATGCTGTGGGGAATACGGTCTCGGCTGCAGCCGGTGGTACCGGTGGCGAAGGATACGATGTGTGGTCCATTCCAAATCCGCGCGGCATGTCGATCGGCTTCAACTTAACGTTTAATTAAAAACTTAACACTTACTGAGATGAAAAAAATAACGATGATAGTAGCATCTTTGTTTATCTTCCTGACTGCTTGTGAAGATTATTTGGATGTGAACAAAAATATTGATGCTCCCGATTATGTAGAAGGGTATTTGTATCTGGCCGGAATACAACAGTCTTATTTTGGAGTGTATTATGAGATAAGAGGTCTTGGACCGATGACCCAAATGATGGGAACGACTACTTCTGCATATACAAATTTTGCTAATCATTATTACGCACAGGGAAGTGATGCCTGTGGCGAAATATGGCGTATGACCTATTGGAATCAAGGCATGAATCTGGAAAATATGATTAACCAGTCGTTGGCTGCCGAAGAATGGACGCTTGCCGGTATTGGCTATGCGATCAAGGCTTACTCGTGGGATATGCTTGCTAAAGAGCATGCAGAACTACCCATGAAACAGGCATTTGTTGATGGATTGCTATCGCACGATTATGATTACCAGAAAGACGTTTATAAGCAAGTGCGTGAATGGGCTTACAAAGCTATTGAACTGCTTGAAAAAGAAGATAATAAAGATTATGGTACGAAGATTAGCGCGAATGACTTTATTTATCAGGGAAATAAGGCAAAGTGGATCAAATTTGCTTATGCGGTCCTTGTGCGCAATTTAGCTTCTTTATCGAATAAGACAAACTTTGTTTCGGATTATGCTCCGGAACTGATTCAATGTGCTGGCAAATCGTTCGAATCTCCTGACGATGACGCGGTCGTAAAGATTGCCGGAGGTTCTCAGAGTGCTCCTTACGAAGATTATAACAACTTCTGGGGGACGGCACAAAAAAATCTTACATATAACTATTTCCAGCATGAATATGCCGTGCAGGTATTTACAGGTACAGTACCTAAATACGATGAAGGTACCGGCGAAAAAGTGCGAACGGAAGGAAATGATTATTATCCGTATGAGCTTGCCGATAAGCAAATCATTTGCGATACACTGGTAACGGAAACCGGACATTACGATCCGCGGGTGGCAGCCAAGTTAGCGACGATCAGCGATCCGGAATATAAAAACATCGATAATGCGGACAGTGTAAAAAGGTATAAGTATTACGGCGGGTCTTTTACCGGAGCAAGTGGTCCGATTGGTACTGCGCCCTCATACTACGGCCGAAGAATTGCTTCAGAATATCAGGGAAGTATTCATGACGGGAAAGGACGTTGGCTCTACCATGACGAAGCACCTTATATCTTAACAACATGCGCTGAAATTAAGTTCTGTCTGGCTGAAACCTATTGGAAAATGGGCAAGAAGAATGAAGCTTTTGAAGCGTTTAAAGAAGGAGTAAAAGCAGACCTCGATTTTACAGTCCGATACCTTATGCCCGGCACGGTGGGCAAAGCCGAAGGAGGAGACAAAATAACCAAGAAAGTTTTCAACGATTTAGCGATTAAATACCAGGCCGGTCCTTTCGTCGAGAAACTTCCAATGACCGATTTTTCTCTTTCTCACATTATGATGCAGAAATGGGTGGCTCTTTATCCGTGGGGAGCTCACGAAGCATGGGTAGACATGCGAAAATATCATTATGATATTGAGTATACCGGCGAATATCCTTCGAAAGGTAACGGCTGGGATGTGAGTACCGTTACACAGAAATGGGATACGAATCCAAGTAAAGTGTATAAAGGGTTTTATCTGGCTCCGGCTCAGGTGCAAGGACGAAAAAGTTCATACAATGTGAAGAACGAAGGCTCTCCGTGTTACAGAATTCGTCCGCGTTATAATTCGGAATATATGTGGAACAAGGCATCATTGGAGGCGTTAAAACCCGTATCGGGAACAGCCGACAATTATCAATGTTCGATACCCTGGTTTGCTTATCCGGGTGAAGTGCCTGCGGCAGTCAAATAATTTATTCATTTATAATAACTATTCGCTATGAAAGTCTTTAAATATATTTTTTATACGGTTCTTTTAATGGGATTCGTAGCATGCGAAAAGCATGTAGTGGAATATGATACGACCGACCTCTCGGACGTGGCGGAATTTCAGTTGCACTATTTTGTTCCTGTTGATGCAAAAGCGAGCAATCATATCTATAAGATTGAGATCAATAATGACGTGTACGTAAATAATAATGCGGCTCTTCTGACAACATACAATGCCGTACCTAACGGCTCTGTGGGTCGATTCTATACAGCTAAGGTCGGAGAAAATCAGATCAAACTCTATAAAGATAAGAAGCTGGATTTGGTATATGATCAGGCTTGTTCCTTGAAAAAAGGTAAGCAGAATATCTTTGTGTATGATTTTAATAAACCTCCTGTGGTGTTTGAAAACGGTCATCCTTATGTAACGAATGTATCGGAAAATACGGATTCCGTTTGCTGGGTTAAGTTCTATAATTTTCTGTATGAAAAAGAAGACGTTCCGACTGATCTGAAGTTGCAGTATCAATACACATTAGATTATAAGACCAAGGAAAAAAGTCAGTGGGCTGATGTCGGAAAACCGATCGCTTTCGGTGAAACGACCGGATGGCAAGTGGTAAAGCTGAAAAAAGAAGTCTTTAACTCATCGGGAAAATGTCGAGTAGATTTCCGGATCAAAGTGGTAGATGCGTCGGGTAATCCGGGCGAAGAACTGCAAGTCATGAATCCCAAGGGTAAGTTTATCACCTATTCGGACTATTGGAATGAATATATTGGTAGGCGTTATCATCATGTATTGTCCGGCATGCGTGCGGCAAAACCTGTGTCTGCCGTCAGACAGTTTACGGCTTTGTAACGTTTGAGGATAAAAAGGTTGCCTCATCTAACCGATGAGACACCTTTCTTAGATAAAAACTTTTGAGCAAGAAATATCTTCACTATGCGAAAAATAATTTGTGCGTCTGTTTGGTTGCTGTTCTTTTTGGGAGTGCGTGCTCAATCGTGGGTACGTGTGAACCGGATCGGCTATCTACCTGACGATGTCAAGGTGGCTGTCTGGGTGAGCAAGGAGAAGAAGACGATCGATTCGTTCGAGGTGGTCGATGCACAAACCGGTAAGAGGGTCTATCGGGGAGAAAAGATCGTAAATACGGGAAAGCAGCCGGCTTTCGAGTCGTCGGTACGGCTTCATTTTTCGGAGTTTACGACGCCCGGCACGTATGTGCTGCGTGCCGGTGGCAGCCAGTCTGTCCCGTTCCGAATCGGGTATGATGTGTATGCCGAGGCGGCGGAGATTCCGCTCAGGTATATGCGTCAGCAGCGATGCGGATACAATCCTAGTCTGAAAGACTCATGCCACACGCATGGGGTCGTGTCGGTGGGTGATCCCGACGGAAAACGCGACGGCATCTCCTTCGATGTTTCCGGAGGCTGGCACGATGCCTCCGATTATCTCCAATACGTTACCACATCGGCCAATGCCGTGTACCAGATGCTTTTTGCCTATTCGCAACATCCCGAAGCATTTGGAGACCGGCATCAGGCCAATGGAGACGATGGCGCGAACGGCATCCCTGATATTCTGGATGAAGCCAAATGGGGACTCGACTGGTTGCTGAAGATGAATCCCGACTCGGTTACGTATTTTAACCAGTTGGCCGACGACCGGGATCATGCGGGCTTTACCCTTCCTGCCGACCAACGCGTCGATTACGGTTGGGGGGCTGGCAAAGCGCGTCCGGTATATTTTTGCAGTTCGCTGCCGCAAGGATTGAAAAAGCATCGGAACCGAAGCACGGGACTGGCTTCGACATTGGGTAAATATGCTTCATCGTTCGCTTTAGGCGCAAGCGTGTTGTCGGAATATGACCCCGAATTTTCCAAGCTGTTGCTCAAGAAGTCGGAGCAGGCTTATCGCAGGGGGGCGGCACATCCCGGCGTATGCCAGACGGCGCCATGCGGGGCGCCTTATTTCTACGAAGAAGACAACTGGGCCGACGATATGCAGCTGGCCGCAACCGAGATGTATACGCTCTCCGGTAAAAAAGAATATCTGAAACAGGCCGTTCAATACGGCCGGATGGAACCTGTAACACCATGGATGGGAGCCGATTCGGCTCGTCATTATCAATGGTATCCGTTCGTGAACCTCGGCCATTACCGGTTGGCGGCACAAGGAGATGACCCGAAGGCGAAGCAGGAGTTTATCCGCAATCTGCGTAGCGGTTTGCAGCGAGTGAAAGAGCGGGCACAGGGCGATGCGTTTCTCAACGGCATCCCGTTTATCTGGTGCTCCAACAACCTCACGGTAGCCTTCATCACGCAGTGCCGGCTGTATCACGAACTGACGGGCGACAAAACATTTCTCGAAATCGAAGTCGCGATGCGCGACTGGCTGTTCGGCTGCAACCCGTGGGGAAAGTGCATGATAGTGGGCTATCCGGCATACGGAGACACACCGTCCGATCCTCACTCGGCCTTGACTCATCTGCATGGGATACCCGTTACCGGGGGACTCGTCGATGGTCCTATCTATGCGTCGATATTCGGCGGCCTGATCGGGGTACATCTCTCGAAAGAAGACCGGTACGCACCCTTTCAGTCGGATGTGGTCGTCTATCACGATGATTATGCCGACTATTCGACGAACGAGCCGACGATGGACGGAACGGCATCGCTCTGTTACTATCTGGGCTATCTGAGTGCTCAGGCACATCGGTGCGAGACGGTGGAGGGAGGAATTATACGGGGTGACCGAACGGAGAAGAAGATCGCGCTTGTGTTCACCGGGCACGAGTATGCCGATGGAGCCGGTGTTATCCGTCGTGCGTTGAAAAATCATCAGGCCCATGCTTCTTTCTTCCTGACGGGCGATTTCTACCGGAAATTTCCCGACGTAGCTCGCCGGCTGCAAAAAGAAGGACATTATCTGGCGCCCCATTCCGACAAACATCTGCTCTATGCCGACTGGCAGCGACGTGACTCGACGCTCGTTTCGCGCACCGTCTTCGAGCAAGACCTCGAAGGCAACTATGCCGCGATGCAAGCGGCCGGATTGAAGATTGAAACGCCTCGGTTCTTTATCCCTCCTTACGAGTGGTATAACCGTGAAATAAGCCACTGGGCCAAAGCGATGGATGTGCAGGTGGTGAATTTTACGCCCGGCACACGGTCGAACGCCGATTACACGACGCCCGAAATGAAGAATTATCGTTCGTCCGAAGCGATTTATCGCTCCATCCTCTCGTATGAGGCGGAAAACGGTCTGAACGGTTTTATCCTGCTCCTTCATATCGGCACCGACCCGAAGCGGACGGATAAATTTTACAACCGGTTGGATGACCTGATGCACGAATTGAAGCAAAAAAGTTATATATTTGTGCGCATAAACGAGTTACTGGTAGAGAAAAAGCATAAAAAATAAACGCGAATGAGAGTATATCGAAAAAAATTGGGTAAAAACAAAAGCAACGATCTATCTCAAAGCCCCGGATGGTAGTCGTGTGCATGGTGCATGACAGTTGTCTGTGGGTTTGTTTTTTCATATCTTTTCCATAAGCGTCTTGCCCGGGCTTGCATTTGCAGGTTCCGGGCAAGTTTTTTTGAAGCTATTGCTGTCCGGTAAAACTTTTAGGACTGTAAAAAATTAGGGCTGACACTTCTG
>NZ_JBQNAZ010000021.1:0-47655 GCF_052170195.1 Tannerella sp. | reverse complement strand
TTATGTTATGCCGTGTAGGGGCGAACCTTGTGTTCGCCCTTTTTTTGTGTGGTGTTGGGTTATCAGAACGCAAATTTCGCAAATGACACAAATGGGCGCAGTACGTACCATGTACCACGCATAACAATTAACAATTGAATTATGTTATGCCGTGTAGGGGCGAACCTTGTGTTCGCCCTTTTTTTGTGTGGTGTCGGCAATATCCGAACGCGAATTTCGCAAATGGGCGCAAATCAACGCAAATGAACACGGTACCCCCCGTAGAGACGCAATTCATTGCGTCTCTACACCATGTGCCCGGCATGACAATTGACCATTAAATTCGTCATATACACGCCATGACGGGCGAACACAAGGTTCGCCCCTACGCGGCATCCGATGGCTGAATGCTGACAGCAGACCGCCCTCAACAACTAAACGGCTAAACAAATCAACCCGATTTGAGGTAATAATGCTTACCTTTGTACACGTCTAAAATCAAATGTAAAAACGTATGAAGAAAAAACAACTATGGAGCCTGGTATGTGCGATGTTCGTCGCAGCGCAACAGGGACAGGCCGAAGAAGCGCGGTTGCTGCGTTTCCCGGCCACGAACGGTAACGACATTGTGTTTTCGTATGCCGGCGATTTGTACAAAGTATCTGCCCGTGGCGGAGAAGCGAAACGGCTCACTTCGCACGCCGGCTACGAAATGTTTCCGCGCTTTTCGCCCGACGGAAAAACGATTGCCTTTACCGGACAGTACGACGGAAATACGGAAGTGTATACCATCCCCGCCGACGGTGGCGAACCGCTGCGCGTAACTTACACCGCCACCAACCAACGCGATGATGTGGGAGACCGCATGGGACCGAACAACATTGTGACCGCATGGACAGCCGACGGCGCGAAAATTGTTTACCGCAACCGGATCGGCTCCGGATTCAGCGGCAAACTGTATACCGTAGCCAAAGAAGGCGGACTCTCCGAAGTCATCCCCTTGCCCGAAGGCGGCTTTTGCAGCTTCTCACCCGACGGAAAACGGCTGGCTTACAACCGTGTGATGCGCGAGTTTCGCACATGGAAATACTATCAGGGCGGTATGGCGGACGATGTCTGGATTTATGACGCCGGAAAGAAAACGGTCGAGAACATCACGAACAATCGTGCACAAGACATCTTCCCGATGTGGGTCGGCGACGAAATCTATTTCCTCTCCGACCGCGACCGGACGATGAATCTCTTCGTCTACGATACAAAAACAAAAACGACCTCGAAGGTAACCGACTTCACCGAATATGATATCAAGTTCCCAAGCACGAACGGGCAACTGATCGTCTTCGAAAATGCCGGCTATATCTATCGGTTCGATCCTGCCGCAAAGAAAGCCGAAAAGGTCAACATCACGCTGGCCTCCGACCATCTGTACGCCCGGAGCGAAATCAAGGACGGCGGACGGTACATGCGCGGAGCCAGCCTCTCGCCCGATGGGAAACGGGTTGTCGTCACGGCACGCGGCGAAATCTTTAACCTCCCCGTCGAGAAAGGCGTGACGAAAAATATCGTCCGCACACCGGGCGCCCACGAACGCAGCGCTACTTGGTCGCCCGACGGCAAACACATCGCTTACATCTCCGACGCAACGGGCGAAACCGAGCTTTACATGCAACCGGCCGAAGGTGGTGAAGCCGTTCAGCTGACGAAAAATAACGATACGTATATCCGTAACTTCGAATGGAGTCCCGACAGCAAATCGATCGTGTACACCGACCGCAAGAACCGAATCAACCTGCTGAATGTGGCAACCAAACAGGTAACCGAAGTGCTGCGCGATCCGAAGAAAGAACCGTATGAGGTCACTTTCTCGCCCGACAGCAAATGGCTGGCATATACACGCATGGCCGACAACGAATACGACATCATTTATCTCTATCGCATCGACGACAAGAAAGAATTTCAGGTAACCGACCGGTGGTACGATTCGGGTTCTCCCACGTTTAGCACAGACGGGAAATACCTTGTATTTACCTCGATGCGCGACTTCAATCCGACCTACGGATCGAAAGAATGGAACCACGTCTACGGTTATTCGAACGGGGTTTACCTCGCGCTGCTGACCAAAGATACGCCCTCCCCCTTCCTGACCAAGGACGACGGGAGCAAAGCCGAACCGAAGAAAGTAGAAATCAACGTAGAAGAAGGCGGCAAGAAAAAAGAGACGGACGAGAAGAAAAAACCCGAAGGCGTCACGGTCAAAGTCGATGCGGACGGACTGAGCGACCGGATCGTGAAAGTCCCCTTGCCGCAAGGATATCACGGTAATCTTTATTCCGACGGGCAAAAAGTGTATTACAGCCGTAACAACTCGACCTATGTCTATGATCTGAACAAACAGAAAGAAGAAACCGTGGCCGAAGGCGCCCGTATGTGGGTGGAGCCGGGAGGTAAAAAAGCCGGATTCTTTAAGAACAAACAATTGTTTGTCAAAGATATTCCTGCCGGAAGAGTCGATCTGAAAGATCCTGTGAACTTCTCGGATATGAAGATGACGATCGACTATGCCAAGGAGTGGGCGCAAATCTTCGACGAAGCTTGGCGCGCTTTCCGCGACGGCTTCTACCTCGAAAATATGCACGGCGTAGACTGGAAAGCGATGAAAAAGAAATATGGCGTATTACTCCCTTATGTGAAGAACCGTCAAGACCTCACCTACCTGATCGGCGAAATGATCGGCGAACTCAATTGCGGCCATGCCTACGTGAACACCGGCGAGACGAATCGCCCGCAACGCATCAAGACCGGACTGTTGGGCGCAGAGATCTCGCGCGACAAGAGCGGCTTCTTCCGCCTCGAAAAAATTCTGCCGGGCGAATCATGGAGCCCCGCTCTCCGTTCTCCGCTCACCGAGCCGGGCATCGAAGCTCAAGTCGGCGATTTCATCGTCGCCATCGACGGAGTGCCGACCAACACGGTTAACGACCTGTATGCCCTCCTCGTAGGGAAAGCCGACGTTCCGACGGAATTGTCGCTCAACGGCAAAGCGCAGCTCAACGGCGCCCGCAAGGTGGTGATCCGCCCGCTCGAAGAAGAATATTCGCTCTATCATTACCAATGGGTAAAAAATAACATCGAGAAGGTTGACAAGGCTTCGGGCGGCAAAATCGGATATATCTATATCCCCGATATGGGAGTAGACGGACTGAACGAATTTGCCAAATATTTCTATCCGCAACTCGACAAGGAAGGACTCATCATTGACGACCGCGCGAACGGCGGCGGTAACGTCTCCCCGATGATCCTCGAACGTCTGGCTCGCGAACCGTACCGCATGACCATGCGCCGCGGATCGACCCGTAACGGTACCGTGCCCGATGCGGTGTTGGTTGGCCCGAAAGTGTGTCTGATCAATAAATATTCGGCTTCCGACGGCGACCTGTTCCCGTGGGGATTCCGCGCGCTTAAACTCGGTAAACTGATCGGAACCCGCACATGGGGCGGAATTGTCGGGATCACAGCCTCGTTACCGTTTATCGACGGTACCGACGTGCGCGTGCCGTTCTTCACAAGCTACGACATGAACGGTAACTGGATGGTAGAGAACAAAGGCGTAGAACCGGATATCCTCATCGACAACGATCCGGTAAAAGAATGGAACGGCGAAGACGAGCAGCTCAACCGCGCCATCGAAGAAGTCATGAAAGAACTGAAGAACCGCAAACCGTTGCCCAAAACTCCGGCGCCGCGGGTGTGGAATAAATAACTCTGATCGATGCCTTCCGTATCTCTGTATGGGATGAAGTACATCTCTGTACAGACCCGGAGGGCATCGATCTTTCTCCGGCATATCAGTACAGTCGGCAATATACAAAGTTCCATTATCATTTATCTATCTCACAAAAATTCACACAAAATCATCATGAAAAAGACAATCCTGTTTATATATATCGTACTTTTCTCACTCGGCGTATCGGCACAATGGAAACCGGCCGGCGACAAGTTAAAAACGGTTTGGGCTGAACGCTTTGACCCGAACCGGGTATTACCCGAATATCCGCGTCCTCTGTTAGAACGACCGGCATGGATGAACCTGAACGGCCTCTGGGAGTATGCGATTCGAGACAAAGGAAAAGCCGAACCGGCCGATTTCGACGGAAAGATTCTCGTGCCTTTCGCCGTAGAATCATCGCTTTCGGGCGTACAAAAGACCGTGAACGAACAGCAGGAACTGTGGTATAAACGTACGTTTACGGTGCCGGCAGCCTGGAAAGGTCGGCATGTAAAACTCAACTTCGGAGCCGTCGACTGGCGCGCCGACGTGTTTGTAAACGATATCTTTATCGGCACACACCAAGGAGGCTATACACCCTTCTCGTTCGATGTAACCCCATTTCTTAAAACAAACGAACCGCAGAAACTCGTCGTACGGGTATGGGATTCGACGAACAAAGGATATCAGCCGCGAGGCAAACAGACGTTAAACCCCGAAGGCATCTGGTACACGGCCGTTACCGGTATCTGGCAAACGGTATGGATCGAGCCGGTTGCGGAGCATCATATCACAAGCGTCCGCTCAATTCCCGATATCGACCATGAAATCGTCGAAGTGACCGTCTCGACCAACGACGATCGGAGCCATGATATCATTGAAGTCTGTCTTTTCGACGGTGATCGTATGGTATCTTCGGCCAAAGGCATCAGTGGAAAGACTTTGCGTATACCGGTTACGAACGCCCGGCTGTGGTCGCCCGAATCTCCGACGCTCTATGCGATGAAGATCAGCCTCACACACAACGGCAAAAAAATAGACGAAGTATCGTCCTATACGGCTATGCGCAAGATATCGACGGCTCGTGACGCCAACGGCATCATGCGCATGCAGCTCAATAATAAGAATTATTTCCAGTACGGACCACTCGACCAGGGCTGGTGGCCTGACGGACTCTATACAGCACCTACCGACGAAGCGCTGCTTTATGATATTCGAAAGACGAAAGATTTCGGATTCAATATGATACGTAAGCATGTCAAGGTTGAGCCTGCACGCTGGTATTACCACTGCGACAGGGAAGGGATGCTCGTCTGGCAGGACATGCCGAGCGGCGACATGGACAATGTGTGGGAGCCGCGTCAATACGGCGGAGGCACAGACAGACAGCGAAGCGAAGAGTCTGTCGCCAATTACTATCATGAGTGGGGAGAAATCATGGACTTGTGCATCTCCCATCCTTCCGTCATTATCTGGGTGCCTTTCAACGAGGCATGGGGACAATTCGACACCGAAAAAGTAACGGCATGGACGGAACATCGTGATCCGTCACGACTCGTCAATCCGGCCAGCGGAGGAAACCATCGCCGGTGCGGAAGCATACTCGACCTGCACAATTATCCCGGTCCGGAAATGTATCTGTTCGATCCCGAACGTGTAACGGTTCTCGGCGAATATGGCGGTATCGGGTTGGCGCTCGAAGGCCATCTATGGTGGGATAAACGCAACTGGGGATATGTGCAGTTTAAAAACAAAGAAGAAGTAACGGCCGAATACGTGCAGTTTGCCAAGACGCTTCAGTCATTCGTCAGACAAGGTTTCTCCGCAGCCGTTTATACGCAGACAACCGATGTGGAAGGCGAAGTGAACGGGCTGATGACCTACGACCGGAAAGAGATCAAAATCAACGAAGCCGAAGTACGTGCTGCCAATCAAGAGGTTATTCGTATACTATCGGAATAGTCTGACGCATTCTCAGAATAGGGGGAAACGGTCGTCGCCGTCGGCAGTGACGGCGATGCACTCGACCTCGACGAGCCATCCCGGACGACAGACCGCAGCACAGACCGTGATACGGGGTATTTGTGGGAAATAAGCGTCTATCCATGTGCCGACCGCTGCGTAATCGCCCGGGTCGCGCACATAGACAATCATCTGCATGACGTTGTGCATGCCGGCATCAGCCTCGGCCAACAACGCCCTGATATTTCCGAATAAACAGTCGAGTTGACCGGAAAGATCGCCGGGATGCACGATCTCGCCATACTTGTTAATGCTTGCCGTACCGGAGATAAAGATATGCCGCCGGTCACCGTATTGCACCATGGCACCCCGCTCGAACGTCACGCCGTATTCGCTCGTTCGATTCAGATGATCAAGCGCATCAAGATAGCGCACCTGCTCCGTTTCCAAGCCGTGCACCGCATACGCATCCATCGTCACCAATGCCCGCGGATCGGTATGCCGTCCCTCAATGCCCGTGCTGGCAATGAAATGACTCTGCGACGTCAGCCCTTCCCGCTCGAAACATGCCCGGCGTGCCTTCACCATACCGGCATAACGCAAATCGACGTCGCGCACAAAAAGCCATGTACGAATACAGTGACGGCTCAACGTGCATGCCTGCGTCGCCAATAAAGCCGTGTAACGGTCAAAAATATCGGCTGTCTGCTTCTCTTCGTCCGAAGCCGATGAGTGAAGTTGTGTATGATAAAAGTGACGATAAGACGGACGGATCAGTTCGGTAGCCTGTACGGACAAGTTTTTAGACACACGTGAACTTTCGGATGTCACCCAATAAGCCCAGAGGGCTACCTTTGTCAGACCGGGCGCCTGCTGTACGACAGACAACGCCGCGTCTTCGTTATCGTATCCACACAAAAAACCGTGTTGATTCATGACATCGCTGAGGAAGTAACGCCTCCAGACGAGTATCGTATGGGGGTATTCGCGCTGCCAACGGATCAAAGCCTCTTCAAGCTGTGTAAATTGCGTTTGAGTATCCGACTCCGATGCCGTGATTCGTATCGACAAATGGTATTCGGCAGCCTGCCCGGACAGAGCAAATTCGCTGTAAGTAGCGAGGACCGGCAGATCCGCCCATTCTCTGTGATGTGTGCAGATCATCGGATATCGAACTGATCCGCATCACGCCAGACCGGAAACTTCTCCCGAAGCGTATCCAACGGCTCCCGCTCCAGCGTACACGTGACGATTGTTTCTTCCTCTTCGCCGGCATCCGCCAGCTTTTCTCCTTTCGGAGTATATATTCTCGAGCTGCCGTGATAAGCGAACTCGCGGCCATCCACACCGACACGGTTCACCCCGCACACATACACCATATTCTCGATCGCCCGCGCATGCAGCAGCGTCTTCCACACATCCCGTCGCACACTCACCCAGTTGGCCACGTAAATCAGCACGTCGTATTCGTTATTCACATTGCGGCTCCAGACCGGGAAACGCAAGTCATAGCAAACCATCGGGCAGATTTTCCAGCCGCGATAATCGAGAATCAGCCGCTTATCGCCGGCCGAGAAACTGCGATCTTCGCCCGCCATACGAAACAGATGACGCTTATCGTAATAATACTCCCGACCATCAGGGGTAATAAAGAATGCACGGTTATAAAAACGCCCTTCTTCCGAAGCGATAAAGCTCCCTGTCACGGCCAAGCCGTATTCTCGGGCCCACTGCTTCACCGAAGCGATCGTCTTGCCGTCGACCGGCTCCGACAGGTCGTGCACGCGCATCGACAATCCCGTCGTAAATAACTCCGGTAAGACTGCCAGATCGGTTTTGCCGGTTAAACCATGCAGCAATTTCCCATAATAAGCCACGTTCTCCGTTCTGTCTTCCCACACAATCGGAGCTTGAATCATACTGACACGCAACGAGCTGTTACTATTCATCGATCTTTCCGTTTCTCTTATCGCGTTCTTCCCCGACTTCCCCGAATTTCTCTCCATGATGGCCTCTGATTCCCTTATAACACGAACGGATATAACGGATGTCCGCATCCGCATCGCCCGTCGGCCGGAAAGTCGACATAATCCCGACTTCTTTCCTGCCGTAATCGATATAACCAAGCTGAATCGGTACCTGTGCCTTCAAAGCGATGTAATAAAAACCACGTTTCCACTCATCGACCCTCTTGCGCGTCCCTTCCGGCGTGATAGCTACACGGAAATAATCGTGTGATGCAAATTCAGCCGCCATCTGTTCGGTCATGGACTGGTTGCGGCTCCGGTCGATCGGTACGCCGCCCATGCTCCGAAAGATTAATCCTAACGGAAAGAAAAACCATTCTTTCTTCATCAGGAATTTAGCTTGTTTCCCGACCGCGTTGTAAAACAACTTGCCGATCAGAAAATCGGTGTTGCTCGTATGAGGGGCTACACAAATCACACACTTGGGAACATCGTCGCCCGTCAGACCGATATTCCATCCCATGCACTTAAGAAGCCATCTACAGATCGCTTTTTTCATGCTTTCTTATCAAGCGCTTCGGTCAATCGGACGATCTCTTCGGCCAACGCATTCCATTCTTTTCTCAGATCAGCAGATAACTTTTGATAATATTTCTTGACCTCTGCCCGGTTTGTGCCCGGAGCATGATGTGCACGGCAAATAAACTCATCGTTCCGATCGCCCATGCGCGTCGCCAATAATAAAACTTTCTCATTGTCTATTTTCGGAAGTAAATAATGACAGATTAACAAGTCGGAAAACAACATCCCGAACAGACGGGAGATATGTTTCTTTAATTTTCTTCTTTTTGCCATTTTAGTTTCTTCTTTTTGAGTTAAACATTTTCTTTTTTTCGACAATCAAAGGTATGACAATTCTCCGGGATTTGGATAAAGAAACACAAGAAAAAGAAAAAAAGACGTATCTTTGCCGGCTAAACAACTACCTTTTATAAGGTTAGACAACTATGATAAAAAAGGCAATAACTCAACCGGATTATATTTTTGAATGCAGCTGGGAAGTCTGCAATAAAGTTGGCGGTATTTATACCGTCTTGTCCACAAAAGCACGCACGTTACAACAGCGTTTTACCGATACGATTATTTTCATCGGGCCGGACCGCGGAAAGCCGGATGCCGATTTTCGAGAAGACCCTGCGCTCTACGCCGACTGGGCGAAAGCGGCAGCTTCCGAAGGACTGTCCGTGCGCAAAGGACGATGGCAGATACCGGGCACACCTCCGGTGATTTTAGTCGACTATCAGCCTTTCTTCGAAAAGAAAAACGAAGTCTATTACGAAATGTGGGAATCGTTCGGTGTCGATTCGTCAAAGGCTTATGGCGATTATGACGAGTCTTGTATCTTCGCCTACGCCACCGGAAAAACGATCGAAAGTTTCTACCGCTTTCATGGGTTGGAACAGAAAAAGATCATCGCCCATTTCAATGAATGGATGCTGGGGTTCGGAGAGCTATATCTACAGAAATACGTACCGCAGATTGCTACGGTGTTCACGACACATGCTACCTCCATCGGACGTTCGATTGCCGGAAACGGTAAACCCCTCTACGGATGCATGAATGGATACGACGGCAATCGGATGGCAAGAGAATTAAACATGGAAGCCAAGCACTCGGTCGAGAAGCAGGCTGCCCGTTATGCCGACTGTTTCACGACCGTAAGCGATATTACGGCCACCGAATGCAGGCAGCTCTTGGACAGAGCACCGGATATCGTGACCCCCAACGGTTTCGAGCCGGACTTTGTGCCTGCCGCTGACGCCTATCCGGCATGCCGTGCCGAAGCCCGTAAGAAGTTGCTTAAGGTAGCCGAAACATTATGCGGCCACCCGATTGATGAAGACGCATTCCTCATCTCGACGAGCGGCCGGTATGAGTATCGTAACAAAGGCATCGACGTCTATATCGAGGCCATGAACCGCCTGCGTACCTCCGGCAAGCTGAATCGGCAGGTCGTCGCATTCCTGCTCGTACCGGCGTGGGTGTTTGCGCCACGGGCCGATCTGAAAGCAGCTCTGGATAATGATTTCCGCACGCCCGAACCGATGCAGACCGCTTTCTTGACGCACTGGCTCCATAACATGCACGAAGACCGCGCTACCCGGTTCATGATTCATTCGGGGTGCGTGAATGCAACCGACGACAAGTTGAAGCTGATCTTCGTGCCCTGCTATTTAGACGGGAAAGACGGTATTTTCAACAGGTCGTACTACGACCTGCTGATCGGTATGGATGCCACCGTCTATCCGTCGTATTACGAGCCGTGGGGATACACGCCGCTGGAGAGCGTGGCGTTCGGCATTCCGACCGTTACGACCGATCTGGCCGGCTTCGGGTTATGGGCCAAAACAAAAGTTTCGGGCGATGATATCGCGGAAGGGGTGGCTGTTATTCACCGGACGGACGACAATTACTTTCAGGTGGTCGAAGATATCTCCACCGCGTTGCTTTCACTCATCGAAAAAGATGCAGCCGAACAGAAACGTATTCGTGAAAGATGTTTCAAGCTGGCAGCTCAGGCCGAATGGAAGCGATTCATCAACTATTATTACGAAGCGTTCGATAAGGCATTCGACAACGCGAAAAAACGCCTCCACGCATAGGCATCAATAAACAACAGGAATATGCAAAAAGCAGTGTAACAGGCTTACATTACGCAAAATTTACACTATCTTTGCTGCCCTTATTCTTATTTTTATAAAAAACAAAAGTATGAAGATTCAGTCAAAGAATTCAAATGATCCGATCTGGAGAGACATATACTCTCATTCCAAACTTCCGAAACAATTAGAACCACTTCACGAAATCGCTACCAACCTGTGGTGGGTCTGGCATTACGAAGGCGCGAAGCTCTTCGGAGAAATTTCGCCCGAGTTGTGGAAATCGACCGAAGGTAACCCCGTTTTATTGCTTCAGAAGTTACCACAGGAACGGATCGAAGCGATTCTGGCCGATCAGAAGTTGATGGACAAAATCGACGACGTATATAAACAATTCAAGAGCTATGTAAAAGTCAAGCCCGATACAAGCAAACCGTCGGTGGCCTATTTCAGCATGGAATACGGACTGACGAACGTACTGAAAATCTATTCGGGCGGATTGGGTGTGCTGGCGGGCGACTACCTGAAAGAAGCCAGTGACAGCAACATCGATCTGGCAGCCGTCGGGTTTCTGTACCGTTACGGCTATTTCACCCAAAGTCTGGCCATGGACGGCCAGCAGATTGCCAACTACGAAGCCCAGAATTTCGCGACATTGCCGCTCACGCAGGTGATGACTGACGACGGCCGTCCGATGGTGCTCGAGGTGCCGTATCCCGAACGGATCGTCTACGCGCATGTCTGGAAAGTAAGCGTCGGGCGTGTACCGCTTTACCTGATGGATACCGACATACCCGAAAACAGCGAGTGGGATCGCTCGATCACCCACCAGCTTTACGGCGGCGACTGGGAAAACCGCATGAAGCAGGAATACATGCTCGGCATCGGCGGTATTTTGCTATTGAACAAGTTAGGACTGAAGAAGCAGGTCTATCACTGCAACGAAGGCCATGCCGCACTGATCAACGTACAGCGGCTCGTCGACTATATACAGAACGAGAAGTTAGACTTCAATCAGGCGCTCGAGGTCGTTCGCGCCTCCTCGCTCTACACGGTTCATACGCCCGTTCCCGCAGGCCACGACTATTTTGAAGAGTCGCTTTTCGGCAAATACATGGGCGGATTCGCGGAGAAGCTCGGCATCAGCTGGCAGGACTTTATCGACATGGGACGTACGAACCCGGGCAGTCAGGAAAAATTCTGCATGAGTACATTCGCCCTCAACACCTGTCAGGAAGCCAACGGGGTAAGTTACCTCCACGGCATCGTATCGCGCCAGATGTTCGCGCCGGTATGGAAAGGATATTTCCCCGAAGAGCTGCACGTGGGCTACGTGACCAACGGGGTGCACCTGCCTACATGGATGGCTACCGAATGGAAAAAATACTGTGCGAAGAATTTCGACAAAAGTTTCTTCAAAGACCAGTCGAACAAAGCAATCTGGGAAGCCATCCAACATGTTCCGGACAGCGACATTTGGGAAATCCGCAGGGCGCTCAAGCATAAACTGATCGAATACATCAAAGATCAGTACCGCGACAACTGGCTGAAGAATCAGGGCGATCCGTCGAAAGTAGTTACGCTGATGGAAAAAATCAACACGAATGCGTTGCTGATCGGCTTCGGACGCCGTTTTGCCACATATAAACGGGCGCACCTCCTGTTCACCGATTTGGACAGGCTGGCCAAGATCGTCAACAACGAAAAGTGCCCGATACAATTCGTATTCACCGGGAAGGCGCACCCGGCCGACGGCGGCGGGCAGGGACTGATCAAGCACATCGTGGAGATTTCGCGTCGTCCGGAATTTCTGGGCAAAATCCTCTTCCTCGAAAACTACGACATGCGTCTGGCACGCCGTCTGATTTCGGGCGTCGACATCTGGCTGAATACCCCGACACGACCGCTGGAAGCATCCGGCACATCGGGCGAAAAGGCCGAGATGAACGGCGTACTCAACTTCTCCGTGCTCGACGGATGGTGGTACGAAGGCTATCGGGAAGGAGCCGGCTGGGCGCTGACCGCACAACGCACGTACGACAATCAGCAATATCAGGATCAGCTCGATGCCGCGACGATTTACCATCTGCTCGAAGACGAGATTATCCCGCTCTACTTTGCCAAGAACAGCAAAGGTTATTCGCCCGAGTGGATTCAGTACATCAAAAACTCCATCTCGCAAATCGCACCGGATTACACGATGAAACGCATGCTCGACGATTATATCGAACGGTTCTACAGCAAGCTGGCCGCACGATCGACTTCGCTCATACGGAACAATTACGCCGAGGCTCGAAGCATCGCTGCATGGAAGAAAGAAGTGGCCGAGCACTGGAACGATTTTGAGATCGAATCGTTCGAATATAGCGAAGACGCTGCGCATCCCATGGTAGGCGACGAATACGTTGTCCGGATTGTCATCGACCGCAAGAGCCTCAAAAGCATGCTCGGCGTCGAAATCGTCTACACGCGCGAAAACCCGGAAGACCATACGACCGAATTTGTTTCGGCCACTCCGTTCCAACTGAAAAAGGTAGACGGCACGAAACTGCATTTCGAACTGAAAAAGAGAACGAAAGTCTACGGACATCTGCGTGTCGGATTCCGTGTTTATCCGGTAAACGAACAACTGCCTCACCGGATGGATTTCGCGTACATCCGCTGGGTTCAGCCGTAAACATGCGGTCGTCCGTCATAGAAAAACCGGGCATACGTCCGGTTTTTTTGTGCCCGTCCGTTTCTGTTTTCAAAATATATCGTACATTTGTGTATTGTTAAAAAAGACAAGACACCATGGACAAAAAAATCATGATCTCCGACCTCTTCCACAAATCGTGGAAAAGTCTGTGGGCCCAGATCTGGGTACTGAGCGGACTGTTAATCGGCTACGCAATCATCAGCATGTTGCTTCAAGCCTTTATCCCGAGGCCTGCCAACGGCACTCTCAGTATCGCCGGGACGGTCATCGTGCTGATCGGTCTGTTTATCTCGCTGATCTTCGAATTGGGATACACGAAAAACCTTTTTCAGGCGATCGACGGTGAAGAGCCGCAGTTCTCTTCCTACGGACAGATGAGTCGCAAAATCTTCGTGTATTTCGCGGCTAAGCTCATCTACGGACTTATTGTTTGCGCGGGACTGTTGCTGCTCATCGTGCCGGGCATTTATTTAGCCATCCGCCTGCAGTTTTATTACATGGCGATCGTAGAAGAAGACGCGGGTATCCTCGACTCGCTCAGGCGAAGTTGGGAGATCACACGCGGTTCGACGCTGAAACTTGTTCTGCTCATGCTCGTCCAAGTCGGCGTCATGCTGGCCGGATTCGCCTTGTTTCTGATCGGCATCTTCGTGGCGCTGCCGCTGTGCGGACTGATGAGTTGCTACGCATTTCGCCGGTTGACGGTATCGACCACTTCATAAAATCAAGATACATCATGAATCATTTATTCAGTATAAAAGACAGAGTCATCGTCCTGACAGGAGGCTACGGCATACTGGGACGTTGCATCGCCAAACATTTGGCGCGCGAAGGAGCGAAGGTCGCTATCCTCGGACGGAACGCCGAGAAGGGCAACCGGTTGAAAGAAGAGGTGCGCAAGCTCGGAGGCATGGCCATGTTTCACGCGGCCGACGTCATGCGCCGCGAACAGCTCGAAGAAAGCCGGCAAGCCATCGTGCAAGCATTCGGAAGCATCGACGTGCTGATCAATCTGGCAGGAGGAAATATGCCGGGCGCTACGATCGCGCCGGATCAGACGTTTTTCGATCTCGACCTCGACGCTTTCAGGCAAGTCATCGACCTGAACCTGTTCGGTACGGTACTCCCGACGATGGTATTTGCCGAAACTATGGTCGAGCAAAAGAAAGGAAGCATCATCAATATCTCGTCCGAGGCATCGCTGCGACCGCTTACGCGCGTACTGGGCTACGGATGCGCCAAGGCCGCCGTCAATAACTTCACCCGGTATCTGGCCACCGAGCTGGCTACGAAATTCGGCGAGGGACTGCGGGTGAACGCCATCGCGCCAGGGTTCTTCCTGACCGAACAGAACCGCACGCTGATGACCAACGCCGACGGTACCCCGACGGAGCGTTGCCAACGTATCGTCGCACACACGCCTTACGGCCGACTGGGCAAGCCCGAAGAGCTGTTGGGCACGGTACAGTGGCTGGCAGCCGACGCGTCGGCTTTCGTGACGGGCACGGTGATACCCGTCGATGGCGGATTCGACGCTTTTTCGATTTAATCGCACACATGCACCTTTAAAATACATACCATCATGACAAAGAAACAATGGTCGCTCGTCGTACCGACGAGCATGGGGGTACGGCTGACACCCGCCGCGCAGGGACAACCGTTTCATACGAGCCATTCCATGTTGATGCAGGCTACGAGCGCCGAGACGAACGTGGCGACGGTGGCCGCATCGCTCGGACTGCCGGTCAAAGCGCTGACGACGTTCGTCGAAGGCAGCCCCGTGGCGCAATTTATCAAAGCCGATCTGCGCAGCCGCGGCATCGCCTGCGAGGGGCGCGAAGTGCCACAGGGCGGACCGTGGGGCTTGCGTCATCAGATCAATATGGCCGACAGCGGCTTTGGCGCGCGAGGACCACGCGTGTGGAACGACCGTAGCGGCGAAGTAGGCCGCACGCTGAACGTGCGCGATTTCGACCTCGACCGTCTGTTCGGGCGCGAAGGTGTGGAGATGCTCCACCTTTCGGGACTGATCGCGGCGCTGTCCGACCAAACGGGCGAATTTTGCCTCGAGCTGGCGCGCGCGGCCAAACAGCACGGCACACGGATCTCGTTCGACCTGAATTACCGCGCCTCGTTCTGGGAAGGACGCGAGCGCGCGCTGCGCGACGTCTTCACCCGGATCGCATCCGTGGCCGACATCCTCGCAGGTAACGAAGAAGACTTCCAACTCTGCCTCGGCATCGACGGGCCGGAGACCGGCGGGAAGAACGTCGGCACCCAAACGGAGCGTTTCAAAGAAATGATCCGGAACGTGAAGCGAACGTTTTCCGGCGCCTCGGTTTTCGCGACGACCTTGCGCGAAGTGTCGGACGCGAACCATCATCTGTGGGGCGCCATCATGCTCGCGGGCGATGAGTGGCACTACGTAGAGCCGCGCCCGATCCGGGTGCTCGACCGCATCGGCGGAGGCGACGGCTTTGTAGGAGGTCTGCTCTACGGCATCCTCCGAAATTGGGAGCCGCGACAGTGGATACGCTTCGGATGGGCTACCGGCGCGCTGGCCGTAACCTCGCTCACCGACTATGCTCAACCGGCCGACGAAGCACAGGTATGGAGCATCTGGGAAGGAAACGCGCGGGTGATGCGATAAGCATACCCGCGTCCGCGACACTTTTTCAAAACGATACGAACGATGATATACTACGAACAGGGAGTGCCGGATAAAGCATTCGGTCATGACGAACTGAGGCAGGCCGTGGTTTCGATCCTCGACCGGCTGGGCGAACGACGCAAAGTATTGGCCATCCCGCCCGACTTTACCCGCTTCCACTCGCGGGCGGGCGAACTGACACGCTACATCTACGCGTATTACGGCGAACGCCTGACGGACATTCTTCCCGCCATCGGCACGCATTTTCCGATGACGGACGGGGAGATCGCGAAAATGTTCCCCGGCATCCCCCGCTCGCTCTTTCGCGTGCATGACTGGCGCAACGACGTGGTACATATCGGTACCGTGCCGGCCGACTACGTCGGCGAGGTATCGGGCGGCGTAGCCCGCTATCCCATGCCCATGCAGGTGAACCGCATGCTCCTCGAAGGCGGGTACGACCTGATCCTTTCCATCGGGCAGGTGGTGCCGCACGAAGTGATCGGGATGGCGAACTACAACAAGAACCTGCTCGTTGGCACAGGAGGCGCCGAAGGCATCCACAAGAGCCACTTTATCGGCGCGGCATACGGCATGGAGCGTATCATGGGACGCGCCGACACCCCCGTGCGCCGCGTGCTCAACTACGCCTCCGAACATTTCATCCGCCACCTGCCCGTCGTCTATCTGCAAACCGTTATTTCGGCCGGGAACGATGGTCTGCAAATGCGCGGACTCTTCGCAGGCGACGATGCCGAATGCTTTGAAAAAGCCGCCGCCCTCTCGTTACAAACAAACTTCACCATGCTCGACCGCGAGATACACAAAGCCGTCGTCTACCTCGATCCCGAAGAATTTCGCAGTACGTGGGTCGGCAACAAAAGCATCTATCGCACGCGCATGGCCATGGCCGACGGCGGCGAACTGATCATCCTCGCCCCCGGTGTACGGCAGTTCGGCGAAGACGCGGACAACGACACGCTGATCCGCCGGTACGGCTACGTCGCCACGCCGCAGGTGCTGCGGTATGTCGAAGAAAACGAAGAACTGCGACAAGCACTCGGCGTGGCCGCCCATCTGATTCACGGCACATCGGAAGGACGATTCCGCATCACCTACTGCCCCGGACACCTGACACGCCGCGAAATCGAAAGCGTAGGCTTCGGGTATGCCGACCTCGACGCCATGACGCGGAAATATCCCCCGCACACCCTGCGCGAAGGCTGGAACACCGTCGACGGCGAAGAAATCTACTACATTTCCAATCCTGCGCTCGGTCTTTGGGCCTATCGGAAAAGATTTGAAAACACCTGATAAAACTCAATCATAGAAACAGTGTAACTGAGTATGTGGAGATAGGATACAAAAAGAAAGGCAGGAAAAAGAACATTCGCGTTCTTCTCCTGCCTTGTTTTTGTTGATTCACCGACTCCTTCGTTTGCCGGAGACGGCGAATACAACATTCTTAAAACATACTGCTTATTTCATTTTCTTCATCTTCGCTACCGGAAGGTAAATCTGGAATCCCACGTTCAGCGAAAGTCCGTGTACGCTACCGGAGCCGAACTGTCCGTTATAAAGCGCCAACGCTTCTACCGCCACATGCTCGTTGAGGAAATATGCATACCCCGGTCCGAAGTTGATGTTGAACCCAGCATCTGCATTCTTAATTCCAGATACTCCGACACCTGCTTCAGCAAACCAGCGTCCTTGTTTCAGCAGCGTATCGAATTCTTTCGGTCCGAAATAATAACGTCCAAAACCGTTCACACCGTAATTATACGTCGTATTACCACCTCTTTGACCGGTAAAACCTGCGTCCAACTTGGCACCGATTGCAATATTGTCCTCAATAAAATACCCCAGACGAGGTGTCAAATTAATGGTGAAGTTGCTTCCGCTACCCAGTCCGAAACCGATATTTCCGATCGAACCTCCTACCAGCACGCTACCTTTTTGAAGCTGCGCCGTTGCTGCTCCTAACGAGCAGGCCAAAATAAATAATGTACTGAATAAAATCTTTTTCATCTGTCAAATAATGTTTTGTTTTTATACTTCTCCTACTCTGTTTTCTGAATGGCTTTTCGGAATCCGCCGGCACAAAAATAGAAGAATCGAACAAATTTTATTTACAGACCGACATTAAAATACCTTTTTTTATTGATTTCTTTCATTTTTTCAGAAGATGCTTTCCGACACTAAATCATTCAGAGTTCAACGATTCCTCTGCCCTGACGGACGATGGAGAACGGCTCCTGCGTACAGTCTACCACAGTCGATCCTTCGGTGCGGCCGTAGCCTCCGTCGATCACAATATCTACCTGCCCGGCATATTTTTCTTCCATCAGTTCGGGATCGGTAAGGTATTCCGGCTCATCGTCGCTCTCGCGATCATAGACCGACATCGAAAGCAACGGATTGCCCAGCGCGTCGGCCAGCTCGTGCACAATCGGGTTGTCGGGGATGCGAATGCCCACCTCCTTGCGGCTTTTGTAAATCTTCGGCAGCTCGCCGCTCGTGGGCAGGATAAACGTAAAAGGGCCGGGCAGACAACGTTTCATCAGTTTGAAAGCATGGTTGCTGATGCGCGCGTATTCGCTGGCGGACGATAAGTCCGGGCAAATGATCGAGAGGTTACTTTTTTGCGGATTGACGCCCTTGATACGGCAAATCTTTTCTACCGCACGCACATCGAACGCGTCGCAGCCCATCGCGTAGAGCGTATCGGTGGGATAAATCACCAATCCGCCGTCGCGCAACACATCTACCACCTTATCGATCTCTTTCCGGTTCGGATGATCGGGATAAATCTTCAGCAGCATAAAAACAGGTTATTTCCGGTATAAAGAATATCAACTTCGTACAGACGACGAAGCGTTATTTTTTGATCAGGTTCATAAATTCTTCGCGCGTTCGGGCCTGCTGAAACGAGCCGGTAAAGTCGGACGTCGTGGTCAACGAGTTCTGCTTTTCCACGCCGCGCATCTGCATGCACATGTG
The DNA here is from genome assembly GCF_052170195.1 of Tannerella sp. GTDB lineage: Bacteria > Bacteroidota > Bacteroidia > Bacteroidales > Tannerellaceae > Tannerella. The sequence goes on along the minus strand of NZ_JBQNAZ010000021.1, from coordinate 28,973 downwards.
CTGCGCCTCGATAACGACCATCACACCCAGCGGGTTCAACGTCTTCTGAATACATTCTTTGATCTGAAGCGTCATACGCTCCTGTATCTGCAAACGATGCGCAAAAATATCGACTACGCGCGGAATCTTGCTCAGCCCCGTGATGTAATGATTCGGGATGTAGGCCACATGTACCTTGCCGAAGAAAGGTAACATGTGATGCTCGCAGAGCGAAAAAAAGTCGATGTCCTTGACGATGACCATCTGCTTGTAATCTTCTTCCTCAAACATGGCCGAAGCCAGCACTGCCTCCGGGTCTTCATCATATCCTTTCAGCAGAAACTGCATAGCCTTAGCCACTCGCATAGGCGTTTTCTTCAATCCTTCACGGTCTGTATCTTCGCCCAACAGTTCAATGATTTGGCGATAATGATCGCTCAATTGCCGGCGTACTTCCAACAATGCTTCCGTCTCTTTTTTCATATTCATCGAACAGGAATACGGATTTCTTCCTTCGTAATAAACATCTCTTTACGGAACGAGGGAAAAGCCCCGACCAGCTTTTGCATCATACGGAAGGCTTCTTCGTACGAAAGATAGTCCCCTACACGAAGTCGCCAGAAAGGCGCCGTGTACGACACATACGTCGGCACATCCGAAAACTGGTTCTTGATCTGCTGTTCCTTGCCGAAGGCTTCATCTTTCGAACTGCGCTGATTGTTTCCGGAAAAGATCTGGATGCGATAGCCGGCCGAAACAAGATACTTCCTGCCGTTCACTTCTTCGGTACGGTCCGAATCCATCGGACGCCCGATCATCTGACGGATGGCCGGTGACTGGTGAATCGTCACCGTGCCCCGACCCGGAACATTCCGCGTCAGGGCATCGACGATGGAGTCCTGCGCCGTCAACATACTGCTGACGCACCCTAGAAGCCCCAATATAAACACATAACGTTTCATAAGCCTTGTTGAAAAGCAAACCGGGCTTGTGCCGTTATCTTTCAAACGCCTCGATGATGGGCATGAATTTCTCGACTTCGAGCGATGCTCCGCCAATCAACCCGCCGTCTACGTCGGGGTTGGCAAACAGTTCTTTCGCATTGCCCGCATTGCAACTTCCGCCATACAGGATGGACGTGTTGTCAGCTACTTCCTGACCGTATTGCTGTGCAACAGTGCGGCGGATGTGCGCATGTATCTCCTGTGCCTGCTCAGCCGTCGCCGTTTTGCCCGTTCCGATGGCCCATACCGGCTCGTATGCCAATACGAGCTTGCCGAAATCTTCGGCCGAAAGGTCAAACAACGATTCGCGAACCTGCGCATCGACTACCTCGAAATGCTTACCGGCCTCGCGCTCTTCGAGCACCTCGCCGATGCAGAAAATCGGCGTCAGATTATGTGCCAGCGCCAGCTTCACTTTCTCTTTCAGTATCTCGGGAGTCTCATGATAATATGCGCGACGCTCCGAATGACCGAGAATCACGTATTTTGCACCCGTCGAAGCGACCATCGCGGCCGACACTTCGCCCGTGAAAGCTCCTTTTTCTTTATCGGCGCAGTTCTCTGCCGCCACCCCGATCTTCATCGTGTCGATGGCCGAAACGATACTTGCCAGATGCGTGAACGGCACGCCTACAATCACTTCGCAGTGTACGGTTTTTCCCTTCAGGGCAGTATTCAAACCTTTGGCCAGCGCCAATCCTTCGGGCAGGGTGGTATTCATCTTCCAGTTCCCTGCAACAATATTCTTCCTCATTTGTTCAGTCTGTTAATTATATGTATTTTTTATTCCTCGATATCTACGGTTTCGGAGATAATCGTATATCCAAACCAGCAGCAAAGGTAATACAAAAGCTGCAATTACGGATAACCAAAGGTTATGATCCGTCCGGTTTTCCATACGTTTATCGTTCAAGTATCCGTTTATCACGGTGTCTAATTCATCCTCGCCGGGGATGTCGTTATGATGCCATTTGGCCAGAATCGTACCTTCGCGAAGCAATACCATCCCCGGATTCGAGCGGATGATGGTCTTGAGCAGCACCTCGTCGGCTGTCAGGAAAGGATAATCGGCGCCCGTATGCTTCACCCACTCGGCGATGTGTCCGTCGGACGAGCCTGTTACGCCGTAGAAAGTCAGCTTATGCTCCATGGCGTAATCATACGCATGGTTGATCTCGTCAATATGTTCGTTGCTTGCCTCTTCCAGCCGGTGAGCCACAAGCAGCATGACGATACCCGACCGAGTGAAAAGCTCGTCGGCGACGTTCTCCCCCTGCTCGTTAAACAGTCCGAATGAGCTGACTTTCGGCACGAATCCCGGCTTAACAAGTCGTGCATCGACGTACGTCCATGTAGAATCATCGGCCGGAGCGTCTTCCAATTTAAATTCTTTCGTTTCGCCGTTCTTTTCGTAGATAAATACGTATTCATCTTGCGGCGCATCGGGCGGAATTTCCATCAGCTCCGGAATATTCGCTCCTACTTTGTACGGACGAAAATCGGTAATCGGCAAATGATTGTAATTCCAATAACAGAAACCGAGACAGAAGAGGTACGAAAAAAGCCCAACAAACCAATACGACCGATACGTATAGAACGATGTCAATTGCTTGTAATACATCCATGCAAAGATGGCTGCCGCAAGCAGAACGAGGTTTTTACAGAATGTCTGCCAGTTCGTAATGATCCATGCGTCGCCGAAACATCCGCAATCGGGCACGGGATTGAAGACGGCCAGATAAAGCGTGAGCGGCGTCATGAAACTCATGAAGATCAACACGCCGAGTGTCGCCAGCTTGCGGTAAACAGCCGTCAACATACACACGCCGAGCATAAACTCGACAGCAATCATATTGAACGACAGGAGCAACTCGAACCACTCACCGTATCCCATGCCAAACGAGGCGAGATACTCCCCGATCTTGATGGCGGTACCCATCGGGTCTATCGCTTTGACCGTGCCGGAAAAGATAAATGTCACGCCCAATAAAACGCGACAGCATTCCGCGATCGTTTTTATGAGAAATCGCTTAGGCATCTTCCCCGAAAGTCAGTTTGATCAATCCGAACAAAGCGTAATTCACCATATCCATATAATTGGAAGCGATCCCTTCCGAAGCGATCACCTTTCCGTCGTTGTCTTCGATTTCCTTCACCCGATTGAGTTTCGTCAGAATAAAATCGGTATACGAAGTGATACGCATACCCCGCCATGCCTCGTCATAATCGTGGTTCTTGGCATACATCAGCGTTTGAATTTCTTTCAGGTGCGCATCATAAAGCTCCAAAGCCCGGCGCGCGTCAATATCGCACGTATCGACAGCCCCCAGCTCAAGCTGTATCAAGCCGATCACACCGTAATTCACAATAGCGATAAATTCGGGCCTGATGCCTTCGCCCACCTTACTCACTTTCTTCATCTCAAGACTCCGGATACGCTTGGCCTTGATGAAAAGCTGATCGGTAATCGACTCGGGACGCATGATACGCCACGAGGGACTGTAGTCCGACAACTTAGCCTGAAAGACATCCCGGCACTCTTTGATTACCGCTTCAAATTGTTGTTTCGTATCTGCCATAACCCAACTTTATATAAAGTCAACGTGCCAATTACGGAAGATATTGTATCGTCAGTAATTGGCACATTGTGCTCAAACCATTTATTTTCTCTTCATGAACAACGCAGCGAACGTCCGATCTTCAGTACAGTCGTTTTTTGTATCTTATTCAATGTGCATAGTTGTTCCACACTCACCCCGTGACGACGTGCGATAGCCCCTAAGGTATCGCCTTTCCTCACCTGATGATAAACCGGTGCTTTCCGATGTGTGGTACTCTTTGACTTTTTTGCGGCTGCGACATTCGGCCGATCAGAAGCAACCGTTTGCTTGCCTTCCATCACCGAGTTATCTTTCTGTGCTACGTTCTCCGCTCCCGGGATATCACCTTCCGATACCTGATCTTCGGTATGTTCTGCCATAGTAATTTCTTCTGTCTCTTCTTTCACCACATGCTTTGCACTATGCTTTGCCGCCCGGTAGCAAATCTCCTGCCCTTCATGCAAAGGGTCTGTCGGACGGATATTGTTCAACTTGCAAAGCGCATCGACCGTCATGCCGTGTTGACGTGCAATCGAATAGAGGGTCTCGCTCTTCCGTACTTGATGATAAACAGGCTTTTCTTCTTTTACAGCGACTATTTCATCCGCTACCGTTTGTTGTACCGGTTTCAGTTGTGTTGCTTTTTTCGAAACTCTTGCCGATGTTTTCCCGCAACGGAGCGTTTGTCCGACACGCAGCACAGATTTTTTTTTCAATCCGTTCAAACGACACAACTCCGCAACGGAAAGACCATGTTTCCGTGCAATAATTCCTAAAGACTCACCTTTCCTTACACGGTGATAAACGATATGTTCAGATGTTGAAGTATAGAGATTATGTCGGTTACGATAAGCGTTTTTATGAAAAACGTAGAAGTCTTGATGAGGAACGCCGTTGTCGAAGTCGATGATGTGGCTGGGGTCAATAGCTTCTCCGAGGAAGCGTGTTTCAAAGTGAAGATGAGGGCCTGTAGAGCGACCTGTATTTCCGCCGAGAGCAATGGGTTGTCCTGCTTTGACGATCTCATTTTCGGCAACTAGAAATTTCGACAGATGACCATAAATCGTTTCGAGACCGTTAGGATGGCGAATTACCAGATAATACCCGTAACCGCGACGTTCAAAGCTTTTGATTCGTACTTTCCCACTGAATGCACTGCGAATCGTATCGCCAACATAGACTTTCAAGTCGATTCCGCGGTGCATTCGGCGACGGCGTGGGCCGTATTTAGAAGTAACTTTCAACTCATTGTCAATGGGTATTACAAAGGTAGAGCAATCGATCCTGAACGAATCCGGCATAGCAATATCTCTGGTGCGGAAAGGATTTACCCAACACGTATCCCAATTGGATTGATATAATTCATCAGCCGGAAAAAGGAGGTTCTCTGCTTCAATCAATTCTTCTTGCGTTGCAAACGTAACAGGTTCCAATTCTCCCGTTACGATCTTTTTCTTTGTTACATCCACTCGATCAGCAATAAGTTCTGAAGCCTTCCGATCTATCCTGGGAGTTTTTAATACAGCCGGGCGTTCCTGTTTTTGCTCATGTTGCTTCTTCCCCCATGGCAACTGTCCGTAAACTCCAGTCGAAAAAAGGGCAAAGCCACATAAAATGCTTACATGTCGTAGTATAGTCATAGTTTATTCACTTCGTTTTTCAACAAAAAGTGTCCAAAGGTCTATATTTTCAGTCTACCGACCAAAAAAAATTATCCCAAAACCATGATAAACAGACAAAAATACATTTTTATCACACCATAACCCATTTAAATACAACATCATACAAAACAAACATGTTTTATAACATATCTCAAAACTTGCACGAATTAAGTTCAAACTTTCGCATTTACCTGAAGAATTCTTTTTCTTTGCATATTATATTGCATAATATAAATGGTAATGTAGCAAAGCAACAAAGCTGTTAAAGTATAAAAAAGGAACACGAAATACGATACTTGTACGACCTGCTACATTACCTCTTTTAATGCTTTACTACTTATTAATTAATAAGCGCTATGATACTCTATACAAAAATCAATATCCCTCGCTCTCCTGTCCGTTTGGCATACGAGCACAGGGCAATATTATTCGGTTCCTGCTTTGCCGAATCGATCGGACGACGTTTATCCGACAGTCTGTTTCGTGTGGAGATCAATCCTTTCGGTACACTTTATAACCCTGCTTCGGTAGCTATGGCTATTGAACGACTGATAGAGGGAATGACATTCACGTCCGACGATCTGTTTCAGCATGAAGGCTTATACCATAGTTTCTTTCATCACAGCTCTTTTTCGTCCGCATCGGCCGATGACTGCCTGCAACAGATAAACGACCGACTGCAACAGGCTACGGTTATGTTATCGTCGGCCGACCGTATCATCGTAACTTGGGGGACGGCCTACGTCTATCGTTTAAAAGAAACAAGGCAAACGGTGGCTAATTGCCATAAACTTCCGGAAAAATATTTCGAGCGGGCACGCCTCTCGGTCGAGGAGATCGTTTCACTGTGGGAACCGCTGATAGCGAAGTTACAGAAAAAATATCCGTCCCTGCAATGGTTGTTTACGGTCAGTCCGATTCGGCACTGGCGAGACGGAGCACACGAAAACCAATTAAGTAAAGCGACCTTACACCTTGCTGTCGAAGCATTGCAAGAACGCTTTCCGGTACAGACCGCTTATTTCCCCGCCTACGAACTGATGATGGATGAGTTGCGGGACTATCGTTTTTATGCCGACGATATGTGTCATCCGTCACCAACAGCTATCCAATACATTTGGGAGCGTTTTGTCGAAGTATGCATGGATGAGCCTGCACGTTGTCTGCTAAAGGAAGCAGAGGAGATTCGCAAAGCACTCAATCATCTGCCGTTTAATCCGCAGAGCGAGGCATACCGGCGATTCCTGACACAAACTTTGTTAAAAATAGACCGTTTCAATGAGAAAATGCCCTACCTTTGTTTCAAGCAAGAACGAAAAGATATAGAACGACTGCAAACCGAACAATAATGATGAAGTATAAGATTCAAGAGATTGCCAAAATAATTGGCGCAACAAACCGCACCCTGAACGACAGTATGATCGATCGACTGCTGATCGACAGCCGTATGTTGTCGTTCCCGGAATCGACCCTGTTTTTTGCGTTGAAAACTCAGACCAACGACGGACACCGATATATCCCCGAGCTATACCGGCTGGGCGTGCGTAGCTTTGTTGTCAATCATGAGCCGCCGGAAACACGGATGATGCCTGATGCCAATTTCTTGATCGTCCCGAACGTGCTCACAGCGATGCAAATGCTGGCGGCACATCACCGCAAGCAATTCGAGATACCGGTCATCGGTGTTACAGGGAGTAACGGTAAGACCATCGTCAAGGAGTTGCTTTACCAATTGCTTCATACGGATTTCAACATTGTCCGTTCACCTCGCAGTTATAACTCGCAGCTCGGCGTGCCGCTCTCCGTATGGCAGATGGACGACAAGCATACGTTGGGCATCTTCGAAGCGGGTATCTCACAGCCGGACGAGATGGAGAAGCTGCAACGCATCATTCGTCCGACGATCGGCATGATCACGAATATCGGAGAAGCACATCAGGAGAATTTCGCTTCATCGACTCAAAAATGTATGGAGAAATTATCGCTGTTCAGCGATTGCGATATCGTAATCTACAATGCCGACGATGAGTTTATCGCGCACACGCTCGACAAGGCGTGCCTCTCGCATAAGGCCGTAGGCTGGAGCCGTAAAGATTCGGATGCGCCGTTATACATTGAGAGAATACACAAAAAACAGTCTTCGACCGAAATCCACTGTGTGATGCTGAATCTGGAACAAACGTATGAAATTCCGTTTACCGACGACGCTTCGATCGAAGATGTGATTCACTGCATCGCCCTGATGCTGTATCTGAAACCGACGTCACTCAGAAACAGAAAGGTTTTTGCGGGACTGGAGCCGGTGGCCATGCGGTTGGAAGTGAAAGAAGGCATCAACGGATGTCAGCTGATTAACGATACGTACAATTCCGATATTAATTCGCTGGATATCGCGCTCGATTTTCAGCAGAGCCGCCGTGCCGAAAAAGACCTGAAAACGACCGTGATTCTTTCGGACATTCTGCAATCAGGCATGCTGCCCAAATCATTATACAAAAAAGTCGCAGAGCTGTTCCGCCGTAAGAAAGTAGACCGTATCATCGGGATCGGCCGCGACATGAAGGAATACGGCTCTGCATTCGAGATGCGCGAAAGCGAGTTCTACCTGACAACCGACGAATTTATTCATTCTCCTTCGATGAAAACCTTCCACGACGAGTTGATTCTGCTGAAAGGTTCACGTGCCTTCCATTTCGAGCGCATCACGGAGCTGTTAGAAAAAAAGGTGCATGAAACGGTGCTTGAGGTAAACTTGGATGCGGTAGTGCACAACTTCAACCATTTCCGTTCAAAACTGCACCGCGACACGAAGATGGTTTGCATGGTCAAAGCCTTCGGGTATGGCGCCGGTTCGTATGAGGTGGCGAAGACATTGCAGGAACATCGTTGCGATTATCTGGCCGTGGCGGTGGCCGACGAGGGCGAGGCGCTGCGCAAAGAAGGAATCTCCATTCCGATCATCGTGATGGATCCGGAATTTAGCAGTTTCAATGTCTTGTTCGAGCGTCAACTGGAGCCGGAGGTGTACAGCTTCCGCCTGCTGGATGCCCTGATGAAAGAAGCCGGACGACGCGGAATCACCTCCTACCCTATTCATATTAAAATCGACACGGGCATGCACCGGCTGGGCTTTCGTCCGTCGGATGTGCGGGAGATTTGCCAACGGCTGGAACAACAAAGTTCACTCGTCGTGCGCTCCGTTTTTTCGCATCTGGTCGGGAGCGACTCGCCCGAACACGACGAATTTACACGGGGACAGATACGCCTCTTCACACAATCGGCCGAAGCCTTGGAAGCAGGATTAGGTTATCCGGTACTCAAACATATTCTCAATTCGGCCGGTATCGAACGTTTCACCGGACATCAGATGGATATGGTTCGCCTCGGTATCTCGCTTTACGGCATCAGCGCCTCGGTCAGCGAGGCGAAGAAGTTACAGCCGGTCAGTTCACTCAAAACAACGATTCTGCAAATCCGCGATGTACCGGCAGGCGATTCGATCGGTTACAGCCGCAAGACATACGCCCAACGCGATTTACGGGTGGCTATTCTTCCCATCGGCTATGCCGACGGTCTTGACCGTCATCTGAGCAACGGGGTGGGCGAAGTCGTTATCAACGGGACGCGCTGCCCGATTGTCGGAAATATCTGCATGGATATTTGCATGGTCGACGTTACGGATGCCGATGCGCAGGAAGGCGACACGGCGATTATCTTCGGTTCCCAACTTCCGGTGACCGAAATTGCCGACAAGCTGGACACGATTCCTTACGAGATTCTGACATCCATCTCGCCGCGTGTCAAGAGGATTTACTATCGCGAATAACGATTCTCCGTCATAGCGGAAGTCATCATCTTCTGCCATTGGCGGTAGCCGAAGACAGGCACAATAGAATAAACAACGTAGGTGACGGCTGTCGGGGTCATTCCTTTCCAGAAATAAAGGGTGGCGGAGACGGCATTCACAATGAGCCAAAACCACCATTGTTCAATATATTTCTGTGCGAGCATCCACATGGCCACGATGCTGAGCGCCGTCGTAAACGCATCGCCGAGAGGCACAGGGCTGTCGGTAAACCGGATCAGCACCCATGCGATCAGGGCGAACAACGCACAAAAAACAGCCAGCAGTTTCGGCCAGTAAGTCTTGGGAGTATACCGTATGGCCACTCCCAAGACTGCCGTTTCACCGGATCGAAGGCTTTTCTGTTTGAGGGCAGCCTCGCTTTTCCACCACCGGAACCAGCCGTAAGCGCTTGCCACGAGGTAGTAGATGTTGATCCCCATGTCGGCATAGAACTTATTAACAAAATAGATATAGATATAGAAAAGAGGGATTACGACCCCTACCGGCCACAGCCAGATGCTGGCTTTATATTCCAGCCACAGATAGATCAGCATGATCGCGGCTGCAACGATTTCAATCAATTCATATCCCATGTTGTTACGTAAAAAAGTTTCTACGTTCTTAGTCATACGGCGTCCGGACGGCGGAACAGCATATTCTTCGCTTAAAATTTCAGTGTTACACGTGCCATCATATTCGTTCCGGCCTGTGCGAAGTACCCGGAATCGGTCATACGTTTACCATCGAGGATATAGCTGTATGTCCAGCCGTTCGTTTCGTACATTTCGTTAAAGAGGTTGCGGATATTCAAGTCGAGTCCGATCTCTTTCATGAAACGGGGACGGAACGTGTATCCGATACGCAGGTCGTTCACAAAATACGGATCCAAACTGCGCAGACGCGATGAGGTATTGTCAAGATACTGCCGACCGACATACGACGACATGAAAGCTGCCGAGAAGCCCCTCCAATGGAAGGCGAAGGTACTTCCAAACGTCAGGTTCGGAGAAAAAGCAATATCGGTCGTACCGAGACTTTGGGAGGTTTGAGGCAAGTCTTTCCCGTTGGCGTCGTATGTATTGACATACTCCGTAAAGTTGCGGATTTTGTTACTGCTCAACGTCAAGTGTCCGTTCCAGTCGAGCCACGATGCTACTTCTACGCCGCCACTCCACTCGACTCCTATCCGGTAGCTGTCTTTGATGTTCGAGGTCAGCTGCTCGCCGATTTCACTGATTTTACCGGTAAGGATTAACTGATTGTCGTAATCCATATAGTACAGGTTCAGACCGACACGGAAGATGCTTCCCGTGTACTGATAGCCGGCTTCGTAGTCGTAAAGCGTCTCGTAGGTAGGCTGTGCCGAAGGACCGTTCTCGGTGAAGTTATCGCGGTTCGGCTCGCGATGTGCCACGGCGAACGAAGCATAAGCATGATGACCGTTTCGCTCGAATGAAAGCCCGGCTTTCGGATTGAAGAATGAGAAGGTCTTCTTTACACGTACCTTATCGCCGGCTTTATCATCGCTTCCGTTGATTTGGTAATCAATGCCGCGATATTGCAGGTCGGCATAGGCGCTTAGCGAAGGCAGGAAGCGATAGGTCGCTTTCACATAAGCGTTATAGTCGAGTTTCTCGCCACGGTTGCGGTAATATTCGTGGTTGGGTTTGGGCAGTGCGGCTGAGGTCTTAACCCACATGACACGTCCGAAGTGATCGCCGATGTAATTGTTGGCCGATGCACCGAAAGAAGCCTGCAACCGGTCGTGCGTATAATTCATGCGGAACAATGCCCCGTAAAAATCGTTTCTCAACCATTTACGTCGAACAAGATCGGTTTTCTTGTGAATCTCACCCTTGGCATCTACATAGTTGTCGAGCTTGTACGATGCGTACTTCGCACCGGCCTTGTAGTCTTCGTAATATCCTTTCCCGTCGGTATAGTGCAGCGTTACGTTCAGGTTCAGTCGGTCACTGAGACGTTGCGTAGCGAGCAAGTGATAATGATGCTGCCAATAGTTATCCGTCTGGTTATCGTAGAATTTCGTTTCGCCGTTCTCCTTATAGGCCCCGCAACTGTTGTAACGACGGTTTGTTTTAAGTTTGGCCGAATCAACCCCATACCATGCCTGATAAGTCACTTCGCTGCTGCCGAAAGTCTGGAACTTGATCATTGTTCCGCCGTTGTAATATGCAGCCGAGCCGTAATACGAATTCATATCCGCCCGGGCGCGTTCGATATACCCGTCGGTCTGCACATTCGAATAGCGCGCATCGAACACGAAATGCTCCCAAAGCAGTCCCGTCCCGCCGCAGAAAGTGTTCGTAAATGTCCCGAAACTGCCGGCCGACGAAACGACTTCGAGGTACGGTTTGAGCGATGGACGTTGAGTCTGCATCGAGACAGTCGCGCCGAAAGCGGCCGCACCATTGGTCGAGGTGCCTGCTCCGCGTTGAATCTGAATATTTTCGACCGACGAAGCGAAATCGGGCATGTTCACCCAAAAGACCCCGTGACTCTCCGAATCGTTGACAGGTACACCGTCGACCGTAAAATTGATCCGGTTAGCATCCGTACCGCGCACCCGCATGGATGCGTAGCCTATGCCATTCCCACCGTCGGAAGTAACAACGACCGAAGGTGTCTGCATAAATAAATAGGGCAACGACTGCCCGGTATTGTTGGCCCTGAGTTCCGCCGCCGACACATTGCGAAACGCCACGGGCGTCTCTTTCCGCGCCTGCACGGCCGAGACAACCACCTCGTTCAGCTCATACACACTTGTCGAATCGACCCTTTCCTGGGCCATCACCGATACGCCGGACAACAATAAGCCGGCTACTCCATAACAAATCTTCCTCATTTTCTTTTCGTTTTAAATAAAATGGGGAGCTACGAAATATACAGAAAAAAAGAGACAAAAAAACCTACATCTTCCTACGCCGGCATTACCCGGATCAGGTGTAAGGGTATGATCTCAGCCTGTAAAAGTAAGGCACCCCTGTTATATAAATTCGGAGGCAAAGGTAATCATTTTTATCATCAGACGTTCATCTAACCCGGATTTTTCGGGAGCTGACGCATCAAAACCCGATTGAGGACGAAATGCGGTACGAGACGAAGATAATGAGAAATATGCGCGGAAACTTCCGTGCATCGACGGAAGACTTAGCGAGTTTCGCGGAAACTTCCGTCCGTTGCCGGAAATCTTAATGAACCGTGCGGAGACTTCCGTGCATCGACGGAAGACTTAGCGAGTTTCGCGGAGACTTCCGTCCGTTGTCGGAAATCTTAATGAACCGTGCGGAGACTTCCGTGCATCGACGAAAAGCTTAGCGAGTTTCGCGGAGACTTCCGGAGGCATCCTTACAAAGGCGCTATTTCTCTCTATTTTCAGCCATCTCAACGAGTCGTTCGGAGCGCTGCATGACCGATCGCCTCCAGAAAGTCTTTATTCTTTTCTACCGGCGCTTTAATCAGTTCCGGAACATTATACGTGTACGTAAACGTGTCGTAAAACTCCGGATCTTTCTGCGGAAGCAGAAAAGGTTTTCCGGCACGTCCGGTACGACGGTCGAATGCAGCCAGATAAGGACGCGCCCAAAGTCCGTCCATACGTTTACTGCTAAAAACAAACCAATCGCCCGACGAGGCCCACGTATGATAACTGTCCACATCGTTGCTGTTCACTTCGTCAAGCACACGTATCGCTCCGTTTTGCAAATCCATCAGATACAAGTCGCTTTCAGGATGCCAGATCGAGAAGTTCCCGTAATCGAACTGCGTAAACATCAAATATCGTCCGTCGGGCGAAACACGCGGAAAAGAAACGGAACGACCGAAAGCAGACGCCTGATAGACGCATTCAAGATCGTACAGGCGTTCCTCTTTTTCGTCGAAACGAATGCGATACAAGTCGTACCGGATACTGTCGAGGGGCATTGCGGGAGCATACGCTGCCGCACGACAAAAATAAAGCGTTGTTCCGTCGGGCGACCAAGCAGGAAAAGTCTCCATATAGTCCCGCGTATAAACGAGTGAGTCGGTGAACATCCTTCGGGTCTGCGTATCGTAAAGCACCAAATCGGCATCGAGGTCGGACACTTCAATCGGTTTCTTGCCCGAAGCGTGAAAGAACTGCTGGATCTCATTCATCGAAAAAGCGATGTAACGTCCTTGCGGATGCCAGACCGGATACGTCGCCCCGTTTTTATACCCTTCCGGTTTGAGGTTCACCTTCTCGGTCTGTCCGTTACGACGAATCAGCGTCCCTCCTTGCTTTCCGCGGATATGCAGCATCATCGTCGCAGGTGAGTTGAGAGTGAACGAATGGCAGTTCACACATTGTTTGCCGAAGTCGCGGTTTTCCAGCAGCGGAGTCTCCTTATACGAAGTCAAATCGCGCTGATAGATTCCCATTTCGTTCCACAATTCATATCCGGGATACAGAAGACGATAAACGAGAAAAGGGTCTATCGGATGCTCGGATACGGTGTTGATAATATCCGCATAGCGTATCCACTTTTCTTCTTTCAGCAAACTGATACGAAAGAAAATCTGCTTGCCCTGTGCCTCTTTCAGCAGACTTTTCCATTTTTTTCCCGGGATATGCACCGTCGGATCTTTACTACGAATGAGGATCGTCACGTTTTCCGCACAACCGATCTCCGTCTGATAAGCCTCCGCCGTATCACGGATGACGAAATTGGGCGGAGCTATATTGATGGGAAAGGTAACGCCGGCATAATCGGGATATATCTTCGGCTGTGCTTCACGATGTGCTTCGGGAGCATGATAGGAAACGCATCCGGCAAGCACGCAAGCAATCAGCAACAGAAAGTATGCAAGAGATCGAGTATTCATATCGATTGTTTCTAAATTTGTCGTTTAATCACGGATCACTTTCGGTCCGTAAGGGCTGATGTAATTGAGGTAAAACCAGTACGTATTCCCAAACTCGGCCTGTAAGGCCTCCATCTGTTCGGCTTGTGCCAGTCGATAGTAACGATCGAAACGGCGCTTAGTATCTTCACCGACGGTAAGGCCGGTCATCTCAAACACCTTCTCCCGGCCTACGCCAAGTTCGTAAATATAAAGAGCTTCCTCATAAGTCTGCGGTAAACGAGGATAAGCAAAACGGCGCATAAGCGGGAGATTTTGAGCAAACCGCTCCACGTGATTACTCAGCAGCAAATGGCTCATCAGGTATTCAAAAGCCATACGATTGGTCGTATCTTTTTCGCACAAATACTGGAGTTCGGGACCGAGATTCAACACATTGGAAAAACGTGCAGGAATATCGTCGACGTTTTGCAGCGCATTTCGAGGCAACGACGTATCGGACGTACCGGCAAGCTGTTCGAGCCGGAGCGCTTCGTCACGATAGAAGAGCGATTGCTTCAGCAGATTGATAAAACGCTGCGCAACGCGCGGACGACCGTTCGAGAGATTATAACGAGCCAGATTTAGCAGGTGCGGCGCCGTCTCTCCCCACACGACCATCGCCTCGAACTCCCAGCGATGCGCCTCGTTAAGGTAGCCCAATTTTTCATAAAGCAAGTATCCGTATTCGCTCTCACGACTGTTTCCGTCCCACGGAAAATACAGGCTCTTCACCCCCAATGTCTGCGGATAGTCAAATAAGCGATAAGGCAATGAACCGGTATGATATAATGCCAGATTGTGAAAATAAGCGATCAGGTGATTGCTTCTCCCGCGGTTAAGGTAATTTTCGGTATATTCCAATACTTTGTTCCAATCTTCGGCCTTGGCTGCCTGCTCGGCCTTAAGCATGATACGCTCGCCTACGGAATACGATTTCAAAAAGAACACATAGCCACCTGCCGCGTATACGGTTAGGAGAATCACGGTCAGCCAAATGCGTCCATAACGGCCGGTCGGATGCGGCCAACGGACGATTTTTCGTTGCGGTCTTACAAATAGCAGCAGCAGATTGATCAGTAACAAAAGCAGGAATACCCCCACGACCGTTTTGAGGGAATGATCGACAGACATAGTATAAAAGAAAAGGCAAAGCGAAGGGACAACGGCCGGTTGCAACAAATCTTCCCCTTCGATGAATATTCGGATGATACGGTCTGTTAAAAAATAAACGGAAGCAAGTATCAAAGCCAATATGACACTTCCCGCCGTGGGATTGTAAAAGAATTGAATCACAAAATTCGTGACGTATTCCAGCCAGCCTTCGGAGGCGAATATCTGTCGCCGGTACGAAGTGGAGTAAAGAAACAGATGATGCTGCTCTTGATACGTAATTACGTGCGACAAGGCTCCCCGATAAACCGTAAAATAAACGAGGAAAAGCAGGCTGAACAGAACGTATTTCAAATATTTCATTGTATGGTAAAAAAAGTGAATAAGGCTGCCCTGCAAAAAGAATTGCAGGACAGCCTTTTTATACCGCTTAGGCGGCATTAATTCGGATAACCCTGATTCTGTGTCAGGGCCGGATTCAAATCACGCTCCTCCTGCGGAATGGGATAGACGTAATTATGATCTTCGTACTTACTACCGGTCAACTTCACATTCTCTCCTTCGTAGAGAATGCAAATCTTTCCTCCGTCTCCTTCTTTCGCATCGGGCGAATCGACCAGCTTGTATTTCAGCCCGAGGAACGGTTCATTGAGCACTTTTTTGGCAATACCCCAGCGACGAATATCCCACTGACGTTTGCCCCCTTCGAGTGCAAACTCCACGCGCCACTCGTTACGGATACGCTGACGCAGATCGTCCTGTGTCCCGCAATACGTCGGTTTGCTTGCATCCGTCTTTTGCAGCTCGGGCATACCGACACGTTTGCGCACGGCATTCACAGCCTTGAACGCCTCATCATCGAGCGGTGACAACTCATTCTTAGCCTCGGCATACGTGAGCAACACCTCGGCATAACGTATCACCACGGCATCTTTACCCATATCCCAGCCTTTTGACGAAGGATCGATGGACGGATCGAGCCATTTCTGCTGATAGTAACCGGTAGCCGTGGCATCGCCATGCTGACCGATTCCGGTCGGAGCAGCCGATTTCAACGGAGCCACGTTGATGGTCACCCCGTACAGGGTCTCTCCGTGGTGCAACACATTCACTTCCAGACGCGGGTCGCGATTCTCAAAAGGCTTTTTCGGATCGTAAAGCGTCGACTTGGCAATCGGAGCACCCTCGATATCTTCAAAAGCATCGACTAAGCTCTGTGTAGGGTTAATACCACCCCATCCTTTCGTCGGGAAAGCTTCCCAACCGATTAGATACCACGAATTTTCGGCTTCCTTGAATTGTTTAACCAGAATAAATTCCTTGCATCCGTCGGCCTTCTCCCAAAAGAGTTCCTGATACTTGCCGGTATTCTGCTCATCATATAAATTATATTCGTTCAAGTCCATCACTTTCTTCGCGCTTTCGGCAGCCACATCCCATTTCCCATAGTATAAGGCCGCCCGTGCCTTCATGGCCAACGCAGCCCCTTTGGTTACGCGACCATATTCCGATGCACTCCAAGACTTAGGCAAATATTCGATGGCTTTATCGAAATCTTGCATCACCTTTCCGTATACCTCCTCACGGGGAGTACGCACGATGCCTTCCTGATCACTTAACGATAACGGCTTGTCGACGTAAGGAACATCGCCGTAGCTGCGTATCAGATCGAAATACTGGAATGCGCGGAAGAAATAAGCCTGACCAAGCACGCGATTCTTCTTTTCGCCGTCATAGTTGGGAATAAGATCGACCTTACTGAGCACGATATTCGCTTTACGGATCGCTGCGTAGTTCCCTTTCCATCCGAAATCCTGTGGGTCGTACACTCCTTTCGAAATATTTCCGGCCGCCCATTTGATACCGTGCACCGCATCGTCCGAATTAATCGCACCGTCCACGTCCCAGTAAGGGAGTGAAGTATACAGGTTTGAGACTGCTTTTTCCGCATCGTCAGGCGATCTCCAAAAGCTTTTATCCGATAGCTCTTCAAGGGGATAACGATCCAGATCGACACAGGAAGTCGTTCCCAACGCGGCTATCGCAACAGCAATATATAGATGTGTTATTTTCATTGTTCTTTTTATTTTAAAAAATTTAGAATGTCATTTTCAGTCCCAGTGAAACTTTCTTCACGTTCGAATAAAAAGCTCCTCGCGTATCCGAAGGCGATTCGGGATCTAATCCGTCAAGTCCGGAGAAAGTCAATAAATTCTCACCCGAAACAAAGACCTTCAACCGGTCGATACCTGCTTTGCCAAGCAATTGCTTTGGAAGGGTATAACCAAACGAAATATTTTTCAGACGGACATACGAAGCATCTTGAAGCCAGAACGACGAAACAGCATAGTTCGTCTGTGAGTTTCTGGTGATACGCGGATACGAAGCGTTATGATTCTCCGGCGTCCAGCGGTCAAGATGTCTTTTGAGTACTTTTCCACTGTTGAAAAAAGAATATGCTGCTTCCATCGTATAATACGCATCGACGTCGAAAGCGCCTTGCCAAAGCATCGAGAAGTCAAAATCTTTATAATAGAGACCCACGTTTAATCCGCCGGTCCAGCTCGGAAAGTTTTTACCGATTACACTACGGTCATCACCGGCAGTGATTTTTCCGTCTTTATTCACGTCTTTGTATTTAATGTCACCCAGCTTTTCACTTCCCAAACGCTTGGGATGGTTCTTCAGCTCTTCTTCGGTATTGAAATAGCCGTCGGCCACGAATCCGTAGAACGAACCGATGGGATGCCCTTCCAAACGCCAGATCTTTTCGTTATCCGGATCTTTCCCCTCGGTACCGAACATGTTCGTGATTTCGTTCTTTACGTATGCCACATTGAAGTTGACGCTATATCTGAAATCTTTATTGATACGGTTGTTGTAGAAGACACTCAAGTCAAATCCGGTATTCTCCACATTTCCGGCATTCTGCGCCGGAGGATTCATCCCGATCACGCCCTGAACAGGGAGGTAAAGCAACATATCGTTTGTACGTTTTTTGTAAAGAGACAGTTCAAAGCCGACCATGTTGTTCAGGAATGCAGCTTCAAGACCCAATTCATAGTTGGTCACGGTCGCCCATTTCAAGTTTGAATTCACGTAGCGTGATTCATGCACCGTCGAGTAAAGCGTATTGCCGAACATCGTCAAGCGATTTTTAGCATTGTAGGCATACGTCGGAACGGCCGGATAAATATCATCGCTTTTCAACTCTTCATTACCGGTTCTCCCCCACCCCAGACGCAACTTAAAATTGCTGAGCCAGTCGAAGCGATCTTTGATAAATGCTTCTTCCGAGAGTCTCCATCCGGCCGAGAAAGCCGGGAAGAATCCCCAGCGATTATCTTTCGGGAAACGCGACGAAGCGTCGGCACGCATGTTGGCCTCGAACAGGTATTTGTTCTCGTAATCATACTGAATACGTCCGAAGTATGAAAGACGCGCCGTTTCATGTCCGCCGTCAAGGTTTTTTTGCGATGAGGCATCGAGCGTATTGAGCGATTCGGGAAGATCATCGCTTCCACCGCCGGTACGACTCGTTTCGGTGTATCGATACGTATATTCCACCTGTTCGGCACCCGCCAAAAGACCGATCGTATGCTTGTCGAATGTTTTATTGTAATTAACCAGCAACTGCGATGTGTACCAGTTCCAGTTATAATAATTATGATATCCTTCGCGCTTACCGGAATTAAACTTACCATATTCCAAATGCTTTTTGAACTTACGCTGATCACGGGCATCGTGGCGTAACGAGTAAACCCCTTTGATGCTCAATCCTTCAATCGGAGTCAAGGTGAGGGAAGCTGTCGCATGGATTTGCTGATCAATATTGCGGTAAAGTCCCGTGCGTCCCTGATGGGCAACAGGGTTGTTCAAACCATCGTATTTAAAGTTTCCGTCTTTATCATAAATGCCGAATGTGGGAGGTATACGGTTTACATATTGTAACAACGATGCAAATCCTTCAAATTCGTCCTGATCCGTTCCGCGATAAGCAGAAGCATTCAAGCCGACACTTACCCACTTGTTGATTCTCGAGTCGAGATTGATACGGCCGTTATACCGGTCATAGCTTTTTTCCTGCGACAATCCGTCCTGAAAAAGATAAGCCAACGAAGCCATATACGTCGTACTTTCCGATCCACCGCTGATCGATACATTGTGTTGCGTTTCGAGCGCTCTCTTTTTCATTACCGCATTGTACCAATCCGTGTCGGGATGTCCGATCGGGTCGGAGCCATCGCGAAATTTCTGGATATCTTTGTCCGAGAACGGCAGCGGAGCATTCGGATTTTCGTTACGCGTAGCTTCGTTATACAACATGGCAAAATCGGCTGCTCCGAGGAAATTGAGTCGGGCGGTAGGGCTTGCCCACGACACTAATCCGGAATAATTGACACGGGCGCTCTGTCCTGCTTTGCCCTTCTTGGTGGTGATCAAGATAACCCCATTGGCGGCCTGCACACCGTAAATAGCCGACGAAGCGGCATCCTTCAAAACAGAAATCGACTCGATGTCTTGCGGGTCGATCGAGTTCATGCTTCCCGGTACTCCGTCGACAATTACCAACGGACTGGCAGCATTGATCGAGTTCTTACCGCGGATGGTGATCGTTCCCGTCTGGGCGCCCGGCGCACCGGAGTTCTGGATCGTCGTTACTCCCGGCATCGTTCCGGCCATTGCGGCGGAAACGCTCGCCACCGGACGCGCTTCAAGCGCCTCGGCCTGAAGCGAGGCAACGGAACCCGTTAAGTTCGCCTTCTTCTGTACACCGTAACCTACGACTACGACTTCGTCCAGCACCTTGTCGTCAGATTTCATCGTCACGTCGATCGTTGTCCGTCCGGCCACCGTCACCGTTTGGGTTTGCATCCCCATATAGCTGAAGGTAAGTTTGCCTTCGGATGGCACATTCTCCAATACATACTTCCCGTCAATATCGGTAATCGTACCGATCGTGCGGTTACTCTCTACCACAACGGATGCTCCGATGACGGTCAAACCCGTATCGTCCACGACCGTACCGCGTACGGTAACAGTCTGAGCAAACGTTCCCAACGATACTGTCCACAGCAGGGCAAACAGTATTCCTTTCCATTTACAGATTGAATGTTTACGTTTCATTCTTAATTGTTTTTAATAATATTATGTTTATTGTTCCATTCGTTCATCTCATCTACAGTCTTTGCGTTCAGGGCATAGAAGTATCGTCTCCTTTCGGATACAAAAGGAAGCATACCGGTATCGGGCCGTACAAAGAAATACCGCCTGCAATATCGGGAAAGAATAAATTTGGTTTCGGAAAAAACGGGAGAAAAGCCGGTTGAAAACTCGGCAGAATAATTAAATAAGGGTACCCCCCCCCCGTTAATATTTGTAAATATTGGTAAAAACATCTCCACTATACTCTCGTATAGAGTGCAAAAGCCTCGAAAAGTGTTCTTATTTCTACTTATCGACATCTTATTATCTGACTTTGTATGGCTCACTTTTTTATCTTCAAGCTGTTTTTTTTAGAGCCCGCAAAAGTATTCGTTTTTTTGCAATAAAACAACAACTATATATGTTATATAACATGTTTCCGATTCAATTGAGCCCAATTTACGAATAACGATGCCCTGCTCCGCGCCGACGAGGTCTATACCTGACTCAAAGGCGCGGAACGAAAGGACGCCGCCGTCAAAGCGCACGTCGACGAGATGCGTAAACGCTTCATCCGCCGCACCGAAAAGCCCGCCGACACTCCGTCCGCCGACAACGAAGGATAAGAAACGGAAGGCCGCGACCTTTTTTACTCGGGCTTTGCACCGAAATCAGACACGGCCGTTTGAAAAGCAGACAACGTCGGATGAAAATCAGACGACGTTGAATGAAAACCAGACAACGTTGAATGAAAATCAGAGAAGCGTCTCTGAAAAAAGCGCGAGCTTGAAGTAAAAAACGACAAAATGGCAGGAATGCCCTTCCCCCTTTGTCATTCCGAACGCCCCCCTTTGTCATTCCGAACACAGTGAGGAATCCCGCGGGGAAGAGGGAAGAGATTCTTCGCTTCGCTCTGAATGACAAAAGTAATTGTTAATGGTCAATTGTTAATTGTTATGCGTGGTACACGCCGAATCATGAAATTAATTGTTAATGGTC
Source organism: Tannerella sp. (assembly GCF_052170195.1). Taxonomy (GTDB): domain Bacteria; phylum Bacteroidota; class Bacteroidia; order Bacteroidales; family Tannerellaceae; genus Tannerella. Next base: position 7,744 of record NZ_JBQNAZ010000021.1, on the reverse strand, counting down.
AATTGTTAATTGTTATGCGTGGTACACGCCGAATCATGTACCTGGAAAATAACCATTGACAACTAACAATTGGAAAACAGCCCTGAAAGGGCGCGTTAATTCAGCCCAATGCGTAGCGCAGCGAAGCGTTGGGGAACACAGGCGCCCCCCTCGGCGGAGGGCTAAAAGCCTGAAGGAATATAGATTATGTACCCGGTATAACAATTGACAATTAACCATTGACAATTGATTTCCGGCGGTGAGCCGACGGAGCAGCGAGCAGGGCGAAAGAAAATCAGGCTGTCCGAAGCGAAGCGAGTTACCTGATTTTCCGACCTGCGAGCGTCGCGAAGTCGTGTGAAGCGCACGAAGCCTTGACCTTTTGGTTACTTTTGGGTCAAGCCAAAAGTAACGGAAAAGAGATTCTTCGCTTACGCTCTGAATGACAAAAGTAAGAGGAATTACGAATTACGAACGCCCACCTTTGTCATTCCTCACTGCGTTCGGAATCTCGCGGGGGAAAAGGAAGAGATTCATTCGCTTTTGTTCACAAGACGAAAGTTTTATATATTTGTGCCCGTTGTCATGAAATAAGAGTTTAAATTACAGAAAGACATGAAGAAGTGGATTTTATTAATGTGTGTGTTTGTTTGCGGTCAGGCTATGGTGCAAGACGATTTCGAATCGCTCGAAAGCATACGTTTAAGCATGACGGCCGACGGCACGCAATACGTACGCGCCTTTATCGAAGAATCCTTGCAGGGAGAAGAAGGCTATCACCTGTATCTCTCATGCGACCGAAATAAGCATTATAAATAATCACAGTATAAACAGAACTTAACAATGAAAAAAACAGTTATCTTAATGGGAATGGCAGCAATCGTCGGCGCATGTAAGCAAAAATCTGCCGATACTCCGGCGCAGACGCAGGAAAATCCTTTCTTTGCGGAATATACCACACCTTTTCAGGTGCCTCCTTTCGAGGAAATTAAAATGGAACATTACAAACCCGCCTTCCTCCGGGCAATGGAAGAACATCAGCACGAAATCGAAGCCATTGCGGGAGACAGTACAGCGGCCGATTTCGAGAACACCATCGTAGCCCTCGATCAGGCAGGACGGCTATTGAGCAAGGTAAGCCTCGTGTTTTACGGATTAAACAGCGCCAATACCTCCGACGAGATGCAAGCGCTCAGCCGTGAACTCTCGCCGATGTTATCGAAACATAACGACGATATCAACCTGAATCCGCAGCTCTTTGCACGCGTAAAGGCTGTGTATGATCGTAAAGCCGAGTTGGGACTCAACAAAGAACAGGCCAAATTGCTCGAAGAAGTTTATAAAGGCTTTGTACGCAGTGGCGCCAACCTGCCGTCCGACAAGCAGGAGCGTCTGCGCGAACTGAACAGCGAAATCTCGCTGCTGCAACTCACCTTCGGACAGAATCTGCTCAAGGAAACGAACGACTTCCAGCTCGTGATCGACAAGCAGGAAGACCTTTCCGGACTGCCCGAAAGTCTCATCGCCTCGGCTGCCGAAGAAGCAAAGAACGCCGGACAAGAAGGAAAATGGATCTTTACGCTCCACAACCCCAGCGTAATGCCTTTCCTTCAGTACTCCGATCGTCGCGAACTGCGTGAAAAGATATTCAACGCTTACATCAGCCGCGGCAACCGCAATAACGAGACGGACAACAAGGAGGTGGTGAATAAACTCGTTCGCCTGCGCCTCGAAAAAGCCCGCCTGATGGGCTATCCGACGTATGCGGCTTTTGTGCTCGACGACCGTATGGCCAAAACCGAAGCCAACGTGTATAAGCTGCTCGACGAAGTTTGGACACCGGCGCTCCTGAAAGCCCAGAGCGAGTTGTCCGACCTGCAGGCCGCCATGAAACAGGACGGTCTCGACGAGCCGCTGCAAGGCTGGGACTGGCGTTACTATAATGAAAAGGTAGTAAAGAGTAAATTCGACCTCGACGAAAATGCTGTGCGTCCCTACCTGCAACTCGAAAAAGTACGCGACGGCATGTTCTATGTCGCTAACCGGCTCTACGGCATCTCTTTCACCGAGATTAAAGACATTCCCAGACCGCATCCCGAAGCGACGGCTTTCGAATGTAAAGATGCCGATGGCACGCATTTGGGCATACTTTACCTCGACTTCTTCCCCCGTCCCAGCAAACGGGGCGGAGCATGGTGCGGCTCCTATCGCCCGCAAACGTATAAGGACGGACAGCGCGTAGCTCCCGTCGTAACGATCGTGTGCAACTTCACGAAACCTGCAGCCGGTCAGCCCGCATTGTTGAGCGTTGACGAAGCGACGACCATGTTCCACGAGTTCGGACATGCCCTTCACGGACTCTTCCGGGATGTTCACTACTACGGCATCTCCGGCGTACCCCGCGACTTTGTGGAGCTGCCCTCGCAGGTGATGGAACATTGGGTGCTCGAGCCCGAAGTCCTGAAAGTCTACGCCAAACATTACCAAACGGGCGAAGACATACCACAGGAACTCATCGACAAGCTGGATAAGAGCAGCAAGTATGGACAGGGATTCATCACAGCCGAATATACGCAGGCCTCGTACCTCGATATGGATTACCACGTCTTGCAGGAAATCCCCGACGGGTTCGATGTGCTGAAATTCGAAAACGAAGCGATGACGCGTCGCAAAGCTCTTGCCCAAATCCCACCCCGATATCGCAGCACCTACTTCAATCATACGATGGGAGGTGGATATACCGCCGGCTATTACAGCTACATCTGGGCGGAGGTGCTCGATGCCGACGCCTTCGAAGCATTTAAGAAAACAGGCGATATCTTCGACCGTACAACGGCCGATAAGTTCCGCCAATATATCCTCACCCCCGGCGGTATCGACGATGCTGACGTGATGTACATGAACTTCCGCGGTAAAGAGGCGACGACTACCCCGTTGCTGAAAAACAGAGGGCTCAAATAAAACGGGTAAAAAAACACCGTTCCTCTATTCCGGCGCGACACGTATAATATTTCATATCCGTCATCGTTTACTAACGTAATGATACAAGACGATAAGCTATGAATAATTTATATGAGTCGCGCCGGAATCTGAAATATGCCTTTATTATCGGAGCCGTACTGATTGCCATCGCGTCGGTCGTGGTTTCCGACATGCTAATCCGGAAACTGGCACACGAAGAGCGCGTACGAATGGAAATATGGACGGAAGCCTACCGTGTACTGACAACCGAAAACACGGATCAAAACCTGATGGTCGTCCTGCGCATCATCGAAGGCAACACCTCCATCCCCGTCATCCTGTGCGACGATGCCGGAAATATTCTCAGCCACCGTAACATCGATGTGCGCGGCAGCGACGAAGACGCTTTTCTTAAACGAAAAGTCACCGAATTTCAATCGAAGAATCCCCCCATCCCTGTCGAGATCGGTCCCAACTCATACCAATACCTCTATTACGACGATTCCATCCTCCTCAAACGCCTCCTGATGTATCCTTATGTACAGCTTTCGGTCGTCTTTATCTTTATCCTCATTGCGTTTCTGGCATTAGCGAGCACAAAAAAAGCCGAACAGAACAAAGTATGGGTCGGCCTCTCGAAAGAAACGGCACACCAGCTCGGCACCCCCATATCATCCCTGATTGCATGGATCGAATACCTCAAAACAAAAGAAGTAGACGACACCTACCTGCACGAAATGGAAAAAGATGTAAAACGACTCGAAGTGATTGCCGACCGCTTTTCCAAAATAGGCTCCGATCCGGCGCTGAAACCACTCAACGTGAACGAGGCCATCCGCTCGGCCTGTGACTACATGAGCACACGTATCTCGTCGAAAGTACACATCGAAACCGAACTGTCCGACCAGCCCTTGTTCGTGATGATGAACGAGTCGCTCTTTTCATGGGTGATTGAAAACCTGATGAAAAACGCTGTCGATGCCATGGAAGGACAAGGAACGATCACATTCCGCACAGGCAGCCGCAAGCAACGCGTCTGGATCGATGTGACCGACACGGGCAAAGGCATCCCGAAATCGCGCTTTCAGACCATCTTTAACCCCGGCTATACGACCAAAAAACGCGGCTGGGGATTAGGCTTATCACTCGTCCGCCGCATCGTGGAGACGACACCAGGCAGCGAAATTTATGTAAAATCCTCCGAGATCGGTAAAGGCACAACCTTCCGTATCGAGATGCGCCTACGCTCACATTCGAAGTAAAAAAGACACTCTTTCAATCACATTGCGTAGCAAACCCGCATAAAAGTAGCCTGCATGGTTTGCAGATATGCCCGATATGTTATACATTTGCGGTGAATCATCCGTAGCATATCGAAGAAAAACAAATAACATGAAAGACGATGCATACATCGAAAATCTATTCAGAAAAATAGCTGTTCATGACAGTCGCGAGGCTTTCAAGGAATTGTTTTTTGAATTTTATCCCGCTCTGTGCGTCTTTGCGCAACGTTACGTAAATGATCCGGAGGCCTCGGAAGACATCGTGCAGGAAACATTTCTGAAAGTCTGGAAAAATCGGAAGACCATCGATATCCGGCTTTCTTTTCGCAATTTCCTGCTTACCAGCGTCCGCAACAGTTGTACGGATTACCTGCGCAAAGAATCGGTTACAACCAGATATACCCCCGACCAGGTTGAGCAGCCCCATGCATCCATGTCGCCCGAAGACTTCTACACGTTGGGCGAACTTGAGACCCGTCTCCGTCAAGCGTTAGAGAAATTGTCGAGCGATGTCAGGGAAGTATTTGAGATGAACCGTTTCAACGGACTGACGTATCGTGAAATCGCCACTCGGCTCGAACTCTCCCCGAAAACCATCGAAGCCCGCATGAGCAAAGCCCTGAAAACCTTGCGGCATGAGCTGAAAGATTACTACCCGCTGCTACTCCTGCTGTGTGTGCATATTAATGCAATGAGGAATCTCCTACCGGGATAAATATGACTTTTTAAGACGAGAAAAGTCAGAAATGGCCTCATGTAATCATTTTCTTTCAGGATTGAACAATTATAATCGTTTGCTTGTTTAAACAATGACAAAAATATTTATCATAAAAATAAAATAAAGACAATGGGAAAATTTGTAATTTCAACCCGAAAGAACGGTGAGTTTCAGTTTAATCTGAAAGCTACAAACGGACAGGTGATTTTATCGAGTGAAGGTTACACAACTAAAGCTGCATGCATGAACGGAATAGAGTCGGTAAAGAAAAATGCACCGACGGAGAGTCGTTTTGAGAAGAACATCGCAAAAAATGGTAAATTTTATTTTAACCTGAAAGCTACGAACGGACAAGTCATTGGCAGTAGTCAAATGTACGAAAGTGAAGTCTCTTGTGATAACGGTATCAAATCGGTACAAAAGAACGCTCCCGATGCAGCTATCGATGACCAAACATTAGCGTAACTATTCATAACCAACACCTCTTACAATCGAGCTTTTTATTACGTAACATGGGGCATTTAGGGCATTGATGGCTGGAATAACCAACGAGACAGGAGGGGGAAATTTCCCCCTCCCAAACACATCCGATATTTTTCCGTATCTTTGTGCCTCATGGGAAAAAACAAATTACAAAAGTTTGCGGAGATGGAAGCGTTACCGAACGTCTTTCAGTATCCGTATGCAGTGTTGCAGGCCCAGGGAGGCTGTCCGCTGAAAGGCCATTGGCACGCGGAAGTATTTAAAAACGAACGCCCCATCGTTCTCGAACTTGGGTGCGGACGCGGCGAGTACACGGTTGGACTGGGACGCCTTTTCCCCGATAAAAACTTTATCGGAATCGATATCAAAGGCGCACGCATGTGGGCTGGTGCCAAGGAAGCTTTCGATACCGAAATGAAGAATGTTGCCTTTTTGCGCACCGAGATCGAACGGATCAGTCATTTCTTCACCCCCGGCGAAGTCGCCGAGCTGTGGCTCACCTTCCCCGACCCACAGATGAAGAAAGTGAACAAACGGCTTACAAGCACGCGTTTCATGCGTATGTACAGTGAAATACTTCGTACGGACGGCCTCATTCATCTCAAGACGGACAGTCATTTTATGTTCACCTACACGACTGAGATGATAAAGTCTAATGACTTACCTGTCCAGGCATGCACGGACGATCTCTATCATTCGGGCGCTGCCGACGATATCCTGTCCATCCGGACATATTACGAACAACAGTGGATTGAACGGGGGTTGAATATCAAATATCTCCGCTTCGTCTGCCAACCGCGCGAAACGTGGATCGAACCTGACGTAGACATTGAACCCGACGCCTACCGCAGCTACAACAGAAGCCGGCGCGGAGGCTCACAAACGTATAAATAAAACAACCTATATGACACTTTATCCGAAATTAATTCTGGAAGCGCTCGAAAAGGTGCGCTACCCGGGCACCGGCAAGAACTTGGTCGAAGCCGGAATGGTCGAAGACAACATACGCATCGAAGGCTCCAAAGTATCGTTTACACTCATCTTTGAGAAACCGAACGATCCGTTTATTCAATCCGTTGTAAAAGCGGCCGAAACATCGATTCTCACCTACATCTCTCCCGAGATCGACATTAAAGGAAATATCTCCGTTAAAGCCCTGCAGGAAAAACGTCCGGAGCCTGACAAGCTGCTTCCCGATGTAAAAAATATCATCGCCGTGGCCTCCGGAAAAGGCGGAGTAGGCAAAAGCACCGTCTCGGCCAATCTCGCAGTAGCGCTGGCCGCCGAAGGATACAGCGTTGGACTGCTGGATGCCGATATTTTCGGACCATCACAACCCAAGATGTTTAACGTCGAAGATGCCCGCCCGGTACTTGAAAAGGTAGGAGGGCGCGATCTGATATGCCCGGCCGAGAATTACGGTGTAAAACTGCTCTCCATCGGTTTCTTCGTCGACCGTAATAACGCCGTACTGTGGCGTGGCGCCATGGCCTGTAATGCGCTCAAACAACTGATTGCCGACGCCAACTGGGGAGCACTCGATTATCTGCTGATCGACCTCCCGCCGGGCACAAGCGATATTCACCTGACACTCGTGCAAACACTCGCCATTACAGGCGCCGTCGTTGTGAGCACCCCTCAGCAAGTCGCTCTGGCCGACGCACGCAAAGGAATCAGCATGTTTCTGGGCGAAAAGGTGAATGTTCCCGTATTAGGTCTTATTGAGAATATGGCATGGTTTACCCCGGCCGAACTGCCGGAAAACCGATATTACATCTTCGGAAAAGAAGGATGCAAACAGCTGGCCGAAGAACTGAACGTACCGCTACTCGGACAGATTCCCCTTGTGCAAAGCATCTGCGAAAGCGGAGATGCCGGCGCACCGGCCGCCTTGGCCCCCGATACGATCACGGGGGCCGCTTTCCGTCAACTGGCCACAAACGTCGTAGAACGGATCGAATATCGTCATAAACATTTGGCACCGACTCAGCGGGTCATCATCCAATCGTAAAATAAACCCAGATTACGCGATAGAAGAAATAAGAATGAATTTAATTCAGGCCTTCAGTCCTCCGAACAAGGTCCGGATGTCGATACCCCACCCTTGCGGGATGGGGCTGAAATAATTCGGGCTTTCAGCCCTTTCGGACAATGGTTAATGGTTATGCGTGGTACACGCCGAATCATGTACCCGGCAAATAACCACTAATCATTGACAATTAACCATTGAAAAACAGCCCTGAAAGGGCGAGATAATTCAGCTCAATGCGGAGCGGAAGCGAAGCGTTGGGGAAAAAGCAATATCCCCGTTGGGAGGGCT